>JAYTOI010000226.1:0-27312 GCA_043747875.1 Pseudomonadota bacterium | reverse complement strand
CACAACCTGCTCTGCCTTGACGCCCAACTGTTCGGCGACGATCGCCTTGACCTGTTGTTCAACCGTGCTCATTTCAGATTCGCCCTCAAATAGAGATGTATGTTCGTAACGATCCAGGCGGATCGCAGCGGGCGCGTATTCTAGGGCAACGTTTGCCCGCCTGCTACGCTGTCAAATCGTGAGTGCTTGTTTTGGTTTGATTTTTGTTCGATTTTGGGGCGGTTTGCCTGTTGCGACGCCCCCACGACAAGGCTGGCCAAAGCGCCTTGTCAGGCCATGTACATGCCGCCGTTGACGTTCAGGGTCTCTCCGGTGACGTAGCTAGCGCCCGGCGAACACAGGAAAAGCACTGCGGATGCGATGTCGTCGACCGTGCCGAGACGCGCCATGGGCACCTGCGCCGTGAGCGCGGTGCGCTGTTGTTCGTTGAGCGCACGCGTCATGTCGGTGTCGATGAATCCCGGGGCTACCGCATTCACGGTGATGCCGCGCGAGGCGATTTCCTTCGCCAGCGATTTCGTGAAACCCAGAATTCCGGCCTTCGCGGCCGCGTAATTTGCCTGTCCCGCGTTGCCCGTGATGCCCACGATGGACGTCAGCGACACGATGCGGCCGCGGCGCTCTTTCATCATGCGTTTGAGACAGCCCTTCGACAGCCGAAACACGCTCGTGAGATTGGTCGCGATCACGGCGTCCCAATCTTCCGGCTTCATGCGCAGCAGCAACGTATCGCGAGTGATCGCGGCATTGTTGATGAGGATCGTCGGCATCTCGCCCTTCGCGTCGAGATCACCTAACAGTGACTCGATGGACGCCGCGCTGCCAACATCCAGCACCGCGCCACGGCCGTTGTTTCCGAGCCACGCAGAGATGCCCGTGGCGCCCGCTTCCGAGGTAGCCGTGCCGATGACCCGGGCCCCGGCGCCCGCCAGCGCCTTGGCGATGGCCTGTCCGATTCCACGGGAAGCGCCGGTGACCAGCGCAATGTCATTTTGGAGCATATGCAAAACCTGTCAGGACGCGACCGCGGCGGTCGCGGAAGTGAAGGAATCGGGATTCTCGAGCGCGAAGGTCTGCACGTCGCCGCCGCGCGTGATGCGTTTGACGAGGCCGGCGAGCACCTGGCCCGGCCCACACTCGATGACGTGTTTGATGCCGTGTTGGCCGAGCGCGGCGACGGTCGAGGTCCAGCGCACCGGACTCGACAACTGGCTCACGAGCAAGGCGCGAATGTCGTCGGGCTCGCGGTGCTCCTGCGCGTCGACCGCGCTGAGATAGCGGATCTGGGGGGGCCGGATATCGGTGGCCGCGAGTTTCTTCTGCAGCTCGAGTCCGGCGCCCTTCATGAGACTGCTGTGTGAAGGCACGCTCACCGGCAGCTCGAGCGCGCGCTTCGCGCCGCGAATCCTCGCCGCTTCGATGGCGCGCAGCACCGCGACCTTCTCGCCTGCGATCACGACTTGCCCGGGCGAATTGAAGTTCACGGCCTCGACCACCCCGCCGGCGGTCGCGGCCTCCGCGCAGACGGCGACGACGGCGTCGTCTTCGAGTCCTAACAAGGCCGCCATCGCGCCCGTGCCCGCGGGCACGGCCTCCTGCATGGCCTTGCCGCGAAAGCGCACCAGATCCACGCACGCCGCGAAATCGATGGCTCCCGCGGCGACCAGCGCGGTGAACTCGCCGAGACTGTGGCCGGTGACGAGCGCCGGCAACACGGCCGAGCGCTCGCGCCACAGGCGCCAGGTGGCGATGCCGGCCGCGAGCATGGCGGGCTGCGTGCGTTCGGTGGCGTTCAACTCCTCCACGGGGCCTTCTGCGCACAGCTTCCACAGGTCATAGCCCAGCGACTTCGACGCTTCATCGAAGGTGGCCCGCACGACCGGTGAGACGGTGGCCAAACTTTCGAGCATCCCCACCGATTGGGAGCCCTGGCCGGGAAATACGAATGCAAGTGAACTGTTGGACATGGCCGCGAAGTATAACGACTCGCTTCAGCGCAGCTGTTGCCGCGACCGCAGGAATGTCGCCAGCACAATTCCACCGGCGGCGCCGTACAGATGAGCATCGACGACGGTCGTGCCGGAATCGGAGAACGGCATCGCGCCCGCGAACTGCTCATATGAAAGTTTCGCAACGATGATGGCGGCGAGCGGCCAGCGGATGAAATCGCCGCGCCGCAGGAACGCCAGCGTGCCGGCGGTCATCACGCCGTGCTGCGCGCCGGAGGCGCCGACATAGTTGCTCACGTCGGGAGTCAGGAACCACAGTCCCACGTCGATCCCGAGACCTGCCGCCAGATAGATAGCCATCCAGCGGCCGAACGTGTATTCGCGCGCAAACAGCGCCCACATGAGCACCAGCCCAAAGCCATTGAGCATCGTGTGCTCGGCGTCGAGGTGGACGAAATGCGCCGTGATCAGCCGCCAGATCTGGCCGGCCGCGATCGCCCCCCGGTCGTAGGCCAGATGAGTGCGGGACCAGTCGCCCCCGAGCTCCGCCAGCACCAGCAGCGCGCAGGCGGCCAGGAACACGATTCCGTACCCGCCGTCGAAATTGAGCCGCTTCTGGAGGTCTTTTAACCCGACGGCGGGGCTCTCAGCGTTCATTTGCTATCATTCGGCCCCACCACTGACCCCTCGGGAATTGCATGGAATCTCGCCTTCACCGTGCCGCGCGCGGCTTCACCCTCATCGAAATCATGGTGGTCGTCGTGATCATCGGGCTGCTCGCGGCCGCGATCCTGCCAAACATTTTCGGCCGCGTCGCGGATGCGCAGATCACCCGAGCCAAGTCGGATATCCGCAGCATCGAGACCGCGCTCTTGATGTTCAAGCTCGACAATTACAAATATCCAAGCACCGACATGGGGCTTGCCTCGCTCTCGCAGCGGCCCAATGACCCGTCGATCCGGACGTTCCCCGAGGGGGGCTACCTCAAGGCGATCCCGAAAGATCCCTGGAAGCATCCATATCAATATGTGTTCCCGGGAACCCGTGGTCAAACCTACGACCTCTATTCCTTCGGCGCGGACCAACAGGAAGGCGGCGAAGGTGAAAACGCCGATATTGGCAACTGGAACGTGGATCAGTAATTCGATCCGTGGGCGAGCCCGCGCGGCGGCCCGCGGGTTCACGCTCATCGAATTGCTGATCGTCATCGCCATCATCGGCGTATTCGTGGTGGGCGCGGTCTTGTATCTCTCCGACGAGCGCCGCGACACCAAGCTCGACCAGGAAGCGGAGCGGCTCGACGCATTGTTCGACTACGTGCGCGAGCAGGCCGAGCTGCAGACCCGCGATTACGGATTTCGGGTGAACAACAAGACCTACTCGTTCGTGGTCTTCGATGTGCTCGGAAACGAATGGCGGCCCGCCGAAGAGGACGATGCGCTGCGCGAGCGCGAATTCCCACCGGGAGTCGTCCCGACCGTAGTGGTCGAAGGGCGCACGATCGTGCTCAACGTCGAAAGGAAAAAGAGGGACAAGGATGTCGAGAACTTCACGCCTCAGATGCTCCTGTTCTCGAACGGCGATCTGTCGTCCTTCGAGATCATTCTCGATGCGGACAGTGGCAACCGTGCTCGCCTCTTCAGCGACGAGCAGAGCAACATCATTCTCGACATGCCGGGCGAACAGGATGACGAGGAAGTCGCAAAAGCTACGCGCCTCGCGGCGAAGCGGAAATGAACCTTCCTAGACCGCCACGCCACGCGCACGGTTTCACCCTGATCGAAGTGCTGGTCGCACTCGCGATCGTCGCCATGGCGATGGGCGCGTTGCTCGGCACCGTGACGTCGTCGGCGAGCAGCGTCATCTATCTGAAGGAAAAAACCATCGCCGAATGGGTGGCGTTGAATCGCCTCACCGAAGTGCGCATCGCGAAGTCCATGCCAGACCTCGGCCGACGCACCGGCAAATCCGACATGGGCGGCATGCGCTGGCAGTGGGAAGAGGAAGTCACCGAGCTGCCCATCAAGGGCATGATCCGCATCGAGGTGCGCGCACGACCCACGGGCGAGACGGTCGACGACACGCGTCCGACGCAGAAGTCGAGTGCGCAGAAGGAGACCGAGAGCACCTCGAGCGGATCGGAAACCGACAAGCTGAACTGGACCACGACCGCCATCGGCGTCGTCTCCACGGCACGATCCGACCGGCTCACGCCCATCGCAGCACCCTATTCCGGCGATTTGCAGGGCGGTCCCGGACCTAACAACCCGCCCACCAACCCGCCGCCGAAAAATCTCGCCCCGTCCCAATGAAGCGCCAGGACGGTTTCACGCTCATCGAGATAGTGATCGCGATCTTCATCGCGGCGGTCATGTTCGCGCTCGGCTACGGCGCCATCAACCAGGCGCTCGTCGAGCGCGATCACATCAACACCAGCCAGAGCCGCCTCACGGAGATCCAGCGCGGCGTGCGGGTCATCGCGCAGGATTTCGCGCAGGCCATCGCGCGCACCGCGCGCGATACGGCGGGCAACGGCGAGATCCAGCCCGCGATGACGTCCACCACGCGCGACAACACCATCGTCACGTTCACGCGCGCCGGCTGGAGCAATCCGGTCGGCGTGCAACGTCCCGCGGAGCAGCGCGTGCGCTACCGCTTCGTCGACGGCGAGTTGCTGCGCGAGCATTGGCTCTCGGTCGATCCGGCGCTCAACGTGGAGCCGCGGCAGCGCGTGGTGCTCACCAAGGTGAAGGCGGTCGAGATCCGCTTCCTCGATCCGGCGTCACGGGAATGGCGCACCGAATGGCCCGGAGCGGCGCCGAGCGGGCCCCCGACCCCCGCGGCGATCGACACGTTGTTACGCCCTCGCCCGCTCGCCATCGAATTCAGCATCGTGCTCGAAGACTGGGGCCGCATTACGCGGCTGTACGAGATCCCGACATGAGGATGCACCGTCAACGCGGGGTCGCGCTGCTGGTCGCCATCGTCATGTTCGCGCTCGCGACGACTGTTGCCGCCGCCATCACGTACAACAAGGCCATGGCGGCGCGACGCTCCGCGGCGACGTTCACGCTCGAGCAGGCGTTGCAGGCCGGCATGTCCGCGGAGGCGCTGGCCAGCATCGCGCTGGAAGAGAACGGCGGCAACGCACGCACCTCGCTCGACCAGGACTGGGCGCAGCCGGTCGGACCGCTCGAGATCGAAGGCACCGGTGTCTGGATCCAGGCGCAACTCGACGACCTGTCGGCGCGCTTCAATCTCAACAGCCTGGTGCGTTGGGACGCCCCCACCAATGCATTGAAGGAAGACGAGCACCAAGTGAACGTATTTCGCTCGCTGCTGCGCCGACTCGATCTCGAACCGCGCTGGGCGGATCTCATGGTCGACTGGATAGACCCGGACAACATGCCGTTCGGCGACGGCGGCGAAGACACCTTGTACGTCACGCAACTCCCGTCGTACCGCCCGCCGAACACCTTCATCACGCATCCGTCGGAGCTGCTGGCCCTGCCCGGCTTCGGCGCCGAGCGATACGCTAAGCTCGCGCCTTATGTCACTGCTCTGCCCATCGACGTCGACGTCAATCTCTGCACCGCCAACGCCATCATGCTCGACGTCACGAAGAGCAATAATCAGCAGGAGTACGACGAGGCACAGCTCAAGGCGCAGCGCGCCAAGGGTTGCTTCCCCGAAAAAAATGCGTTCCTGACCAATTTCAACGATCCCCAGGTGCAGCAGCAGGTGACCGAGCACGTGGACGAGAAATCGGCGTGGTTCCGGCTGCGGACCCACATTCGTATTGGCACTGCGGAGTTCGTTTTGTACAGTGTTCTCTTTCGCGAGAGCGGCAACAAAGTGCGCGTCGTACAGCGCAGTTTCGGAAGCGAATAAACGATGAGCGAATCGCTGATCATTCACCTGCGCAACGGCGCCGAGCCGGAATGGCTGGTCTGCAGCGACGACGGCAGCGTCGTCGTGCAGCCGGTGTCCGGACCGATCGAGCAGGCCACGGCAATGGCCGCGGGCCGTCGTATCGTGGCGGTCGTGCCGTCGAGCGATGCGCTGGTCACCGAAAGCGATGCGCCCGCGAAGAGCGCCGCGAAGCTCGCGCTGGTCATCCCCTTCGCGCTCGAGGAGCGCGTCGCCGACGAGATCGAAGATCTGCACTTCGCGATCGGCGCACGCAACTCGGACACGCGGCGCGTGCCGGTCGTGGTGATCGCCCGCGCCAAGCTCGAAGGCTGGCTCATCGCGCTCCGTGCCGTCGGGCTGCAGCCGCAGGCGGTCTACTCCGAAGCGGCGTTGGTGCCGTCCATGCCGGGGCAACTCATCGCGCTGCTCGCCAACGACACCATCACGCTGCGCGTGGCGGATGGACCGCCGCTGGTGTTGCCCGCGCTGTCGCTGACCGACGCGTTCGAGATGGCGCTCGCGACCCAGCAGCCGGCGGTGGACGGCCTCGAGCCCGCGCCACTCGGACTGCTGCTCTACTGCGGTCACGCCGAATGGGAGACGCATCAGTTCACCGTCGATGCATTGCGCGAGCGCTTCACCGGCGTGAAAGTGCAGTTGCTCCCGTCTGGTCCCTTGAGCGTGCTCGCGCCGGCCGCCGCGGCGGGCGAAGCCATCAATCTTCTGCAAGGGTCATTCGAGCAGGTGTCGTCGGTCGGCAAGGGCTGGCAGGTCTGGCGCCTCGCGGCCGTGCTTGCGGGAGTGCTGTTCTGCCTGCACATCGGCGGAAAAGCCTTCGAGCTGACCACGCTCAAGCGTCGCGAGACCGCTCTCGACGAGCGCATCACCCAGGAATTCCGCCTCGCCATGCCCGGACAGCAGAATGCGATGAACGCGCGCCGCCGCGTCCAGCAACGGCTCGTGGAGCTGCAGGGCGGCAGCGGCAACAGCTCGCTGCTTCCGGCTCTGTCCGCGTTCGCCACCGCGCGCGTCGCCGCACCGCAGGCGCAGATCGAGAGCGTGAAGTACAACAAGGACGGCACGCTCGAGCTGCGGATGAGCGCGCCCGATGCCGCCACGCTCGAGCTCATCAGCCAGCAGATGCGCGCCGCGAACTGGGAGGCGACCTTGGGCGGCGGCAGCACCGCAGGCCTGGGCTATCGCAGCAGCATGAAGATTCGCAGAGGACAATCCTGATGCGCGCCTGGTATTCCGGTCTGGAAGAGCGCGAGCGTCGCTTCGTGTTGTTCGGCGGCGTGGCCGCGGTCGTGGCGCTCATCGTCGGGGTCGTCCTGCCACTCAATGCCAAGGTCGCGGCGACGCATGCACGCATCGAAACCAAGCAAGACGATCTCGCGTTCATCCAATCCGCGGTGCCGCAGCTCGGTGGCGCAAGCGCCGCGGGCGGAGCCCAGGTGCCGGGCGAGCAGCTCGTCGTGTTCATCGACAGTTCGGCGCGCGAGAGCGGGCTCGGCAAGTCGCTGGTGAGCAGCGAGCCGACCGCCGATCGCAAGGGTCTGCGCATCCGTCTCGACAAGGTGCCATTCGATGGTCTGGTGGCGTGGCTCGCACGGCTCTCGCAGAACCACGGCATCAGCGTCGAGACCGCCGACATCGAATCTGCCGGCGAGGTCGGGCTGGTAAACGCCGGGCTCGTGCTGCGCGGGGCCTGAATGTCGCGCGGCAAGCTCGCGCTGACCATCGTCGCGGGGCTGCTCGTCTTTCTCGGCGTGCTGTTCTTCTATCTACCTGCGAGCTGGTTCACGGCGTTGCTGCCGGCGCAAGTGCGCTGCGCCGAGCTCGGCGGGTCCATCTGGCACGGTGAGTGCCTGGGGCTCGAAGTGCAGCAGACTCCGCTCGGCGACGCGACCTGGAACTTCGCGCCGACACGCGCATTCACCGGGCGGCTTACGGGCGACGTCACCGTGCACGGCCATATGCTCGATGCGCGCGCCGACCTGGACACCGATTTCCGCGGCGTCGGCGAGCTGCGCAATCTCAGCGCGCAATTCCCGCTCGATCCCGCCTTCGTGCCGCAGATGCCGCGCGACCAGCGCGCGCGCATCCATGCGGATGTGCAACGTCTCGTGATGGGCGAAGGCGGCGCGATCCGCGCGATCCAGGGACTGGTCGAGTTGCGCGACCTGCGGCAGGTTGGCGCGCGGCCGCTGGAGCTCGGATCTTACGAGGTGCGGTTCGACTCGCCGAACGCCATCGATGGACAACCCGTGCAGGGCACGCTCAAGGATCTAGGCGGACCGTTTACACTCAAGGGCACGCTGACGCTGACGCCGCCGAACACCTACCTGGTGCGCGGAGCGATTCTCGGAAAGTCGGCGGAAGCGGAAAAGCTGGTGCGCGAGATCACGTTCGGCGCGCCGCCGGATGCGTCGGGGTTCAGCCAGCTGTCGTTCGAAGGTTCCTACTAACCTACGGGCGTCTTGCAACCACACCGCTTGCCTCGATGAGCCAGCTAGTGGCGGCCGCGACGCGCAACAACAACGAGTGCCGGGCCGACCTATCTAGTGGCGGCCGCTACCTCGACCTCCCTCCATTCGCCGAGCAGCGGGAAGTACAACCCGGCGCGCACCGGTTGCGGTCCGAGCGCGCGCGCCAGGCTTGCATAGCGCGTGAGTTGCGCGGTGTAGCGCCGCGCTTCCTCGTCGAGGAACCGCTCGAGATCGCCGCCCTCGTGCGGGCTGGACTTGAAATCCACGATCCAGCGGCTCCCGTCGGCGGCGACGAACGTCCGGTCGATCACGACGTTCACGATGTGGCCCTCGTGCACGCCCGACAGCGCCAGCTCCGAATGGGCTTCCCGATGCGCGGGATCGAACAGCCAACGCCCGCGCGGATCGGCCAGCGTCACGCCGAGCGCCGCGAGCGCACGCTCCGCTCCGGCGCGTGCCGGCGCGGCCTCGATGCCCAGTGCCTCGAGCCGCGACTCGAGGCGCAGGCGCAGCGCCGGCAGATCCGCCGCCTCGGGTAGTTTGCCGCGGCCGAAGCGCTCGAGCGCTTCGTGCACGACCGTGCCGACGCGCCGCGCGGTCTGCCGCGCCCAGCTGAATTCGATCGCGTCCTCCGGCGCACCGAAGGGCACGAGCTGGCCGCGCGCCAGCACGTCGGGCGGAGGAGCGCGCAGATCCGGCAGCGTCGGCAGCCGGTGGCGCAGCTGCGACACGGCGGGCTCGATGGCGGCGGGATCGACGGAAGTGCCGACCGCGTCGAAACCTGCGATGCCTTCCTCGAGCGCGGGCCACAGCACGTCGAGTAGCGAGCCCGGCGTGCGTCCGTACACCAGATCGCCGTCCTTCTCGCGGCGCGTCGGATGCACGAACAGGTGCAACGAGCGCCTGGCGCGCGTCAACGCCACGTAGGCCTGCCGCGCGCGCTCGGCGCGCGCCCGCTCTTTGCGCAGCTGGTCGATCCACGCATTGATGTGCTCGTCCTCGTCCGAGTCATGCGAGCGCACGCGGATGGGCGCCATGATCAGGTGGTCGTCGCCATCCGCGCGCGGAATCTGGAGCCAGTTGAGCAGCGGCGAATCGTCGGGGCGACCGCGCCGGCCCACGCCGACTACGAACACGTGGTCGAACTCCAGGCCTTTCGCACCGTGGATCGTCATCAGCGACACCGCGCCCGCGACCGACGGATCTTCGGCGTACAACGTCTCCATGACGCGTGCGAGATCGGCGGGACGCCCGCGCAACCGCTTGCGGTCCTGCTCGTCGAGCGCGGCGAGGAAACGCCGCGCGTGTTCGAGTTCGTTAGGTTGCGCGCAGGACGGGCCGCCGATCTGCAGCCAGACACGCTCCACGAGATGCGCGCGTGGCTCGCGCTCGCGCTGTTCCCAGCCCGCGCGCAGCACTGGCAGTGCGCGCGCGAGACGCAGCGCGCCGTCAGGGGAAAGCGTTGCGACCGGCGCCGCGAGCGTCTCCAGCACCGTGAACTCGGACGCGGCCTCGCTGACGGCCATGAGATCCGCGAGATCGAGCCCCACGAAGGGCGCGCGCATCACGGCCAGCCAGGCGATGCGATCGAGCGGCGAGTCGAGCGCACGCGCCAGCGCTTCGAGATCGCGCACCACCGGCACGTCGGCCAGCGGCTCGAGCTTCACGCCGATGAACGGCACACCACGTTCGGCCAGAGCCGCGCGCACCGCGCGCAGATGCGGACGCGCGCTCGCGAGCACCGCGATGCTGTCACCCGGCCGCGTGCGTGCGAGCTCCGCGATGGCGTCGGCGACGATGCGCGCCTCGGCGTGCGCGTCCGTCTCGACGCGATAGACGCACGGCAGCCCTTCCAGCTGCGTGCGCGCTGCCACGCTCGCGAGATGGCGCACGGCGCTGCGGCGCACGTCGTCCGCGGGCGGGAACACGCGTGCGAACACGCGGTTGCACCAGTCGACGATGCCCGGTGCCGATCGGAAATTGCGTCGCAGCTCGAGCGCCTCGAGATGGACGAGGCCGATCCCCGCGGCGCGCACGGTGGCGAAACGCCCGACCTCGGCATTGCGAAAGCCGTAGATGGACTGCATCGGATCGCCGACGAGAAACAGCGTACGCCCGTCGCCGTCCGACCAGTCCTGCGTGAGCGTGCGCAACAACTCGTACTGGTCGCGCGACGTATCCTGAAATTCATCGACCAGGATATGCCGCAGCGTGGTGCCGAGCCGCTCGGCCAGCGGCGTCGGCGAGCTGTCTTCGGTGAGTGCATGCCGCGCGGCGCCGGCTACCTCGGTGTGGTCACATTCGCCGTGCACGCGGAACAGCCGCTGCAGCTCCGTGGCGGCGAGCAACAACAGCCGCGCGAGGGCGTCCAGCGCGCTGCGCGCGTTCTCGGGCACACGCGGATCGGGCAGACGTCCCAACAACCGCAGGCATTCGAGCTGCGCCGGCTCGAGCCGGGTGAGCCGCGCTATCCAGGTGTCTTTGAGCGCTTTGGCCGCGGCATCGTTGGCGGGAATGCCCTGAGTCTTGTTGAGCGTCAGGCGCGCGCCGCCCTCCGCCGTGAGCGCCCACCAGGACACCATGCGCCAGCGCGGCAGATCGTCGAGCCCGGCGCCGAGCGGCTCGGTCCGCTCATGCCACGCGGCCAGGTCTCGATGCGCCTCGGGCGTGAGATTGGCACTGGCGACGCGGGCCAATGCCTCGGCATGCGCAACGAAATCCCGCGGCAGCGCGAGCACCGCGATCTCGAGCTCTTCGAGGACCATCTCCGCGAGGCTGCGCTCGATGCGCGGTACGAGCGCCTCACCCGACAACGCCGGAAGATTCGGCAGCCATTCGGCGCGCCGCGGCAGCATCGCGGCGATGAGTCGCTCGAGCAGCGGCCAGCCGTCGTCCAAGCGGCGCAGGATGCGATCGAAATCCCCGCGCTGCTCGGCGTCGAGCTCCGCGGTGCGCATGGCCTCGCGCGCCGCGAGCGAATAAAGGTCGTCGGGATCTTCCGCGATCGCGCGGCCGAAGCCGTTCTGCGAAGTCACGGGCAGCGCGTTGGCCAGGTATCCATGAAACGCGTCGATGGTCTGGATGCGCAGGCGCGCGAGGCTCTCGTCGATGCCCCAGTTGCGCGCCTGCGCATGCGACCGCGCGGCCGCGGCCAGCCGCAGCGTCAGATCGTCGGCCGGCGAATGCACCGCGATCTCGCCCGCCAGCGCACGCTGCACCCGCTCGCGCATCTCGCCTGCCGCCTTGCGCGTGAAGGTGATGGCGAGCACCTGTTCGGGCTCGTCCACGGTAGTGAGGAGTCGCAGATAGCGCTGCGTGAGCACCGTCGTCTTGCCCGAGCCTGCGGGAGCCTGGACGATGAACGACTGCCCCACGTCGAGCGCGCGATCCCGCGCCGCGGCATCCGCCTGCTCGATCGTGCTCATGGCGCCTCCTCCTCCGTCAGGGCCTTCAGCTCGACGCGCCTGCACAATACCGTGAGATGGCAGTTGCGGCACACGTTGCCCGGCTGCACCGGCGCCGCCCCGGATAGATAGTCCGCCGCGAGCATCTGCAGCGCGTGCAGCCAACGCTCGGTGTCCGCGCGCCAGGCAGCGTCGATCTCCCCGGGCGGAATCTTCGCGGGATTCAACCCGTTCACGCCGGGCAACAACCCCTTGCGCGAACTCTTGCCGGAAAATTTGGCGCGGTTCTGGGTCAGCGACACGTTGGCGAGCGCCTGGATCTCGCGACCGCGCTCCGCCAGTAGATAGGCCAGGAGCTGCGGCTCCCGCGGACGCTCGTCATCCCAGCCCAGCGAGCGCGGCTCGCCGGCCTTGTAGTCGAGGATGGCATGCCCGCCTTCGACGCGGTCGATGCGGTCGATGCGCACCTCGAACGTGCCGCCGCCGATGGAAACGTCGCGGCTGGTCTCGAGCGCGTCGATCTCGAAGCGCGACCGTTTGCCTTCCTCGTCGAGCAGCACCTGCACGAGGCGCTCCAGCCGAAACTTCTCGCGCTCGACGGCAAGATGCAGCTCGGGCGGCACGTGGCCGTGGAATACCGAGGTGATGGCCCCCTGCACGGCCTGGGGAATGGTGGTGGCGTGCAGCAGCGGACCATCGGCGGTCGCCATCTTGAGTCGATCGTGGCTCTCGAGCTTGCGCCATACGAGCTCGAGCGCCTTGTGCAGCAGGCGGCCGCGATCGCGCGGATCGATGCCCGGCGCGGGATTTTCCAGCATCTTTGCGGCGAGGCGCACTTCACCCAAGGCGCGGAAGCCGCATTCCGCCTGCAAAGTGAGCGGCCGCGTGCCGCCGGCCACCGTCCGGCTGGTGTCGACGGGCGGGCCGCGCACGTCTTCGACGAGCTCGGTCAGCGGCACATGCAGGCGCGCCGCGAGCGACGGCGTGGCCGCCGCTTGACGGTACGGCGTGGCATCCGGCACGCGCCCGAGCAGCGGACTCGGCGTGCGCAGTGCATCGCCCTCGAGCTCGGCCCACGAGCACACGAGTGTGTCAGTGGCGGCGCGCCATGCGGCCAGCGATGCGCGCGCCGCGCGCGTCTGCCCTGCGGCACTGGCCCACGGCACGCCGGCCGCGACCTGCAGGTGCAACGGAATGAATACATCGGGCTTCGGCGGTGGCGGCCACTGCGCGCCATCGAGGCCCGCGACCCAGATGCCGTCGTAACGCACGATGGGATCGCCGTGCGAGTCCGTGAGCGTGACCGGCGCGGCGACACTGGCGGCATCGAAGTTGCGCTCCGCCGCGAGGTCCGCGAGCGTGGCGACGGCCGCATCCGCGCCCGCGCGCTCCAGCCACAAACCCAGCGCCGAATATTCGTCGAGCAGCGCGTGCCAGCGCGCAAGCGTCTGCTGTTCGTCACTGCGCAACGGCCGCGCGCCCGGCCAGCCCAGCGCGCGCAGCGCGGCCAGCAGACGCGGCGCCCACTCGGCGGGCGTGCGCGCGGACGACAACACCTCGCGTGCGCGGCGCAAGCGCATGCTCAAACCCTCGGTGGCGGGGGCATGCTCGAGCTCGCTCGCGAGCTCCGCCGCGTCGTACTCGAGTTTGCGGCCCATGCGCAGCGCGGCTTCGAGACTCACTCCGGCGAACGCATCGCCGGTTTCGAGGACGCTCCCATCGTGCGGTCCCATGAGAAAAGGTTGCCGCGCCCACTGCACGATCTCGTCGAAGCGCAGCCGGCCCGTGAGCAGGCGCAACGTGAGCAGCGCATGTGCAATCAGCGGGAATTCCGCGAGCGGCCGCCCACCCTCGATGGCGAATGCGATCGACGGCGCACGCGCCGTGGTCTGAATCCACTGCGAAGGTGTGAGCGTCTGCGAGAGCATGCGGTCGTAGAGCGCGCGGCGCTGACGCATGCGGGCGTCGATGACGAGCAGCCGCGCGCACGGATCGAGCTCGAGACGCGCCCGGCACCAGGCCGCAATGAGCTCGAGCTCGTGGTCATCGTTGCGCGCGGTGGCCACCGACAGCGTGGCGACGCTTTGCTGGCGCGCCACGGCCTGAGCGCCGATCCGATGAAGCACGTTGCGGTGCGAGGCAGGCAGGTTTTCCTCGCCGGCGACTACCAGCCGTTCGGTGCTTGGAGCAAGCTCCGCGAGCCAGGCGCGCAGCGGGCGGCGGCCAGACGCGCGCGACAGATTCTCGAGGCGCGACAGCGTATCGACCAGCAGCTCGGCCTCGGGCGAAGAATGTGGCTTGAAATCCGGGATGCCCCAATCGGCAAGCGTCCGAACGGACGTGAGCAGCGCGCGCGCCTCACCCGTGCCGCCCGCCTCGCGCGCGCGCAATCCGGCCCACTCGGCACCCATTGGCAGCAAGCGATCGGGCACACCGGTCTGCGCCCAGCTCTCCAGGAGCGCGCGTTCGCAGTATTGGTTGAACGTGAAGATGCGCGGCGTCCGCCACAGGGAGCGGCCCGCGTCGCGCTGGCGTTCCGCCCACGCAGCTTTCACCGCGGCCTGGCGCTGATTGCTCGGCACCAACAAGACCGCGTCCGCGTCGAGTGCCGCGGATATACCCTCTGAAAGTCTATTGCTATTCAATAGCTTATATAGAGCTTCTCAAGAACGATGATGCTACTTGAAGCGCGTTTCGGCGTGCACTACTCGCTGCCTTTCATCCGCCGGACGGCCGGCATACGAACTCAGCAACTCTTCGATGCGCGCGAACACCTTCTTGAGCAGCGTGGCATCGGGAAGCAGCGTGGTACGGAAATGGTCGCGATACGGCACATTGAAGCTCGTGCCCGGCGCCAGCAACACATGCTTCTGCTCGAGCAGATCGAGCGCAAATTGCTGGTCGTCGAAGTCCGGGATCTCGTCGGTCTTCACGCGCACGAAGGCGTACATCGAACCCTTCGGCGGCGCGAGATGCAGGAAACGGCTCGCAGCGCAGGCCTCGACGATCGTGCGTCGGCTTTCGTATAGCCGTCCCCCCGGCGCCAGCAGCTCCTTGATGCTCTGGTAGCCGCCGAGTGCCGTCTGCACCGCCCACTGCGCCGGCACGTTCGAGCACAGACGCAGCGAACTCAGCAGCTCGAGCGCCGATAGATAGTCGGCCGCGCCGCGCAGGTTGCCCGAGAATGCGGCCCAACCCACGCGGTAGCCGCAGGCGCGATAGATCTTCGACAGGCCGGACATCGTGCAGCACACCGTGTCCTTCACGAGCGTCGCCATCGGAATGGACTCGACACCGTCGTATGTCATCTGGTCGTAGATCTCGTCGCTGAACACGACCAGACCCTTGCGCTCGGCGACCTTTGCGATTGCCTCACAGACCGCGCGGGGATAAACCGCACCGGTCGGGTTGTTGGGATTGATGACGACGATGGCGCGCGTCTTGCGCGTCACCAGCGCCGCGATCTCCTCCGGATCCGGCACGAATTCGTTTTCGGGCCGACAGGAGTAATACACGGCCTTGCCGCCGTTCAGAGTGACCGCCGCCGACCACAGTGGATAGTCGGGGCTCGGGATCAGCACCTCGTCGCCCGCGTTGAGCAGCGCACGCAGCGCCAGATCGATGAGCTCGCTGACGCCATTGCCGATGAACACTTCTTCCGCGCTCACACCGGTGACGCCGCGCATCTGCTGCTGCATGACCACCGCTTCGCGCGCCGGGAAGATGCCCTTCTGGTGGCAATAGCCTTCCGCCACGGCCATGTTCTCGATCATCGCGAGCCGCATCGTCTCGGGCGTGCGGAAGCCGAAGGCGCCGGGATTGCCGATGTTCAGCGGGACAATCTCATAGCCCTGGCGCTCGAGCTCCTGAGCGCGCCGCGCCAGCCGCCCGCGGATCTCGTACTTGACCTGGCGCAAGCCCTCGCTCGGGCGGATCGGATTTTCCTGGGACATGGGTCGAACCGGCTCTGGAGAAACGGGCAGGAAGGATAGCGCGCGCCGTCCCGGCGCGCATGCACCAGCGCCTATTTCCCGAGCTCGCGCCACCGCCAGCAGGCCACTCGATGCGAAATTCCGGCGGTTTCCGTCTCTGGACTCCGGTCGCCGCAGGCCGGACGCACCGCCACGCAGCGCGTGTGGAACGCGCAGCCACGCGGGCGATCGAGCGCCGATGGCGTCTCACCACTTGGCGTCAGCAGCGCCAGCCGCGCGCGCTCCAGCCCCGGATCCAGCAGCGGCACGGAATCTAACAACACGCGCGTGTAGGGATGGCGTGGCGCCGCGAACACGGCCTCGGTGGGGCCCGCCTCCACCACCCGGCCCAGATACATCACGAGTACGCGCTCGCACAGCCGGCGCACGACGGCCAGGTTGTGGCTGACGAACACGATGCTGGTGCCGTGCGTGCGTTTGAGCGACGCGAACAGCTCCAGCAACTGCGCCTGGATGGACACATCGAGCGCGCTGACGGCCTCGTCGCACACCAGTAGTTTGGGCTCGAGGATCATCGCGCGCGCGATCGCGACGCGCTGGCACTGCCCGCCCGACAGCTCGCGGCTGCGGCGGCCGGCGTACTCCGGGCCCAGTCCGACGCTGGCGAGCATGCGCGTCACCGCGACCGCGCGCGCCGCGGAGTCCATTTCCGGACGCAACGCGCGCAGCGGTTCCGCGACGATGGCGTCGACGCGCATCATGGGATCGAGGCTCGCGAACGGATCCTGGAACACGATCTGCGTGTCGGCGCGCAGGCGCCGCAGCTCCTCGCCTTCCAGCCCCTGGATGGCGCGACCCAGCCACACCACTTCGCCTTCGGCGGGCGTCAGCCGCAGCAGCGCGCGCGCCAGTGACGACTTGCCGCATCCCGATTCGCCGACGATGCCCAGCGCCTCGCCCGCGGCGACCTCGAGCGAGACGCCGTCGACGGCGGTGAGGTGTGCCGCGCGCCGCCGCCATCCGCCACGCACGCGATGGCGCACCGTCAGATCGCGCACTGCCAGCGGCGTCACGGGCGCGCCCGGCGTCAATTCTGTTGCCACTCTGTGTGCACCGGCGCCGGGTGCGTCGATGCGCGGCGTCGCGGCCAGCAGCGCCCGCGTGTAGTCGTGCGTGGGCGCGCTCAGGATTTTCGCCACCGGACCACGTTCGACGACCGCTCCATCGCGCATCACGATCACATCGTCGGCGAGCGCGGCAATGACGCCCATGTCGTGCGTCACCAGCGCCAGCGCCATGCGCCGCTGCGACATGAGCTCGCGCAACAGCGCGAGCAGTTGCGCCTGCACCGAGACGTCGAGCGCGGTGGTGGGTTCGTCGGCGATCAGCAGCTCCGGATCGCAGGCCAATGCCATCGCGAGCCCGACGCGCTGACGCATGCCGCCCGACAGCTCATGCGGATATTGATCGAGCCGCCGCGCGGCATCGGAGAGATGCACCTGCTCGAGCAGCTGCAGCGCGCGTGCACGCGCCGCCCGCCAGGACGAACCGCGATGCACGACCAGCGGCTCGGCGATCTGCTCACCGATGCGCAAGTGCGGCGTCAGGGCGGTCATCGGGTCCTGAAAGATCATTGCTGCACGGCGGCCGCGGACTTGCGCCGCGCCCGCGCCGATCAACTCGACCGTATCGGTGAGCGTCGCCGCCTGCAGCCGCGCGCTGCCCGTCACGCGCGCCACGGGCGGCGTGAGTCCCAGCATCGCGAGAAAAATCTGGCTCTTGCCCGCGCCGGATTCGCCGATCACACCGAGACAGCGGCCCGCAGCGATCTCGAAGGAAACGCCATCGACGACGCGCCGCGCCCCGTACGCCACGCTCAGGTCCGCCACGCTCAGCAGCGGCACCGCATCGGGCTGAAGGTGCGCGCTCATCGCGCGCCCTCGCGATGCTCGCGCAGTCCTTCTCCGAGCAGGTTGAGTGCGATCAGCATCACGGCGAGCAGGCCGGCGGGCACCAGCAACATCCATGGCGCCGACTCCATCTCACGCGCCCCCTCGTGAATGAGATTTCCGAGGCTGGCGTACGGTTCCTGCACACCGAGTCCGAGAAAACTCAGGAAGCTTTCGAACAGGATCATCTGCGGCACCGTCAGCGTCGCGTACGCGATCACGATGCCCGAAACGTTCGGAACGATGTGCCGCCACAGGATGGCCGGCGTGCGCACACCGCTCGCGATCGCGGCGTCGATGAACTCGCGACGCCGCAGCGTCAGCGTCTGGCCGCGCACGATGCGCGCCATCGTCAGCCAGCCGACGGCGCCCACCGCGAGCAGCAGCGCGGTGATGCTGCCGCGCGGGAACAGCGTCGAGAAGATGATGACGATGAATACGTACGGCAACGCGTACACGATGTCGACGAAGCGCATCATCACGGCGTCGACGCGGCCTCCGAGGTATCCGGCAATCGCACCCCACGCGACGCCGATGCACACGCTGACCAACGCGGACAACACGCCGAACACCAGCGAAATGCGCACCGCCTGCATGCCGCGCGCGAACAGGTCGCGGCCGAGGCGATCGGTGCCCAGCCAGTGCGAGGCGGTGAAGCCCGGCGACATCGCCTGATGCTCCCAGTCGAGTGCATCGTGCGTGTACGGCGTGATCCAGGGCGCGAGCCAGGCCAGCGCCGCGAGCACCGCCAGGACGATGAGCGCAATGCCTGTGGTCCGGTTCATGCGCAGGCTCATGCGAGCCGCACCCGGGGATCGAGCCACGCGTACAGCAGGTCCGCGATGAGATTGCAGACCAGCGTGAAGATGCCGTAGACCAGGATCATGCCCATCACGAGTGGATAGTCGCGATCGACGGCGCCCTGCACGAGGTAGCGTCCCGAGCCGGGCAATCCGAACACGGATTCGACCACGAGCGAACCCGTGACTACGAACGCCACGGCCGGGCCGAGATAACTCACCACGGGTATGAGCGCAGGCTTCAATGCGTGGCGCCACAGCACCAGATGCGCTGGCAGCCCTTTCGCACGCGCGGTGCGCACGTAGTTCGACTGCAGCACCTCGTGCATGCTGTTGCGCATGAGACGCGCGACGTAGGCCAATACCGGCAACGCGAGCGTGACGACCGGAAGGACGAGGTAGGAGACGTCGCCCTGCTGGTACCCCGCCACGCGCAGGATCGGCCAGTAGATGCCGAACACCAGGGCGAGAACCGGACCCAGCACGAAACCCGGCAGGACCATTCCGACCAGCGAGATCCCCATGAGCGCGTGGTCGGTGGGAGTATCCGCGCGCCACGCCGCCCAGGCGCCCAGCGGCACGCCGATCAGGAACGCGAGCAGTGCGGCCGCCAGGCCGATAGTTAGGCTGAGCGGCAGGCCGGTTGCGATCAGTTCCGTCACGCGGAAGTCCTGGTAGCGAAACGACGGCCCGAGATCGCCGTGCACGAGCCCGGCGAGGTAGCGCGTGTACTGAACGGCCAGCGGCTGATCCAGGCCGTAGGCCGCGTCGAGGTTCGCGCGGATCGCAGGCGGCAGCACCTGTTCCTGGCCAAACGGGCCCCCGGGCGCGAGCCGGATCACGAAGAACGAGAGTGTCGTCAACACGAAGATCGTCGGCACGAGGCCCGCGATCCGCCGCAGGGCGAATGAGAGCATCAGCAAGGCTCGAACACGTTGGCGACTCCGGCTAAAATCGCCGCGATGGAAACCCCCGCAGGCACACGCCGGATTCTCGTCGCAATCAAACGTGTCGTCGACTACAACGTGCGCGTCCGCGTGAAGCTGGACAACAGCGGCGTGGTGCTCGACGGCGTCAAACTCAGCATCAACCCGTTCGATGCCATCGCGCTCGAGGAAGCACTCCGCATCAAGGAGCGCGGGCGCGCGGATGAGGTGGTCGTGGCCACCATCGGACCCGCGGATTGCCAGGCGACTTTGCGCAACGCGCTCGCCATGGGCGCGCAGCGCGCGTTGCACGTCGTCGCCGACGCTCCGCTCGAGCCGCTGGCCAACGCCCGGGTGTTGCTCAAGCTCGTGGAGCGCGAGCAGCCCTTCCTCGTCATCCTCGGCAAGCAGGCCATCGACGACGACAACAATCAGACCGGCCAGATGCTGGCGGCGCTGTGGAACCGTCCGCAGGCCACTTTCGTGTCCAAGCTCGAGATCACCGATTCCTGTGCACGCGCCACGCGCGAGGTGGACGCCGGGTTGGAGACGCTCGAAGTGGATCTGCCCGCTGTCATCACCACCGATCTGCGCCTCAACGAACCACGCTTCGTGAAGTTGCCCGAGATCATGAAGGCGAAGACCAAGCCGCTCGCCACCCTGCCTCTCGCAGAATTCGGCGGTCCCGGCACGCCGCGCGTGAAAGTCACGCGCACCGAGCCACCACCCGCGCGCCAGCAAGGCATCAAGG
The DNA here is from genome assembly GCA_043747875.1 of Pseudomonadota bacterium. Taxonomy (GTDB): domain Bacteria; phylum Pseudomonadota; class Gammaproteobacteria; order Steroidobacterales; family Steroidobacteraceae; genus CADEED01. The sequence goes on along the minus strand of JAYTOI010000226.1, from coordinate 7,200 downwards.
TGAAAGACACCGCCGAGCTGTACGCCGAACTCTCGAAGCGGGGGCTCGTATGACCGCGGTTCTCATCGTCGCCGAACATCTGGGTGGCAAGCTCAATTCCGCGACTGCGAAATGCGTGAAGGCGGCGTCCGCCTTATCGGGTGCGGGCAATTCTTCATGTGAGATTGCGGTGGCCGTCTTCGCGCCGCCGGGCTCGGGCGTCGCCGCCGCGGCCGCCAACATCGCCGGCGTTACGCGCGTGCTGTCGGTCGAGGACAGCACGCACCAGCATGCGCTGGCCGCGACCATCGCCCCGCAGTTGGCGGAGCTCGCCGCGCCGTTCACGCACGTGTTCGGTCCTTCCACGACCTTCGGCAAGGACCTCATGCCACGCGTCGCCGCCCTGCTCGACGCTCCGCAGATTTCCGACGTCATGGCCATCGAAGCGCCGAACCGCTTCCGCCGCCCCATCTACGCCGGCAATGCCATCACCACTGTCGAAGTGGCCGCGGACACGAAGATCGTCGCCACGATCCGCATTGCGTCCTTCGAGGCGGCGGCGGCGGGCGGCGCTGCGAAAGTCGAGGCGGTGTCGCCGGCCGCCTCTCTACCCACGCACACACGCTTCGTGGGTCTCGCGGCAGCGGGCGGAGATCGCCCCGACCTGCAGAGCGCCTCGAAGGTGATTTCGGGCGGCCGCGCGCTCGCCAGCGCCGAGGCGTTCAAGGTCATCTATTCGCTGGCAGACAAGATCGGCGCGGCGGTGGGCGCGTCACGTGCCGCAGTGGACGCAGGTTACGTGCCCAGCGACATGCAAGTGGGACAAACGGGCAAGATCATCGCGCCCGAGCTCTACATCGCGATCGGCATCTCGGGCGCCATCCAGCACCTGACGGGCATCAAGGATGCACGCACTATTGTTGCGATCAACAAAGATGGGGAAGCTCCGATCTTCGAGGTCGCCGACATCGGCCTGGTCGGCGACCTCTTCACTATCGTTCCAGAGCTCGAAAAGCTCATCGAGTCCGGCAAGAAATGAGGCGCGCGTGGTGCGCGCCTGCTCTTACAGTTTGCCCAGGATGTAGTCGGCAGCCGAGACTTTGAACTCCTTCGGCTGTTCCACTTCGACGTTCGCGACCACGCCGTCGTTCACCACCACCGCGAAACGTTGACCGCGCGTACCCATGCCGAAGCCGCGCCCGTCCATCTCGAGCTCCAGCGCCTTGGCGTATTCGCCGTTGCCATCGGCGAGCATGAGCACGTTCTCGCCGACATTCGAGTGCTTGCCCCACGCATCCATGACGAAGACGTCGTTGACCGCCATGCACGCGATCGTGTCGACGCCCTTCGCCTTGATGGCGTCGGCCTGCTGCACGTAGCCCGGCAGATGCTTCGCGTCGCACGTCGGAGTGAACGCGCCCGGCACGGAAAACAGCACGACCTTCTTGCCCTTGAAGAGCTGATCGGTGGTGAGGTCCTGGATCCCGTCCTTGGTCTTCGTCTTGAAAGTGCCCGCGGGCATTCTGTCGCCAGCCTTGATCGCCATCTCGTAGTTCTCCTTGGTTAAATTCAGTTCGCGCGCGTCGTCGCGGCAAATTTCAAATCGTTCGCGAATCGCTCGTCCCCGCTCTTCATGACGAACTCGAATGGCGAGACGCCACGGTCGTCCTTCGCATCGAGGCTGGCGCCCCTGCGCACGAGGAGCTTCGCCGTCTCCTGGCGCCGCGCCTGCACGGCGAAGTGCAGCGCCGTCGCACCGCCCTGCCCCTGGTCGCCGACCGGGATGCCGCGATCGATGAGCAGTGCGCAGATGCCGGTCATGCCGGACCGTGCGGCGTAGTGCAGCACTCCGTTTCCAGCATCGTCGCGCGTCTGGATGTCGGCGCCGCCCTCGATGAGTGCCTGCGCCGAGCTGCTCTGGCCGTTCTTCGCGGCGGCCATCAGCGGCGTGTCGCCGCTGGAAGTTTTCTCATTGACGTCGGCGCCCTTCGCGATCGTGTCGCGCACGGCCGCGCGATCGTTCTTCTGGATGGCGTCCTCCATCGGTGGTTTGCCACAGCCGGCCAGCGCGGCCAACGTGAACAAGGCGATCCATGCGCGCGCGCGCGCGCCTGTCGAAATCCGATTCACGCGTTCTCCGTTCTTGGGAATAGTCCGGCTTTCACTACCATGCCCGGTACGGCATGCGCGAGCACGCCCTGCAGCCACTGGCTGGTGTCGAGCAGCGCCGGCAGGCTCACGCCGGTGTCTAGCCCCATGCGATGCAGCATGTAAATGAGATCTTCCGTCGGAATGTTGCCGGTGGCCGCGGGCGCGAACGGGCAGCCGCCGATGCCGCCGCAACTGGCGTCGAGCACGCGCACGCCCGCCTCGACCGCCGCATAGGCGTTGGCGAGTCCGGTGTTGCGCGTGTTGTGGAAATGCGCGCGCAGGCGGACACGCGGCAACGCGGCGCGCAGGGCGCCGATGAGCGCACGCACCTGCGTGGGGACGGCGACGCCGATGGTGTCCGCGACCGCGATCTCCTCGGGTTCGGCGGCCGCGAGACGCTCGGCGATGCGCACGACGCGATCGATGGGCACTTCGCCTTCGAACGGGCAACCGAACGCGGTGGACAACGTTATCTGCGCACGTACACCGGCCGCGCGTGCCTGCGCGGCGATCGCCAGCCATGCGGCGATGCCCTCATCGACGCTGCAGCCCTGATTGCGCTGGCTGAAGCTTTCGGTGGCCGCGATGGCCATGCCAATCTCGTTGCAGCCCGCGGCGCGCGCGCGCTCGAAGCCTCTCTGATTCAGCACCAGGCCGATGAAGCGCCCGCGCCCCGCGTCGTCTGCGAGCGCGGCCAAGACCGCCTCGGCATCGGCCATCTGTGGCACGCGCTTCGGATTGACGAAGCTCGCGACCTCGATGCGCTCGAGTCCGGCGGCGGCGAGCCTGCGAATGAATTCGATCTTTGCCGCCGTGGGCAACACCTGCGACTCGCTCTGCAGCCCGTCGCGCGGCCCGACTTCGACGATCTCGATCGACTTGGAATCCATGTCCAGGATTCTAACCGCTTGACCCTCCGCGACATGGCCGGTACAACCCGGCCGCCATGGACACCACACAACGGCCCGCGCATCTGAAACAGGGTGCGCTCGCGGATCTGCGCGTGCTGGAGCTCGGCACGCTGATCGCAGGTCCGTTCTGCGGCCAGTTGCTCGGCGACATGGGCGCAGAGGTCATCAAGATCGAAGCGCCCGCGCAGGGCGATCCCATGCGCCACTGGGGGCCACAGAAACGCGGCCAGCCCTCGGTGTGGTGGCCGGTCATAGCGCGCAACAAAAAGGGGATCACGCTCGACCTGCGCCAGGAAGAAGGCCAGCGCATTTTCAAAGACTTATGTCGTAAGGCCGATGTGGTTATTGAGAACTTCCGGCCCGGCACGCTCGAGAAATGGGGCTGTGGGTACGACGTCCTCGCGGCACTGAACCCTCGGCTGATTCTCGTGCGCGTCTCGGGCTATGGACAGACGGGTCCCTACGCGCAGCGTGCAGGCTATGGCGGCATCGGCGAGGCCATGGGAGGACTGCGCTACATCGTGGGCGAACCCGATCGTCCGCCTTCACGCGTCGGCATCAGCATTGGCGATTCACTCGCGGCCGTGCACGCGTGCATGGGAACGCTCGCCGCTCTGCATCACCGCGAGCGCACGGGTTTCGGTCAGGTCGTCGACGCTGCGATCTACGAGTCCGTGCTCAACATGATGGAGTCGCTGGTCACCGAGTTCGACCAGCTCGGCCACGTGCGCGAGCGCTCGGGCCCGATCCTGCCCCGCATCGCGCCGTCGAACGTTTATCCGACGCGCGATGGCATCGTGATGATCGGCGCGAATCAAGACACGGTGTTCGCGCGGCTGGCGGCGGCGATGGGCGACGCAGCGCTGGCCACCGACGCGCGCTACGCGGATCACCAGGCACGCGGCACGAATCAGCGCGAGCTCGATGAGATCATTGCGCGCTGGACCGCGACACTCGACACCCGTGCATTGCTCGATCTGCTCGAGCAGCACGGCGTGCCCAGTGGCCTGATCTACCGCACGGCGGACATGCTGGACGATCCGCATTTCGCGGCACGCGAGGCGATCGTCAGCACCACGCATCCCGCGTTCGGGACGCTGCGCATGCAAAACGTGGCGCCGCGATTGTCGGCGAGTCCGAGCTCGATTCGCACGCCTGCCCCGGAGCTGGGCCAGCACAACGCGGATGTGTACGGGCAGCTGCTCGGGCTCGACGCGGCCGCTCTCGACGGCTTGCGCGCGAGAGGCGTGATCTAACTTCCGCAAAGCAAAAGGGCCGGACGCTTCCGTCCGGCCCTTTGCTTCATTCAACTGGTCGCGCGCACTAGGTATTGAGCAACCAGAGCTTCGCGGTACGCACCATCATAGGGTCCTGTTTGACGGTGCCGAACGCCTTCTTGGCTTCGGCCTTGTTGTTGGAACGCAGGTGCGCGATGCCCAACAACAGGCCCGCCTCGTCGGGATTGGCGAGATCGCCCTTCGCGAAGCCGGCCTTGATCGCTTCGACCGCCTTCGCGTTGTCGCCATAGCTGAGATAGGACGCGCCGAGCTGAACGTACGCATCGCCCGTGGTGGCGGCGCGCGCGTCCGTTTCCTTCTTTCCCAACCTCGCCTTGTCCGCGACAGTGCTCGTCTGCGCCAACTTGCCCAGACGGTCGAAAAGATCTTTCTGACGCTGATCCTTGAGCAGGTTCTTCGCCTTGGCCTGATCGATGATGGCCTGCGCCTCGGCGGGAAGTCCCTGGTCGAGCGCAATCTGCGCCATTTCCTGGTACTGGCTGAGCTGCTTCATCACGTCGACGGCCAGAGCCAGACGCATGATGTTGATCTTCTGCTCGTCCTTGCTGTCGACCGCCATCAGACTCGACGTGAGGTTCTGCCAGTACTCCTGCTTCGGGTAGTACGTGACGAGCTTCTCGTAGAGCTTGGTCTTGCAGTTGGTATCGCCCGAACGCTCGCAGGCGTTCAGCACGATCAGCAAGGTATTCTCGTTCGGCTTCGTACCGCGTTGCTCGACGACGGTGATCACGTCGTTCATCACGCGCTGCGCATTCTTGTTGTCGCCCGACTGGTAGTAAGCCTGGCCCAGCGTGACGAGTAATTCCGGGTCGCGGCCTGCCGCAAGACCCTTGTTGGCATAGTCGATCGCCTTGGGGTAGTTCTTCAGATTGAAGTACACGTTCGCCAGCGCCTTGTAGCGGCCCGTCTTGTCCGCCGCCGTGGCGCAGGGCGAGGCAATCACGGCCTCCCATTCCTTCGCGGCCTCCGCGGGTTGGCTCAGGTAGTTGTACGCGTACCCTTCGAACTCATGCACCCAGAACTCATCGAATGCACTGCGCTGAAAACCCGTGACCGCCTTCGCTTCCTTGGTCTTCGCGAGCACGTCACGCCATTTTTGCTTCTTGAGCGCTTCCTGGGCGGCCAGCATGGGCTTGGCGATTTGCTTGGACATCTTCGGATTGGGACAGGCGGTACCCTGCGTTGCGAACGCACTGCCTGCGCTGGTAACGGTCAACGCGACGAACGCAACTCGAATCGATGTGCGAATGCTCATGTGCTCGCCTCTCAGGAGTTCAACTGCCACAGCTTCGCGATGCGCGCCATGGTGGGATCTTGTTTCACGCTTCCGAACGCCTTCTTGGCTTCCGGCTTGTTGTTAGTCTTCAGGTAGGCGATGCCGAGCATGAGAGCAGCCTCGTCCGCCTCCTTGACCGTGCCTGCTGCCAGGCCACGCTTCAGCGCCTCGAGCGCCTTGTCATTCTCACCGTAGCTGAGGTACGCCGCACCGACCTGCACATCGTCGTCGCCGGTCGGCGTCGCACGCGCCGCCGCATCGCGCGCCGCGAGTTTCGGCTTGTCCATGTCCGCCGCTCCCTTCGCCTTGGCGAGCAGTCGTGTGTTGAGGTCGATGTCACGCTGTTCCTTGAACAGCTTCTTGCTGAACGCCTGGTCGAGCACGGACTGCGCTTCGCCGGGCAAACCCTTGTCGAGCGCGATCTGCGCCATTTCCTTGTATTGCCCGGGCTTCTTCATGACATCGACGGTGAGCGCCAGGCGCATCACGTTGATCTTCTGATTGTCGTCGAGCTCGCTGCTGCTCATGAGGTTCGACAGCAGGTTCTGCCAGTATTCGGGCTTCGGATAGTGGAGCACGAGCTTCTCGAACAGCTTGGTGACGCAGTTGTTGTCGCCGACGCGCTGGCAGGAGGTGAGCACGAGCAGGATCTGCTGCTCCTTCGGCACCCGGCCCTGCTGCTCGAACGAGGTGATGACGTCGTTCATCACCTTCATCGCGTTCTTGTCGTCCTTCATCTGGTAGTACGCCTGGCCCAACGTCACCATGATTTCCGGATCACGCTGGATCTTGAGCGCGCGGTTCGCGTACTCGACCACCTTCTGATAGTTCTTCAGCGAGTAGTTGAGATTCGCGAGTTGCTTGTAGCGCTCGGCCTTGCCGTTCTCCGGCATGCACGCAGAGAGAAGCGCGTTCTCGTATTCCCGCGCCGACTCGCCCATCTGGCCCAGCCCGTGGTACGCGTAGGCATTGAATTCATGAATCCAGTACTGATCGAACGCGGTCCGCGTGAATGGCACGGCGGTGGCCTCGCGCGTTCTGTTGAGCACTTCCTGCCATTTCTTGACCTTGATGGCGTCCTTGGCCGCGGACATTTGCTTTGCAATCTGCTTGCTCATCTTGCCGCCGCCGGTACATCCGGCGTTCTGCGCATGCACCAGCGACGCGGTGCCCGCGCCGACGATTCCGAGCGCAACGGCCGTAAACCTTATTCCCCATTTCATTGCCACAAAGACGCTCCTTACAAGTCACCCGCGCCCGAAAGCCGCAGTGCAATAAACGTTGTACCGTATCGTTTCAGCGGAACCGGCGCTTTGCAAGACGCCGCACGCGCCACTCTCCGTCCGGATACTTCGTCAAAAAGCCCTCGTTCACTAAACAAAAGGGCCGGGCCATGCTGTGCATGTCCGGCCCTGACGCTCTCTCAGTGCGAAGTTTTCAAGTGTTCAGTAGCCATAGTCTCGCAAGGCGCGTCGTCAACGCGTCACCGTTCACGGCCTGAAACGCTTTTGCAGCCTCGGGTTTGTTGCCGCTGCGCAGATACGCGATGCCAAGCATGAGGTTGGCTTCGGCGGCATCTTTGACG
>JAYTOI010000225.1:0-3019 GCA_043747875.1 Pseudomonadota bacterium | reverse complement strand
AGAATCGGTCGAAAATTGCTCATGGCTGCTCCCCTCACCACCAAAACATCCACGCGTATTATCGCCTATCTTCTCTCCTTAAAGCCGACAGGCTGCTAGACCAACACCTGTGGGCGATGGGTTCGATGCGCGCCGCGATCGGCGTGCGCCAGCCGTCGTTCGGCGTGTTTTCGACCGTGCTCCAGCCTACCTACCGCTACGGCATCCCGACCAACGTGAAGCTCGCAGGCGTGTCGGTAGACGTGGACGCATCGTTTACCTCGGTGATGGCCTTCAACGGCGATGCACAACGGACACGTGAGCTCGTCGAACAGAACGGCATCTTCGCCTCGGCGCTCGAACACGAAGTGCCGGAGAAGTACTTCGCCACCGAGGCGCAGCCACGCCAAGGCGCTTCTGCCGTGAGTGCGCTTGCGCAGGCCGTGGTCGCCAATCAGAACGTGTTCTCGATCAATCGCGAGAACTTCGGACTCGTGCGGCCGTTTCTAAGTCAATCGGCCGAAGTGCTGGGTGATATCCAGGCCGCCGTCGACGCGGGCATGGAAGTGATTATCTCTCAGTCGCAGGTAGGCATCGATGGCTGGACTGGCGCCGGCTACATCATCCAGGACCCGGCGACCGGCAGCGGCGCGTATCGCATCAGCGGCGGCCAGAACGGCGGCGCAATGAACAGCGATGTGAGCGATGGCCTCGCGATGCTCGGTTTGGGCGTGGTCGGCGCGTTCTTCATTCCAAACGTGGCGGCTAGTCCGGGCGGTGGCTGCGATGACGACGACGGCGCGCGGCGCCAGGTGCAAATGGACTGGAAGCTCATCTTAACAATGGCGCTGATCATGATGATGCTGCTTGCGCTCCTCGGTGGCACCGGCGGCGTCGGCGGCGTGGTTCTCGGAACGGCGGCGCGCCGGACGGCCGCAAAATTGATCGCGGCGGTGCTCGCCGCATTCGCACCACTAGCCGCATATGCGGGAGGCGGCTCAGGAGGGTGCGCCAAGTTCTACATCGGCACATTTACCACGACCGGAAGCATGGCCGAGTCCACTGCGCACATAAGCGTCGCGATCGCTGGGGGCAGGAAGGACAATCTCACGTACACGGGCCCGGACGATGGGAACAGTCGCTGGTGGCTTTCGGGCACCTTCGAGTGCAACGATGTTGCGAAGGCCGCTTTCGCGCAGCACACGTCGACCGTACCCAACTGCGACGAATTCCCCTTCTCTAAAACCTGGCAAGGTGGCCTGGCTAACTACGAGGCCGGCAACGTTTCGCTGCTACTCATCAATGCAAGTCACAATTTTCGCGCCGGCGGTGTCTTCCGATCGTTCATCGCTCTTTGCAATATTCAGGCAAATAGCCGGTTCACGATCATTCCCACCGCCGGGTTGTCGCGTGGCGAGGATTCGCGAGGCAATAGCTGCTATCGCGGCGTGCCATGATTGGCAACATGACCAGTTGGCCCGCCTTTCTCGAGCAGTGGAGTACTGAGATCCTCGGGATCGTTCGTGCCGCGCCCAAAGCGCTGCAGGACGCACTCGTCGCGTCCTCGCTCGAGCGAGGAACAATTCTGCGCGAGCCCGCCAGCGCCGATCAGGTTCGCGCTGCCGAGGAGCGACTGGGAGTCGCGCTCCCGGGATCGGTGAAGCGGTTTTATGAGGCGAGCAACGGGCTCACGCTGATCGCCTTCGATGCCGTCAGCAACGAGCTGTGGCCGGTCGAGGGCATCAGCCGTTTTGTGGACAATGAACCAGGGTTCGTCGCCGACTGGGAAGCCGAGACGAGGCCGGTGCCCGACGAAGTTTATTTCGACTACGGGCCTCGGCAGAGCTCGGCGGCGATCCGCGTCGACTACCTACGTACGATGTGGCAGCTCAGCCCGTTCGTCGATGCGGCCGTGCTCCTCCTCAATCCCAACGTCATCGACGAGCGGGGCGAGTGGGAGGCCTGGTTCCTCGGCGTGAGTTTGCCGGGCGCAAGGCGCTTCCGCGGATTCGAAGAATTAATGATGTACGTGCGCACGATGACCGTAAAGAGCGCGCGAGGCGCCGTCGAAGCTAAGACAACCCGCAGTTAGCGCTTCTTCATGCGCACGATGCTTCGGAAATCACTCGTCGTGAGCCGCATAATCGCGGCAGCGCCTTGATAACCACATTCCGCAAGTCATCGCGAATCTGCTTCGGCGTGAGCGCGCGGCGTGAACAGCGCCGCGAATACTGGAGTTCAGTACACCATACGGGTACATCCTCCAACGACAGCACGACGCGAAACTGCGCTGGAGCGACAAAAGACACGCTCGAAGTGATGTTCCGGCATTTCGGCAGCGGCACGGCACAGCCTAACTATCTGTTCGCGATGGACTCGGAGCGCGTGAACCACCGCCTCGCGCAAGCTGCGCAGCAACAGCACTCGGTTGATCCTGCACGAAGACGCCACCCGGCGAGAAAGTCGCAAGCACAGGTATCGCTCCCCCTGAACAATGCGGATCAAACCTCAGGCGTGATAGGTTCGGAAGCGAGGCAATCCCGCCCTCTCTTGCTGTTCTTTTCCTGAATTCTTCGAAACTCGGTCAATCCGCCCGCTCAGCGCGTGGGATCGTCGCGGAGCTGCTCCGGTGCGGGTGGCTCACGTCGGCGCGGCTCTGGAATCGGCACGCCATTGTTCGCGGAGAGCGCCATGACCGCCTTGACTCGCTCCACGAAAAGTGTGCGATCGCGCGGATCACGGATGTTGCGCTCCGCGAACTTCTCCGCGACGTGCAGGGTGATGAAGGCGCTACGAAGTTCCGGACGCTCGCGCAGCGCGCGTCGATCCTCAACCTGCGACTCGCGTTCACGGCGCGCACTCTCGTGGGACTTGGCAAAGAATGTGACGCTCTCGACGATCCACTGAGTGCGCTGGAATTTGCGTTCGCGGTCCGTGCTACGTAAGCGGTAACTGCGGCTTTCAATTACCCACAACTTTGCTAGGCAATGTGAGGAGTTAGAGAAAATGCTTGCCAGAGATTCTGGAAGCTGAGATACGG
>JAYTOI010000224.1:0-6562 GCA_043747875.1 Pseudomonadota bacterium | reverse complement strand
TCTCGCCCGAGGGCTGCGCGTCCATTCTCTGGAAGAGCGCGGACAAGAAAGAAGTGGCCGCGGATGCGATGAACCTGACCGCGGATCGCCTGTTCAAGCTCAAGCTGGTGGATGAAGTGTTGCCCGAGCCCGTGGGCGGCGCGCACCGCAATCCGCAGGCGACCGCTGATTTGATCAAGGCAGGGCTCGTGAAGTATCTCGACGAACTCGAGCAGCTGTCACCAGACAAGCTGCGCGCGCAGCGCATCACCCGCATCGACGGTTTCGGCGTCTACAGCGAAGTCGCGAGCTAGACGGAAATGGGGACAGTCCCCAATTCCTAGCAAAAGGGGCCAGAGCTCATGAAAGGGCAGACTGGCAACCGGCCGGCCGCGCTGGCGCGCTTGCTCACGGACAATCTGCTCCGAATAGCCGGCCCGCGGCCGCGCGTGGTCGTGGCATTTAGCGGCGGCCTCGACTCCACCGTCCTTGCCCACGCACTGGCGCAGGCGCGTCGGAAGTTAGGCGGGCTGCGCATGGTGCACGTCGATCATGGATTGCAGGAGTCGAGCGCGCACTGGGCGAAGCAATGCGCGCGAGTCGCGCGCAACTGGGACGTGCCGTTCGTCGCGCTGCGCGCACGCATCGAGCGGAGGCGCGGCGACTCGCCCGAGGCGGCCGCGCGTGACGCGCGCTATGCGTTGCTAGCGGACGCGATGGAGCAGGGCGAGGTGCTCGTCACCGCGCAGCATCGCGACGATCAGGTCGAGACGCTGCTGCTGCAATTGTTTCGTGGCGCGGGCGTCGCCGGGCTCGCTGCCATGCCGGCCATCGCGCCTTTCGCTGCCGGGCGCATCGCGCGCCCGCTGCTGGAGGTGGCACGCGCCGAACTCGAGGCTTACGCCACGAAGCACGCGTTGAAGTGGATCGACGACCCGAGCAACGTCGAGACGAAGTTCGCGCGCAACTATCTGCGGCACCGCGTGCTGCCGGCGATTCGAGCACGCTGGATCGGCATCGACGCGTCCATCGCCCGCAGCGCGCGCCACATGGCCGAAGCGCAGACGCTGCTGAACGCAACCGCGCGGCGGGATCTCGAGCGGATGGCGGACGGGAACGGGCTCAGCGTCGCGGGCCTCAAGGCGCTGCCGCGCGCGCGGCGCAGCAACGCGCTGCGGGCATTCATCGCCGCGCGTGGGGTGTTGGTACCGCACACGGCGCAGACCCTCGAAATCGTGGGCGCGCTGCTGGTCGCGCGGGCGGATGCGAATCCCGAGCAGTCGATTCATGGCGCGGTGGTGCGGCGGCGCTCGGGGCGGATCGAAGTTGAAGTGGTTTCTGATGATGGCATTGCGCGCGCCGTCGAAAGCTTTGTCAATTCATGGCATTGGAGCACTGACCGTGAGTGCATCGTCAACCAAGCAGGCGACCAGCTGACGCTCATCGACGATGCCGCCGGCCCGATCGATCTCGACCGCTTGCCGCCGCTGTTGCGCGTGGGTGTGCGTCGCGGTGGCGAGACCATCCGGCCGGGCGCGCGGGCCCGCACACAATCGCTGAAGAAGCTGATGCAGACGGCACGCGTTCCGCTGGACCATCGTGTGCGCATGCCGTTGCTGTTCGACGCCCGTCCGCTGGACCCGGAAAGGCCCGCGCGGCTGCTCGCCGCGGGCGACCGCTGGGTCGACGCGTCCATTCTCGCGACCAAAGCTTCTTCCCGACGCGCGCGATTGCACCTGTTGAAGCACTCCGTTCGCTGAACCCCCGCCACGGATGTGCGGCCGCACATTCCGGTCCTTTGCCGATCGGTGTCAGCGCCTATCTACAGGAGGCAGAAGCAGATTGGGCACATCGCCCGTACCCCCTGCGCAACGAGGAGAAGCCAGATGCATCGTCGTGAGATCTCGAAGATATTGCTCGGAGCCGCGGCAGGCGTGGCCGCGGTTTCGCGGCCGGCACAGGCCCAGAGCTCGACCACGCCCATCACCCCCAGGCAATTCGGCGCCGTGGGAAACGGCGTGGACAACGACGACACGGCGCTCCGACAGGCGTATGCCGCGGCCGCGGCAGCCGGTGAACCGCTCATCATTCCGAAAGGTAAATTCAAGTTCTACGCGCCTCTGCTCTGGAACCAAAAAGTGGACGTGATCGGTGCCGGGCGCGAAGACTCGATCCTCGTTGCGTCGGACGATCCGAATCATCCCGGTGTTCCCGCACCCGCAATCCGCATCGACGGAGCCGCGCAGGAATCCCTGTTCGAGAACTTCACGGTCGATCGAGTCACGGGCGACGGCTGTGGCGTCGAAGTCTGGCTGGGCAACCGGATCACCATGCGTCGAGTGATCATCCAGAACCACCCTTTGCATGGTCTGCTGCTGCGAGCCGGCGGCGTCGGCCACTACGAGGACATCATCTCGCGTGACAACAGCGGCGACGGCATCCAGATCGATTCCGGTACGGGCACCAGCGGCGCTGCGTGGGCGTGCAGCTGGGAACATATTGACGTCATTCGCAACCGCGGCTGGGGCTTCAACGTCAACAGCGGTTCATCGCAGTTCGGCTCGGGGATCGTTTCGCAGAACAACACAGGCGGTGGAGTTCGCGTCAACGCGAACACCTGTCTGCTGCAGATCTATTGCGAAGCCAATATCGGACGAGACCTGCTGCTCACGAGTTCATCGGTTCGAAACTTCATCACGACGAACAATATCGACGCCACTACCGACCTCGACGATCAAGGCGTGCGCAATGCCATCCTGGACATGGCGGTTTATCCCACACTTTCGGTATTCCAGATCGCTCCGGTGCCTCCGGTCGCCAATGGCGTCGTCGGTAAGGACCTGACCATCAGCGGAGGCAGCGCATGGTCGGGCGGAACGGGCGCTAGCGGTGGCCGGCTGCTGCTGGAAGGTGGCGGTGCCGGTGGGGCCGTTGGTGCCGGCGGGGCAATCCGCTTGCTCGGCGGCACAGGAGTGGGCGGCGGTCTCAACGGTGACATCATTGCGGGCGGTGGTGTCAGCACTGCGGTACGTCCGAACGCCGACAACCAAGTCGCGCTGGGGCGAGCATCACAACGGTGGAAGCAAATCTTCGCCGTAACCTCGACGATCAGCACCTCGGACGCACGAGACAAACGAGTACGCGGACGGCTGAGCGATGCGGAGCTGCGCGTGGCGCGGCGGCTCGCCGGAATGTCCGTCCTGTTCCAATGGCGCGATTCGATCGATGAAAAAGGCGATCAGGCGCGTTTGCACTGCGGGGTCCTGGCGCAGGACATTCAACGTGCTTTCGCCTCCGAGGGCCTCGATGCAAATCGCTATGGCGTTTTTTGCAGCGATCCGATCTACCGCGAGGCCGAGAATCCGGTTGAGGCGAACCAGGCTCCGGGTGCGGGTTCCAAAACTACGCTGGTGCCGATGCTCGACGATTATGGACGGCCGCTCATCCGTCTCGGCGTGCGATACACGGAACTGAGCGCGTTCGTGATGGCCGCGCAGGAACAAAGACTTGCGACGCTCGAAGCGAGGCTGGGTTAAGTCATTGACGCGCGGCGGGCGCCAACGCCCGCCGCGCTGACGAATCCCATTCGGGTTTTTTTGCCCGCGAGCTGCCGCAACCATTTCGTCGCAGTCCTCGATTTGGTAGCCTGTCGGCCCGTCGATACGCGCATCTTGCGTCTCCGGTTTCACATCGCGGCGGGCTCACATGACACGTTTTGTATTCGTCACTGGTGGCGTCGTTTCCTCATTGGGAAAGGGCATCGCGGCCGCCTCGCTGGGCGCCATCCTCGAGGCACGCGGACTCAAGATCTCGATGGTCAAGCTCGACCCGTACATCAACGTGGATCCGGGCACGATGAGCCCGTTCCAGCATGGTGAGGTGTTCGTCACCACCGACGGCACCGAGAGCGACCTCGATCTTGGCCACTACGAGCGTTTCGTGCGCACGACCACCGGCCGTCACAGCAACTTCACCACCGGAAGAATTTACGAGCGCGTGATCGCGAAAGAGCGTCGCGGCGACTATCTGGGCGCCACGGTGCAGGTCATTCCGCACATCACCGACGAGATCAAGCGCTCCATCATGCTGGGCGCCGGCGATGCCGACGTGTGCATGGTCGAGATCGGCGGCACGGTGGGCGACATCGAGTCGCTGCCGTTTCTCGAAGCCATCCGCCAGTTGGGCGTCGAGCTCGGCCGCAACAACTGCGTGTTCCTGCATCTCACGCTCGTGCCCATCGTGGGCGGTTCGGGCGAGATCAAGACAAAGCCGACCCAGCACAGCGTGAAAGAGTTGCGCGGCATCGGCATCCAGCCCGACGTACTGCTGTGCCGCTGCAAGAATCCGCTGCCCGACGAGCAGCGCCGCAAGATCGCGTTGTTCACCAACGTCGAAGAGCGCGCCGTCATCTCGGGCATCGACGCGGACGACATCTACAAGATTCCGATGTTGCTGGCCGAGCAGGGCCTCGACGAGATCGTCGTCGACAAGCTGCGGCTCAACGTGCCCCCGGCGGATCTCACCGAGTGGCGCCAGGTCGTCGCTGCGAAGACCAACCCGGATGGCCAGGTCGACATCGCGATGGTCGGCAAGTACGTGCAGGTGAAGGACAGCTACATCTCTCTGAACGAGGCGCTGACGCACGCCGGCGTGAAGACCCGCACGCGCGTCAACGTGCACTACATCGAGTCCACCGACATCGAGAAGCACGGCACCCATGCGCTGCGCGGCATGGACGCCATCCTGGTGCCGGGCGGCTTCGGCGAGCGCGGCATCGAAGGCAAGATCCTGGCCGTGCGTTACGCGCGCGAGAACAAGATTCCGTATCTCGGCATCTGCCTCGGCATGCAACTCGCGGTCATCGAATATGGGCGCCACGTGCTCGGGCTCGAGAGCGCCAATTCCACCGAATTCAATCGCGCGAGCCCGCATCCGGTGATCGCGCTGATCACCGAGTGGCAGGACATCGCCAAAGGCGAGCAGAAGCGCGACGACGCCGTCGGCAAGGGCGGCACCATGCGCCTGGGCGCGCAGGAAGTGCGCATCGCGCCGAATACGCTGGCCCGCGCCATATACGGCAACGAGGAAGTGCGCGAGCGGCACCGCCATCGTTACGAGTTCAACAACAATTACATGGATCGGTACATCGCGGCGGGCTTCCGCTTCCCGGGGCTTTCCAAGGATGATCTCGTCGAGATCATCGAACTACCCGGCCATCCGTGGTTTGTGGCGACGCAGTTCCATCCGGAGTTCACCTCGACGCCGCGCGACGGACATCCGCTGTTCGCGGGCTTCGTGAAAGCCGCGCGGCAGCATCGCCAGTCGCAGTTGCCGGAAGTCGTGAGCGCGTAACGCGCGCGCCATTCGGCGCGCGCCTATCTATTGCGAGCGGGCCCATCCAGCGGGCTGCGCACGGCAGTCGAGCCGGGCGCCATGACGTGGGTGTAGATCTGCGTCGTCGACACATCGCGGTGGCCCAGTAACTCCTGAACCGTGCGGATGTCGTAGCCGTTCTCGAGCAGGTGTGTTGCAAAGGAATGGCGGAACGTATGAGGCGAGACCGGCTTTTCAATGCCGGCCGCGCGTGCGGCGTTACGGACGTGTCGCTGGATGCTTTCCTCGTGAAGGTGATGGCGTCGCATCGTTTCGCCGCGGGGATCTTGCGAGACTCGCGTCGCCGGGAAGATGTATTGCCAGTTCCATTGCAGGTGGGCACGCGGATATTTGCGGCTCAGTGCGAATGGGAGATCGACACCGCCAAAGCCGCGCGCGACCGCCTGCTCGTGCAGCACGCGCACACGACGAAGGTGCGCGCCGAGAACGTCGACAAGAGATGAAGGCAGGATAGTGACGCGATCCTTTCCGCCCTTGCCATCACGAACCAGCAGGCGGCGGTGGTAGAGATCGACGTCTTTGACGCGCAGCCGCAAGGCTTCGAGCAATCGCAATCCGCTGCCGTAGAGCAAGCCGGCGACCAGCGCATGCGGGCCGGAGAGATTCGCAAGGACCCGCTGGGCCTCTGCCTGCGTTAGAACGGTGGGGAGGCGCTTCGGACGACGCGCGCGTACCACGTTGTCGATCCACGGCAAATCGACATTTAGCACGCGTTTGTAGAGAAATAGCAGAGCTGCCAGCGCCTGTGCCTGGGTTGCGGCGCTGACGTTTCGATCGTTCGCAAGATGGGACAGGAACTGGCGCACTTCGTCGCCGCCCATTTCCCGGGGATGGCGTCTGTCGTGGTGCAGGATGAATCGGCGAATCCAGTCGACATAAGCCTTTTCCGTGCGATAGCTGAAATGGCGCAGCCGGATTTCGGCTCGGACCGAGTCCAGCAGGCGGGGCGGGGCGGGCATGGGATGGCAGGTCGCGAATTGACTGGTTAGGCGGCGCGTGGTGAACTGGAATCAGATGGTTACGAGTACACGCCTGTGTTATGCGTCATTAATGACGCTTTGTAACGCCGCATTTCTGCGGTCTACTTATAGTTAGACAGCATTCGCATGCGTATGCTTATGCCCACCACCAACGACCTGGCGCACGTAGCCGAGGCGATACGCGTATTCCCAAATGCCTTTGGTTCGGT
>JAYTOI010000223.1:0-5650 GCA_043747875.1 Pseudomonadota bacterium | reverse complement strand
GGCAAGGCTTTAAGTCGCAAGATATATCTGCGGGGCTACCTGGATGTTCCGATAGGCACTGCTTTCCAGTTCGAGTGGGCGGGCCGTGCGTATGAATGCGAAAAAGTTGCTGCGGTTGCCGGCTATTTTGATGAGGTGGAAAAGCTTTCAGCGTTGGCGTTGAAAGCGCGTGCGGGGTTGCCTCGACAATGAGGTGGCGGCACGTCCGTTAGCTACTTCGCCGCCTCGATGCGCTCGAGCGCTTCTCTCGCGTCGACGATATTGATGCCCTGGAATGATTTGAGGACTAACAAGTCCTTGTCGCGGGTGACAATGAGCTGGGCCTGGGCGGCGAGCGCGCAGGCGAGGACCTGATCATCATCGGGATCGCGGCTCACGGGGGCGATGGCGGGGGCGCGCACGAGAGTGGTCAGGGCGCGATAACCTGTGAGCATGGCGAGGGGCGTGCTGCCGACCGTGCGGATGCGCGCGGCGTGTTTGTCGCGCGTGAGGACGTCCTCTAACTCGGCGAGGAGCGTGGCGCTGGTAAACAGCGTGATCCGCTGAGCGCGCGCGGCGCTCAAGACCTCTGCGGGTAATCCGCCCCAGAGAAAGGCCGAGACGACGGTGTTGGTGTCAGCGACGATCCGCACGGCTGTGGCGCTCGGCGCGTGCGGCGTCGATCTCGGCGTCGATTTCGGCTTCGGTCAATTTGGGTTCCAGCGCCGAGAGCTTACCCATGGTCTCGAACAACTGATCGACCTGGCGCTTCTTCATGGCGTCGCGCAACAAGGTGGCGATCGCTTCATCGCGCAAAAGGCCTGCCGAGCGGGCGGCTTGGGCTAAATCATCGGGCAGTGAGACGGTCACGTTGGTCATGGCGGGCTCCGTAATCGTTGTTAGGCGCGTGCGACAGCGCGTTCACCGGTGCGGTCCGTGCTGCGTGCGTCCTGGGTGGCGCGGCGCTTCAATTGACCGCGTTCGATGAAGGCATCGACGAGCTGCATGATCTGGCGGCGCTCGTCGGTGGGCAGGCTCGCAATTTGGGTGAGCCGGCGCTGCATGCGGGTATCGAGGGGCTTGGCTTTGCGCTTGGCAGTCTCGGTGCCCAGCAGCGTCTCGATGGACACATCGAGCACGCGCGCGATCTTCGGCAGCAGCGTGGCCGGGGGGAACGAGGTCGGTCCTTCGTAGTAGGCCATCATGCGCTGCGAAATCCCGATCTCCTGGGCGAGCGCGGTTTGCGTGAGTCCGGCTTGTTTGCGCAGCTGTGCGAGTCGGGGGCCGAAGCCGCCGGGGGCTTCGCCGGCAATGCGTTTGGGCATGAGCATCGGTCCTGGGTCGGGGGTCGATGCGGGGGAGTGTAGGGTCGGTTCTGGCGGGGTCATGGGGAGGGGCTTGTGAACCTATACATGGAGTGTATTATACATCGAACGTAAAAAGAGGCCATACATCGTGCAAGGGCCTCTTGACAGCTTTTTGGGAGACCCTTAGGTTATGGCCCGCCTGAGTGCCGATGAACTGGAGCGCCTGAAGCGGGTGCCGTTGACCACGCTGATCGAGCGCCAGGGGCTTGTCCTGACGAGCCAGGGCAAGGACCTCGCCTGTCGCTGTCCGTTCCATGCCGAAGACGATACGCCGAGCTGCGTCGTGACCCCGAGCTCGAACCTGTGGCACTGCTTTGGCTGCAACGCAGGCGGCACGGTGATCGACTGGGTGATGAAAACCCACAAGGTGAGCTTCCGCCATGCCTGTGAGTTGTTAGCCAAAGAGCATCCCGCGGTAGCCGGTGCGGTGCACGGCGGCCCTCCTGGTGCATCGCCGGCACCGAAGTTATCGCAAGGCAAGCTGCGCGCCGCGCACTCGTTCTCCCTGGATGCCGGCGATCAGGTGCTGCTCGATCAAGTGATCGGGTTTTATCACGAGACGCTGCTCGCAAGTCCCGAGGCGCTGGCGTACTTGGCGAAACGGGGTCTCAGCGATCCCGCGCTGATCCGCCACTTCCAGCTCGGCTATGCCAATCGGACGCTGGCCTACCGGCTGGCACCGAAGCAGTTCAAAGCGGGGGCGGAGTTACGAACCGCCCTGCAGCGCGTGGGCGTGCTGCGCGAGTCGGGGCACGAACATTTGAACGGCTCGCTCGTGATCCCGTTGTTCTCGGCTCACAACCAGGTCGTCGGGGCGTATGGCCGCAAGTTGCTGGACAATCTGCGACCGGGGACGCCGAAGCACTTGTACCTGCCGGGGCCGCACCGCGGGGTGTTCAATCTCGCCGGCATTATAGGTCAGCCGGAAATCATCCTCTGCGAAGCGCTGATCGATGCGCTGACGTTCTGGCATGCGGGGTATCGCAATGTCACGAGCTGCTACGGGGTGCATGGGTTGACCGAGGAGTTGTTAGCGGCCCTGACATCCTGCGGCGCTGAGCGGGTGCTCATTGCGTTCGATCGGGATGAGGCCGGCGATCGGGGCGCGCAGGAGGTTGCGCAAAAGCTGATCGCCGCAGGCCTCGGGTGTTATCGGGTGCGGTTCCCGCACGGCATGGATGCCAATGAGTACGCCCAAAAAGTCCAGCCGGCGAGCAAATCCTTAGGTCTTGCGATCCGCTCGGCCGAGTGGTTGGGGCATGGCGTGGCGCCCGCCATCTTGTCGCATACGTTCGCGCGCGCGTCTTCATTAGAGCCTTTAGCCGCTAAAGATTTAAATCTGGAACCTAACAATACGACGACGGTGCATCCCGCTGCCTCGGTCGCCGAGCCGCTGCCGCCCGTCGTACCCCCAGCGCGCGTGATCCCGGAGCCGGCGCCGCCGGCGACGGTGCCGCAAGTCGAGGCTGTCGGCGCGGAAGGCGAGCTGCGGTTCGCGTTCGACAACCGCCATTACCGCGTGCGGGGGCTTGCCAAAAACACCGCGCTCGATGCCCTGCGCGTGAACCTCCTGGCCGTCCGCAGCGAGCGGCTGCATGTGGACAGTCTCGATCTGTACAGCGCGCGCGCCCGGGCCGTGTACATCACGCAAGCAGCCGCGGAACTCGCGGTCTCGGAGGAAACGATCAAACACGATTTGGGACGGGTGTTTTTGGCGTGCGAAGACGCGCAAGCGAAGCATTTGACCGACGCCTTGGCACCGGCGAAACCAGAATCTCCCGCGATGTCAGAATCAGACCGCGAGGCCGCGCTGCAGCTGCTGCGCTCGCCTAACTTGTTAGACATCATCCTCGCCGACTTCGAGAGCTGCGGTCTTGTCGGTGAGCGCACGAACAAGCTGGTGGGATATTTAGCCACCGTGTCGCGCAAGCTCGATCGGCCGTTGGCGCTTCTGATCCAATCCACTTCCGCCGCCGGAAAATCTTCCCTATTAGATGCCTTGCTGCGTTTTATCCCGGAGGAGGAGCGCATCGTGTACTCGGCGATGACGGGGCAGAGTCTTTTTTACATGGGCGGAATCGATCTCAAGCACAAACTCCTCGCCATCGCCGAGGAACAAGGCGCGCAGCGCGCGAGCTATGCGCTGAAATTATTGCAATCCGAAGGCGAGCTGACCATTGCGTCCACCAGCAAGGACGCCGCGACGGGCAAACTCGTCACCGAAGAATACCGGGTCGAAGGCCCGGTGATGCTCGCCTTGACCACGACCGCAGCCGACATCGACGAAGAGCTACTCAATCGGTGCCTGGTGCTCACGGTGGATGAAGGGCGCGCACAGACGGCCGCTATCCATCGGGTGCAGCGTGAGCGGCGCACGCTCGCGGGGCTGCAGGCGAAGCAATCCCGCGAGAGCATCTTAAAACGTCACCAGAACGCACAGCGCCTGCTGGAGTCCGTGGCCGTGGTGAACCCCTATGCCGATCAGTTGACGTTCCTGGATGATCGGACGCGCACGCGGCGCGATCATGAAAAGTATCTCACCCTCATCGATGCCATTGCGCTCTTGCACCAATATCAGCGCGAGCGGCACACGGTGACGGGCCAGGACGGCGCGCTGCTGACCTACATCGAGGTCACGCTCGCCGACATCCAGCTGGCCAATGACTTGGCACATGAAGTCTTGGGCCGGACCTTGGATGAACTGCCGCCGCAGACGCGGCGGTTGTTAGGGTTGCTGGTGGCGATGGTCGAGACCGGCTGCGCGGCGCGATCCCTCTCCCGAGCGCAATATCGCTTTAGCCGCCGGGCGGTGCGCGAATCGACGAAATGGGGCGACACGCAGCTGAAGATCCACCTCGCGCGCCTCGTGGAGCTGGAATATGTACTCGTGCACCGGGGCGGCCGGGGCCAGTCGTTCGACTACGAATTACTGTTCGATGGTGCCGTCGAGGGCGAGAGCGCGGCTAACAACCGATTACATGCGAGCGGCCTGCTGGACGTCGGAGCGCTGCAAGCTTGCGGTGCGCAGCACCCCTACGATGCCGAGCGGTCGGGGCTAAAGCCTGAGCGGTCGGGGGTCGGTCGGGGTGCGGTCGGCCCCCAGTCGGGGGGTGGTCGGACGCTGGAAACGCTCGCAAAGCCTATGAATCACGGCCTTCTCGGCGAAACCCTCTTGTTAGCTGCAAAAACGCACGGTGAGGGCACAAGACCTGCTGCCATCGTAGTCGTACCGGAGCGCGTGAGCGCGTAACGCGCGATGCGTGCACTCAATCCCAAGCGCCGGCACCGGCGTGCGAAGGACCGGCCCTATGATCCGGTGCCCGGCAATCCGCTGCGAGACTATCAGCGCGACTTCGAGCAGTGGAGTCTCGCGGTCGGTCGCTCAGTGCACACGGTGAAATCCCAATCGATGTCGCTCATGAGGTTCATTATCTGGTGCGATGCGCGGGCACTGACGGCGCCCACGTTGATCACCCGTCCGGTGCTGGAGAGTTACCAGCGGTATTTATATAACTATCGGCAAACGAGTGGCCCCAAGCACGGCGAGCCGCTCGGCATCATCGCGCAGCTCGGGCAGATGACCGCGATCAAGGCTTGGTTCAAGTGGCTCGCGCGCCAGAACGTGATCCTATCGAATCCCGCTGCAGACTTGATCCTGCCCAAAAAGCCGCGCGCGCTGCCGAAGATGATCTTGTCGGTGGAGGATGTCGAGCGCGTGCTCGCGCAGTGCGATGTCACGACGGTGTTAGGCATCCGCAACCGCGCGATCCTGGAGACGCTGTACTCCTCGGGACTCAGGCGGCTCGAGCTCGTGCACTTGAAGCGCCACGATGTGAATTTGGCCCAGGGCACGATCCACGTGCGCGCCGGCAAAGGCAACAAGGATCGACTGGTGCCGATCGGCGCGCGCGCCTGTGCCTGGACCCAGAAGTACTTACACGATGCGCGGCCGCAGTTGCTGACGGTGGTCGACGATCAGACGCTCTACCTGCACGACGATGGAAAGCCTATCAAACCCGGCCGGCTCGGGGACCTCGTGAAACGGCACCTCGAACACGCTGGCCTCACGCAATCCGGTGCCTGTCATTTGTTCCGCCATGCGATGGCGACCCACATGCTGGAGAACGGTGCGGACATCCGCTACATCCAGGTGATGTTAGGCCATGCCGATTTGGCGACGACGCAAATCTACACCCAGGTATCCTTGGGCAAGCTCAAGGACATCCACGCCGCGACGCATCCGGCGAAGTGGCCGGCGGACAAAGCACCGCTCTAAAAAATCCGAGCGCGATCGGCCCATCCCG
>JAYTOI010000222.1:0-50035 GCA_043747875.1 Pseudomonadota bacterium | reverse complement strand
CGAAGGCCGCATACCAAGTGCCGGAATTCAGGTAGAGGAGGTCGTCCTTGCCATCGCCGTTGAAGTCGTAGCGGCCTTTTACAATCTGGTTGGCGCTGTTCGCGGGGGCGGTGCCCGCACCCGTCGCTACGCCCGCCACTCCGGTCTGGTAGGCGAACGCGATCGGCAGCAGGCAGTTGGTCTCGGCATCATCCGCACACTCCTTCGCAGAGGTGAGCCGCGAGCGGGAGGTCACACTCGATGTGTCGTACGCAAAAGCGTATTTGCGTCTGACGACTCCGGCGCTCTTGATCTGAATGCTCTCGAGCCGGTAGCGGTTGGCGACATCGAAGCCCTTAACCTTGCCGATGAACGAGTCCGTATCCGCGCGGGTATTGAGGTAGTTGAACTTCGCTTCGTAGCGATAGGTCGCGCCGCCCAGGCTCGTCGGCGTCCAGGAAATGACATCCGGAACGGCGAAGCCGTTCACGTTGTTGTAACTGACTAGATAGTGGTTGCCATTGCGGTCGTAGACCTTGTTGAGCATCCAACGATGCGGCGTGGTCGCAATCGTGGGTGAGACGCCGGCATACACGCGTGCGTTGGTCGTCGCGCCATATTCGAACTTGAGCCCGCTCTTGGCCTCGACGATGAAGTACCGCGGGCCTTCGCCAGCCGTGTCGAACGCAGTAATGCGGGAGTAATCGGCAATCTCGGTGTAATAGATAGAGTTGGCGGCGCCGTAGGTGCCACTGTGCAGCCGCAGACGATTGCCGCCGATGCAGAAGCGGTCGGCCATCGTGAGCTCGACCGCTGCAGAGGTTCCCTCCTGTGCGGTGCGGTTGCAGCGCTCGATCGCGCCCGCTGCCGACAGATGCCAGCCGACGCCGCCCACGCCGTTGCCACTGTGGCTGTTGTAGGTCACCGCGATGGAGGGCTGCATGCCGTTCGGGCCCGGCGGCGTCCAGATCGGGATCGTGTAGTTAGCGCTGCCGCCCGAGACATCGAACGAACCCGCCGTTCGGCCATATTCGGCAGAGGCGGACACACTGGCGCAGGCCAGCACGGCGCTGAACAGCGCACGATGAATGAATGCAGACATGCGAGACCTTCCCCTTCAATGGACCGCTGGAGCCGGAACCGCGCACTCCGTAGTACTACTGTCGCGTGTTAGGTGGATCTCTCACCAATCAGCGAAAAAATTGCGCTCGCAGCGGAGAGGTAGATTGTTTGACCGACAGTCAGCCGGCGCGGAGCTTGATCGCGAACGTATAGCGAGAGACGAAGCAGTTGCGGTTCGGCGGCTTGCCCGCGTGCCGGATCGCGCCGTCGAACAACAGCAGCCGTCCCGGCTTCGGCGACACCGCGATCTCGGCATCGCCCGTCGCGTCGTAGAACAAGGTTTCTCCGCCCCACTCGGTGTCCCAGCGTTCGCACAGATACCACAGCGCCGTGAGCTCGCGCGCCTCAGGCAGTGCGTCGACGTGGGTCAGCAGCGTGTCGCCGTACGACGCAAAATTGGTGTAGACCCGATATGGTAGATAGCGCTCGCCGCGCCGCAGCTCCGCGACCACCTGCTGGGTCGCGGCCCACAGGCTGGTGCGCGGCAGGTTCTCGAGCGGCATCTCGCATACCCAGTGCCGCGAGTCCGCAGCGTCTGCGCGCGCAGTCTCGGTGCGCGTGAACGAAGCCTGCGAGATCGCGTTGAAGTACCGCACCGCCTCTTCGTGCGGCACCAGGCCGTCGAAGATGAAGATATCGCGGCCATCCACGCGGGCGCTGCGCGTCGGGGTGGTCACATCGCTTTCCCTTTGGCCATCGTCGCCACGGCGGGTGCGGCGCAGTGCGCGCGAATGTAGTCGTCGTGAGTCGGGAAAGTATCCACCCGCTTGCGCGTGTCCTCGCCGATCAATTTCAGACGGCGAGCGAGCTCCTCGTCGCTGGTCACGTCGGCAAACGGGTGATAGTTCTTCGGAATCACGCCCTGCCCGGTGTACACGGCAAACCAGCTGTGCTCGCGGAACAGTTCGCCCGGCACCGCGATGATGTTGGCAGTACGCTCGTACATCTCCCAGCGCTCGCGCAGCGAATCCGGTGGCGGGATCGCGCGGCAGTGGCGCCAGAACGGGGTGTCGTCGCGCTCGGTGGCCTTGTAGTGCAGCACGAGGAAGTCCCGTATTTCCTCGTATTCGACCCGCACCATGTCGTTGTACTTCGCGATGGTCGCGTGGTCGAAAGCATGGCCGGGAAACAGGAACAGCACGCGCGCGATCGCCGTCTGCACGAGGTGGATGCTGGTCGATTCGAGCGGCTCGAGAAAGCCGCTCGCGAGACCGAGCGATACGCAGTTCTTTTTCCAGCTTTCCTTGCGGCGACCGGCGACGAAGCGCAGCGGCCGCGGGCTCGCGAGCGCCTCGCCGTCGAGCCGGCCTAGCAACCGGCTCGCGGCCTCGTCGTCGCCGAGGAACTGGCTGCAATACACGTAGCCATTGCCGATGCGGTGCTGCAATGGAATGCGCCATTGCCAGCCGGACTCGCGCGCGGTGGAGCGCGTGTAGGGCGTGGTGGTGGTCAGGCGCGCGCAGGGCACGGCGAGCGCGCGGTCGCAGGGCAGCCACTGACTCCAGTCTTCATAGCCGGAATGCAGCGCCTGCTCGATGAGCAAGCCGCGAAAGCCCGAGCAGTCGATGAAGAAATCCGCGGCCAGCTCCCGCCCATCCGTGAGCTTCACGGATTCGATGTGCCCCTCTTCACCATTGAGCTTGACGTCGGCAATGCGGCCTTCGTGGCGCCTGACGCCCGCCGCCTCGGCCATGCGCCGTAGATAGGCCGCGTACAGCCCGGCATCGAAGTGATAGGCGTACGAGTGCGGTGGAAGCGGCGAACGTTCGTTTGCAATCGGAGGCGAGAAGCGTCCGGCGCGCGCTGCGAGGTTGCAGGTGTTGAACGAGTCGGGGCCCATGGTGCCGCCCTGAGCGCGGTGCCGCAGCCAGAAGTGGTGGAAAAAGATGCCGCCCATCTGCACGCCGTACGAGCCGAACGGGTGTATGTACGAGTGCCCGAGGCGCGTCCAGTCGACGAACTCGATGCCGAGCTTGAAGCTGGCTTGCGTAGCGCGCACGAATTCGTTCTCGTCGATCTCGAGCGAGCGGTTGAAAGTCATGATCGGCGGGATAGTCGCCTCGCCGACGCCGACGGTGCCGATCTCGTCCGACTCCACCAAGTCGATGACGTAGTCGCTGCCGGCCAGCGTCTTCGAGAATGCCGCGGCGGCCATCCACCCGGCGGTGCCACCGCCGACGATGAGAATCCTGCGAACCTTGTGTTGCACGGTTTTACCTCGTCATCGCGACACGTTCGACGAATTCGCCGTGCGGTGGCATGGTTGCAGCGAGTGCCTCGATGCGCGCCCGCAGCGGCGCGACGTCGGCCAGCGAAGTGCCGCGCAGCAGCACGCGCGTCTGCAGGTCGAGTGCATCGGGCAGCGTGCCCGTGCCGAGCGCGAGCCAGGCCCAGTCCACTTCTTCGAATGATTCGTGATCGAGGACCTTGAGCTGGCCGTTGGCGCGCAACAGATCGAGCTTGTGGCTCAGTCGATCCGGGCTCGGCGCCGCGCGCGCCGCGCGCCACACCTCGCCATCGCGCGCGCCACCGAGACGATAGTGCGCGATGGTGAAATCGCGCAGGGCATCCGCATACTCGCCCATGAGCCGGTTGTACTCGCCGGCCTCGATGCGCGACTGCGCATCGAGCGGAAACATTTCGATGAAAGTCGCCAGGCCGAGCTGGACGAAATGCAGATCGGCGCCTATCAGCGGCTCGAGCTGCATCGCGGCCGAGCCGAGCGCTACGCAGTTGCGCGACCAGAACGCGCGGCGGCGCCCGGCGGCGATGGCTTTGAGCCGCGGTGTTTCGAGCGAGCCGCGCACCGATTCGCGCAGGGTGTCGAGCGCGCGATCATCGCTGATGAAGGCGCTGCCATACAGATGGCCTGCCATGCTGGCGCGCCGCAACGGTGCCTGCCAGCTCCAGCCATGTTCGCGCGCAGACGTGATGGTGAGGGCCGGCGGATCGGCGACTCCGCCGACCACGGCCGACCACATGCGATCGCAGGGCAGCCACTGCGACCAGTTTTCGCGCCCGCCGCTGTCGCATTGGCCGATCAGCGCCGCCGTCGGACCCGAGCAGTCGATGAAGTAATCCGCGGTCAACGTCGAGCCATCTGCGACGCGCACGGTTTCGATGTCGCCGTTCTCGACATGCGATATTTCGACGATTGCGCAGCGGACGTGGCGTATGCCGAGCGACAACGCATGCGCACGGATGCACTCGACGTAGCCGGCTTCTTCGAGGTGGAAGCCATACGTGAAGCTCTCCGTGAGCGCGTCGCTGCCCGCCATGGGCCGCGCGAACCGTCCACTCAAAGCTCCGGCGGCGGCCAGCGAAAAATGTTCGGCGCGCTGGGGTTTGCCGTCGAGCGCCTGCGCGAACAGGAATTTGTAAAACGGTATGGCGCCGATTTGCTGACCGATCTCACCATGCGCATGCATGTATTCGCTGCGCTCGCCCTGCCAACCGCGGTGCAGCGTGCCGAGCCGGTAGGTAGCCCGCGCTGTGCGCACCACCTCCCCCTCGGCGATGCCGAGCAGGGAATGCAGACCACGCAGCGCAGGCAGCGTCCAGCGCCCGACTACCGGGTCCGCCGTGGTGCCGGGCTCGAGCACGGTCACCGCAAGATCGCGGTGTTTGAACGCGCGGCGCAATGCGGCGGCCGCGAGCCAGGCCGTGGCATCGTCACCAACGATGAGCACGCTCGCAACCGGGCGCGTCATCCCTTCGCCTTCGCCATGGTCTTGGCGGCTGGACAATATCGCTCGAGGAAATCCTCGTGGAGCGGCATGCGCGCGACGGCATTGCGCACCTGCTCGTGCACCTGGCGCAGGTTGTCGGCGACTACCTCGTCGGGCAGCGCGTCGGCGAGCGGATCGTAGGCATCGGGCATCACGCGCTGGCCGAAATACACGGCGAGCCAGCTCGGCTCGAGGAACAGTCCGTCCTTGTAAGTGATCACGCGCGCACGGCGGCGGAAGAGCTCCATCTTGTGCGCGAGGCTGTCCGGGATGCTCATGGTGCGGCAGTAGTTCCAGATCGGCGCGTCGTCACGCTCGGTGGCGTGGTAGTGGAGGATCAGGAAGTCGCGCACGCGGTCGTATTCCATGTCGATCCAGCGGTTGTACGCATCCACTATGCGTTGGTCCTGGCGTTTGCCCGCGGTGAGGGAATCGATGAGCGTCGTAATGGCGATCTGGATGAGATAGATGCTGGTCGATTCGAGCGGTTCGAGAAAACCGCCGGCGAGGCCGATGGCGACGCAGTTGCGGTTCCAGGTTTTGCGGCGACGCCCAGCCGTGAAGCGCAGGAAGCGCGGATCGGCGAGCGCCTTACCGTCGAGACGCGAAATGAGTTTGGATGCGGCCTCGTCGTCGCTGATGAACTCGCTGCTGTACACGTAGCCGTTGCCGGTGCGGTGTTGCAGCGGAATGCGCCACTGCCAGCCCGCCTCTCGCGCGGTGGCGCGCGTGTACGGCGTCAGCGGCCCGACGTTTTCGCAGGGCATGGCGATCGCGCGGTCGCAAGGCAGCCATTTGGTCCACTCGTCGTAGCCGGTCTCGAGCGCCTGCTCGATGAGCAGTCCGCGGAAGCCCGAGCAGTCGATGAACAAATCGCCCGTGACCGTCTCGCCGTTGTCGAGCTTCACGGATTCGATCCATCCGTCCTCGCCGCGCAATTGCACGTCGAGCACCTTCGCGTCGGTGCGGCGCACGCCGCGCTGCTCGGCGAACTCGCGTAGATAGGCCGCGTACCGCGAGGCATCGAACTGGAACGCATAGCCGAACGTCGAGAGCACGACTGTCGGGTCGTCCGAGGGCAGCGAGAAGCGGTTCTGTCGCGAGGCGACGATGGCCAGCGAATATTCCTCGAGCGGCGCAGCGCTGCCGTGCTGCAATTCGCGCAGCCAGTAGTGATGAAACGGGACGCCCGCGATGCGCGAGCCGTAGGCGCCGAAGGGGTGGATGTAGCTGTCGCCGCGCCGCGCCCAATCGCAGAACTCGATGCCGAGCTTGAAGGTGGCCTGCGTGCGCGCCATGAGCTCGGACTCGTCGATGCCGATGCGCTTGTTGAAGAATCGGATGTGCGGCAGCGTTGCTTCTCCGACGCCGACGATGCCGATTTCACTGGACTCGATCAGGCGGATCGAGCCGATCTCGGTTTTGTAAACGGCCGCGAACGCGGCGGCGGTCATCCAGCCGGCGGTGCCGCCACCTACGATGACGATGTTGAGCGGAGTAGCCACGGGGAGGCGAATGTCTCCGAGCATGCGTATGAAAAGAAAAGGGCGCGCCGTATCGTATACGGCGCGCCCGATCTTGCAGTGGTTCGAATCAGCGAATGCGGAAGCGGGCACCCAGCTGCAAGCGCCGATCGTTCGTGAACCACGACCGAGGCAGCAACAAGCCTTCCTGATTTACCTGCTGACGCAGCACCGTTTCAGCCTTGGTCAGGTTCTGGGCATCGAGGAAGATGTCCCAGGAGTCCGACGGCTTGTAGTGGATCGATGCGTCCAACTGACCGTATGCATCCTGCCAGATGGGCAATTTGATGCAGCAATCGGCCTGGCTGATCATGTAGTCGCTACGCCAGTTGTACGCGAGACGCGCCGAGTACTTCGGCTGCTCGAACATGAGCACCAAGTTGTACGAGTTGTCGGAGAAACCTTCGAGCGGCAGGTCGGTGAAGCGGATCAGGGGGTCCTGAACCGTGCTGCCGCTGCCACTGGTGCTCGAGGTACCCGTATTGCTCACACCCTGGTTGTCCACGTGCGTGTAGTTGGCCTGGACACCGAACCCGTTCCACGGCGCCGGCAGGCGATCGAAGAACGTCTGGTACGCCAGCTCGATACCCTTGAGGTTCGCTCCGTCCGCATTCACCGGAGTGGTGACCGAGACCGAACGCGTGATGCCCGCACTGCTGGTGTAGTTCTCGATGAAGCTCTGGTTGACGATGTAATCGTCGAACTTCTTGTAGAACAATGCCGCCGTGAATGAGCCGGAGCTGGAGAAGTACCACTCGTACGTCAGGTCCAGCATGTCGGCAGTAGTGGGCTTCAAGCGCGGATTGCCGGCGCTCACGGTGTACCGCGGCGTTACCGCAGTAGGCAGACTGGTGCAATCGCCCGGAACCGTGTACGTGACCGTACCGGAGGTGCAATTGTTCTCCACCATCGAGATGCCGTAGTAGTACTTGTAGAGACCCATGTCCGGCCGCGCCAGCGCGCGGGACGCGGCAAATCGCACGAACTGCTCGTCCGTGAGCCCGAACCGCAGGTTCAAGCTGGGCAGCATGTTCGTATGCTCTGCCGTCGCGGAGCGCGCGAACGACGAGTAGTTCATGAACTGCTCGTCCTGCGGCGAAATGAGGTAGTTGACCGGAATGGCCTGCGCCGGATCCGTCGGCAGATCGGGCCGCGTGAAGCGCGGGAACTGGACGCTACCACTGGAATCCACGCTGGTCTTCACGTAGCGCACGCCGATGTTGCCCTTGACGCTGACGTTGCCGATTTTGGTTTCGTCACCGCCGAACTTGAACATGACGTAAGCGGCATCCACGTCTTCAGAGACGCCGAGCACTTCCGCCGGGCAATACAGCGTGCCGGGGATGACCGGGCAACGGCGCCCCTCATTAGCGGCCGTGGCGCGGTCCGCGAGCGAGACCCAGCCGTTGCTGTTGCCGGTGTACAGGCTCTTGGTGGCTTCGTAGTTGTTGATGATGGAGAACGCCGGATGCAGGAACGTGCCGCCGCCGAACACTCCGCCACCGACGAGATTCGAGCCAAGGTCGACCGCATCATTCGTTCCCTGCCAGACACCCTGGCTCAGGAACAACGGAGCGGAACTGCCGAGGCCCCACAACGCACTGACGTCGGCCCAGTTGTACGTGGACCAGTTGACGTCCTGGTCACGCTCCGCGCGGCGTACGCCGATGCGCAGAGAGTCCGCCCACCCATCCTCAGAGAGCTTGATGTCCGCGTCGAGGCGCAGGGCAAGCTCTTCACCCGAGCTGTCCTCGGCGTGCTCCATGAGCCATTCTTTGTACCAGTTCTGCGGATCGGCGTAGCCACCAGCCGTGAATCCGAAGCCGGTTGGACGGCGAAACTCGAAGACGGGCTTGCCGCCGGAAATGTCCAGGTACAAGTCGGTCGCCGACTTGTTGTTCGCGCTGTTGTCGAAATTGTTGACGGTCGAGTCGACCTTTTGCGCATCGAGGCTGAGACCCAACCGGTCGTTGACCGCCCACCGCAGGTTCAACCCTAAGTCTTCAGTGAGGTTGGTTTGCTTTGAGCTGCGGGTGTCGGCGCTCAGGCCGACGCCGCGCGAATCGGGGCAGTTCGCGGCTGACCAGTCGTAGCAGAACCATTGTGGATAGCCGTTCGGATGCACGACCTTCGGATTGCCCGGATCGGCGACCCAGTTGCTGCGCTGATCGTTGTACACACCGCGGGTGAATACACCCCGACTGTCGAATTCGTACGGCGTTTGCCCGGTTGGATTGAACGCCAACGGCGACGTGAGGATGAGATCCTGGGCGGTCTGCGAATTGCCCAACCCCGCGCTGAGCGAATACTCCTGCCAGTCGTTCTTGTACTCGGAGCGGTTGTACTGCAACGTCGCGAGCAGCGCGTCTTCGGGAGTGGCCCACTGCGCGGCGAACGACGCACCCTTGCGGGTTCGGTTGTAAATGTTCTCGCGGATATCGATGCCGCCCGGCAACCACTTTGTGCCGCCGCCATACGCGCCGACGCCCTGCACCTGATAGAACCGGCCGAGCTGCACGCCCTGCGAATCGGTGACCACTTCGGAGTACGCGGCGTTCGCCATGATTCCGATGTCGCCGATGCCCGTTTCCCAGCGATTGCTGATGAGAAACGAGGCAGCCGGCTTGGTTTTCTCGGCAAGATCGCCGTAACCCAATTCGCCGGAGAACGCGGCCACGAAGCCTTCCGAATCGAATGGCACGTGCGTGCGCAGATTCACCGTGCCCGCGATGCCGCCTTCGATCATGTCGGCCGTCGAGTTCTTGTACGTGTCGACGCCGGCCATGAGCTCGGGCGACACGTCACTGAACGACAGGCCGCGCGAGCTGTTCGCGTTGAAGCTGTCTCGGCCATTGAACTCACTGCGCACCTGCGGCAAGCCGCGGATCACGACGCCCGAAGGCTCCGCCGAGAAGTGCGTGGTGTCGCCGGAAGAGGCGAAGCGCGACACCGTGATGCCGCTCATGCGCTGCAACGCTTCGGCTACGGACTTGTCTGGAAACGCGCCGATGTCGGACGCGGTGATGGAATCGACCACCGTGTCTGCTTCGCGCTTGATTTCCTGCGAAGTCTGCAGGGCTTTTCGGATACCAGTGACGAGGATCTCGGTCAGTTCGGAGTCTGACTTGGTCGTCTGCTGGTTGTCGGCCGTATTGGTTGCGTCCTGCGCAATTGCAAATGGCGCCAACAAAGTTGCGCCGACGGCCAGTATGGATAGTTCTGTCGCGCGCGACTTCGTCGCGCTCACGGCCTCACGCCGCAGCCTTCTTGATGCTTTGGACACTGCAATGCCCCCCTGATTGATACTCGACGGTCGTAACGAAACCAAAAATCGATTATTAGTATTTTTTGGAGTGTAGCCGGAACGGCCACACACGCAAGACCTGATTTGTTGAAAAAATTGCCCGGGCCGCATGTCCGAACGAGACATGAAGTGTTGTGCCGAAGTCCCCCATGAACGTATTCGAAGATCAGCTCCAGTCGCAACATCTTGTTTCCGCGGTGAATGCGGGCGACATGCGAGCGGCGTTCGGACATGCCCTGGCGCTGCGCGACAAAACGATGTCTACACGGGCGTGGCGGTGGCTCAGTGAAGTGAATGCAAATTTGCAACGCTTTGACGACGCTCGGAGTGCGCTCGATATGGCCTTGCAACAAGATCCCGTTTCGCGCTCATTGCAACTCGACCGCGCGCTTTTGATGGAGCGCCAGGGACTGGCGGCGGAAGCGCATGCCGAGCTCGAGCGGCTCGCGCGCGAATCCGGTGACGCGCCATCCTTGTTAGTCCACCTCGCGCGCGCTCTGCGCTTCGCGGGACGCGGCGCGGAGGCGCGCAGCCGCATCGAAGCCGCGCTGCGTCGATGGCCGGCGGATCCGGGCCTCCACCGCGCGCTCGCGCAACTGCGCTGGGACGCGGGCGACGGCGTCGCTGCGGTCGCCGCGCTCGAGCGCGCGATCGTCGACTATCCGCGCGAGCTGCCGTTGCGGCTCGTGGCTGCCGACGTGCTGCGCGCCGTCGGCGACGCGCCCCGGGCGCTCGAGTTGTTAGAGGGCGGCCTGGCGCTCGCGCCCGGCTCCGTCGCGTTCCTCACCTCGGCGGGCGTGGTGCTCGACACGCTCGACCGGCCGCACGAGGCACTGCCCTATCTACGTGCGGCGGCTGGGCAGGCGGGCGACCGCGGCGTCGCGGCTCACAACCTCATCGCCGTGCTGCTGCGCACGGGCGCGGCCGAAGAGGCGCTGCGGTTGAGCAATGAGCTCACGAGCGCCAGCCCCGCCGATCAGCAGTTGATCGCGTATCGGGCCACGGCGCTGCGCATGCTCGGCGACGGGGAATACACACGGCTGTACGACTACCAGCGCCTGGTGCGCGTCTACGAACCGTCTGCGCCCGCGGGCTTCGCGGACCTGGCCGCGTTCAACGCCATGTTCGCGCGCGAGCTCATGGCGCTGCATCGCGCGACGCACCGTCCGCTCGCGCAGTCGCTGCGCGGCGGCACACAGACCGAGCGGAATCTGCCGCGGGATCATCCGGTAGTCGCCGCGTTCTTCGCGATGATCGACGCACCGATTCGCGACTACATCGCGCGGCTCGACATCAGTTGCGACCATCCGACCGACCGGCGCAAGAGCGCCGGCTACAGGATCGCGGGATCGTGGTCGGTGAGCCTCGCGCCCGGCGGCTTCCACCTGGATCACGTGCATCCGCAGGGATGGCTGAGTTCGGCGTATTACGTGGAGTTGCCGGGCGAGATGGACGCAAATTCGCGTGCCGGCTGGCTCAAATTCGGCGAGCCGGGCATGCGCTTGCCGGGGCTCGGGCCGCAGCACTTCGTGCGGCCACGTCCGGGCGCGCTGGTGCTATTTCCTTCATACATGTGGCACGGAACCGTGCCGTTCGAGGGTGACGGCCGCCGGCTGACGGCCGCTTTCGACGTCGTGCCCGCCTAACAACCTTACTTCTTGGCGGAGGAGGCGGTCTCGAGGATCGACGGGTCCGTGCCGAGTTTGTATAGATAGTCGCGACGCTCGTCGCTGCCCTGCGCCAGCGTGGCCAGGTGCTTGCGCTGTTCGGCCGTGAGCGCAAACTCGCTGTAGCCGCGCTCGGTCAGGCAGCTGCGCAGCAGTTCGGTACGTGCGCGCGCGACGGCCATTTCCCGCGCGCGCTGCTGATTGGCGGCGCGCTGCACCAAGTCCGGAGGCGCGGAGTCGCGATAAACCCCACCGCCGCCGATGGTCTGCGGACCGCCGGAGGGCGCGGTGGTGGCGCCCGCGGAGATTGCCGAATCCCCTCCGCTGCTCACGCGGCCCGTGCCGTTCTGGCCATTGATGCCGCCGGCGGTGTTGGCTCCGTTCTCTTCGGGGTTCGACTGCGCCGCGATGATGGCGCACTGCGCGCCGTCGGTGCGGTAGTCGAGCATGGAGACGTTTTGCTTGCCCCAGGCCGTGATCGGACTGGAGGAGGAGGTGGCGCACGCACTTATGCAAGCCGCGCAGAGGATGGCGAATAACAGCGGTTTCATTGAATGACTCCCATTGTGCGAGACCCGTAGCCCGTGACCGGTGTCCGCTGAAGAAGGTTCCGAGAACCTTGGTGGCGGGAAGATACTCGCTGCCCTCGTCGACGCACAACTGGCACAAGCCGAACCGCCGACGCGCTCGCGGGCACGAGTCAGCGCGCGGAACGCGCCTGGTCGATCACCTTGCACAGGCTGCCGGTCGCGTCGATGACGGACGGCCCCATGCGATCGATGCGTTCGTCGGTATGGCTCACGAGCTGGCCACCGCGCACCGCTTTCAACGCCGGAAGCTTGCGCCATTCGGCCAGCCACTCGTCCGCGGAACCCGGCGGCGCCGACGCGAGGATCAGGTCCGGGTCGCGCAGCACGACCGCCTCGCGCGTCACGGCGGGCGCCGCGGTCTCGAGGTCCGCGAATATGTTCACCGCACCACACAAGCCGAGCGCGTCCGAGATGACGTGCTTTCCGCCGATCGTGTAGATAGGCCGATCCCAGATCTGGTACAGCACCCGGATCGGCGTGCGCG
The DNA here is from genome assembly GCA_043747875.1 of Pseudomonadota bacterium. Lineage (GTDB taxonomy): Bacteria > Pseudomonadota > Gammaproteobacteria > Steroidobacterales > Steroidobacteraceae > CADEED01. Next base: position 37,638 of record JAYTOI010000222.1, on the reverse strand, counting down.
ATGCATATCGCTTGCGCACGCCGTCGAGCGCGGCCTGCAGGTCGCGCGCGGCGCGTCCGGCTGCGGCGGCGGTACCGGCGAGCGCACCGAGGCGCCGGACCGACTCCGGCATGCCCGCGAGCTTCGTGACGTGCACCTGGTAGACGGGGATACCGAGCTTGCGGATGCGATCGATGCGCACCCGCTGAACAACGTCTACGGCGGCCACGACCACGGTGGGGCGCAGCGCCAGCAGCATTTCGAAGTCGAGATTTTCCGCGTCACCGATGACCGGCACGCGCGCCGCTTCCTTCGGTTCGTCGCTATGCGCGATCGTGCCGATGAGGCAGTGACCGGCGCCAGCGGCGTACAACATCGCGGTGGTGCCCGGCGACAGCGACACGATGCGGCAGGGCGCCGACGCAACCTTCACCGCCTCGCCCGCATCGTCGTACACGAGGTGGAGCGCACCGATCGCGAAACAGGATTGCGACAACGCCAGCGCACATCCGACGAAGGTCGTAAGAAAACGAAGGCGCGGGATCATCGGCGCGGCGGGTGCGTCGGCGTCTCGTTCACCGCGCGCGTCGGCGCGACCGAGCAACCCGAGCACCCTGGCCCGGCGGCGCGCGCGATGCGCGGCTGCAGCGCGCGGGCGCGCCAGCCGGTCAGCGAGCGATGGCGCGCGGCCCACTTGTCGAGCGCGACGAGCACGGCGAGACGGCGGCGGGCGGGCATCAGCTTCCACGCGCTGACGGCGCAGGCCACCGCCACGATGACGCCGACCAGGATCTGCTGCGACATGCCACTCATGCCACGCCCCAGGTCCAGGCGCCGACCACGCGGTAGGTGAGGAACGCGGCAAGATAGGCCAGTGCGAAGAGGTATCCGGCCATGATCAGCGGATAGCGCCACGAATTCGTCTCGCGTTTCACGACGGCCAGCGTCGACAGGCATTGCGGCGCGAACACGTACCACGCCAGCAGACTGCAGGCCGTCGCGAGGCTCCAGGTGTCGGCGATGACGGGCGTGAGCGCCGCAGACAGGTCGCTGTCGCTGGCAGACATCGCGTACACGGTGCCGAGCGCGCCCACCGCCACCTCGCGCGCCGCGAGTCCGGGCACCAGCGCGATCGATATCTGCCAGTTGAACCCGATGGGCTCGAACACGTGTTGCAGCGCCGCGCCGAGCCGGCCGGCGAAGCTGTACTGGATGGCGGGCCCCGCGAAGTCGGCCGGCGGCGTCGGGTAGGTAGACAGGAACCACAGCACGATCATCAACGCGAGGATGATGCCGCCGACGCGGCTCAGGAAGATCTTGACGCGCTCCCACAGGCCGAGCAGCAGGTTGCCCGCGTGCGGCCACTGGAAGTCGGGCAGCTCGAGCATGAGCGGCGAGTACTGGCGCGCGCCGCCGAACTGCTTCATGACGAAGGCCACGAGCAGCGCCGCAAAGATGCCGGCGACGTACAGGACGAACATCACCAGCCCGCGCAGATTGAATGGACCCACGGCCTGCACGGGGATGAAAGCCGTGATCAGCAGCGTGTACACCGGGATCCGCGCCGAGCAGGTCATGAGCGGCGCGATCATGATGACGCGCAGCCGGTCGCGCCAGTTCGGGATGGTGCGCGTGGCCATGATGCCGGGGATGGCACAGGCATGGCTCGACAGCAGCGGGATGAAGGCACGGCCCGACAGGCCCACCCAGCCCATGAGCCGGTCAAGTAGATAGGCAGCGCGCGGCAGGTAGCCGGAGTCCTCGAGCGCGAGGATGAAGAAGAACAGGATGAGGATCTGCGGCAGGAATACCAGCACGCTGCCGGCGCCGGCGATGACGCCGTTGACCAGCAGGCTCTCGAGCGGGCCGTCGGTCATCAGGACGCTGACCCATTCGCCGAGCGACGCCATTGCGCCCTTGATCCAATCCATCGGCGCGACGGCCCAGCTGAACACCGCCTGGAACATCACGAACAGCACGACGGCGAGCACTACGATGCCGCCGATCGGATGCAGCAGCAGGCCGTCGATGCGCGAGAGCCAGCGGTTGTCGATCGGCGGCGAATAGCCGACCGCGGCGAGCACCCCGCGCAGGTCCGCCTGCGTCTGCTCGGCATCCTCGGCCGTAGTTTCCGTCCATACAGCCGTGCCGCCGCCGCGCGCCGCCGCCACCCAGCGTTTCGATTCGATCGCCTCGATGAGCGCGTCCGCGCCGCCGCGCTTCACCGCGATGGTCGGCAGCACGGGCACGCCGAGCTCGGTGGACAATTTCGCAGCGTCGATCTGTACGCCGCGGCGGCGCGCGACGTCCATGCGGTTCAGCGCCAACACCATCGGCAATCCGAGTCGCTTCACCTCGAGCGCCAGTCGCAGGCCGATCGGCAGGTGCACCGCGTCGACGACGCACACGATGAGCGCCGGCGGCGGCGCGGCGGCCACGCGGCCGAGCAGCACGTCGCGCGTGATGGCCTCATCGAGCGTGGTCGGGCTCAGGCTGTAGGTGCCGGGCAGGTCGAGCACGCGCAACGTGCGGCCGTCCGCCGTCTGGCGCTCGCCCTCGCGCCGTTCGACGGTGACGCCCGGGTAGTTAGCCACCTTCTGGCGGCTGCCCGTGAGGCGGTTGAACAGCGCGGTCTTGCCGCAGTTGGGTACGCCGACGAGCGCGATGCGCAGCGGCGAAGTGGCGACGTCCATGTGAGAAGCGCGCGTGTGCCAGGCCCTGTCCGGACTAGGCGATGGCGGCGCTGGCGTCCTCAGGCGCGAGCACGCGCGGCGCGTTCGGCTGCTCACCGATGCGCTGCACGCGCACCGCGGCCGCTTCTCCGTGCCGTAACGCGAACGTCGAGCCACCGATGCGCACCGCGAGCGGATTGCCGCCGAGCCACATGCGGGCCACGACCTCGCAGCGCGCTCCGGCGACGAAGCCGAGGTCGCGCAGGCGCGCCAAAAGCGCGTCGCCAGCAGCGCCGCTCAAATCGGTATCGCCCGAAAGCGCGGACACTTCGGCGATCTCGCCGCGCCGCAGATCGGACAGCGCAAGCGCCGTTGCAGAGTTCGAATCCATTGATTTCACGGGGTCGAGTATGGGGCGCGGCCCGCGCAAATGTAAATGCGATGGGTTCGCATTTGCCCCGAGCTGGCTTTACACAAACTTCCACAAATTGACATGACGTCAGAGACGAGGATAGGCTCCGCGCCCATGAACTACATCGCAGAACGAAGACTCGAGGAAAAGGAGCGCCGTCGCGCCGAGATCGTCGACGCCGCCGAGGCGGCCGGGCGTGAAGTCGGGCTGGACGCGCTGACCATGGACGACGTCGCGCGGCGCGCGCGTCTGTCGCGTGCATTGCTTTACGTCTATTTTCAGGACCGATCCGATTTGATGTTTGGTCTGGCGGAGCGCGCGATGAGCATGCTGCTGGTGCGTTTCACCGAGACATCCGAGCGCCATGCGAAGGGGCTCGAGCAGGTGAGCGCCAAGGGGCGTGCGTACGTGGCGTTCTCACAGGAATTTCCGGTGCTTTTCGATGCGCTCGCCCGCTGCGAGCTGCGCACGCCGGACCCCGCGCAGGCCTCGCCTTCGGAGCAGGCCTGCGCGCTCGGCGGTGACCGCCTGCAGGCGAGCCTCGTCGCTTCCATCGAGGCTGGTGTGCGCGACGGCAGCATCCGCGGCGACATCGGCTCGCCGATGCTCATGAGCGTCACACTGTGGGGGTTCATGCATGGAATCATCCAACTCACCACGACCAAGCAGCTCGCGCTCTCGCACCATGGCGTCACCGGGAAGGCGCTCATCGACCACGCCATCACGATGATCACGCGCGACCTCGAGGCCTGAACTCTTCATGCCCATGTCCGCAGCTTCGCGCACCCACGATTAGACATGCGTCCAGCGACTCGACACCTGACAATTCGTCGGCGGCCCGTTATTTGGCTGCTGTTAGGCGCGATGACGTGTGGATGGACCCGGCCGGCGCTGGCGCAAACACCGGCTGAGCCGCCCGCGGTGGAGCGGCCATTGGCCGCGATGATCGATGCGTACGTGCGCGAGGGACTGCGGTCGAACCTGTCGCTGCGCGCGCAAACGCTCGAGGTGGAGCGCGGTGCTGCGGCACTCGACGGGGCACGCGCACGTTACTTTCCGGAGGCAGGGCTGGCGGCCCGCTACACGCGCGCCGAAGGCGGCCGCAGCATCGATCTACCGCTCGGCGACCTGCTGAACCCGGCCTATCAAACGCTCAACGACCTGCTCGTGGCGCAGGGCCGGCAACCGCAGTTCCCGGTGGTCGAGAACCAGTCGATCCCCTTCCTGCGCGAGCGCGAGCAGGACACGCGCGTCACGCTGCGAGTGCCGCTGATCAATCCGGCGATTCCGGCGGCGGTGCGGGCGCAGCGCGCGTTGTTAGGCGCGAGCGAATACCAGCGCCAGGCGCTCGGCCGCCGGCTCAAGCGCGACATCAGCGTCGGTTATCTCGGCTGGCTGTCGGCCGTGCGCACGCAGGGCATCGTCGACGCCAGCCTCGTGCTGCTGCGGGAAAACCTGCGCGTCAACGAGTCCCTGCATCGCAACGGCAAGATCACACAAGATCAGGTGCTGCGCGCTCAAGCCGAACTATTGGCGGTGACCCAACAGTCGCGGGAGGCCCAGAATGGCGCCTCGCAGTCGCGCAGCTATCTCAATTTCCTGCTCAACCGCCCGCTCGACACGACGCTCGAGGACGCGGAGGTTTCCGCGGCCGTTTCGATGAGCACCCACGCGTTGCAGGAGCTGCGCCAGGCGGCGCTGGCGAACCGCCCCGAGCTTGCGCAGCTGAGCTCTCTCACGCGCGCGACTGAGGCGCAAAAGCGCGTGGCAGAGGCCGAGCGCTGGCCTACTCTCTCGTTCGGTGCCGACGGCGGCATCCAGGGCGAGGATTACGAATTCGGCCGCGGCAGCAATTTTGCAACCGTGTCGCTGCTGCTCAACTGGACGTTCTTCGACGGCGGTGCACGCCGCGCTGCCGTGCGCCAGGCGAACGCCACCGCGCGCCGGACGGCGGTGCAACTGAGCGAGCTCGAGCAGCAGGTGCAGCTCGAGGTCCAGCAATCGCTGGATGCGCTCGAAACCAGCGCGGACTCGCTCGCCACCGCGGAAGCACGCGCCGATGCCGCGCGTGCTGCATTCCGCATCGCCAGCCGCAAGCGCGACGAAGGTGCGAGCAGCCAGGTCGAGTTCATCGACGCGCGCTCGAGCCTCACCGGCGCGGAGCTGAATCTCAACGTCACCCGTTTCGAAGTGCTCGCGCGCCAGGCCGAGCTCGACTACGCCACCGCCGCGGGAAATCTGTCGCTGGAAGCGGCGCCGCTGTGAAGGAAAGCCTCATGAACACGAAGAAGAAACCCGGATATTTCCTCGGCGCGGTGTTCGTCACGCTCTGGTTCACGATACTAGCCGGGTGTGGCCGCGACACCGCGCCGCCCGCCGAGAAGCCGACGCCGGTGCGCGTGCAACACGCCAGCGCCGGGCCGGCGGTACCGCCGATCGACACCAATGGCGTCGTCGTGACGAAACACGAGATGCGCCTGTCGTTCAAGATGGGCGGCGTCGTGCGCCGCGTCTACGTGCAGGAAGGCAGCGCGGTGAAGCAGGGCCAGCGCCTGGCGGAGATCGAACTCACGGAAATCGGCGCCCAGGTGGAGCAGGCGCGTCAGCTCGCCGAGAAGGCCAGCCGCGACCTGAAACGCGGCGAGAATCTCTACGCCGACCAGGTCATCAGCCTGGAGCAGCTGCAGGACCTGCGCACGCAATCCGCGATGGCCGACGCGCAGTTCAAGTCGGCGCAGTTCAATCTCGGTTATTCGGTGATCACCGCGCCGCGCGACGGCACGGTGCTGCGCAAGCTGGTCGAGGAGCGCGAGCTCGTGCCGGCGGGCGCGCCGGTGCTGGTGTTCGGCGAGAGCGGCCGTGGTTATGTGGTCCGCGCCGCCCTGGCAGACCGCGAAATCGTCAACGTCAGACTGGGCGACAAGGGTGAGATGCGCATGGATGCGTTTCCGGGTCAGTCCATGAGCGGCACGGTCGTCGAGGTCGCGAGCGCGGCGGACGAGCGCTCAGGCATGTTCTCGATCGACGTGCGCTTCGACTCGCCACCGCCGCGACTGGTGAGCGGATTGATGGCGCGGCTGCAGCTCGCGCCGCAGTCCTCGGGACCGCCGCTCACGTACGTGCCGATGGCGGCGCTGGTCGAGGGCAATGGAGATCGCGCCAGCGTGTTCGTCGTCGACGGCAACAAGGCCCGACCCACGGCGATGCGCCGCGAGGTGCGCGTGGCCTTCATCACCGCCGATTCCATCGCGCTCGAGAGCGGGCTGGACACAGGCGAGGCGGTGGTCACCGACGGCGCCCTGTTCCTCGAAAACGGCGAGGCGGTGGAGATCCTGCATGACCCGGCCAAGCAGGCGTTCGACGCCTCGCGTCCGGGCGCCCAGGCCCGCTAGGTAGTTAGAGAGGCGCGCGATGACGCTGCTTGAATTCCCGATCCGGCGCTACCAGTTCACGCTGGTCGCGTTCCTCTGCCTCATCGCGCTCGGCTGGTACGCCTTCAGCAAGGTGCCGCGCGAGGAAGATCCGTACTTCAAGATTCCGGGCTATACCATCGCCGCCATCTACCCGGGCGCGGATCCCAAGGACATGGAGCGCCTGGTCTCCAAACCCATAGAGGACCGCATCGCCGCGCTCGACGACGTCATGAAGATGGAGACCTCGATCCGCGACGGCGTCTCGTTCACCGCCGTGGAGTTCCAGACCTTCGCCGATGCCGACAAGAAGTTCGACGAGGTGACACGCGAAGTGAACTCGCTGCGGCCGGAGTTTCCACCCGAGACGCAGATCGTGATCCGGCGTTTCTCGCCCGGCCTCGTGAACACCATCCAGATCGCGCTGATCTCCGAGGACGCGCCCTTCCGCGAGCTCGAAGACTACGCGCGCGAGCTCAAGGACGCGCTGAAGACGATCGACGGCGTGCGTACCGCGGAGACGTGGGCGTATCCCGCGCGCGAATTGCGCATCGCGGTCGATCTGAAGCGCATGGCGGAGCTGAACCTCGCGCCCGCGCAGGTGCTGGCGGCCGTGCAGAGCGAGAATGCCAACATACCAGCGGGTTTCATCGACCTGGGCCCGCGCAGTTTCTCGTTGAAGACGTCGGGTAGTTATACGTCGCTCGACCAGGTGCGCGACACCGTGGTCGCGTCCGCCGAAGGGCGCATCGTGCGCATCAACGACATCGCCGAGGTGAGCTGGAACACGGCGGCGTACAGCTATACCGGTCGTTACAAGGGCAGGCGCGCGGTGTTCGTCACCGCCAACCAGAAGGACGGTTACAACATCCTGCAGGTGCGCGAGCGCGTGGTCGCCGCGACCAATGCCTTCGCCACCAACCTCCCGAAGCGGGTGACGCTCGAGATCGGCTTCGACCAGTCCAAGAACGTGCGAGATCGGCTCAGCCGCCTGTACGGCGACTTCGGCATCGCGATCGCGTTGGTGTTGTTGACGCTCTTGCCTTTGGGCTGGCGTGCCGCCGGCATCGTGATGATCTCCATCCCGCTGTCGCTGTCGTTCGGCGTCGCCTGCCTCTACTTCCTCGACTACTCGCTCAACCAGTTGTCCATCGCCGGATTCGTCGTGGCGCTCGGATTGCTGGTCGACGATTCCATCGTGGTCGTAGAGAACATCGCGCGGCACATGCGCATGGGCTACTCGCGCATCGAGGCGGCGTTGGCGGGCACGCGCCAGATCGCCGTCGCGATCCTGGGCTGCACCGCGACGCTGATCTTCGCGTTCCTGCCATTGCTCGCGTTGCCCGGCACCGCTGGCAAGTTCATCCGCGTGCTGCCGATGGCCGTGGTTGCGACCATCATCGGCTCGCTGTTGTTGGCGCTCTTCATCATCCCCTTCCTCACCAGCAAGATTCTCGACGAGAAATCGCAGGCGCATCAGAACGTGTTCCTGAGGCGTGTCATGGGTGTCATCCACAACTACTACCGGCCCGCGCTGCACTGGTGTCTCGCGCGCCCCAGGCTCACGGTCGCGGGCACGCTCGGCGGGTCGCTGCTGCTATCGGCGCTGTTGGTTCCCGTCATCGGCTCGAGCCTGTTTCCGAAGGCGGACACGCCGCAATTCCTGATCCAGGTGGACTCTCCGAACGGCTCTTCGCTCGCCGAGACCGACCGCGCGCTGCGCTTCGTCGAGGGCGAGCTCGAGCGCATGCCGCACGTGAAGGGCTGGTTCTCGAACCTCGGGCACGGCAACCCGCAGATCTACTACAACCACATCCCGCGCAACGATGCGGCTAACTACGCTGAAGTGTTCGTGCAGCTCCACGACTATGACACCGACGAGACTCCAGCCGAGCTGCAGGCACTGCGTCAGCGGCTGTCGCGCTATCCGGCAGCGCGCATCTACGTGAAGGAATTCGCGAACGGACCGCCGATCTCCGCGCCGATCTCCGTCCGCGTGATCGGCAACGACCTCGGCGTCATCGAGCAGATGAGCCGCAAGGTCGAGGAGATCGTGAAGGCCACGCCCGGCACGCGTGACGTGAAGAATCCGCTCAACGTGGCGCGCACGAATCTCAAGCTGCGCATCGACTCGCGCAAGGCGCAGCAGTTGGGCGTGCAGACCGCCGAGCTCGATCGCGCGGTGCGGCTGTCGGTGGCCGGCATTCCGGTGGGTACGTACAAGGATCCGAGCGGCGAGCAATATCCGATCGTGGTGCGCACGCCGATCACGCAGCAGGCCGAGTTCGCGGCGCTCGACGAGGTGCGTGTGCCGAGCCTGTACGGTGCCACGCTGCCCCTCTCGCAGCTCGCGTCGCTCGAGTTCGAAAAGGCGCCGACGCTGATCCAGCGCTTCAACCGCGAGCGCGCGATGACCATCGACGCGGACGCGTCAGAGGGCTACAACACCTCGGAGCTCACCGCCGAGATCACGAAGAAGCTCGACGCCATGCAGTGGCCGCGCGGGTATCACTACTCCCTGGGCGGCGAGAAAGAAGCCGGGCAGAGGGCGTTCGGTGGGATCGGCATCGCCATCATCGTCGCGATCTTCGGCATCTTCGCGATCCTGGTGCTCGAGTTCGGCAATTTCAAATCGACGCTCATCGTGCTCACCGTCGTGCCGCTCGGCGTGTTCGGCGGACTGCTCATGCTGCTGTTCTCGGGCAACGACATCTCGTTCGTCGCGTCGATCGGCTTCGTGGCGCTGGTCGGCATCGAGATCAAGAACTCGATCCTGCTCGTAGACTTCACCAATCAGCTGCGAGAACAGGGTGTGCCGCTGGACGAGGCCATCGAGCAGGCCGGCGAGATCAGGTTTCTGCCCATTCTCCTGACGTCCGCCACCGCCATCGGCGGCCTGCTGCCGCTGGCGCTGCAGAACATCGGCCTCTACTCCCCGATGTCTTGGGTGATCATCGGCGGATTGATCACCTCGACGTTGTTGGCGCGGCTCGTCACCCCGGTCATGTACAAGCTGATCCCACCGGCGATTGCCGTACAGCGCCCGAGCGGTGGTACTCTCGCAGCCCCCGCGGGCCTGGCACCGTCGCCGGCCGCCCGCAATGAGGGATGAGTAGCTAGGGGATTGGATGCGAGCCGTATTCCTCGACTTCGGCACCGTCAGCCACGACGATCTCGACACCGCCTCGCTCGAGCGCGTGCTGCCCGGCATCGCGCTGCATGCCACTTCTTCCGAAGCGCAGGTGGACGAACGCATCGCCGGGTGCGAGTTCATCCTCACCAACAAGCTGCAGATCACGCGTGCACGCATGCAGGCCGTGCCGGGACTGCGCCTCGTCGGCCTCACCGCCACCGGCACCAACAACGTCGACCTCGAAGCCGCGCGCGAGCTGAACATCGCCGTCTGCAACATCCGCGACTACTGCACCGTGTCCGTGGCGCAGCACGTGCTCGGCTCGATCCTGCTGCTCACGCATCGCCTGCGTGAGTATGGCCAGGCCGCGGTCGATGGCACGTGGCAGAGCTGCCCGCAATTTTCCGTGCCGGGCGCGCCGATCCGTGAGCTCGCGGGGAAAGTGCTGGGCATCGTCGGCTACGGAACGCTCGGCAAGGCGGTGGCCAAGGCCTGCCGTGACGGACTCGGCATGCGCGTGCTGGTGGCACAGCGCCCGGGCATGGAGACCAGCCGCGATGCCGATACCACCAGCAGCATCGGACCCGTGCGCGTGACGTTCGACGAGCTGCTGCGCGTGGCGGACGTACTGTCGCTGCATTGTCCGCTGACGCCGGCAACCACCGGAATGCTCGGGGCACGCGAGCTCGCGCTCATGAAGCCCGATGCGCTGGTGATCAACACGGCGCGCGGCGCGCTCATCGACCTCGACGCATTGGTGGATGCGCTGCGCGGCGGCGATCTCGGCGGTGCCGCCATCGACGTGCTGCCGCAGGAGCCGCCCATGAACGGCAGCCCGCTGTTCGCCGCGGATATCCCGAACCTGCTGGTGACGCCGCACATCGCCTGGGCTGCGTACGAAGCGCGGCAGCGCGCGGTGGATGAGCTGGCGCTGAACGTCGAGGATTTTCTGAGGGGCGGACGGCGCGGCAGAGTAGTTTGAGGCCGTGCCAGGCGCGTCGGCGCGTGGCTACTTCGGATTTCCGTGCGCGGTGCCGTCCTGCAAGAAGCTCAGTGAGATCAGTCGCCGCCGCAGTGAGTCGGGCCGCACGCGCAAACTCGTCCGGCACGTGACGTAGACGAGATTGCGGTACGAGTCTGGGTACCATTCGATGGCATTCGGAATCAGGAAGATCGTCAACCACTCGACAATTCCGTCGACTTTCTTCTCCCCCGTGAGGCGCAGTACGCTCAGGTTCTTCCTGCCGAAAGTCTCACCGACGAGATTCAGGTAGCGGAGGTCTTCAGAAGGCTTCCACCTACGCAGTTTGCGCGACGGCGCCAACGGCAAGGCATCCCCGCACTCGGTGAACACTGTGTCCGCGAACGGATCATTGGAGGCATCTTCCGCCGTGTATAGAAAATCATACTGGCGCGGCCCCGGCTTATGAATGCGCTTGAGCCTGAATTCGCGATCCTTGACCCCGCCGAGAATGCCTTTGACATCCCGGTTCAATTTCCACAGCCTCGCCCATGGATTGTCGCCTACTCCCATCTTCACTCTCCAACGCAAGTAGCTTGACGCCGCGCGCAGTCTACTTTGGATTGCCGTGCGCCGTGCCGTCCTGAAAGATCTTCTTTATTTCCTCGGCAGAAAAATCCTTGATGAACTCGCTGGGGCACTTTTTGCGGCACGTGAAGTAGAGCAAGCTCAGAAACCGCGGGCCGCTGCCGTTGTTCCGGACGGCTTCGGGGAGTAGATAGATCGTCAGCGCTTCTTTCTTGCCGCCGAATTCCTTTTCGCCTTCCAGGCGTCTCGTGTTCGCCGATGGAGAGCTGAAAGCGTATTTCAAGGCCTCCAGGTACCTGGGTTCCTCGTCTTTCGTCCAAGGCTCCAGCTTCTCATTCGGCGGAAGCGGGAAGTCTTTGCCGAACTGCACGAACTTCGTATCGGCGAACGGATCGTCGGAGAGATTGCTCGGGTCATAGATCATTTTGTATTCCGGACGTGCGTTGGCCGCCGATACCCTCTGCAAGGTGAAGCGCAACGCTTCGACGCCTTTCAGGATGTCGTCGAGATCCTGATGAATCTGCCAGTTCGCAACCCACGGATCTGCCGCTAGTACAGCCATCATTGCCCCCTGCGAACGGGATGTTCGCTCGATCGTTGTGCCATATCATCTATCTACGGCGCCCTGACCAGTCCCGCGCCCACGTCGCGACGCCGCTCGCGCGGAATCGGCCTGGCACCGCTGCAAATCATGTTCCACAACTCCCTGCCACGAACGTCATGTGCCTGCGCGTACAACGCGGCAATCCCCGCGACGAATGGAGTCGCGGCGCTCGTGCCGTGGATGCGGCGAAAGCCGCCGTCCGTCCACGCGGAAAGGATGTTCGCCCCCGGGCCGCAGAGGTCGATCTTGCTGGCCGAAGTTCCGTCGTCGCCGTTCGAATTGAACGCGAGGTTGCCGCAATCGTCGAGCGCACCCACAGCCAGTATGGACGGGCAGTTAGCCGGCTCGTGGATGGGCTCGACCCGGTAGCCACTGCCCTCAAATCGTGAGCTGTCGTTGCCCGCGGCTGCGATCAGCAAAGTGCCTTTGGCCAACGCGCGGCGCGCCAGCTGCTCATAGGTACGTGAGTAGCTGCGCAAATTCAGCGGACGGCGGCCGAAGGACATCGAGACGACTGCGCAGCCTGCTTCGATGGCCCAGTTGATGGCGTTGATGACTTCGCGGTCGGGCGTGATGGCATTCGTTGCGATGCTTCCCCGGCGGAAGATACGTCCCACGTATGCGATCGCGTTCGGAGCGATGCCGAAACGCAGATGGCCTTCGGACGTGCCCCCGCCGAACAGCGTACCCGCGCAATGCGAACCATGACCCATCTCGTCGACCATCGCCGGACCGCCGATGAAAGACTTGTGCATCAGCAATCCGCTGTCGAACTTTGGTTTGAACGCGGGATGATCGAGATCGATGCCGCTGTCGAGTACGCAGATCTTGATGCCATCGCCCTGCCAGCGGGTACTCGACACTTTCGTTTCGCTCAGTCCCCACGTGACGCCGCGTTCGTCGCGCGGCTCGCAGTCATCCTCCTCGACACGCGGGCGGCGCTCGGAACTCGGTGCGATCCGAACCAGCCCTTCCGGCTCGATATCGTCGCCGAATACGGTGCGCGCGGCTTTCATCTGGCACTGGTCGCCGCGCAGAAGCGCGATGCCCAGACTGCGGAAGTGCAGCAGTGACTGCTCGGGCTGCGAGGAGCACGTGTGAGCGCCGCCGTAGTCGGCGGTGGTCGTGTACTTGAGTCCGCAGGTCTTCGCAAATATCCGCTCCACCTCCGCCGGGTCGTTGTTCTGCAGCGCGACCAGATAGTTTCCCGTCGCACCAAAGTCACTGATTTCGGGGGCGCCGTAGTACATCATCGCCACTCCTCACTATTACGTTATCGCGGATTTCCGTGCGCCGTGCCGTCCTGGCTGACGCCGATGTCGAGCAGCGATTTCATGCGCGAGCGAATCACGAGGACATCATCGAGCGAGCCATCGAGACGTTCGGCCGCCTTCGGTGCGACGAAGAAGATCACCAGTTCCTTCTTGCCCCCCACTTCGATTTCGCCTTCGAGCCGCAAAGTGTTCGCATCGGCGAAGCGCAGCGCGCGATTGATGCGTTTGTCGTAGGTGTACTCGCGCGTCGGATCCCAGGACTTGAGCGGCCTGCCGTCCCACGCGAGCTCGGCGCGGCCGCGCTGCACGAGCCAGGTCTTCGTCCATGGCGGGGCCGCGTCAGTGCGTTTCACGGTGAAGCATTTGATCTTCTCGCCTGGATCCGTGAAGAAATCGATCGTCCCGCTCGTGTCTTCGATGAGCTCGAGCATGCAGTCCGGCGCGTAAACGTTTTCCGGACCATCGTTGAGTTGCCACTTTCTTTGCCACGTTGGCATGACTGTTCCCCTAACTTGTCAGTGGATAGTGCGGCCGCCAGACACGGCCGAAATTTCGAAGACGGCCCACAGCGCGGGATCCGGCCATCGGCCGCGCGCGTCCTTCATGGCCACGGCCAGCGCGGCGGCGGGGGCGCGCTTTTCGAGCACGATCGCGTCGTACATCCCATTCATGATCCGCTCTCCCACCATGTCCGCCACCGGCCACAATGAAGCCACGACGGAGCGCGCGCCCCCGGCGTGAGCCGCGTAACGTAGGCCTAACAACCCCTCACCCGCGGACGTCTGGCCGATGGATGTGTCGCAGGCGCTGAGCACTACCAGGTCGGCATCGAGCCGCCGCTGCAGCAGATCGCCCGCGAAGACTTCGCCCGGCAAGGGATGACCCTTGGCATCCCGGGTGCTCAAGATCAATGCCGAGAGGTGCGGCACCTCGGTGTCGGCCACTGCGTGGGTCGCAAAATGCAGGATGCGAAACACCCCCAGGTCGAGCTTGAGAAGCTCCTCCCGACTCGCCTCGAACCCGCTCATCAACCGCACCCGCCCCGGTGGAAACCGCGCGGCGATCGCGGCCGCTTCGCGCCCGGCCGCAGGCAACCGTGGCCATACGTGGCGATCGTCACGCGATTCGCCGGAGCGGCCGCGCAGGGTCGGACTGGCGGCACGGGCCGTCGTTTCTTCCGCAGACCGCGTGCCCGTGTCGAAGCGGGCATCGTCACGCGAGTACACGGGGTCGGCAACGACGAGCACGTCGTATGCGCCGGCCGGCCTCGCGGGCTGCGCCGCCTGGCGCATGTCATGAATGGAGGGCGAAACGGCGACGTCATGATCCTCGACCAGGAATCGCTGGTCGCCTCCGGTTTCGAACGTGAGCGCTGCGAACGGTATCGCGTGGAGCGCCCCATCCGGAACGAAGCGGATCTCGCGAATGCGGCGCAGTTCGGCTTGAAACGGCGCGATGATGAGGTCCGACAGCGCGCGCCCGCGACCCAGACGCTCGCGCAACGGAAACCGACCGAATTCGCGCAGCGCGACGTGAAAAGCTCGCGCCGTGGCTTCGATGCGATTCGTGGGACCTAGCTCGATCATTCGGACACGCTCTCTGGTTACGAGCCAGGCATAACTATTTTTTTCGCCCAGCCAGTACTCGACTACTGCCACGTGCGCGGGAATCATTTCAGTCACTTTGCGCGCTGGCGGGATGCGCCCCTCCCGCGGCCGCAGCGCGGCGCCAATTTCGGCGTCGAGGATGTCGATCTGCCGCCGAAGCTCCGCGATCTCGGCAAGCAGGGCGTGCAGCGCCGGCGCGTTCTCCACTGACTGATCCGACAGTGCCTCGACCTGTGCGCGCTTCTCGGCCAGGGCTTCGAACCGCTCCGCGCGACGCCGCTGCGCCGGCGTCGAAATTGCCGGATCGCGCACGCTGGCGAGCTCCCGGAAGTCTTCCAGTGCGCGGCTGCGGGAGCTCTCGGCCACCTCGAGTGCGGCGAGTGCGCCATCTTTGACGGTCGCTTTTCCGCAGGGGTGTGCCTGCGCGAGCAGCTCGATGCGCATATCGAACGCCGCGCGCAGCGGCTGCCATAGCGCCGCGCGCAGCATCGGGCTGCCGCTGGCGCGGCGCAGCGTCTCGGAACGGCGGATCGCGTCGTCGGCCGCCTTCGCGGCGCCGTCCGCATCACCGCGCGCGCACGCGATCCGCGACTCGAGCAGTTCCGCCGCGAACGCGGACCGCGTGAGCTCCTGGCTATCGAACAGTTGGCGCGCCTGGAGGACTGCGCGCTCCGCTGCATCGTACTCGCGGGTCGCGAGATCGAGCCGCGCCCGCTCGAGCAGCGCGCGCGCATAGATCACGGGATCGCCGCCCGCGTCATCGCGCAAGACCTCGGCGAGATATCCAGCGGCGCGCGCGTGGTCGCCGCCCAGCAGCGCGTCGCGCGCCAGGTCCACCAGGACGCGTGCGCGCCATTTCGCGGTCGGCGCCAGGCGCAGCGCCTCGTCGTGCCGGCTCGACGCACCTGCCGCATCACCGGAATCGCGCAGCACGTCTCCCAATGCGCGCAGTGAGGCGAGCCGTCCGAGCGGGTCTGACTCCGCGCGGCGCAGCTCCAGTGCGCGCGTGAAGTACGACAACGCTTCGGTACGATTCCCAATGTCGTAGTAGATGGAACCTATGCCATGCAGGCTGCGGGCCTGCTCGCGCGTGGATTGCAGCTTCATCAGCATCGCCAGCGCTTCGGAATAGTGACGCAACGCATCGTCCGGCCGCCCCGACCGCTGCTCGGCGAGCGCCAGGTTGTTGAGCACGTCAGCGTACAGCTGCGCGCTCGTCACGGGGTCAATGAGGTGCAGCGCACGTGCATAGCTCGCACGCGCGTCTGCGAATCGCCCCACCTCGTCCTGGACCAGTGCCATGTTCTGCATGACCTGCGCCTCTCGCGAGCGCTCGCCGATCTTTTCGTAGATCGCGAATGCACGGCCGTAGCTGCGGATCGCATCGTCGTACTCGTTGCTGTAGTAGAAGGCGATTCCGATGTTGTTCAGCGCCAGCGCCTGTTCGAAATACTCCCTGCGCCGCTCGTGTCCCTCCGCGACGCGGGCGAACGTGGCACGCGCGTCGGCCAGCAACGCGGCGGTTCGGGACTGCCCGGTTGGTTGCGCCCCGGACGATTTCGGCTGGTCGAGCGCCACTTCAATCTGGGCGGCGGCGCGCATCGCGCGGGCGCGGTCTGCGCCGTATTCGTCGGCGATGGCTTCGAACTCGTGCTCGGCCCGCTGCGCAATGAGGAAGGCTTCCGGGTACGCCGCGGCGCCCTGGTAAACGGCCGCGGCGGCCGACATTTCGGCCTGCGCGAGGACCCGACCCGGTCCGCGCGGACGCATACGCGCGGCCGCTTCTCGGTAGGCGCGGATCGCGGCCTCGTATTCACGCTTGGCCCTTCCCGGGGGCGCCTCGATCTCGCCGAGGGAAATGCGCTGCGCCTGCGCATAGTGCGCGTCTCCATCGGAAAGCTGCAGTTGCGCTTGGAAGCAGGCACTCTTCGCATCCGCCGCGTCGAGTGCAAATACCCGAATCGTTGCCTTTCCGCGCCCCTCGTCCTTGCGAAATACCGAGATTTCGACGCCGCGCCCGCGCGTCGGCTCGAGCAGTACACGTTGGGGTCCCCAGCGGCGCATGGGACTATCTACCGTGTGAGCCAGACGCACACCGCCGAGGGCGACTTCGAGCCGCACGTCGACGCCGCTCTCCAGCCCGACGACCAGCAGCGGCACGTCTCCGGGTGGGTCTAACGGCCACGCAATGCGTGACTGGCCGCCGAAGTCCAGTGTCGTTTCGGCGATGGCGCGGTCGGCCCGCGGGTTGCAATCCGCGCCATATGCCGCGTCGGCGCCCGAGGATTGTGCCACGATGCACGGTGCAACCAGCAGAGTGAGGAACGGGGCGCGCGTTGGACGAAAGGTCGAGGTCATACCCGTCTTTTTGTTTGTGTCACGGTTCGGGCACTGGTTAGGCTGCACGAGCCCGCGACGCAGCGTCAATCCAGCCTTTACGGATTTTCCCGCTTCCGCCACGATCCCCCTGTGCCATCACCCCAAACATCGTTCGCGGAGCTCTCGCACCGAATTCGGGCGGGCGACAGGCAAGCGGAAGACGAGCTTTCGCGCCGAGTCGCTCCAGGCGTCACCCAGGTCGCGCTGAAGATGACCGGCAACTTCGCGCAGGCACAGGAGCTGTGCCAGGAAACGCTGATCGTCCTGTTGTCGCGCCTGCGCGCCGAGCCGCTCGCCGACCCGGACAAACTACCGGCGTTCGTGGCGCAGGTGACCCGAAACCTGGTGATGTCCGAGCGGCGCAAAGTGCGCCGCCGCAAGACCGATGTCGACAGCGAAGCGGTCGGCGAGGCCGCCGACGACGGGCCGAGCCAGGAACAGGACGTGGAGCGCGAATCGGCGGCCGCTGCCATTCGCGCCGTCTTAGGGGAAATGCGGTCCGTTCGCGATCGAATGCTCCTGGTTCGTTACTACTTGCGCGATGAAGACAAGAGAGAGATATGCAAGGACTTCGGATTGACCGAGCCCAGCTTCAATGTGGTGCTGTTTCGTGCGCGCAGCCGATTTCTGGAATTGCTCGAGAAGCGTGGACTGCGCAGCGGCGACCTGTTTTCCCTGATCTTTTTATAAGCACCGCAATGCACCATGACAGAGGAGATTTACACGGTGACTGACACCCCCACCGCCGAACGTTATGTCGCCGGGAGGCTGAACGACGAGGAGACCGAGCGTTTCGAAGCCGAAATGGTCGAGCGTCCGGAACTCGCCGCGGACGTGGCCACGCGGCAGCGCATCAAGGCCGGGCTCGCCCTGCTCGAGGAGCGTAACGAGCTCGCCCCATTGCTCGAGTCCGACCGTGCGCGTTCGGGTTACCGCAGATGGGGCATCGCGGCGGTCATTGCGGCCGTCGTCGGCCCCGGCGGATGGATCGCGCTTCAATCCTCCATGACGGCGGGCACCGGCGTCCTGCTCGCCTCGAACCAGTTGGACGGCAGACCGGTCACCGACACGTTCATTTTTGCGTTGACGCGTTCTCAGCCCGACACGCCCACGGTTGTTGTCCACGACGACACCGGACTGGTGCACATTCAATTGCTGGTCGCGGAGCTGCGCGGCGATGTTCGGGTCACACTCGAGCGCAAGCGCGCCGGCAGCCCGGACGAACCAATCTCCGACCCAATTGCCGTGAGTGCGAGCGAGAACGGTTTGATCGACATGTACCTGAATCTCGCGAAGCTCGAATCGGGCGCATACGAGCTCGAGCTCTCCGACGCTGACAGCGCCACCCAGCGTTTCGGTTTCGCACTCGACTTCGCGCTGGGAACTCCGACGACGAACTAGTCGCGCCCGCCGATGCGGTCCCACGCCCAGCTCAGGATGTGCGCGAGGCGCGGCACCGTGAGCGCCGCCGCCGCCTCGATCGCGAGCCAGCGAAATTCGTGATGCTCGGGCTTACCGAGCTGCGGATTGATCGGTAGTTTGACGTCGGCGCTCGACGTCGCCGCGACGTAATAGCGCGCGATCTTGTTCTTCGCGTACCGCCCGGTCTCGATGAACTCCCCGCCCCAGCGGAAGTCGAGATCGTCGATGCCGGTTTCTTCGCGGACCTCGCGCTTGGCCGTCGTGAACGAATCCTCGCCCGGCTCCACCAACCCTTTTGGACAATCCCAGTAGTTATAGGCACGCAGCAGCAGCACGCGCCAGCCGTCGTCGGTGGCGCGCACCACGACGACCCCGGCCGACAGAGTGTGAGTGCTCATTCGCAAACATTATCGGTCGCTGCCGCTTCGGCGGCGCTGATAAAGCGGGGCGCCAGGCCCCGGAAAGAACGAGGCGCCCGGTTCACGGGCGCCTCGAGTGATCGACCTGCCGGGAGGGCGCGGCCGATGGTCCTCAGATCTGGTCTCTCAGGCCGCGAGCTCGGCGCCCACCGCCGTCACCGGCATGCTGTGCTCGAACTCGAGCACGCCCGCCACGGCATGGATGGTCGCCGCGATGCGCACCGCGCTCTGGATCGCCTCGCGCGACACCTGGTGCGCACGCAGCTTCTTCTCGTGCGAGGTCACGCACAGGCCGCAACCGTTGACCGCCGACACGGCCAGCGAGATCAGCTCGAAATCGAGCTTGTCGATGCCGTGGTTGGCGATCACGTTCATGCGCAGTCGCGCGGGCATGGTCTGATACTCGTTGTCTTCCACGAGGTGGAGAAACCGGTAGTAGATGTTATTCATGCCCATGATGGCCGCGGCCGCCTTCGCGCCCTCGACCTCCACATCCGCGAGACGCAGCTTCGACTGCGCTTCGATGCAACGCGCAAACCCGGTGTTCCGCGACGCGATGGCCGAGGCCAGTGCGATCGACCAGAGCTGCTTCTCGCTGAGGCCCGGAGCGCCCTGTACGGTCAGCACCGCGCCGAGATTCAGCTTGAGGTCCTTGGCATAGTCCGGCAACGCGTCGCGGACCTGCTCGATGGATGTGAATTCGATGCTCATTGCTTCGCTCCTGGCGTTCATCTGATCAGGCGGCCTTGAGGGTCTCTTCACCCTGCTTCCAATTGCACGGGCACAGCTCGTCGGTCTGCAACGCATCGAGCACGCGCAGCACTTCCTCAGGGCTGCGGCCCACGGAAAGATCCGTGACGTACACGAAGCGGATCACGCCTTGGGGGTCGACCAGGTACGTAGCGCGCTGCGCGACCCCGGCTTCCTGGTCGAGGATGCCGAGGGCGACCGAGAGCTCGCGCTTGATGTCCGACAACATCGGGAACGGAAGGGTCTTCAACTCGTCCTTGGTGCTGCGCCAGGCGTGGTGCACGTACTCGCTGTCGGTGGATACGCCGAGCAACTGCGCATCGCGCGCCTTGAATTCCCGGTCGAGCTTGCCGAACGCGGCGATCTCGGTGGGGCAGACGAACGTGAAATCCTTCGGCCAGAAGAAAATCACGCGCCACTTGCCCGGGTGGCTGTCCTGATCGAACGGCTGGAACGCCTTGGCCTGGTCGTTCGAAACGACGCCGGTGAGCGAATACTGGGGAAATTTCTGACCGATTCCTAACATGGAAGCTCCTGTGAATGGATGGTTTGCTGCCGTCGGTGAGCCACGTGGCTGGCGGTGATGGATGTCACCCGGCGGGCTGCGATGGGCGGGCATTCTCGGGGCTGACCACGGTTTCCGCTAATCGATTGATTGTATAAACTCCATAGACTTCATCTATCGATGTACCCATGGCTGATACAGGGGCAGTGGCATATGTCGGACCTCAAGCTCAAGGATCTGCGTTACCTGGTCGCGGTGGCGGATACGCGCCACTTCGGACGCGCGGCCGAGCGCAGCTTCGTGAGCCAGCCCACGCTGTCGGCGCAGCTCAAGAAGCTCGAGGAGTATCTCGGCGTGCAGCTCATCGAGCGCGCGCCGAAGCGCGTGTCACTCACCGCCGCCGGTGAGGAGATCGTCGAGCGCGCGCGCCGCATCCTCGAGGCCAGCGAGGAGATCGTCGAGCTCGCCAAAGGCCATCGCGATCCGCTCGCCGGGCGCCTCAAGCTCGCGTTGCTGCCCACCATCGGCCCCTATCTACTGCCGATCGTCGCCGGGCGGCTGCGCAAGCAGATGCCGCGCCTCGAGCTCATGCTCTACGAGTATCAGACCGACGTGATGCTGGAGAAACTGCATTCGGGAGAAATCGATGTCGGAATCCTGGCATTCCCGGTGCCCATGGACGGGCTCGACTCCCACGAGCTCTACCGGGAGCCGTTCACCGTGGCGCTGCCGGCGACGCACCGGCTGACGCGGAAGCAGACCATCAAGGTCGACGACCTGGCGCACGAGACGCTGCTGCTGCTGGAAGACGGTCATTGCCTGCGCGACCAGGCGCTCGACATCTGCTCGAGCACCGATGTGCACGAGAAGCAGGATTTCCGCGCAACCAGCCTCGAGACTCTGCGCCAGATGGTCGCGGCCGGCGTCGGCATCACGTTGCTGCCCGAGCTCGCGGGGCGCGGCGCGTACGGCAACGCGCGCGGCGTCGTCATCAAGCCGTTCGCGAAGCCCGTGCCGACGCGTACCATCGGCGCGGCATGGCGCAAGTCGACCGCACGCCGCGAAGCCATCCTGGCGCTCGCAAAGTACATCGGGGATCACGCGCTGTGAACGCGGCTGCGCGCGCCGATGCGGCCAACCCGCGACCCTGCCAGATCGTCGCGGCCGACGGACGCGCGCTCTCGGGCCACTGGTTCCTCGCGCCCCCCGCCGAGCGGCGTGCCGTGTTGCTCATCAACGCCGCGACGGGGTTTCCGCAATCTTTCTATTTCAACCTCGCTGCGTTCGCCGCGGCGCGTGGCTACGACGCCCTGATCTATGACTACCGCGGGATGGGACGCTCGGCGCCGCCGGATCTGCGCACCGAGACCGCGCGCATGAGCGACTGGGGGCTGCTCGACATGCGCGCCGCGCTCGCAGTCGCCGCGCGCGTGGCGGGCGGCCTGCCGGTGGCGACGCTCGGCCACAGTATCGGCGGCCAGTTGTTAGGTCTGCTGACCAATCACGAGCTGGCGCGGGCCCACGTACAGGTGGCGACCTCGGTGGGCTACTGGCGCTGGGAGCGCGCGCCGTTTCGCTATCTCGCGTGGTGGTTCTGGCGGGTGCACGGCCCGCTGATGCTCGCATTCAGGGGGTATGTGCCGAGCGGCGGAGGATGGAACGGCCTGGCGCTGCCGCGCGGCATCTTCGCGGAGTGGCGCCGCTGGTGCATGCGGCGCGATCACTTCGGACCGGATCTCGCCACCTATCTATCCGACAACGTGTTCGCTCAGATCCGCGCGCCCATCCTCAACATCGGCTTCGACGACGACTCCATCGCCACGCGCCGCACCGTCGCCGAGCTCAAGAAGTTCTTTCCCAACGCCGCGTACGAATCGCGCTGGTACCTGCCGCACGAAGTCGGCGCCGGGCCCATCGGTCACGGCGGGTTCTTCTCCTCGCGAGTCGGACCGGCGCTGTGGCCGCCGCTGTTCGACTGGCTCGACGGGAAGTTGAGGGTGGACGCGTGAGCCTGGCAGGCGGACCGGCGGACCACATCACGCCGTACGACCGGCTCGCGCTCGACGAGCGCGCACTGGTCGGGCTGCTGGCGGCGCGCACGCGTAACGATGGGCTGGTCGAATACTTCGGCGAAGCGCTGTTCACGGAGCTGGTCAAGCTCGCGCGCGCCGTACAGCGCCGTGCCCCGACGGGGCGACGCGTGTACCTGCTGCCCGGCATCATGGGCTCGCAGCTCGGCTTGGTACGCGGCGGCTCGAGGCCGAACGACATCCTGTGGCTCGATCCCATCGACATCGCGTTCGGCCGCCTGACCGAACTCGCGCTCACGCCGGATTCGAAGATCGTGGCGCTCGGCGCGATGGCGTACAGCTATCTCAAGATGACGCTGAACCTGCGCAAGGCGGGCTACGACGCCGTCTTGCTCGACTACGACTGGCGCCGCGACATCGGCTCGCTGGGCAAACTACTCGCGGCGCGCATCGAGAGCGATGGGCGGCAGAACGTGGCCATCGTGGGCCACAGCATGGGCGGCCTCGTGGCACGCGCGGCGCTCACGCACCGCGCGGGCGAGCGCGTCTCGCAGCTGGTGATGCTCGGCACCCCGAACTCGGGCTCGCTCGCGGCGGTTCAGGCGCTGCGCGGCACCTACTCGGTGGTGCGCAAGATCGCGATGCTCGATCTGCGCCACGATGCCGAATTCCTCGCGCGCGAAGTGTTCGACACGTTTCCCGGCCTGCACGAGATGCTGCCCACCGGCAACGTCGTCACCGATCTCGACCTCTTCGACGTCGATGCCTGGCCGGCGGCGGGACCTAAGCCCCAGGCCGCGCTGCTGCGCGCGGCGGCGGGACTGACCCAGCGACTCGCGCCCGCCGACGCGCGCTTCCACATGGTGGTGGGATGCAACCGAACTACCGCGACCGGGGTCGCGCTGCGCGACGGAGATTTCGAGTACGAGTACAGCGCGCAAGGTGACGGTACGGTGCCCATCGAGCTCGCGCGCCTCGCGGGTGCCCGGCACAGCTACGTCGAGTGCGGCCACAGCGAGCTGACTCTCGACAATCGCGTCATCGCGGGCACGATCGATCTGCTCGAGACGGGCGCGACGCAGCGCTTCGCGTCCGCGCCGCCGCTCAGACGCGCGGCGCTCACGCGGGTGCGCGATTCCGAGCTGCGCGGCACATATCTCGGCAAGGTCGACTGGCCGCACCTGACGCCCGAGCAGCGCCGGCTGTTCCTCGACACACTCAACGAACCGCCGCGCGGACGCACGCATCGCCGGCCGCAGCGCCCGCGCGCGACCCCGCTGCGCATCCGCGTGATGGTCGGCGACGTCTCGAATGCGCGCGCGGCAGCCGCCGCGGTCGCGGTGCTGCGGGGGGTACCGGCCAGCGGCGCGGCCGCGGACGTCGATGCGCGCCTCGGCGGCATCATCAGCGAGTGGCTGCAGCATCGCGTCGTGAGCGCGGATTCCGGCAGCGTCACGCCGATTCCCCGCGCGCTGCAGCGCCAGCGCGACCGCACGCGCACCGCGTTCCTGCTCGTGGGTCTCGGACGCTTCGATCGGCTCGGACTCGACGTTGTCGAGCTCGCCGCCGAGAACGTCGCGCGCTTTTCCGACGCGCCGCCGTATCGCTCACTCGCCACGGTGGCCTGGGGCGCGGCCAGCGGCATCACGCCCGCTGATGCTTTCACGGCGCAGCTGCGAGGTTTCCTGCGGGCGCGCGCCGCCGGACACGCGCGACTCGCACGCGTGGACCTGCACGTACTGAACCGCGCCGAGGCGCAGCGCGTGCACGCGCGCATCGCCGACTTCGTGAGCGCGCGCCCCGCCGAGGCGCTGCGCCTCGCGCCGCTCGCGCCGGCCCGCGGGCCGACACCCCGCACCCGCACGAGCCAGGTGCCCGGCACTGCGCATCTCATCGTCGCGACGGAAACACGGCGCGCGGATGGCGAGAGCTGGCGCGCATCGTTGCTCACGGGCGGCACGTCAGCGGCGATATTCTCGCAGGGCCGGGAGATAGGCGACGCGGCACTGGATAAATTGTTAGCCGGCTTCCAGGCCGACGACCTTGGTGCCGCGCGCGTTCAGGTGCTCGGCCGGCGCATCGCGTCGCTGGTGTTGCACCGCTCGCTGGTCGATGCGCTGCTCGAGACGCGTGGCCAGGCGCTGTCCGTCGTGCACGACGCTGCCGGCAGCCGCGTGCCGTGGGAGGCGCTCAACATACGCGGCTGGTTTCCGGCGCTCGAGCGCGGCATGTCGCGCCGCTATGCGACCGCGGATCTCGTGCCCGCGCGCTTCGATGCGCAGCGGCGCGCGCACAGCGAGCTCGCCGTGCTGCTGATTGCCAATCCCACCGGGGACCTGCCGGGCGCGGAGCTGGAACGCCAGCGCATCGCGAGCGTACTCGGGCGCGCGCGCGGCGTGCGGCTCACGGAAATCGTGGGGGATGCCGCGACGCTGGCGCGCATCACCGCGGAGTTCGAATCGGGAAGGCACGACGTGATTCATTTTGCCGGCCATGCGTTCTTCGATGCATTGCGTCCCGGCGAGAGCGGGCTGGTGCTCGCGGATGGTGCGCTCACCGGCACCGGTTTCGCGGCCCTCGGCCGCCTGCCGCCCCTGGTCGTGTTCAATGCCTGCGAATCGGCGCGACTGCGGCGCGGCAAGAACACACGCAAGCGCCCGCGCGAAGTCGAGGGAATGCGACGCAATCTGAGCCTGGCCGAGACCTTGCTGCGCGCGGGCCTGGCGCACTACATCGGCACGCACTGGCCGGTGGCAGATGCGTCGGCGACCGCGTTCGCCACGGTTTTCTATCGTGCACTTTTCACCACCAGCATCGGCGGCGCGCTCGTGAAGGCGCGGCGTGCCGTGCACCGCAGCCGCTCGCCCGACTGGGCGGATTACGTCCACTACGGCGACGGAGAATTCCGCCTCAAGGTGTAGACGACCGATTCCGGCAATCTCTTCGGCACGCTGCTGAACGCCGGCGCGTCGCTGCTTGGCGAGCGCCTGGGCGGATCCCTGGACTTCAGCCCGTTCGACGACGGCGCTAACTACCGGGCACGCACGCTGGCCCCACGCGCCTGGATCGCCGCCGGCGACTTCGGCATCCAGGTGGGCTTCGGGCGTGAGGCGGTCAATGCCTGCGCCTTGGCGCTGCGCGACGAGTACGACGATGAGCTCGAGCGTTTCCGGACGCTGGCGGACTCGCCACAGCCCGTGGAGCGGCCGCGCGTCGAGGCGCTGGTCGGATCTCGTCCATGACTCAGGCCCAGGGCGCGATCGACCGGCTGCACGGCGTGCGCCGGCGTCCCGAACGGTATATCGAACTGACTCGCGCCGGCGGATTCGTTTAGTATGGCGTCACCCCATGGACGCCATTGTTTCGCTGCTCACCGATCCGCAGGTCTGGATCGCGTTCTTCACGTTGACGGCGCTCGAGCTCGTGCTCGGCATCGACAACATAATCTTCATCTCGATCCTCGTCGACAAACTACCGCCGGCGCAGCGAGAAACCGCGCGGCGCATCGGCCTGTTCCTCGCCATGTTCATGCGCGTAGGCCTGTTGCTGGTGTTGTCGTGGATCGTCGGCCTCACGGCACCGCTGTTCACATTCATCGGCGTGGAGATTTCCGGCCGCGACCTCATCCTCATCGCGGGCGGATTGTTCCTGGTGTGGAAGTCCACGAAAGAGATCCACCAGCACACCGAAGGCGAGGAAGGTCACGCCTCCGGCGCGGTCCAGGCGAGCTTCGCCGCCATCATCGTGCAGATCATCATCATCGACATGGTGTTCTCGCTCGATTCCATCATCACCGCGGTCGGCATGGTCGATCAGGTGTCGGTGATGATCGCCGCGGTCGTCGCGTCGGTGGGTCTCATGATGCTGTTCGCGCGCGGCATCGGCAATTTCGTCTCCGCGCATCCGTCGATCAAGATGCTGGCGCTGTCGTTCCTGCTGGTCGTCGGCGTCATGCTCATGGCCGAGGGCTTCGAGCACAAGGTGCCGAAGGGCTACATCTACTTCGCCATGGCGTTCTCGGTGGCGGTCGAGATGCTCAACATCCGCATGCGCAAGAAGAAGGCCGCCGCCCCGAAACCGGTCGAGCTGCACAAACCCTATTGAAAAAGCCTGTTACAAAAAGAAAGCGGCAAAAGAGTTAGGCGCCACTTGATAACGCGCCGCGCGCATCCCATATTCGCGCGGACCCATATTTCGTGGGACATGGGCGCCGGGAGAGCGAACGTGCCTTTCTTGATCTTGCGGTTCGCCGCCATCGTGTGGATCTCAGGCTTCATCCTGCTGGCCGC
Organism: Pseudomonadota bacterium; assembly: GCA_043747875.1. Taxonomy (GTDB): domain Bacteria; phylum Pseudomonadota; class Gammaproteobacteria; order Steroidobacterales; family Steroidobacteraceae; genus CADEED01. The sequence goes on along the minus strand of JAYTOI010000222.1, from coordinate 11,204 downwards.
CATCGCCACTTCGAGCTACCTGTTCTCGGGTGAGGAGCAGCCATCACGCGGCGCGCGCTGGATGTCCAGGTTGCGCATGTCGCTGATCTGGCCGATCGCGATGCTTTCGGCTTCGGGGCGCGCGCGCCTCAGGGTCGGCTGACAAGCCCGACGATCAATGACTAACAAAAACACTTTCTAGGAGAACTGATCATGGCGTTCAACAATCCCATCTTCCGCGCACCGGGCAATTCCGGCGGCGGCGTCGACGTGCCGGTGAAGAAGATAGCGGCCTGGCTGGGCATCGCCATCATCGCCATCGTCATCGTCAGCATCGCCGGCTGCGGCATCAAGGTGGTCGACACCGGCCAGCGCGGCATCGAGACGCGCTTCGGCAAGGTCGTGTCCGAGTCGCTGCCCGAGGGGCTGTATTTCTTCAACCCGCTCACGAGCGCGATCGTCGAGATGGATACGCGCGTGCAGCGCAAGGATGGCGAAAGCGACACCTACACGCGCGACGTGCAACAGTCCGTCATCAAGTACACGCTCACTTACCGTCTGCAGCAGAACGCCGCGCATATCATGTACCGCGACGTCGGCCGCGACTGGGACGACAAGCTGGTGATGCCCGTCGTGCTCGGGACCATGAAGGAAGTGGTGGGCAAGTGGGATGCCGTCGATCTCATCGCGAATCGCGACAAGGCCGCGGCCACCGCGTTGGAGGCCATCCGCAAGACCCTCGCCGAGCGCAACGTCGAGGTCTCGCGCTTCGAGATCACCGACATCACCTACACGCACGAGTTCGAGAACTCCGTGGAACAGAAGGTGATCGCGCAGCAGAAGGCGATCGAGGAGCAGAACCGCACCAAGCAGATCGAGGAGCAGGCGCGGCAGAAGGTGTTGTCGGCCGAGGCCGAGGCGAAGTCGATGCAGATTCGCGCCGAAGCGCTGGAGCAGAATGCAAAGCTGGTCGAGTGGGAAGCGGTGCAGAAATGGAACGGCGTACTGCCGCAGTACATGCTCGGCAACGGCGCCACGCCCTTCATCAATCTGAATCCCGGCAAGAATTGAGGGTAGTTTGACGCCGCCGGCGCTGATCTTCGACTGCGATGGCGTGCTCGTGGACAGCGAACTCCTGGCGAGCCGTGTCGAGGCGCAGCTCGCTCGCGAGCTCGGTGTCGAGCTGAGCGTCGACGAGGCGCACGATCTCTTCCTCGGCAAGACGGTGCAGGGTGTGGTCGACGGGCTGGCGGCGCGCAGCGGCCGCGCCGTGTCGGCGGCGTTCGTCTACAACTGGGCGTTTGCCACCGCGAACGCCTTCCTGCGCGATCTGAAGCCGGTGCCATTCGTGTACGCGGCGCTCGAGGAGTTCAAGCGGCGCGGGCATCGCATGGCGGTGGCCTCGCAGTCGCCGCTGGCGCGCGTGCAGCTCAGCCTGCGCGTCGCGCGCTTCGACCGGCATTTCGGCGAGCACGTGTACGTGACGTCGATGGTCGCGAGGCCGAAACCCGCGCCCGACATCTATCTACACGCCGCCGCGCGGCTCGGCGCCGCGCCCGCCGAGTGCATCGTCATCGAGGATTCGCCGCCGTCCGCCGCTGCGGCGCTGGGGACGGGCATGCGCGTCATCGGGTACGCGCCCGGCGAAACCGCCGAGGCCATGCGCGCCAGCGGCGCAACCGTGATCCGTTCGATGGAGGATCTGGTGGCCTGCGTTCTCACTCCTGACGCACCGGCAGCAAACTAGCTGGGATCAAGCACTTCGCCGGCAGGCCAGCGCCGTCCTACAGCCCGCTTCGCAGAAGCCGTCTCGGCAACTCCAACTCCCCCCGTCCGGGACGTCCGCTGCGTCTGACGGCATGCGAGCCTGTTTGGCTCCAGATTCACCGCTTCAACAACGCGAAAAAGCGGCCCGGGGAAATATGCATCGGAAGTTTGTGTTGGCGACCTTCGCGTCGCTGAGCGTAGTGCTGTCAGCCTGCGGCGGGGGCGGATCGGACAACTCGGCACCGCCTCCTTCGCAAAGTCCGCCCCCACCTCCGGCCCCGCCACCCCCACCGCCCCCACCGGTCGATATGACTCCGCCGCCCGCGCCCGGAACCATCTCGGCCACGGCGCTGTCGACCACCTCCATCTCCGTGACCTGGACCGCGTCCACGGATGACAGTGGCATTTCCCAATATCGAGTGTTTCGCAACGCCGGCGCGACGCCGATCACGACGCTCACGACGACAACCTTCACCGACACGAACCTGACGGCCGATACGCCGTACGCATACACCGTCGTGGCCGTGGACGGAGCGGCGACGCCGAACGTTTCCGTGGCATCCGCGGCGGCCAGCGCGCGGACACTCGCGGCATCCCCGCCCCCGCCCCCGACCCTGCCCGTGACGGTGAGGCTCGCCATACAGCGCGTCTATCCTGCGCTGACGTTCACCGCGGCCCATTCGCTGCTGCGCGCGCCGAACGACGCCGCGCGGTGGGTCGTCGTGCAGCAGGATGGCCACGTCGTCCAGTTCGCGGACGACGCCGGCACCAGCATCACGAGCAACCTGCTCGACATCACCGATCGGGTCGTATTCCGCAACGTGCACGGCCTGCTGGGCTTCGCCTTTCATCCTAACTACCCTACCGACCCGCGCGCGTGGGCGGCGTACACGCACGAGACCAGCCCCGGCGTCATCGTGTTGCGCGTCTCGGAGTTCGCGACCGCCGACGGCGGCGCCACGTTGAATCCGGCTTCCGAGCAGATCGTGTTCGAGATGGCGCAGCCGGGCGGCCACAACAACGGTGGCCACCTGCTGTTCGGGCCCGACGGCATGCTGTACTTCGGTGCCGGCGACGGCGGCAATGACGACAGCGCGACCGGCGTCGCGGGCAATGGCCAGCTCACCAACAACCTGCTCGGCAAGATCCTGCGCATCGACGTGAGCGGCCAGGCGAACGGCCGGCGCTATCGCATTCCGGGCGGCAATCCGTTCGCGGCGAACGCCATGTGCAATCGCGACGGCACCGGCGCGAACGACTGCCCGGAGATCTTCGCCTGGGGATTCCGCAATCCGTGGCGCTGGTCGTTCGACCGCGCTACCGGCGCGCTGTGGTTAGGCGACGTGGGCTCGCACACGCGCGAGGAAGTGGACAAGGTGGTGGCCGGCGGCAACTACGGCTGGCGCTGCAAGGAAGGCACGCTGGACACGTCGCTGGTATGCGGCACGCCGAGCGTGCCCCTGACGCCCCCGGTCGCCGAGTACGCGCATCCGCTGGGCCAGGCCGTGACCGGCGGGTTCGTGTATCACGGCACCGCGATCCCTGGTCTGACCGGGCGGTATGTGTTCGGCGATTACAGCTCGGGCTTCATCTGGCACATCGCCACCGATACGCCGGCGACCAAGACCATGGTGCAGGCGGATGCGTGGGATTCGCATGCCAACATCGCCTCGTTCACCGAGGATACGAACGGCGAACTCTATCTCGTCGACGTGCGGACGTCGGGCATTTACAAGCTCGTGCCGGGTTCCTGAACGGTAACAGAGGCATCCCTCATGGGCTGACAAACGGAAACTTGCGTGAACGCACGGGCTACCTCGTGCGCCGGGCTCAATCTGCGCAAAGAATCCCCAGTCCAGTTCCGTTTCGGCGCTTGTACTCGACCGGATATGGCGTGCCGTCAGCGCTGAATTCGACGACGTCGCCTTTGCCTATCAACCGAAGGTTGTCGCTCCTGATCGGCAACGCCCGCTCGATCCGCACTCCCGCGCGAATCTCGATGCCCGGCTCGTCGACCTGCCTGTGTACAGCCCGGCCGCGTAGCGTATGCGCGTCTTCCGAGAAGAATTGCTCGACGTGAATCAACGCGCACTGGCGCGGGCAGTAGCACCGGTGCTGCGAGGCGGAAATCGGAATCAATTCGATCTCATCCATGGAAGGACGATCACTCCCAGCGCTAAGATCCGCCGAAACTACTCCTGAGGCGCCGCATGCCCACGTCACTGCAATCAATCGAAGCTGAAGCCATGAAACTCTCGCCGACAGAGCGCGCGGAATTGGGCGCGCGGCTGATCGCAAGTACGGCGCCGACCCGCCAGTTGCATCCCGCATGGAAGGCGGAAGTTTCACGTCGAATCGCCGACATGCAAGCGGGCCGGACGAAGGCGATCCCGGTGGAGCAAATGTTCGCGGAAGTCGACGCGCTGATCAAATCGCTCGAAAATGGCTGAAGATTCTTTTTGAGCCTGGTGCGCGGCACGACATTGCGGAAGCGACGCGCTGGGACTGGGCGGAAGGCGGGCGCGTCCTGGCGCTGGAATTCAACGCCAGATTGAGGGAGGCACGCGATCTTGTCGGACAAGCGCCCGAAATCTCGCCCGTCATTCACGAAAACTACCGCGGGCTAGTGTTCTGAAGATTTCCGTACACGCTCATCTACTGCGTCGAGGCGGAAGCTGTTTGCGTCTTGGCCGTGGCTCATCACAGTCGTACACCCGCCTATTGGGCTGACCGAAGCTAACGTCCAGCCGAGCCTGCCCACGGATTGCGCAAGAGCTGCACGTTTTTTCAGGCCGATACTTTCCCAGGTCATGCCACAGGCCTGCGAGAGCGGCCCACGCATCCCCGCGAATCGGTGTCGCGGCAGCGGCGGCGGCCTTCGTCGCGACACCGCGCAGGTGATCTAACAGGGAATGCAGCTCCAGCGGCGCGCCCTCGGCTTGCCTCCGAACGTGCGCGATGTGCGCAGATGCGTTGCCCGAGTGAGCTTTATCGGGCGACACGTGGTCGTCGCGTTCAGCCGATCGCCGCGATGATCTGCTCGCGTTGTTTCGCATCCGGCAGCGCCCCGATCCCCGCCTGCAGATTGTCGAGGAGGTTCTTCACCTTTCCGGTCGCCGGAATCACGCACGTCACGGCCGGATGCGCGAGCACGAACTTGAGGAAGATCTGCGCCCAGCTCGTCGCGCCCATCTCCGCCGCCCACGGCGGCACGGGCCTGCCCTGCACGCGCGAGAACAGATTGCCGTCTTCGAACGCGCGGTTCACCAACACCGCGACGCCCTTGTCCGCGCACAGCGGCAGCAGCCGCTTCTCGGCTTCGCGCGTCGTCACCGAATAATTGAACTGCACGAAATCGAGCTTCTCGCGCTCGATGATCGAGATGAGATCCGGATACGAGCTGGTCGTGTAGTGCGTCACGCCGAGATATTTGAGCTTGCCCTCGCCCTTCCAGCGCCGCAGCGTCTTCAAGTGCGCGTCGAGATCGACGAGGTTGTGCACCTGCATGAGCTCGATGCGTTTGTGCTTGAGCAGCGCCATCGAGCGCTGCATCTGCTCGATGCCCTTCTGGTCCCCGTGACTGCCGGAGTTCGGCGTCCACACCTTGGTCGCGACGAATGCGCGCGCCTGCTGCTCGGGCGTGAGCAGATCGCCGAGCACAGCTTCGGCCGTCGAATACATGGGCGAGGTGTCGATGAGCGTGGCGCCGTTTGCGAAGAAGGCTTTGAGCACCTCGCGCAGCGGCTCGCGCGCGGAGTCGTCGGCGCCGACTTCGAAGGGCCCGGAAGTGCCGAGGCCGATGGCGGGGAGGGTCTCGCCGCTCGACGGAATGCGCCGCATCAGCATCGTCCCGGCGGTCTCAGCCTTGGCCGCGCCCGCCGCGGAGCCCGACGATTGCGCGCGACCGACCGTCGCACCCGTCACCGCCGCCACTCCGCCCATCGCCAGGAAATTTCTACGGTCCATCGTTCGCCTCCGGCAATTCCGTTCGATCAGATGAGGGTGGAGTCGGTTCCCACGACGCCCTCGCCACCGTGCGCCACGATCTGCTCCAGCGCGAGCACCTGCGGCAGAATGTGGGTCGCGTAGAAATTCGCGGTCGCGAGTTTGCCTTCCAGGAAGGCGCGATCGCTGCCACCGGCCGCCAAACGCTGTGCGGCGATGTCCGCGCCGCGCGCCAGCAGCCAGCCGCCCATAGTGAGCCCGCACTGCTTCAGGAAGGGCACCGACACCGCCATCGCGCGATCCGGCGCCGACGCCAGCACCGCGAGCAACACGTCGGTGGTCTTGCGCAGCCGCACCACCGCATCGAGCGCCGCATCGCGCGCGCGGGTCGCTTCGGCGCGGCCGGCCGCCAGTGCCGCCAGCGACATGCGCATCTCCTCGACGAACGCGCCGAGCGCGGCGCCGCGGTCACGGCCAACCTTGCGACCGATGAGGTCGTTGGACTGGATGCCGGTCGTGCCTTCGTAGATGGTGGTGATGCGCACGTCACGCAGCGTCTGCGCCGCGCCGGTCTCTTCGATGTAGCCCATGCCGCCGTGTACCTGGATGCCGAGCGATGCGAGCTCGATGCCGAGCTCGGTGCAGAAGCCCTTGACGATGGGGATCAGCAGGTCGCCGCGGCTCTGCGCCGCACGGCGCACGGCATCGTCCGGATGCGAGCCGCCGAGATCGAGCTGATGCGCGGCATACAACGCCAGCGCGCGCGATGCCTCGACGGTGGACTTCATGCCTAACAACATGCGCTTGACGTCGGGATGGCCAATGATGGGCGCCGGGGATGAGCTGGTGCCCATCGACGCCGAACTGGCCACTTTCGCGAGCGGCACGGGCGGTTTGCCCTGCACCCGATTGCGCGCCCAGTCGGCCGCCTGCTGGAATGCGCGCTCGCCCATCGCGTAGCCCTCGAGGCCCACGGAGAGGCGCGCGGCATTCATCATGACGAACATGTATTCGAGGCCGTGATTCGGCTCGCCCACGAGCAGCCCGAGCGCGCCTTCGTTCTCGCCGTACGTCATCACGCAGGTGGGGCTGGCATGGATGCCGAGCTTGTGCTCGATGGAGGCACAGAACAGGTCGTTGCGCGCGCCCGGCTGGCCATCGGCGTTGACCCAGTACTTAGGCACGATGAACAGCGAGATGCCGCGCACGCCCGGCGGCGCGCCGTCGATGCGCGCCAGCACCATGTGGACGATGTTCTCGGTGAGATCGTGTTCGCCGTAGGTGATGAATATCTTCTGGCCGTGTATGCGGTAGTTAGGCCCGGCGGGCACGGCACGCGTGCGCACCTGCGAGAGGTCCGAGCCCGCCTGCGGCTCGGTGAGGTTCATCGTGCCGGTCCACAGACCGGACACCATCTTCGGCAGGTAGAGCTGCTTCTGCTGCGGTGTGCCGAAGTGCTGGATCGCCTCGATGGCGCCCTGCGTCAGCATCGGGCAGAGCTTGAACGCCAGATTGGACGAAGCCCACAGCTCCTCGACTGCGGTGCCGAGCACGTTGGGCACGCCTTGTCCGCCGAACTGCGCCGGCGAGCGCAACGCAGGCCAGCCGCTGTCGCAGAACTGGTAGTACGCCTCCTTGAAGCCCGACGGCATGACCACGCCTTCGGCCGTCCAGCGCGCGCCCTCGCGATCACCGGTCTTGCAGATGGGGTCCAGCACGACCTCGGCGAAGCGTGCCGCTTCCTCGAGAATGGCGGTGGCGGTTTCGTTCGAGTACTCGGCGTGTTGCGGACAGGCGCGCAGGCCGTCGATGCCGATCAGATCTTCGAGGACGAAGCGGATGTCCTTGAGGGGTGCTTTGTACGCCATGGCGGAAATCCTACTGCGCGAGCGCCGGCACGATGTTCGCCGCCGCGAATTCGACGAAGCTGCGCACGCGGTGATCGTTCTCGAGTCCCGCGGGAAACACCGCGTACAGCGGCGCGGCCGAAGGCGCCTGCCAATCGGACAGCACTTTTCGCAGCTTCGCGGTCGCGACGCCCTGGCGACACAGGAACTCCGGCAGCAGACCGATGCCGAGCCCGGCGACGGTGGCGCTGTGGAGCACGGCCGGATCGTCTACCGCGAGCTTGGGTCGCACGCGCACTTCCGCTCGCGCCGAGGCCTTCGTCATCTGGAACTTGTACTCGGCCCCATCGCTCGCAGGCGTGAGGAGCGCGTGGTCGCGCAAACCTTCGGGCCGCTCGGGCGCCGGATGTTTCTGCAGATAGGCGGGCGTCGCGCACAAAACGGCGGGCGGCGCGCCGAGCTCGCGCGCTCCGAATCTCGGGTCCGTATTCACGCCGGCGCGAATGGCGACGTCCCACTCGGTGTCGTCATCGGCGTCCAGCACGACATCGAGCGCGATGTCCGGGAAGCTGTCGAGGAAGCGCGGCACCAGCGGCGCCAGCAATACGCGGCCGTAGGTGGGATCGGCGATGACGCGCAGAGGTCCCTCGCGAGAGAGAGAGAAGGTTTGCGCGAGCTGGCGTACCTTCTCGACCTCGACGCTGATGACGCGCGCGTGCGGAAGCACCGCCTCACCGGCGGCGGTGAGAAAGATCCTGCGGGTCGTACGCCTCATGAGCTGGATGCCGATGGCTTTCTCGAGATCGGCGATTGCGCGGCTGATGGCGACTTTGGGCACGCCGTAGGCGCGCGCGGCGGCGGAGAAACCGTTGAGCTCGATCACCCGAGCGAACACGGCAAGCTGCGCGGCGGACCACAATTCACTCATAGGCGCACCAAAGCCATAGATGGTGCCGCAATTGTTTCACTAAAGAATCCGAAAAGGAAAGTCTTCCATGAAAGTTTCGATGTATGCCCTGAGCCACGACGTCTTCAAAAAGGCGCTCACGCAGCTTCTGTTCGTGATGGAAAAAGGCGTGGCCAACGCCAAGGCGCGCGGCTTCGACGCCAGCGTGCTGGCCAACGCGCGGCTCGCGCCGGACATGTTGCCGTTCGTCAAGCAGATCCAGCTCACGAGCGATTTCGCAAAGAATTCCATGGCGCGTCTCGCGGGCGTGGACCCCCCGAAGTTCGAGGACGTCGAGACGACGATGGACGAGCTGCTCGCGCGCGTGCGCAAGACCATCGATTACATCGACACGGTGCCCGCGTCGGCACTCGAAGGCAGCGAGACGCGCGACATCAAGATCCCGCTGCGCGACCGCACGGTGGAGTTCAAGGGCCTTGCGTTCCTGCAGTACTGGGCGGTGCCGAATTTCTTCTTCCACCACGTCACCGCGTACAACCTGCTGCGGCACAACGGCGTGGATATCGGCAAGCGAGATTATCTCGGCGGCTGAACTACAGAAGGGCCGACGCGAGTCGGCCCTTCTGACAAACCACCGTTTCGAACTACAGTGCCCGGCACCCGCCGAGCTGGCCGCCCAGCAGGAACACGATTGGCGCCGTGGCCTTCGGCACCTCGAGCTTGATCACGTCGAGCAGGCACATGTTCACGCGCCGCGGAATCGCGACCGTCACGCCCTGCGCGACGCTGGTGTTCGCGCCGTCGCCGACCGTGGCCGACAGCGCGTATGAGCTGCGGCGCCAGTCGATCAGCAGCGGCCGCGCGATCTCGAGATGGCCGGTCGTCGGGCGCAGGCGTAAGACGGACCCGGTGTTGCCGGCCGTGATCGTCCAGTTGCCGAACGTGGTGTAGCCGATCTGATTGATGTCGTCCGCGTCGGTGGCCGCGAATGCGCCGATGACGTGACGCGCCCCTTGATCGATATCGAAACTCTGGCCCGCGATGATCTCGGGCGTATTGTCGTTCTGGTTCGTGACGCGCACGGTGACGGTCGCGGGCACGCTGCGCATGTATCCGTCCCACACCGACACGTTCACGACATGGCTCGCGGCGCTCTCGAAGTCGAGCGCGGCGCCCGGCGACAGGCTCAAACTGCCGGTGGTGGCGTCCAGCGCGAACAACGTCTGCGTGCCGCTGGGATCGACCAGCTGCCACTGCGACAGCACCGTATCGGCGTCGGGATCCGTCGCCAACACGTTGCCCGCCACCGCGCCGCCCGCGGTGGACTCCGTCAACTCGAACGTCTGGCCGCCGGTGATGGTCGCCGGCGTGTTGCCGACGTAGCGAATCAGCCATTGCAGCGCGGGCCGCTCGCCGCCGTTCTGGTACATAAGCCAGTCACCCTGCGCATTACGCCAGTGCGAGCCGCGCACGTAGCCCCACACCGTGATGCCCTTGACGGCAGGGTGCTCCCAGAACACCGGAAACACGCGCTGGTAGTTAGCCAGCTGCGTCTCGTGGTGCACGACGCCGGCGAGCACGCCGTCGAGATCGAGCTCCGTGATGTAGATGGGCAGCCCGCTGGCCGCCAGCCGGTCGAGATTGCGCCGGTGGTTGGTCATCGGCGCCGCCTCGGTGGTCGAGAACGCATGGCCCTGATCGCCGATGGCGTCTATGAGGCCGCGGTCCTTCAGCAGCTGGACGATCTGCAGATAGGCCGTGGTCGCATTGCCATCGTTGGTGATGCTGTAGTCGTTGAGGATCAGCTCCGCTTTCGGGAAATACTGGCGCGCGAGCTGGAACGAGGTGATCACCCAGTCCCATCCCGTGACACCGTCGCCACCCAGCGCTTCGATGTAGCCACCGGCCGAAGGCGCGCGCGGCGTCTGGTGCAGCGGCTCGTTGACCACGTCGATCTGGTCGATATCAGGGTAGCGTTCGGCGATGGCGGCGAACCATTCCTCAATCTCGGCGCGCTGCTCCTCGCGCGGCAGCGCCGCGATCCAGTTCGGCTGCTGGCCACCCCAGATCAGCGTGTGCCACTTGAACGGGAAGCCGTTGGCCTTGGCGAGCGCGTAGGCCGCGTCGGCATCGGCCCAGCGCATGTCGTCGCGCGCCGGTTCGACGGCGCCCCACTTGCCGCCGTTCTCCGGCGTCACCTGATTCCAATAGTTGGTGAACTGCGTGGACGCGACAGCCGGGCTCCATGCGGAGCCCAGGAACCTGGTCTTGCCGGACGCGAGCGGCGGATCCGTGCGCGTGTGCGCCGGCGGATCGGGCGGCGGCGGCGGCGGACAGACGCCGGTCGCGGAGCGGCCCGCGTCGAGATCGGCAACGGTGTAGCAAACACCCGATCGGCCGAACGCGAGCTTGTCCATGAACATGCCGTCTTCACGCGTGCCCCACTGGAAAGTCTGCGTGAGCGCGCCCGCGGCCACGACCCACGTGGCTGGGCCCTGCGCGCCGGAAATCTTCACCCATTTGAAACCCGGGAATCCGGCGGTGCCGCCGATGAGCACGGTGTCGCCGGGATTGCGGAAGCCCGTGACCGGCTCGTTCCACAAGGCCCATTGAGTGCCGTTCTCCGGCGTTTTTTCGCCGAAGCCCTGGCCGAAGTACCAGCTGTCGTCGGTGCCGCCGCCAGGGCCGACGTAGAAGCGCGCGTACAACTCGTAGTTGCCGGCGGCCGGAAACATCACGGTGTATGTGCCGATGTGCGG
>JAYTOI010000221.1:0-21340 GCA_043747875.1 Pseudomonadota bacterium | reverse complement strand
GCTCGCGCTCAAGCAGATCCTCGAGATCATGAGCGATGCCTTGTCGGCGGGAGATCGCATCGAGATACGTGGCTTCGGCTCGTTCTCGCTGCACTTCCGGCCGCCTCGGCAGGGCCGCAATCCCAAGACCGGCGAAGCGGTGGCGCTGTCCGGCAAGTACGTGCCGCACTTCAAGCCCGGCAAAGACCTGCGCGAGCGGGTCAATGACGGGGCCGACCGGCCGATCCGTGATTGAGAGGATTAGGGGACATTCCTCATTTTCTTGTAACAATTGGGATGGCTTGAGCCGTCCGCGATCGACAGCGAGAATTGTTACAAGAAAATGAGGAATGTCCCCTTTCTCGATCTCGAGCCCTGGCCGCCGGGCGCCTTCGAGTTCGAAACGCCGCTGCCCGGCAGCAAATCGCTGACGCTGCGCGACTGCGCCATCGCAGCGCTCGCCGACGGCACGAGCACCATCCGTTATCCGGGCGAAGCCGACGACTACTGGCGCATGAAAGATTGCCTGCGCCGGCTCGGTTTCGTCATCGACGACGCGCACGAAGACGTCGTGCGCATCACGGGCCGCGGCGGTGATTTTCCCGCGGGCGACGTCACGCTCGACGTAGGCCAGAGCGCGGTCACGACGCGCCTGCTGCTCGCCATCGCCAGCCTGCGTCCCGCGGCCACGGTCATCGATGGCCACATCTCGATGCGCAAGCGGCCTAACAAGGATATCGTCGATGCGCTGACCGCGCTCGGTGCGACGCTCGAATCCAGCAATGGGTACCTGCCGACGCGGGTGGTGGGCACCCGTTCCTTGCGCGGTCCCGCGCGCGTGCCGGGCACCATCTCCAGCCAATACCTCACCAGTCTCTTGACCATCGCGCCCCTGATCGAGGGCGGACTGACCATCGAGGTGGAGGGCGAGCTGACCAGCAAGCCGTACGTCGATCTCACGCTCGACGAGATGGCGAAGTTCGGCGTACGGGTCGAAAACCACGACTACCGCCGGCTCGTCGTCGCTCCGCAGGCATACCGCGCCGGCAGCATCGACGTGGAGGGCGACGCCTCCGCCGCCTCGTATTTCGCCGCGCTGGCCACGCTGCACGGCGCGTCGATCACGCTCAGCAATCTCGGCTCCGGCACGCGCCAGGGCGACTATGCATTCCTCGGCCTGTGCGAAAAACTCGGCACGCGCGTCACGCGCACGCCCGGTCGTACGGTCATCCACGGGCCGCGCGCGCTGGCCGCGGGCTTCGACGGCGACATCGACATGTCGAGCATGCCGGACGTCGCGCCCACGTTGATGATGCTGTGCCCGTTCCTGTCGCGGCCGACGCGCATCGTCGGGCTCGCGACGCTGCGCGTGAAGGAATGCGACCGCATCGCCGCGCCCACGCGCGAGCTCACGAAGCTCGGCGTGACGGTGGAGGAAGGCCCGGACTGGATGCGCATCGAGCCGCTGCCTTTCCTTTCCAACGATTCGGCGCGACGTCCGGTAGTGGAAATCGTGACCTATCACGATCACCGCATCGCGATGTCGTTCGGCGTGCTCGGATCGCGCCTGCCGGGGCTGCGGATCCTCGATCCGGGCTGCGTCGCGAAGACCTATCCGAATTACTGGCGCGACTGGCAGCACGCCCGCGGCGCCCCACGACGCTAGCGCAGACGCGTAAACTCTTTTCATGCGTCTGCATGGAATCGGCCCGCTGGTCCTGTTGCTGTGTTTCCTCGTGGTCGTCGCGGCGGCCTTCGCGCTCGGCCGCCGTTCGGTGCGCGCGCGCCGCGTGCGCGCCAACGTCGACTACTTCACGGGCCTCGATCACCTGGTCAACGATCGATTCGACCGCGCCACCGAGGTGTTCTCGCGCCTGGCGACGCATTCAAACCAGGCGGAAATACAGTTCGCGCTCGGCAGCCTCATGCGCCGCCGCGGCGAGGTCGACCGTGCCATCGCCATTCACACCGAGCTCACGGAACATCGCGAGCAGCCGATCCGCGAGCAGGCGACGCTGGCGCTCGGGCTCGACTACATGAGCGCCGGATTGCTCGACCGCGCCGAAGAAAAACTGCGCGGGTTGATGAGCTCCACCCAGTACCGCGCGGCCGCGCTCGAGAAGCTGGCCTGGGTGTACGAGCAGCAGCACGATTGGCGCGCGGCGCTCGACAACTGGCGCGAGCTCGCGCCCGAGCAGCGGCGCGAGCGTGCCGCCGTGGCGGCGCATTACTGTTGCGAGCTCGGCGAACTGGCCCTGGCCGACGGTGAGCTGGAGAGCGCGCGCGCGCATCTGGCCAGCGCGCGCACGCACGACGCGCACGGCGCGCGCGCGGAGATGCTCGCGGCGCGCATTGCTGCCCGCTCCGGGGACGCGGACAAGACGCTGGAGCTGTACGCCGTGGCGCTCGCGCACTCGCGCGCGGTGCACGACGCGTTCCTGCCGGACGCCGAAGCCGCGCTCGGTGCGCGCGCGCCCGAGCTCGCGGCACGGCTGCGGGCGCGTCCACCACCGGACGATGGCACTGCCTCGCAGGCGGGGCGATTCCGCTGTGATCAATGCGGCGTGTCCAGCATCACCTGGCATTGGCGCTGCCCGAGCTGCCGCAGTTACGACTCGATGCAGAGTGCGCATATCCGCGGCAATTGAGCAGATTGGCGGCTCGCCCGGCCGCAACGTGGGTTGTTAGTCTCCTCGCCCGGCATGGTGCCGGGCAAACACGGCAGGAGGCCACATGTCACTCAAACACTTTTTTCCCACGCTCGCGGCCCTGGTGCTGCTGGCACCTTTCGGCGTCCACGCGGAGCCGGTCAACGTCAACACCGCGGATGCCACGGCGCTGGCCAAGGCATTGAGCGGCATTGGCCCCGCGAAGGCCAAGGCCATCGTGAGCTATCGCGACAAGAACGGTCCGTTCAAGTCGGTCGATCAGCTCGCTTTGGTCGACGGCATCTCGCAGAAGCTCATCGACAAGAACCGCGCGGACATCAAGTTAGGCGCCGAAAAAGGCGGTTCGGCGCCGCCCGCGGCGGCGCCCAGCGCCCCGGCAGCGAAAGCCGTCAAGCCAGCGTCGTAAGGCGGTTCCTACGGTCGCGCGGCGTGATTTCGTGCAAACAATCGCGCCGCGGCGACCGCACACCGCGAGGAGCAGCTCAAATGACGTGGTATGTTTTCGGCCCCACAGCTCGGAGCCGATATGCCCAAGTCGAAAAAGCAGGGTCGCATCGATGTCGCAGTGTTTCCGGTGGCGGGTCGGGGTACCCGATTCCTCCCGGCGACGAAGGCGAGCCCCAAGGAGATGCTGCCCATCGTCGACAAGCCGCTCATCCAATACGCGGTGGAAGAGGCGCTCGAGGCCGGCGCGCGTCGGCTCGTGTTCATCACGGGCTCTTCGAAGCGCGCCATCGAAGATCATTTCGACACCGACGGCGAACTCGAGAACCTGCTGCTCAAGCAGGGCAAGAGCGAGCTGCTCACCATGCTCAAGAGCGTGCTGCCTTCCTACGCCTCGTGCATCTACATTCGTCAGCCGGCGCCGCTGGGCCTCGGACACGCGGTGTTGTGCGCGAAGCCGGCCGTCGGCGACGCGCCGTTCTTCGTGCATCTGGCCGACGATCTCATCGAGGCGAAGGAGGCCTGTCTCAAGCAGATGGCCGATCGCTTCGACAATGGCAGCATCGTAGCCGTACAGACTGTGCCGAATTCGCAGACCGACAAGTACGGCATCGTGAAGACGAGCGGGCGACGCGGGGAACTGATGCGCATCGAACGCATAGTCGAGAAGCCCAAGCCCGCCGTGGCGCCGTCCAATCTCGCCGTCGTGGGTCGTTATCTGCTGACGCCGCGCCTGTTCGCGCATCTCGAGCGCATCGGCGAGGGCGCGGGCGGGGAGATCCAGCTCACCGACGGCATCGCGCGCCTCATGAACGACGAGGCCGTGTATGCCTATCGCTTCGCGGGCAAGCGTTTCGACTGTGGCAGCAAGCTGGGCTATCTACAGGCGAACGTGGAATACGCGCTGGCGCACAAGGAGCTCGCCACGCCGTTCCGCAATTACCTGCGGAAGCTGTCGCAGGATCTGTAGACGCTTGATTCACGTGCCTGCCAGATCCGCCACCGGCATCGCTGCGGCGGGATCGGGTGGTAATTCGTCTCGCGAATATCTCTAACAACGCGTGGCGAACGCGACTCGAGCAGGTTGTGTTGGATTTGTAAATCCAGCGAGCGCCAAAGTGCGCCCTATCTTGTTTGCCCGCCTTGGTCAAACGGTGTTTCGGGTGCGAACACCCCGATATTCACAAAATTTCCTGCTCATCGTGTGAGATAAATCTTCTCCTTGCCACAGAGTTACCAAGTTGAAGATCGCGCCCGTCGTCTAACTCTCTGACAAGCTGGAATGGGTGTTTCGGTGCTGCACCGCGGCAGCGTATGGCCTTGCTCATAAGCTTGCGATCATCAGGGAGGAATTTTGCCATGAGAGTAGTTCTGTTAGCCGCGATGGCTCTGGCGCTCGTGACGGGATCGTTCGCCGCCGAGACGACCACATACACATACGATGCCAAAGGTCGACTGATTCGCGTCGTGCGCACCGGGACTGTGAATAACAACGTCGCGACCGAGTACACGCACGACAAGGCGAACAATCGAAAGACGGTGGTGACGACCAACTCGCCGAATCCGCCTCCGCCTTAGCCTCTTCGGGCGGTATTGCTCGAAACAATTCCACGACCTCTCGGCTTCAATAACGGGTGAAGGCGTTCATGCAGTTTTCAAATGTAATCTCACGATTGGCTTCCATCGTGCTTGCGATTTCATTGATCACCTCGAGTTCCGAGGTGGTCGCGCAGGCGGAGATCAACCTTCCGCCGCGCGCGGACACGCAGAGTCCGACCGGTGTTAGTTTCAAAACCGGCGGTTTCACTATCAGTGGAATCACAGACCTGTCGATCGGTGGATCGGGGAGTGCCGGTCTCACGTTCGTGCGCATGTATGCGAGCACGAACAACTCCTCGCTCGCTTCGCTGACCGGCGCGCAGGGGTGGACCTTCAACACCAGTGCCTCAATCGTGCGCAATCCGTACGTGTATGGGCCGGACGAATTTCCGCCTCCGGATCCGCTGTCGTACTCATGGGTCTACACCGTGCTGACGGGCACGAGCACGAGCCGATTCAGGGCTGGCTTCATCAGAAACAGCGTCCCGAGCAGTGGCACTTACACCCCGTACAGCAACAACGGCGAGACGCTGGTCTTCACAAAAATAGGCAATGGCAACGAGTCATCGGGCAGCTATTTCACGTTCACCGATGCGCAAGGCACGGCGTACGTCTACCCGTGGAACTCCTGGGTGCCCAATCTGCAGAGCGTGACGTATCCCGACGGCACAAGACTCGACAACAGCTACAGCCCGAAAAGAATGGTCATCAGCAATCGCGGTTACGCGCTGCTGTGGGAAAGCGTCAACAAGGTGTGCGTCATCAACACGGCGGAGCACCACGTCACTGCCTCGACGACGAACTGCCCGGCAGGGACACAGTCGGTCACCTATGCGTACTCCGGCGGTGGGTCAAATTTGACCAGTGTCACAAACAACGCTGGGCAGACGACAACTTACGAGTACGTCGGGACTAGCCACTTGGGCTGCATCAAGGATCCCGGCCAGAGCATTTGCAAGATCACCAACGTCTACAACGTGTGCCCGCCGCCGCTGGGTCCCCCAGCGCCCGCGAATCGCATTCTCGACCAAGTCATCTCTCAGACCACCGGCACCGGGGAGTCGTACACGTACAGCTATAGCTCGTACGCAGGTGATCTCTGCAACGACTACACGGGCTATGGAGTGTTTGCTTCAATGGTTGCCCCCGGCAGCGGGACCACGCAAGTGTCGACAAACGGCGCCGGGACTGTGTTGTCGATTGTTGATCCTCTCGGTCGCGGTAGCGGGTTTCAACACGAAGATGGGGGGCTCAACCCTTACGAAGCAACGATGCTGTCTGCTGCTAGCTCCCCGGAAGGAAACGCTCAATGGTTTACGCGCGATCCTCGAGGAAACGTCACCGAGCAGCGAATCAAGGCCAAGCCGGGCAGTGGATTCGCCGACATCGTCATCACCGCTAGCTATCCGGCGACGTGCACGAATCGCAAGACCTGCAACAAGCCTGACTACATCATCGATGCGAAGGGCAACCGGACGGATTTCACGTACGACCCGAATCACGGTAGCGTTCTCACTGAGACACGTCCCGCAGCGCCGAATGGTGTGCGTCCGCAGAAGCGCAACAGGTATGCGCAGCTTTACGCCTGGATCAAGAACAGCTCCGGCAGCTTTGTTCAAGCCGCATCGCCGGTGTGGCTACTCACCGGAAGCTCTGAGTGCATGACGCAGACGAGTTGCACAGCCACGGCGGATGAGATCAAGGCGACGTTCACGTATGGATCGACCGGCGTCGCGAACAACTTGCTGCCGACCGTGGTGACCGTGGCTGCCGGCGACGGTTCCATATCTGCGACCACAACGACGGCATACGACTTTGCCGGCAACGCGATTACTGTTGACGGACCGATCAGCGGGAGCTCAGATACCACGCGCTACCGATTCGACGCGCTCCGCCGTGTCGTTGGTGTCGTCGGTCCTGACCCTGATGGCGCGGGCGCGCTGCTCCATCGCGCGACACGCAACACTTTTGACGTTTCTGGAAATCTGATCAAAGTCGAGCGCGGCACCGTCAACAGTCAGTCCGACGGCGACTGGGCCGCATTCGCGCCACTCGAGACCATCGACACGGTCTACGACCTCATGGGTCGCAAGGTCAAGGAAACGAAGTCAGGCGGCGGCACGGCGTATGCCATGACGCAGTACAGCTATGACGGCAGCGGTCGCCTCGCGTGCACTGCCGTGCGGATGGACGCAGCGCAGTGGAATTCGCAGACCAATGCCTGCGTGCCACAGACAAGCGGCGCGAATGGTCCAGATCGCATCTCGAAGAACATCTACAACCTGGCGGGCGAGCGCACGATTCTCAAGCTTGGCGTCGGAACCAGCGTTGAGGCGGATGAAGAGACTTCGACGTTCACAACCAACGGCAAGCTCGAGACGATCACTGATGGTGAGGGAAACAAGACGACGTACGTGTACGACGGCCACGATCGGCTCTACCGGACTAACTTCCCTCATCCGTCAACAGATGGCGTGAGCTCGACCACCGACTACGAGCAATCGACCTATGACGCAAATAGCAATATTACGCAGCGTCGGCTTCGCGATGGTCAGCTGATTAACTTCAGCTACGACAACCTGGACCGTGTAACGCTCAAGGACCTCCCTTCTCCGGAGACGGATGTCACCTACGGCGCGTACGATCTTCAGGGGCACCCGACATCCGTGAGCCAAAGCATCAGCATCTCGACGAGCTGGGACGCGCTCGGGCGCACGCGCACCGAAACGAGTCCGCTCGGGACGATGGCGTACGAATACGACGCTGCCGGTCGTCGAACGAGAACCACTTGGCCCGGTGGCTTCTACGTGACGCAGGACCATTACGTCACGAGCGAAGTGAAAAATATCTACGAGTCGGGAGTGGCCTCGGTCGCGCTCTATCAGTTCGACAACCGCGGCAATCGTCTGAACCTCACCCGCGGCAACGGAACGAGCACGAGCTTTACGCCGGATGCGATCTCGCGCCTTGGTGCTCTCTGGACTGATCTCGGCGGCACCGCGCATGACTCGACTAGCACGTTTGCTTACAATCCTGCTAGCCAGATCGTCACCTACACGCGCAGCAACGACTCCTATGCTTGGGGCGGGCACTTCAATCGCAATGACTCTTATACGATCAACGGCCTGAACCAGGCGACGACCGCCGGAGCCAAGAGCATCGGCTACGACGGTCGAGGCAATGTCGCAAGCGCGGGTGCGGACATATTCAGCTATACCGCCGAGAATCGCATGATCGCGGGGCCGGGTGGTGCGGCCCTTCAATATGATCCGTTGGGACGCCTCTACCAGATCAGCAAGGGTGGACTAACAACCCGCTTTCTGTATGACGGCACGGATCTAGTCGCGGAGTATGACGGGACGAATGCCTTGCAGCGTCGCTACGTGCACGGGCCGGGCGCCGATGAGCCCGTCGTGTGGTTCGAGGGCAGTGGCACGGGAGTTCGTTATTATTATCACCACGACGAGCGCGGCAGTGTCGTCGCACTCTCAGATGGAGCGGCAGCAAGTTCTGGAATCAAGACTTACGATGAGTACGGTGTGCCCGGCGGAAGCACAGCCGGCAGATTTGCGTACACCGGGCAGACGTGGTTGCCGGAGGTCAGTCTGTATTACTACAAGGCGCGAATGTACTCGCCTGTGCTCGGCAGGTTCATGCAGACGGATCCAATCGGATATCAGGACGGCATGAATTTCTACGCCTACGTGAGAGGCGATCCGACTAACAAGGTTGATCCCGCCGGATTGAGCTGCACATACAATCAAACGACCAAGCAGCAAGATTGCATCGTGGATGAACCAGGCAAGCTATCGAAGCGCGAGCTGAAGCAGGTAAATGCTGCGTACTCAAAGGCAGTGAATCGCTTGCTCGAGCACCCGGACCGGCTGGAAACGGTGAAGGTAAAAGGCGTTACATTTGCGGTGAAAGCTGGTGATTTGGCTAAATCGCTGATTGACGTGAAGGTCATTGGCGGAGCGGCATATGACGCGCGCGCATCGACAGCTGGTGGAACGCTAAATCCCGATACCGCCGTCGATGCGAAACCGCAGATCACTGTCAATAGCAACGCTGTTAATAGGTCGGCTATGGAATACGGGGGGAGTGACCGCAATCTCAGCATAACGCTCATCCATGAATCGATACATCTTGCACCCAGTGAAATCGCGATGAAGTCCCAGTGGGATGCGAATAGTCGAAAGTTTCAGCAAGATCATCGTGGTCCTTACAATTCCGCTGCCTGGGATCTGTTCCGACCATAGGAGACGAGATGAAAATTTCATTTATTCCAATTTGCCTGTCGGTGTTGTCCGCCTGCGCGACGCACCAATCCAGCGACGTACTCGAGATTGCATACTCGAAGAAGGGGACTTCAGTCCTTGATGTTTTTGAAATGTCGCAGCCATATTTCAGCAATGAAGACGTGTCGTATCTTCGAAAGCGCAATCGGAAGTACGGGGAGTTTGGAGGGAGGATCAAATTCTGTTCGAACGACGAATACCTTTGCTTGAATGGAGGTATTCATGTAGCCGTTCCACGGGGTTTTAGCGGCCGAGTTGAATGGGCCGTTGAGGGCCGCGCGTGTAAGGCGGAGACTCCGTTTGTCCAAGACCGACCGACCAATATCCAGTGCAACTTTGCAGGATCGTGGACGCAATTTGTCTACACACCGGGAAGAGGGATCACGACATACGTCCGATCTTCGGATCCGACTTTCACGTATGAACTCGTCGATGCGAAGGGGCTGTTCGCGCGTCTTTGACGACGGCGAAATGAGAGTGCCACATATTCCACTTTTCCTGGCGATGTTGTCCGCCTGCGCGACACACCAATCCAGCGACGGACTCGAGATTGCATACTCGAAAAAGGGGACTTCGGTCCTCGACGTTTTTGAAATGTCGCAACCGTATTTCAGCAATGAGGATGTTTCGTATCTTCGAAAGCGCAATCGGAAGTACGGAGAGTTTGGTGGGAGGATCAAATTCTGTTCGAATGACGAATATCTTTGTTTGGATGACGTGATTCTTATCGCGGTTCCACGGCGTTTCAGTGAGCAAATGCAGTGGTCCATCGAGGGCCTCACGTGCAAGGCGGAGATCCCGTTGGTCCACGACCGACCGACTACGATCCAGTGCAACTTTGGAGAGTCGTGGATGCGATTTGTCTACACACCGGGAAGAGGGATCACGACATACGTCCGATCTTCGGATCCGACTTTCACGTATGAACTCGTGGATTCAGAGGGACTCTTCGCGCGCCTTCAATGAACTGGATTTGCCGCGCTGTCACTGGGCGATCTTGGGTTCATACTCACCCGCCACAGCGTCTGTATGACGAAGTGCTCGCGCTGCCGGTGCGTGCAGAAGAGGCGCGGGCTCAGAAAGATGCAATGACGCACACGCTGCCAGAGTGTATCGCACAGGAATGCTCGCGCATGGTCGACGGAGCGTAGTGTGGCTAGCGTGCCCGCGGATCGGCGCCTCAACGGCCGCGGACCCGAGATCAGAAGCTAGCCCGCGCACATCTCTGTCACGCCGCCCGTGCTCTTCACACGATAGCTGCGCGTGTTCGACAGCGCGCGCGTGATGGCGCCGTCGGTGGCACTCATCGTGTGCGTCCAGTCCATGAGCTGCACCGTGTCGCAGGCGCCGCCACTGCCGCGGGTCATCTGACCCAGGCGGATGGTCTGCACCAACGCGCCGCCATTCATCGAACGCGTGCTGCTTTCAACCGCGAAATCCGAGTTGTTGTACATCGTGAACTGCCACAGGTACTCGGCCAGCGCCTCGAGCTCGTTGGCGTTCAACGGACGCTGATTCATGCTGCCCGCCGCGCCGATGTCGGTGCGCAGGTCGGTGGTCGAGCGATCGAGGTAGTCGCAGCGGAAGACGCGATGACGCAGCATCGCGGTCACGTCGGCACGCGGGACGCGCACGATTTCGAACATGCGCGCGTCGCTGCGCACTTCGACGAGATCCGAATACTGGCCGTTCCACGTCGCCTGGCGCTCGGACCAGTCGATGACCTGCGCCAGGTCGTTCGAGCACACCTCGAAGGTCGGCGTGTTGGCGCTCTGCGTGCCGGAAATGAGGTCGGTGTTCTTGATGTGACGGGTGGACAGCGTGCCGAATACGTTCGAAGGACGCGACTCGACGTCGAAGCCGGCGGGCGTACGCGCGTCGCCTTTATAGAGGCGGTCGGCGAGGGCGACATCGCCCGCGTTCGCCGGCGGCGTGCTGTTCGAGTTGGACGAGCTCGGCGCGGCGGGGGCGCTGGCCGTTGCACTCGGCTGCGAGCCGCTGGAAGCGGGCGCGGCCGCACCGCCACCACCGCCGCAGGCGGCCAGCGTCAGGAGACTCATCGCCACGAAAACAGTACGCATCTTCATGCTTCACACCGCTGCCAGTTGTCGTTGCCCAGGCACACCCAGGTGCCGCTTTCTTCGATCCCTCCGAACTCGTCGTAGCGCGAGACTTCCATGACGGGCATGCCGCGCTCGCGTGAGCGATCGAGCGAGACCTCGCAGGTCCACAGCCAGATCGCCCGATCGTCAGACCATGCGCGCCACACGTTGCCGTCTTCGGTCGAACGTTCGGCGAGCTTCTCGAGCGACGGCGTGAGCTGACTTCCCTGCGTCAGCCGTTGCGAATCGCGCGGCAGGCGTCCCTCGCGGCGGATGTAGCTGTCGAGCAACTGCACGGCATGGCCGGGGTGTTGCATCGCGCGCAGCTTCATCGTTTGCATCTTCGAGTGGCCCTTCAGTTGTTTGGGGCCGGCGGCAGCTACGAGCACTTGCGAGAGAGGAACCGTCGGTCGGTGCACGAACCCGCGAGCTGCCGCCAGCGAGACATCTGGTGCCGACGCATGCATCAGCACCCTGAGAGGGTTACGGCGGCAAGGCGGCAGGATTGAGCCGCCAAATGTGATGGGCTTCGCGGGTGCGCGGCAATTATTTGAACCGCGTCTCTTATGTCGGGTTGTTAGGTGTGAGGCGGTCGCGCCGATCGAGACGCGCGTCACGCGCGTGCGCCGGATTAGGTTAACGACGGTAGTTAGTGCTCCACGTGGAACACGCCGGCCGCCGCGGTCGCTGCTCTTCACGCCCCAAAAAAACGCGCCGTGTGGCGCGTTCGAAGGCAGAAAACAAGCAAGCGAGTGTCAGGCTTCGGCGGAGATCACTTTGCCGGAGGCGGTGCCATACGGGTTCGCGTGACCGCGCGGGCCATAGCCGCGCGGTTCGGACGCGGCGCCGGTGATCGCGCCCAGCAGTCCTTCGACGCGCTTGATCTGCGCGCCGACGAGAATTCCATTGCGGTCGTTGAGCTCGCGGCATTTCTTCGCGCGCGTCGCGCATTCTTCGTAGCGCGAGTGCAGGGAGCTCAGGGGATCGCACCAGGCGATGAGTTTCGCGAGGCCCATGAGGTCGGTGTCGAAGCCAAGCATGCTGCACAGGGAGCGGCGCTCCTCGTCGATCTTGAGCAGCATCACGACGTTCGTCTGGCGCGCGTCGGAGAGTTTTTCGAGCGCGTCGATGTCGCGCTGGGTCAGCGCGCCGTATTCGCGCTCGAGCAGGGATTCGAATTCGCCCAACGCGCCGTTTTCCTCCGTCAGCAGGCGACTGAGCGTGTCACGGGTCAGGGTTGCATCCACGGGGGACTACTTGTGTGCCGGGATGGCCGCCAGCAGATCCACTTCGAAGCGCAGCATCTTGTCGGCGACGCGCTGCGGATCGACGTGATAACGGCCTTCGTCGATCGCACGGCGTACGGCATCGACGCGGGTCTCGTTCACCACCGGCAGGGTGGAGATCTTGTCTTCGAGGGCGGCGAGGGCGCGCGCGGTATCGGACACGTTGATGTTCGAGGTGCCCGAGGTGGTCTCGGCCTTGCGGCCCTCCGACGTAGCGTCGCGCGTGCGCGAGACGGGTGCGCCGCCTCCCACTTGCACTGGACGTCCGTCGATTCCACTGATTTTGTTCGCCATCTCATCGTCTCCGAGTGATCTACGAAGCCAGTAACGGCTCAAAGATGCGAAACTTTAGAACGATCGACGAAAAATTGGCGCTCTGCAGGGTCTCCCGCGTGATGCGCGTCACATCGATCCCGTCGGTTCCGGGGCTCATGGCGAGACTCGGACCACACCGTCGGTGTCGGCCACGCCTTCCACTATCTTTAATGAGTACAGGTTCTGTACGCGCACCCGCTGGTGCGCGCCGGCATCCCCCATTGCCAGTCCCGGCGCGCGTACTTCTATGCCGGCGCTCGCCGCGGACAGCGTCACGCTCTGTCCACGGCGGATCAGGAATGCGGGAGCGAGCGCGTCGGCCGAGACGGGTGTGCCTTCGGGAATGGGCCGTCGGGTCGGGCGCCCGGCCAGGTCTGCCGTCTTTCCGACGAAGGGCGAGGCGAGGCCGGGTAGCAGGCGGCTTTGCACATTGACGTCGGCTGGGCCGAGGGTTTCACCGCGCGCCACCGCGCGCCGCGTCACGAGCACATCGGTGCGTCGCCGGATCTCCACGGGCACGTTGATGCTCCAACGCGCCCCTTGTTCGCAGGACACGCGCACCAGCGCACGTGACTGCCCGCCGCGCGGCGGTAGCGCGCTGCCCGCCGGCTTGCGCCCGCACACCGGCAGGCGCAGCCGCGCATCGAGCGTGGCGGCTTCCACCTCGACACCCTCGAGGCCCGGATCGAGCTCGGCGCGCAGCGCGATCTCGGCCGCACGCCGCACTGCCTCGAGAGGCTGCACGGATGCGTCCGTCGGCGATGGGTTCGTCTGGGCTGGGCTGGTCTGGGCTGGAATGGCCGCGCTCGCGAGCAACGCCGTCCAGAGAAAGACCAACGATAGTGAGGAGACAGTCAAACGATTGACCAACATGCCATGTAGTTAGCAATCGACGTGCCAGTCGCGGGCGCCTCGATCCCGGCTCTCAAGAAGAATCGCGCGCGACCGTTACAGGAATTGCGAGGGTCGAGGTGCTCGGCCCTGCAGTCGTCCGCCGCCGCGCGGCAATCCGTCGCCGCCGTCACGCGCGCGACGTCACAACTTACAACCTTGTATTCCCGCGAATCGCCGCCGCACGGCCCGAAAGGCCGCATGGCACGTCGCTTGCTTCGCTCCTGGCACGTCGGGTTACCGACGCCGATGCGAGGAGTGACCATGCCGTTGAATCTGGAGCAGTACGTGAGCGTGCACGCAGCGGCACTCGACGTGCGTGCGCGCCGTGGCGAGCTGATCGCGAACAATCTCGCGAACGCCGACACGCCGGGATTTCGGGCACGCGACATCGATTTCCGCCAGGCGATGGCCCGCGCGGCCGGCGAGCAGACCTCGGGCGTGGCGCTGTCGACCACGCAGCCCGGCCACATCGGCGCGGCCACCGGTGCCGACGCCGCCACCAATCCAGACCTCAAGTACCGCACGCCGCTCGCGCCGGCGCTCGACGGAAACACCGTCGACGCGCAGATCGAGCAGGCCTCGTTCGCGGAGAACGCGGTGCGGTACCAGGCCACGTTGACGTTCCTCAACTCGAAATTCCGCGGCCTGCTGACCGCCATCCTGGGTAGCTAGTCATGTCATCTTTCAAGGCATTCGACATCGCCGGGTCCGGCATGGCCGCGCAGACCGTGCGGCTCAACACCACCGCCAGCAACCTCGCCAATGCGGAGAGCGTGAGCGGCGATCCGGCGCAGGTGTACAAGGCGCGCCACCCGATCTTCGAGGCTGTGAAAGCCACGCTGGCAACGCAGGGCACGGGCACCGAGGGTGGCCCGGCGGTCAAGGTGACCGGGATCTACGAATCGGACGCGCCGCCCTCCGCGCGCTACGAGCCCGGCAATCCGCTGGCGGACTCCAAGGGGTACGTCTACGCGCCCGCGGTCAACGTCGTCGAGGAGATGGTCAACATGATCTCCGCCTCGCGCTCTTACCAGAACAACGTCGAAGTGATGAACACGTCGAAAGAGCTGCTGCTGGCAACGCTGCGGCTGGGTCAAGGCTGAAGAGAGGCACTGAAACATGATCGACATGGACATCGTCAACGCCGCCATGGTGCGGCAGCGCAGCGCCGAGGAGCTCGCGAACGCTCAGGCCGCCAACGCGCAGAACAGCAAGAAGACTGAGCTCGGCCAGGACGACTTCCTGCAGCTGATGATCACGCAGCTCAAGAACCAGGACCCGTTCAAGCCGCTGGATCCCTCGCAGTACGTCGGACAGCTCGCCCAGTTCAGCTCGGTGTCCGGTCTCAAGGAGATGAATACCGCGCTCACGTCGTTGACGAGTTCTTTGCGCGGCAACCAGGTGCTGGACGGCGCCGCGATGATCGGCCGCACGGTCGTCGCGCAAGGCAACCGGGTCTATCTATCGAGTGATCCCGAACGCGCCGGCATCGCCGGTGCCGTCGACGTGCCGAAGGGCACGACGGCGCTGCAGATGATCGTCAAGGATTCGAGTGGCGCCACGATCCGGACACAGGCGCTCGATCCGAAGGCCGGCCTGCGCGGCTTCGCATGGGACGGCAACACCGATGCGGGCACCGCCGCTGCGGCCGGCGCCTACCAGGTCGAACTGGTCGCCAATGTGGCCGGCAAGAACGAATCGCTGGCCACCAGCATCGCCGCCGCTGTCTCGAGCGTCGCGCTCGACCCGGCCACGGGCGCGCTGCTGCTCGACACCGACGTGCTCGGAGAGATTTCCCTGAGCGACGTCGAACGCGTCCTTTGACCCCTTCACACAGATTTCCGCAAGAACAAGTTTCGCAGGAGTAACGAACCATGCCTTTCCGCATAGCCCTCTCGGGCCTCAATGCCGCCCAGTCCGACCTCAATGTCACGGCCAACAACGTGGCCAACACCGCGACCAACGGCTTCAAGGGCTCGCGCGCCGAATTCGCCGATCTGTTCGCCGTCTCGCTGCAGGGCGTGTCCGCGAACTCCAGCGGCAACGGCGTACGCGTCTCGAACGTTGCGCAGCAGTTCGCGCAGGGCAACGTGGAGTTCACCGACTCGAACCTCGACCTCGCGATCTCCGGCCAGGGCTTTTTCATCCTCTCCGATTCGGGCGCCCTGGCCTATTCGCGCGCCGGCGCGTTCCAGATTGATCGCAACGGCTATGTCGTGAACGCCACGCAGCAGCGCCTGCAGGTTTATCCGCCGCTCGGACCGGGCGGGTTCAACACCGGCGGTCTGGCCGATCTGCGGCTGCAGACCACGGACGCGGCGCCCGCGGCGACCACCGAAGTGGAATACGTGCTCAATCTGCCCGCCAGCGCGTTGCCGCCTGCGGTTACGCCGTTCGACCCGAACGACCCGAACACCTTCAATCAGGCGACGTCGCTGACCTTGTTCGACTCGCTCGGCGCCGCGCACACCGGCACGATGTATTTCACGAAGACGGCCACCGCGAACCAGTGGAACACGCGCCTGTACATCGACGGCACCGCGGTCGACGGCGGCGTGCCGGGTGCATCGATCCCCCTGCAATATTCGAACGTCGGTCTGCTCACCGCGCCCGTCGGCGGCCTCGCCGCCTTCCCGGTGTACACCCCAACCACCGGCGCCGCCAACATGACCATTACCGTCGATCTGTCGCGCTCGACGCAGTTCGGCGCGAACTTCGCAGTGAACTCCGTGACGCAGGACGGCTTCACCACCGGACGCCTCATCGGCATCGACATCGACGAAACGGGCATCGTGCAGGCGCGCTTCACGAACGGCCGCGCGCAGCCGCTCGGAGAGATCGCCATCGCCAACTTCTCCAATGCGCAGGGCCTGCAGCAGCTCGGCAACACGCAGTGGGCCGAGACGTTCTCGTCCGGCCAGGCGTTGCGCGGCCAGGCCGGCAACTCCGGCTTCGGCCTCGTGCAGTCGGGCGCGCTCGAGGCGTCCAACGTCGACATCACCGAAGAGCTGGTCAAGATGATCACCGCACAGCGCAACTTCCAGGCGAACGCGCAGATGATCTCGACCGCCGACCAGGTGACGCAGTCCATCATCAACATCCGCTAGTAGATAGGTAACGATCACCATGGACCGCATGCTCTACGTGGCGATGACGGGCGCGAAGGAAACGCTGCGCGCGCAGACCGTCAACAACCACAATCTCGCCAATGCCAGCACCACCGGCTTCAAGGCGGACCTCGCGGCGTTCCAGAGCCGCGCGGTCGATGGCTCGGGCTACGCCTCACGCGTTTACGCCACCAATGGCAGCACCGGCTTCGATCACAAGTCGGGCCCGCTGCTGTCCACCGGGCGCGATCTCGACATCGCGGTGAACGGCACTGGCTGGCTGGCGGTGCAGGACGCCAACGGCGGCGAAGCCTATACACGGGCTGGCGATCTGCAGATCGACCCCACGGGGCAGCTCGTGACGGGCACGGGCCGGCCGGTTCTGGGCGATGGCGGACCGATCAACGTGCCGCCGTAC
Organism: Pseudomonadota bacterium; assembly: GCA_043747875.1. GTDB lineage: Bacteria > Pseudomonadota > Gammaproteobacteria > Steroidobacterales > Steroidobacteraceae > CADEED01. Next base: position 4,229 of record JAYTOI010000221.1, on the reverse strand, counting down.
GCGTCCATCTTCTTCGCGCGCGATGGATCGATCTCCATCGTCGGGCAGGGGCAGTCGCCCCAGGCCACCTCGACCATCGGACGCCTGAAGCTCGTGAACCCGGCGGCGGATGCCATCCAGCGTGGTGACGACGGTCTGTTCCGGCTGAAGGATGGCAGCGACGCGCCGTCCGACGCCGCGGTGAGTATCGGCTCCGGCGTGCTCGAGGCGAGCAACGTCAACGTGGCCGAATCCATGGTCAACATGATCGAGCTCGCCCGGCACTTCGAAATGCAGGTCAAGGCGATTCGCAATGCGGAAGAGAACAGCCAGGCGGCGGCGCAGCTGCTGCGGCTCGGTTAAAGGAGCAACTGATTTATGAATCCAGCACTCTGGGCGGCCAAGACGGGTCTCGATGCGCAGCAAACAAAGCTCGCCGTGACGTCCAACAACCTCGCGAACGTGAGCACCGCCGGCTTCAAGAAAGGCCGCGCCGTGTTCGAGGATCTGCTCTATCAGAACCTGCGGCAGGTCGGCGGCTCGACTTCGCAGGACACGCAGGCGCCGACCGGACTGCACCTCGGCACCGGTGTGCGCGTGGTCGCCACCGAAAAGATCTACACGCAGGGTGGGTTCACGCAGACCGACAATGCGTTCGACGTGGCCATCGAAGGCCGAGGCTTCTTCCAGATCCAACTACCCGACGGCAACCCCGCGTACTCGCGCGACGGCAACTTCCAGTTGAATGCGCAGGGCCAGATGGTCACCTCGAGCGGCTACGTGCTGCAGCCGGGCATCAGCATCCCCGACGGCGCGCAGTCCGTCACGGTCTCGCGCGACGGCGTCGTCACCGTGCGCGTGGGCGGACAGGCCACGCCCGTGCAGGTGGGTCAGCTGCAGCTCACCGATTTCATCAACCCCTCCGGGCTCGAGCCGCTGGGCGAAAACCTGCTGGTGGAGTCCGCGGCCAGCGGTCCGCCGCAGACCGGCACGCCGGGCCAGAACGGCCTGGGTGGGACGCTGCAGGGCTTCTTCGAAGCCTCCAACGTCAACGTCGTCGAAGAGCTCGTCAACATGATCGAGACGCAGCGCGCCTACGAGATGAACTCGAAGGCCATCGCGACCACGGACCAGATGCTCGAGTACGTGAACAACACTCTGTAAAGCTCCAGGCGCCCCCCAGTGAAACATCAGCACTCCCAACTACTGCTCGCCGTCGTCGTGGCGGCCGCGTGGCTGCTCACCGGCTGCTCGATGACGGACCGCTTCCGCGAGGAAGGCGGACGCACCTTCGACGCCTCGTGGCCCGAAGTGGCTGACCTGCCGAAGCCGCAGCCGGGCGCCATCTACGCGCAGGGCACGGACGTCTCGCTGTGGAACAACGTCACGGCGCGCAACATCGGCGACACGCTGACGGTGGTGCTGGCCGAGAGCACGGAAGCTGAAAAATCGGCGACTACCACCGCGAGCAAGTCGTCCTCGGCGACGCTGAACGGACCGACGATTCTCGGACGCCCGATCACGATGAATGGCAATCCCATCCTCGAAGGCGGGATCGACAACGAGTCGGCCTTCAACGGCAACGGCGCCGCCGCCCAGAGCAACAAACTCGACGGCTTCATCAGCGTGACGGTAGCCAGGCGCTTCTCGAACGGCAACCTGCTGGTGCGCGGACAGAAGCTGGTCGCGATCAACGCCGGACGCGAGTTCGTGCGGCTGCAGGGCATCGTGCGCCCCAGCGACATCGCGCCGGACAACACGGTGCTGTCGTGGCGCGTCGCCGACGCCTACATCTCCTATGGCGGGCAGGGCACCGTCGCGAATGCCAGCAAGCCGGGCTGGCTGTATCGCTTCTTCAACTCTCCGCACACCCCATTCTGATGAGGCCCCTCATGCGCCGCCGTCTGCGTCTTCCCTCGCTCGACTCGGTAGTGTGGGCGACGATCTGCGCCATCCTGTTCGTGCTGCTGGCGTCGACCGCGCGCGCCGAGCGCGTCAAGGACCTGGCGTCGGTCCAGGGCGTGCGCTCCAACCAGCTCGTGGGTTACGGTCTCGTCGTCGGCCTCGCGGGCACGGGCGACCAGACCAGCCAGGCGCCGTTCACGATCCAGAGCATCAAGAACATGCTCGTGCGCTATGGCGTCACGATTCCCGCCAACACCAATCCGCAGTTGAAGAACGTCGCCGCGGTCACCGTGCACGCGGATCTGCCACCGTTCTCGAAGACCGGTCAGCAGATCGACATCACCGTCTCATCCATCGGCAATGCGGGCAGCCTGCGCGGCGGCAGCTTGATCTTGACGCCGCTGCGCGGCGCGGACGGCGAGGTGTACGCCATCGCGCAAGGCAGCCTCGTGGTCGGCGGTTTCGGCATACAGGGCAAGGACGGTTCCAGCATCGCGGTCAACGTGCCCTCGGCCGGCCGCGTGCCGAATGGCGCGACCGTCGAGCGCGAGGTGCCGAATGCGTTCACGAACGAACCGTTCGTCATGCTGAATCTGCACGTGCCCGATTTCACGACCTCGGCGCGCCTCACCGAAGGCATCAACAAACTACTGGGCGACAACACCGCGCAGTCCGTCGACAGCGTGTCGGTGAAGGTGGCTGCGCCGGCCGATCCGAGCCAGCGCACCGCGTACCTGGCGACGCTCGAGGCCATCGAGATCGAGCCGGGCGATGCGCCCGCACGCGTCATCGTGAATTCCCGCACGGGCACCGTCGTCATCGGCTCGCACGTGCGCGTCATGCCGGCGGCGGTGTCGCATGGCTCGCTGACGGTCACCATCACCGAGCGCGCAGCAGTGAGCCAGCCCAATGAATTCGCGCAGGGCCAGACGGTCGTCGTGCCGCAGAGCTCGATCTCGGTGTCGCAGCCCGCGGCGCGCATGTTCGTGTTCGATGCCGGGGTCGATCTCAACGACATCGTGCGCGCGGTGAATCAGGTCGGTGCCGCGCCCGGCGACCTGGTCGCGATTCTCGAGGCGCTCAAACAATCCGGTGCGCTGCGCGCCGAGCTCATCGTCATCTGATCTGCCATGGCCCTGGATTCCAAAATCGCGATGGGCGCGGCCGACATGGCCGACCCGCTGCGTTCGCAGGCGCGCACGCAGTCGCGCACCAACGCCGTGGACTTCAAGCAGTTCGCGGAGCTGCGCCGCGGTGCGCGCGCCGACGATCCGTCCACGCTGCGCGAGGTGGCGCGGCAGTTCGAGAGCATCTTCACGAAGATGATGCTCGACGGCATGCGCTCGGCCAGCTTCGGTGATCCGCTGTTCGGCAGCGATCAGGGCGACATGTACCAGGACATGATGGACGACCAGCTCGCCGTCGAGATGGCGCAGGGCAGGGGTCTTGGTCTCGCGGACCTGCTGATCCGCCAGCTCTCGCATGGCGGCGCTCCTCAGTCCGACGCGCCGCAGGTGGACGATGCCGCGAAGCAGAAATTCATCGACCTGCTGAAGCCCATGGCCGAAGCGGCCGGACGCGAGCTGGGCGTGAGCCCGCGCGCCATCATCGCTCAGGCGGCGCTCGAGACCGGCTGGGGCACGTCCGAGGCCGGCGCCGCGAACGCGAGCCACAACCTGTTCGGGATAAAAGCGAGTGGCACGTTCGATGGGCCCTCGGTCGAATCCATGACTACGGAGTACTCGCCGCAGGGCGTGGCCGCCCGCGAGAGCGCGCGCTTCCGGGCGTACGGCTCGGCCGCAGACAGCGTCGACGACTACGTCGTCCTCTTACGCGACAACCCGCGTTACGCGGCGGCGCTCGGTACCGGCGAGGATGTACGCGCCTTCGCCACTGCGCTGCAGCGGGGCGGCTACGCCACCGACCCGAATTATGCAAACAAGCTCATCGCCCTTGCCGATCAGATCGGGGCCGATCAGCTCAGGGCCGAACAGTTAGGAGCGCGGCACGAAGTTGCCGCCAACCTCAAGGTCGATCACACGACGCCGATACCGGGCGTGACGACGTAAGGAAATTGAATGGCTGACATGCTTGGGACCGGCGTTTCCAGTTTGCGCGCCTTGCAGCGCGCGCTGGACACGACCGCGCACAACATCGCGAACGTCTCCACGCCCGGCTACAGCCGGCAGCGCGTGGACTTCGCCACGCGTCAGCCCTCGGTGTTCGGCAACAGCTGGATCGGCAATGGCGTCGACGTCAGCCAGGTCCGGCGCATCTACGATCAGTTCCTCACCGCGCAGACGCGCGGATCCAGCGGCAATCTGGCGCGCCTCGACGCGTTCGCC
>JAYTOI010000220.1:0-17573 GCA_043747875.1 Pseudomonadota bacterium | reverse complement strand
ATGCGCGCGCTGCCGCCCGTGAGCACGATGCCCGCCGCGATGATTTCCTCGAAGCCGCTGCGGCGCAGCTCCTCGCGCGCCAGGCCCAACAACTCCTCGTAGCGCGGCTCGACCACCTCCGCGAGCGTCTGGCGCGCGAGGCGGCGCGCGGGCCGGTCGCCCACCGACGGCACCTCGATGCTCTCGTCGGGATTCGCCAGCTGCGACAGCGCACAGGCGTAGCGGATCTTGATTTCCTCCGCATACGGCGTCGGCGTACGCATCGACACCGCGATGTCATTCGTGACCTGGTCGCCGGCGACCGGTATTACTGCGGTGTGGCGGATCGCCCCGGTCGAGAAAACGGCGATATCTGTGGTGCCGCCGCCGACATCCACCAGGCAGACGCCGAGGTCCTTTTCGTCGTCGGTAAGCACCGCGAATGACGAGGCGAGCTGCTCGAGCACGATGTCCTCGACCTCAAGCCCGCAGCGTTGCACGCACTTGACTATGTTCTGTGCCGCGCTCTCGGCGCCAGTGACGATGTGCACGCGCGCCTCGAGCCGCACACCCGACATGCCGATCGGCTCGCGGATGCCCTCCTGGCCGTCGATGATGAATTCCTGCGGCAGCACGTGCAGGATCTTCTGATCCGCCGGAATCGCGACGGCCTTGGCCGCGTCGACCACGTGCTGCACGTCGATTTCGGTGACCTCGCGGTCGCGGATCGCGACCACGCCGTGCGAGTTCAAACTGCGCACATGCGACCCCGCGATGCCGGCGAACACGGAGCGGATTTCGCAGCCGGCCATGAGTTCGGCCTCCTCGATGGCGCGCTGGATCGACTGCACCGTCGATTCGATGTTGACGACCACACCCTTCTTGAGGCCGCGCGAGGGCTGCACGCCGATGCCAATCACTTCGATCGAGTTGTCGGGCGCCACCTCGCCTACCAACGCAGCCACCTTCGAGGTGCCGACGTCGAGGCCGATGATCAGATTCTTGTCGGGCCTTTTAGCCATTATTCGAAGTCAGCCATCTGAATTGTCTTCCTCTGCGGCACCGCTCGCGACGCGCGCGCCACCCGCGCGCCAGCCGATGGCGAAACCGTTCGTGTAGCGCATGTCGATGTATTGGATGTCGCTGGCGTGTGCGGCAATCTGGCCGACACCCGCCTGCACGAAGCGCCCGAAGCGCTCGTCGATCTGGCGGCGTCCGAGCCGCACCGTGATCCCGTTGTCGAGATCGAATTCCCACGCGCCGCGTGCGTCGAGCCGCACCGCCGTCAGCCGCATGCCGGCCTCGATGAGCTGCCCCTGCGCGGCCAGATAGCGTCTCGCCACGTCGCTCTCGCTGCCGCGCGGGCCCGAGAGCCGCGGCAACTCCGCCGAAATGTGCCGCGCCTCTGAGATGAACAACTCGCCGCGCGTGTTGAGCAGACCGTTCGCGCCCCAGCGCGCTGCGGCCACCTGCTCGACCACCAGGATCTCGAGCGCGCGCGGCCAGCTCCGCTCGACCGTGGCGCGATCCACCCATGGCAGCTGCTCGACCGCGCGGCGCACGGCATCGAGATCGACACTGACGAGACCCATGTCGCGTACGCGCGCTTTCACCGCCTGTTCGACCTCGAGCGGCGACACGCGCTGGAAGCGGCCCGAGACGTTGACCTGCGCGATGTTCTGGTCGAGCGCGCCGAGCGTCAGGGATCCGGCGATGCCGAGCACCGCGACCACCGCCGCCGCGATCCCCACGCGCGCCAACAGCTTGCCTGTGATCCGCAAACGGCTCTCGCCAACCTTGCGCCGGTTTTTGGGCTTGCTCCACATCAGGCGATCACCGTCCGGGAAAAAGAGGTCTCCAGCACCTGCCAGACGAGCTGCTCGAAATTGATGTCGAGTGCCCGTGCCGCCATCGGCACCAGGCTGTGGTCGGTCATGCCGGGCACGGTGTTGATCTCGAGTAGATAGGGCCGGCCGGTCTTGTCCATCATGAAGTCCGCACGGCCCCAGCCCTCGGCGCCCACGGCCGCGAACGTGCCCAGCGCGAGATTCGCGAGATGCTTCTCGGCTTCGGCCGACAGGCCCGACGGACAGAAGTACTGCGTGTCGTTGCGGAAATACTTCGCCTGGTAGTCGTAGAACGTCGCCGGCGTCTCGATTCGGATCGAGGGCAAGGCGCGGCCGTGCAACACGGCGACGGTGTACTCGCCGCCCGTGATCCACGGCTCCGCGAATACCGATGGTTCCAGGAGCGCCGCTGCCTGATAGGCCGCCGCGAGCTGCTCCGCCTTCTCCACCTTCGTCATGCCCACCGACGAGCCCTGGGTCGCCGGCTTGACGATGAGCGGCAGCCCGAGGCGCTCGATGCAGGTTTCGAGGTCCTGCGGGCCGCGCAAAATCAGATAGTCGGTGGTCGGCACGCCGACCGCCAGGGCGAGCCGCTTGGTGCGCAGCTTGTCCATGCCGATGGCGGAACCCATCACGCCGCTGCCGGTGTACGGCAGACCGAGGAACTCGAGCGCGCCCTGCACGGTGCCGTCTTCGCCGCCCGGGCCGTGCAGCGCGATGAACACGCGGTCAAACTTGCGCGTGAGCAACTCACCGAGTGGCTTCTCCTTCGGATCGAACGGGTGCGCATCGACGCCGCGCTTGAGCAGCGCCTGCAGGCAGGCGGTGCCCGACTTGATGGAGATCTCGCGCTCGCTCGAGGTGCCGCCGTACAACACGGCGACGCGTCCGAAATCCTTCGGATCCGTGGCGTGTCGAATGACCTTCGGATCGTGGATCAGCCGCATCAGAGCGTCTCCCCGACGACGTGGAACTCAGGCGTCAACTGCACCGAGGACTGGCGCTTCACTTCTTCCTGGACGTGTGCGACGAGCTTCTCGACGTCGGCGGCGCTGGCGCTGCCCACGTTCACGAGAAAGTTCGCGTGCTTCGGTGAAACCATGATGTCTCCGATACGAAAGCCCTTGAGGCCGGCCTCTTCGATGAGGCGCGCGGCATGGCGCCCGCGCGGATTGGTGAAGGTCGAGCCGCAGCTCCACTCTCCGATGGGTTGCGTTTCCTTGCGGCGCGCGATCATTTCCCGCATGGCCTCGTCGGTGAGGCCCGGCCGCGGCTCGAACGCGAGCACCGCGCCGAGGAAGAACTCCCCGGGCACCGGCGGCATGAGGCGCCGGTACGAGTACGCGTATTCGCGCGCCTCGCGCCGCCGCTCGCGACCACGCGCGTCGCAGACGTCGACCGCGCGCACGCGCGGCCAGGTCTCGCCGCCGAACGCGCCGGCGTTCATCGTGAGCGCGCCGCCGAGCGTGCCGGGGATACCGGCGAAGAATTCGGCCGGTCCGAGCTGCAGCGAGATGCAGCGGCGCGCGAGGCGCGCGCAGGGTACTCCGGCATCGCAGTAGATGGACGTCGCGTCGATGTGCTCGAGCGCCGCGAGGCCGGTGGTGTCGATGACGACGCCGCGGATGCCGCCGTCGCGCACCAGCAGATTGGAGCCCAGGCCCAGCCAGAACAGCGGCGTCCCCGCCGGCAGCAGCTCGAGGAACGCGAGCAGATCCGTGCGATCGGCCGGCGTGAAGAACAGGTCCGCGGGACCGCCGACGTGCCACGAGGTGTGGCGCGACATCGGCTCGTCGCGTTTCACGCGTGCCGCGAACGCGGCCGGGACCTGCAAGGGCGTCATGGCGCCCGCCTCGAGTAGTTTGAGCATGGCGGCGCCCACGTCACGCCTGCCTCCGGGCCGCCGCAGCCCCGATCTTTCCAGGCAGCGCATGCGCCACGGCGCTGATCGAGCCCGCACCCATCGTCAGCAGCACGTCGCCGGGCTTGAGCACCGCGCGCAATTCGTCGTGCAGCGCTTCCACCTTCTCGACGAACACCGGCTCCACCTTGCCGCGCGTGCGCACGGCGCGACAGATCGCGCGGCCGTCGGCCCCGGCGATGACCGCCTCGCCCGCCGCGTACACCTCGGTGACCAGCAACGCGTCGCCGCCGGCGAGCACCGTGGCGAAATCGTCGAGCAGATCGCGCGTGCGTGAATAACGGTGCGGCTGGAACGCGAGCACGATCCGGCGGCCGGAGTAACCCTGCCGGATCGCGTCCAGGGTCGCGGCGATCTCGGTCGGATGGTGACCGTAGTCGTCGACGATCGTCACCGGATCGCCGCCGGCCTTGCCGTCGGTGTCCGGTAGTTTGACGTCGGCGACGTGCGTGAGCCGGCGGTCGATGCCCTGGAAGTTCAGCAGCGCGCGCTGGATCGCCTCGTGCGTGATGCCGATCTCCAGCGCAACGGCGATGGCCGCGAGCGAGTTCAGCACGTTGTGCACGCCCGGCAGGTTCACCGTCACCGCCAGCCGCAGGCCATCGGCGCGCCGCACGACGTCGAAGTGCGTGCGCAGGCCATCGCGGCGCAGGTTTTCGGCGCGCAGATCCGCGCCTTCGGAGAATCCATAACCGACCACGGGGCGATTGACGCGCGTCAGGATGCTGCGGATGTGCGCGTCGTCCACGCACAGCACCGCGAGGCCGTAGAACGGCAGGTTGTGCAGGAACTCGACGAAGCTGCCCTTGAGTCGCTCGAAGTCGCCGTCGTGCGTACCGAGATGATCGTTGTCGATGTTGGTGACGATCGCGATCATCGGATTCAGGTGCAGGAACGACGCGTCGCTCTCGTCGGCTTCCGCCACCAGGTATTTGCCCGCGCCCAGCCGCGCGTTCGTACCGGCGCTCTTGAGCAGGCCGCCGATCACGAAGGTCGGATCCTCCCCACCCTCGGCGAGAATCGATGAGGTCAGGCTGGTGGTCGTCGTCTTGCCGTGCGTGCCCGCCACCGCGATGGCGTAGCGGAAACGCATGAGCTCGCCGAGCATCTCGGCGCGCCGCACGACGGGAATGCGCCGCGCGAGTGCGGCGGCCACTTCGGGATTCTCCGTCGACACCGCGGTCGACGTGACGACCACGTCGGCGTTGCCGACGTTTTCGGCGCGATGCCCGATCATCACGCGCGCGCCGAGCAACTGGAGTCTTTCCGTGACGGGATTCGACCGCAGGTCGCTGCCTTGCACTTTGTAGCCGAGATTGACCAGCACCTCGGCGATGCCGCTCATGCCGCTGCCGCCGATGCCGACGAAGTGGATGCGGTGAATGCGGCGCATGCGGTCGCTCATGCGGCCTCCATCTGCGCGCGACCCATTTCTTTCAGACAGATCGTCGCGAGCTCTTCGGTCGCGCGCGGTCGCGCCACGAGACGCGCACGTTCGGCCATCGCCAGTAGTTTGCCGCGGCCCGCGCACAGCACCTTGAGCTCCGCCGCGAGACGTTCCGCGGTGAGCTCGCGATCGGCGATCAACACGGCCGCGCTCTCGCGCACCAGGAACCGGGCATTGAAGGTCTGGTGGTCGTCGACCGCCGCGGGAAACGGCACGAGCACCGACGCGACACCCACCGCGGCGAGCTCCGAGATGGTCAACGCGCCCGCGCGGCAGATCACGAGATCCGCGTCGGCATAGGCGCTCGCCATGTCGTCGATGAACGCGCTGATGTCGGCCGCCACGCCGGCCTGTGCGTACGCGACACGCGTCGCGTCGAGACCGCGCTCGCCGGCCTGATGACGCACACGCAGCTCGAGGCCCGAGAGCTTGACGGCCTGCGGCACCACGGCATTGAGCCGCGACGCACCCAAACTACCGCCGACGATGAGCAGCCGCAGCGTGCCGGCGCGCGAGGCGAAGCGCACCGCGGGCGCCGGCTGCGCGACGATTTCCGCGCGCACCGGATTGCCGACGAGGTGCGCGTCGACGCCGCCCGGGAACGCGCCGGGGAATGCGACCAGCACGCGGCGCGCGATGTGCGCCAGGCAGCGGTTCGAATAGCCCGCGATCGCATTCTGCTCGTGTATCACCAGCGGGGTGCGCACCAGCCATGCGGCAACCCCACCCGGACCAGTGACGAAGCCGCCGAATCCGACGACGAGCCGCGGGCGGATACGCCGCACGATGCGCCAGGCCTGCCAGATCGACTGCGCGAGCTTGAACGGCGCGAGCAGCAGCGTCGCGGCGCCCTTGCCGCGCAATCCGCTCATCGCGAGCCATTCGATGGCGAGGTTCTCCGCAGGTACCACGCGCGCCTCGAGTCCGCGCTGCGTGCCCAGCCACACCACTTCGTACGACGCCGCGCGCAGCAGGCGCGCGAGTGCGAGCGCCGGGAATACATGTCCGCCGGTACCGCCGGCCATGATGAGGATCGTACCTTTCGAGCCACCGCTCGTTGTCGTATGGAGAGGGTTCAAGCTCCGGCTCCAGCGCGCGCGCCGCGCGGCTCGTCGTCGAGCACTTCCGATCGACGCGCCGCGGCCATGCCGCGCGAGCTCTGCATGACCTCGTGATAGACGCGCAGCAGCAACCCGACCCACGCGAGCGCCACGATCATGCTCGAGCGGCCATAACTCATGAGCGGCAGCGTCAGCCCCTTGGTGGGCAACACACCCATGTTCACGCCGATGTTGATGAGCGCCTGCGCGCCCAGCCACAGACCGAAGCCGGCGGCGAGATACGCCTGGAAGCGCATGTTGGCGCGCGCCGCGAGCTGCGCGATCCAGAACGAGCGCCACACCAGTGCGATGAACAGGAACAGGGTCACCGCGACGCCGACCAACCCGAGCTCCTCCGCGAGCACGGCGAACAGGAAATCGGTGTGCGCCTCGGGTAGATAGAACAGTTTCTGCACGCTCTCGCCGAGCCCGACGCCGAACCACTCGCCGCGCCCGATGGCGATCAGCGATTGCGTGAGCTGGAAGCCGCTGTTGAACGGGTCCGCCCACGGATCGAGGAACGAAGTGACGCGCGCCATGCGATACGGCACGAGCATCACCAGCAGCGCCATCGCGCCGGCCGCCGCCGCCGCCACCAGCAGCACGTACCGCAACCGCGCGCCCGCGACGAACAGGATGCCGAAGCCCGAGATCAGCAGCACGGACGCGGCGCCGAAATCCGGCTCGGCCAGCAGCAACAGGGCCACGAAGGCCAGCAGGCCCATCGGTTTCGCGAGGCCGAGCAGCGTGGAGTGCAGTTCCTCTTCGCGACGCACCGCGTAGCTCGCGATGAAGATCAGCGTGAGCACGCGCGCGAGCTCGGAAGCCTGGAAGTTGAAACCCAGCAGGCGGATCCAGCGGCGGCTGCCGTTGACCACGTGACCCACGCCGGGGATCAGCACCAAGAAGAGGAGCACCACGGCCGCGATCAACAGCGGCCAGGCCATCTTCTCGAGGAATTCGGTGCGCACGCAGAACACGAAGCCCGCGAGCACGAAGCCGACGACGCACAGCGCGAGCTGGCGCTCGAGGTACGAGAACGCGTTGCCCGATTCCTTGCTCGCGATGGAGATGGACGCCGACGTCACCATGACGAGGCCGAGCAGCACGATGGCCGCGACCAGGGACAGCGCGACGGCGTCGATGTGCAGGGCGCGGCGCGCGCTCATCGTTCGCTCTCCGGCACGCCGGACGGCAGGTTCGGCAACTCCTTCACGGCCGCCGCGAATACATTGCCGCGATGCGCGTAGTCGCGAAACATGTCGAGGCTCGAGCACGCCGGCGACAGCAGCACAGTGTCGCCCGCCTGCGCGAAGCGCGCCGCGGCGCGCACCGCCTGTTCCATCGTGCCCGCGCGCGCGGTATGGCAGATGCCGGCCAGCGCGGTCTCGATGAGACCGGCGTCGCGACCCAGCAGCACCGCGGTGCGCACCTTGTCGCGGAACGCGGGCGCCAGAGGCGTGAAATCCTGGCCCTTGCCGTCGCCGCCCGCGATCAGGATCAGCGGACCCGCGAGGCCGCCGACGGCCGCGAGCGTCGCGCCGACGTTCGTGCCCTTCGAATCGTTGATGTAGCGCACACCGCCCTTCTCCGCGACCCATTGCGCGCGATGCGGCAGGCCCGTGAACTCGCGCAGCTCGTCGAGCATCGGCGCGATGGGCAGGCGCAGCGCGTCGCCGAGCGCCAGCGTCGCCAGCGCGTTGGCCGCATTGTGACGCCCCGAGATCCGCAGCGCGGACAGCGGCAGCAGCGCCGCGCCACGCCGCGCGAGCCACGGCTCCTGGTCGGACGGGGGCCTCACCAGCGCGAAATCCGCCCTGGAGTCCTGCAGGCTGAAGCTCGTCACGCGCTGGCCGGCACGCGGCATGCGCACGACTTCGGGCTCGTCGCCGTTCACGATCGCCATGTCGGAATTCGCATAGATGCGCGCCTTCGAGGCCGCGTAGTGGTCGAACGTCGCATAGCGATCGAGATGGTCCGCGGACACGTTCAGCACGACCGCGGCCTTGAGCTTGAGCGAGTGCGTCGTGTCGAGCTGGAACGACGACAGTTCGAGCACGTACAGATCGCAGGGACCGCGGTCGAGCAGGTCGAGCGCCGGCTGGCCGAGATTGCCGCCGACGCGCACGCGCACACCCGCACGCTCCGCCATGCGGCCTAACAACGTGGTGACCGTGCTCTTGCCGTTGGTACCCGTGATGCCGACCACGGGCGCGTCGGCCGCGCGCGCGAACAACTCGATGTCACCGACGATGTCGAGGCCGCGCGCCCGCGCCTGCGTGAAGAACGGATCGTCGAGCGGCACGCCAGGAGAGGTGACCACGATGTCGGCGCCTTCGAGCAGCCGCAGATCGAAGCCGCCGGTGCGCGTGACGACGGCGGAGCCGAGCGCCTTCACGGCCTCGAGCTCCGGCGGTGCCTCGCGGCTGTCGGTCACGGCGATGCGAAAGCCGCTGCGCTGCAGATGCCGCGCGACAGACAGCCCCGTGCGCCCCATGCCGACGATCACGGCCTGTCTGACGGAGGATGTAGTTTGGGCGTTCATCGCAGCTTGAGCGTCGCGAGGCCCGCGAGCACCAGGATGAAGGTGATGATCCAGAAGCGCACGATCACCTTCGGCTCGGCCCAGCCCTTGAGCTCGAAGTGATGATGGATCGGCGCCATGCGGAAGATGCGCTTGCCCGTCGTCTTGAACGAGATGACCTGCAGGATCACCGACGCCGTCTCGACGACGAAGATGCCGCCCATGATGAGCACGACCAGCTCCTGGCGGACGATCACGGCGATGACGCCCAGCGCCGCGCCCAGCGCCAGCGCGCCGATGTCGCCCATGAACACCTGCGCGGGATAGGTGTTGAACCACAGGAATCCGAGGCCCGCGCCCACCAGCGCGGCGCAGAAGATCATCACCTCGCCGGCGCCGGGCACCGCGGGTATCTGCAGGTACTTGACGAACTCCGCATTGCCGCTCGCATACGCGAAGACGCCGAGCGCGCCGCCCACCATCACGGACGGCATGATCGCCAGGCCGTCGAGTCCGTCGGTGAGGTTCACCGCGTTGCTCATGCCGACGATCATGAAATGGGACAGCAGGATGTACGCCACGGCGCCCATCGGCACCGCGAAGTTCTTCAGGAAGGGAAGATAGAGGGTGTGCTCGGACGGCGCCTTCGCGGTGTAGAACAGGAAGATCGCGGCCGCCAGCCCGAACAGCGACTGCCAGGAATACTTGTAGCGGGCGATGAGGCCCTTCGGATTCTTCTTGGCGAGCTTGAGGTAGTCGTCCCAGAAACCGATGAGCCCGAAGGCGAAGGTGACCGCGAGCACCACCCACACGAAGCGATTGGTGAGATCCGCCCACAGCAGCGTGCTCACGAAGATCGCGATGAGGATCAGCATGCCGCCCATCGTCGGCGTGCCGGCCTTGGAGAAGTGCGTCTTCGGGCCGTCGTCGCGCACCACCTGCCCGACCCGGCCGAATTTCAGCTTCTCGATCATCCACGGCCCCATGAGCAGCGCGATCAACAGCGCCGTCAGGATCGCGAAGATCGCGCGCACGGTCAGGTACGAGAAGACGTTGAACCCGGAGAAGTGCGGCGTGAGCAGTTTGGCGAGCCAGTGGAGCATCGGTCCCTAATGTGCGGATGAGGGTGAATCGGTACCGGCCAGCGCGTCGACGACCCGCTCCAGCCGCGCCGAGCGCGAGCCCTTCACGAGCACGCACACTTCGCGCGTGAGCTCCGCGTTGACGGCTCGCGCCAGCGTCTCGCTGTCGGTGAACCACTCCGCGCCCGAGCCGAATGCCTCGACCGCGAGCGCCGACAACTTGCCGGTCGCGAACAGCCGGTCGATGCGGTGCTCGCGCGCGAAGCGCCCGATCTCGCCGTGACTCGTGACTGCGTGCTCGCCGAGCTCGCCCATGTCGCCCATGACGAGCCAGCGGCGCGCATCGACAGTCTCGAGCACTTCGATCCCGGCCTTCATCGAACTCGGATTCGCGTTGTAAGAGTCGTCCACGATCCAGGCACCACTGGGCGCGGTTTTGAGCTGCAATCGGCCCGGAACCGGGCGCATTGTGGCAAGCCCCGTCCGCACGTCGTCGAGGGACGCACCCGCGGCCACCGCCGCGGCGGCGGCGCACAACGCATTGACCACGTTGTGCTTTCCGGCCAGGTGCAGCTCGACCGCAGTACTGCCCTGTGGGGCGCGCAGTTCGAAGCGCGTGATGAACCCGTCGGTGCCGATGGCCGTGTGCACGTCGGTGGCGGAAAAATCGGCCGGTTGCGCGATGCCGAACGTCACGACGCGCGCGCGCGTCATGCCGCGCCACAGACCGGCGAACTCGTCGTCGACGTTGATGACCGCGGTGTGCTGCGGCTCGAGGTCGGCGATCATCTCGCCCTCGGCGCGCGCCGCGCCCTCGATGCTGCCGAACCCTTCGAGGTGCTCGGCGCCGGCGTTCGTGATGAGCCCGACCGTGGGCCGCGCAATCTTGCACAGCGCAGCGACCTCGCCGGGATGATTCGTGCCGATCTCGATGACCGCGAAGCGATGCGCAGGCTCGAGGCGGTGCAGCGTCAGCGGCACGCCGATGTGGTTGTTGAGACTGCCACGCGTGGCGAGCGTGGACCCGGCGCGCACGAGTATGGCCGCCGTCATCTCCTTCACCGTGGTCTTGCCGTTGCTGCCGGCGACGCCGATCACGGGAATCTCGAATCGCGCGCGCCACATCGCCGCCGAGGTAGTGAGGGCTTCCTGGGTGTCGCCCACGAGAATCTGTGCGAGCGGCTGGTCGGTACGGCGATCGACGACGGCACCGGCCGCGCCAGCGGCCTCGGCCGCCGCGACGAAATCGTTGGCGTTGAAGCGCGGGCCGCGCAGCGCGACGAACAGCTCGCCCGGCTTGATCGTGCGGGTATCGGTGGACACGCCCGTGTAGGCGCGGTCCGCGCCGCCGAGCTCACCGCCGCACACCTGCGCGAATTGCGACAGCGTGCGGTTCATGCCGCACCCCCTTCTTCGACAGATGGCGCGCGCGTGGCTAGCGCCGCGGCCACGTGACGCTGGTCGCTGAATGCACGGCGCTCGCGTCCGTAGATCTGATAGTCCTCGTGGCCCTTGCCCGCGATCAGCACGACGTCGCGCGGCCGCGCATCGATCAGCGCATCGTGGATGGCGCGCGCGCGATCGAGCTCGATGCGGTACGGCACGCCGGCCGGAATGCCGGCCACGATGTTCGCGGCGATGGACTGCGGCGCTTCGGTGCGCGGATTGTCATCTGTGATCACGAGGCCGTCGGCGAGCTCGGCCGCGATCGCGCCCATGAGCGGTCGCTTGCCCGGATCACGATCGCCGCCGCAGCCGAAAACCACGGTCAGCTTTCCTTCGCAGTGCGCGCGCGCGGCGGCGAGCGCTTTCTTCAACGCGTCGGGCGTGTGCGCATAGTCGACCACCGCCAGCGGCGCGTCGCCGCCACCGAGTGTTTCCATGCGGCCCGGCGCCGCATGCACCTGCGACAGCGCGCCCGACACCTGCTCCGGCGTCAGCCCGCAATCCAGCAGCACCGCGATGACGGCCAGCAGGTTGTCCACGTTGAAGTCGCCCACCAGCGGACAGGTGAACGCCCCCGGTCCCCAGCTCGAGTCGAACTCCAGCTCGATACCGCGCGTCGATAGTTTGACCTGCATCGCGCGCACGAAGCCGGCGGCGCGGCGCGCGTGCGACTGGTGCCCGCGGCTGGTCACGATGAGCCGGCCGCGGCCGCGCGGGTCGAGCGCGAGCTGCCGACCGAATGCGTCGTCGAGGTTGATGACGCGCGACTCGAGCTCGCGCGTGAACAGGCGCGCCTTCGCCGCGCCGTAGCCGTCCATGCTGCCGTGGTAGTCGAGATGATCGCGGGTCAGGTTCGTGAAAACAGCAGTACGGAAGCGCACGGCGCCGACGCGCGACTGATCGAGCGCGTGCGAGGACACTTCCATTGCGACGCTGGCCGCGCCGTCGGCGCGCAGCTTCGCCAAGGTTCGCTGGACCGTGATGGCGTCGCCGGTGGTGAGCGCGCTGGCGGTCAGCGCGCGCGGGCGGCCGGTGCCGATCGTACCCATGTAGGCGGCCGGACGGCCAGCGGCTTCGAGCGCCTGCGCCAGTAGATAGGCGCAGGTGGTCTTGCCATTCGTGCCCGTGATGCCGATGACCGCGAGCTCGCGCGACGGCGCGCCGAAGAACCGGTCGGCGATGAGGCTGGCGTGCTCGCGCAGGTGCGGCACGGGCGCCACGACTATCTCTGGTGGAAGATCGGCCGACGGCGGACCCGGCACCACCGCCACTGGCGCCGGCTCCCAGAGCACGGCGCGCGCGCCGTTGGCCACCGCCTGCGGCGCGTAGGCGAGGCCGTGCTCGGTGCTGCCGCGCACGGCGAGAAATGCGCACCCCGGGCGCGCGCCGCGGCCGTCTTGCGTGAGGTCGGTGACCTCGACGTCGCGCGGCAACTGTGCCAGTCCTTCGAGCAGTCGCGCGAGACTCGCGGGTCGTGCGGACAACGCGCTCATCGCGTCGCCACCTGGCGCCGCGGCACGCTGTCATCGGCGTCGGCGACCGGCGCGTCGGGTGGCACCGCGAGCAGCCGCAGCGCGCCACCGACCACGCCCGAGAACACCGGCGCGGCCACTTCGCCGCCGTAATACTTGCCCGCGCCGGGCTCGTCGATGATCACGATGGCGGCGAGTCGCGGCGCGCTCGCGGGCGCCACGCCGCCGAACACGGCGACGTAGCGGTCGGTGGCATAGCCCCCCGCAGTCGCTTTCCACGCCGTGCCGGTCTTGCCGGCGACGCTGTAGCCGGGGATGGCGGCCCGCTTGCCGCCGCCATCCGGCGCAATCACGGTCTCCAGCATGTGAATCAGCATTCGTGAGACGCCGGGATCGAGCGCCGGCTCGCCCGCCGGCGGAGTCTCGACACGCAGGAAGGATATCGGCCGTGACACACCGAGCGCGGCCACGGTGGCGTACGCGTGCGCGAGCTGCAGCGGCGTGATCGACAGCCCGTAGCCGCGCGACATCGACGAGATGCCGACCGGGCGCCAGTGCGAGTAGTGAGGCAGCAGCCCGGCCGATTCACCCGGATAGCCGCTGGTGGTCACCTGGCCGAAGCCGAGCGCCGTCAGGGTGCCGTACATCTGCGCGGGCTCGAGCGACAGCGCCACCTTGGTCAGGCAGACGTTCGAGCTCAGGGCGAGGCAGGTCGCGAGATTGATCGCGCCCAGATTGCGAGGGTCCTCGAGTAGTTTGGCGCCGACCTTGATGTAGCCCGGGTTCGTGTCGATGACGCTGTGGTCAGTGAAGCGGCCCGAAGCCAGGCCCGCCGCCACGAAGAACGGCTTCATCGACGAGCCGGGCTCGACGATGTCCGTGACCGCGCGGTTGCGATAGGTCCGCGCCTTGAGCTGGTCGCGGTCGTTCGGGTTGTACGTCGGCTGGTTGACCATCGCCAGCACTTCGCCGGTGGCCACGTCGAGCACGATCACGGAGCCCGACTTCGCACGCTGGTCGCGGATCGCGGCCTTCAACTCGCGATACGCGAGGTATTGGATGCGCAGATCGATCGACAGCACGAGATTGCGGCCGGGCCGCATCGCACGTATTTCCTCGACGTTCTGCACGATCTTGCCATAGCGGTCCTGGATCACGCGCTTCGCACCGTCCTCACCCGCCAGCCAGTGGTCGAACGCCAGTTCGAGTCCTTCCTGGCCTTCGTCGTCGACGCTGGTGAAGCCGAGGATGTGCCCCGCGACCTCGCCCGCCGGGTAATAGCGGCGGTACTCGCGCATCAGATAGACGCCGGGGATCTCGAGCGCGCGGATCTTCTGCGCTTCCGCCGGCTGCATGTGCCGGACCAGGTAGAGGAACTCGCGCTCGAGGTTCGAGGTGACGCGCCGCTCGAGCTCGGTCTTGTCGCGCTTCAACGCCTTCGCAAGGCGCGGAATCTGGTCGCTCGCCAGCGCCAGCTCCTTGGGGTTCACCCACACCGAATCGACGGGCGTCGACACGGCCAGCGGCTCGCCATAGCGATCGGTGATCGTGCCCCGCGTCGCGGTGATTTCCGCGACGCGCGAGAAGCGCGCATCGCCCTGCCCGGCCAGGAACTCGTGGTCCTTGAGCTGCAGCTCGACGGCGCGCCACGCGAGCCCGAGCGCACCGACCATCAGCAGTGCGAGCACGAAATTCGCGCGCCAGCGGAAACTGCGCGGCTCGTCGCGCGACGTACCCTCGCCGCCGCGTCCACGCGATTCGCGCCGCTTTCCGGATATTATTTTCATGGAACGGCTTTCATGGCCGAGTTTTCACGGCGACACCAGCTCGATGTCCTTGGGAGGCGGCATCGCCATCTTGAGCTTCGTGCCGGCGACGTTCTCGACGAACGCATGCGTGGACCAGGCGCTCTGCTCGAGCTGCAGCTGGCCCCACTCGATCTCGAGGTTGTCGCGCCGCACGTTGAGCCGTTCGAGCTCGACGAACAGCTCGCGCGCGCGATGCTTGGAGTAGATAGCTCCGGCCGCGGACGCGAGCGCCGCCGCCCACAGCACCGGGATCGCCAGTACGAGCAGCCGCCGCGAGGTGTCGCTCATGAGCGCACCGACTTCGCGTCATTCACGCGCGCACCTTCTGTGCGACGCGCAGCACGCTGGAACGCGCGCGCGGGTTGGCGCGGGTCTCTTCGTCCGTCGCGCGGATCTTGCCGCCCACGCGGCGCAGCCGCGGCTGCTCGGACTCGGGAATGATGGGCAGGCCCGCGAACACCGGGTTCACGGTCGAGTGCGCCTGGATGAATTGCTTGGCGATGCGATCCTCGAGCGAGTGAAAGCTGATGACCGCGAGTCTTCCGCCCACGGCCAGCAGTTGGAGTGCGCCGGCGAGCGCGGTACGCAACTGGCCGAGCTCATCGTTGACGTGCATGCGCAGCGCCTGGAACGTGCGCGTCGCCGGATTTTTTCCGGGCTCGCGCGTACGCACGGCGCGCGCCACCAGCTCGGCAAGCTGCAGTGTGGTCGTCAGCGGCTTGAGTGCGCGCTGCGCGACGACTTGCGATGCGATGCGCCGCGCGAAGCGCTCTTCTCCGAGCGTCGCGATCACCTCGCGAATCTCAGGCTCGCCCGCTCGCGCGAGCCATGCGGAAACCGGTTCGCCGCTCGCCGGGTCCATGCGCATGTCGAGCGGGCCGTCCGCCCGGAAGCTGAAACCGCGCGTCGGGTCGTCGAGTTGGGGCGACGAGACGCCCAGGTCGAACAAGATGCCGCGCACGGGCCGGCTCGAAACGAGCTGCGGCACGCGCGCGGCGATATCGGCAAACGGCGCGCCGACGAGCGCAAGCCGCACTTCGTCGGGAAAACGGCGGTGGCCGGCCTCGATGGCCGCCGGGTCGCGGTCGAACGCGAGCACGCGACCTTCGGGACCGAGTGCCCCGAGGATGAGTGCCGTGTGACCGCCGCGCCCGAACGTTGCATCTATGTATAGGCCGTCCGCCTGCACGGCGAGTGCCTCGAACGCTTCCCGGGCAAGCACCGGTATGTGCGCGTCCAAACACTCACTCCTTCAAGCGGCTGTCAGTCCGCCCCCGTTGTCTCAAGCGCCGTTGCCATGGACGTCGCCGCACAGCGGCCGGACGTCCCACCCCAAACTCTTCAACGCGGCCGACCTAACTACTCACAGAGTGAGTGAATCGAGCTCCGCCGGCAGACCGGTTTCGGCAGCCTCGTTCGCCAGCCACAGGCTGCGGCGCTCGTTCCAACGCGCCTCGTCCCACAACTCGCACCGATTGCCCTGACCGATCAGCATTCCGCGCCGCTCGAGCAGCGCGAACTCGCGCAACTCCGGCGGCAACAACAGTCGTCCATGCCCGTCGAGATCCAGTTCGGTGGCGTGACCCACCATGAGGCGCTGCAGTCGGCGCGCCTGCGCGTGCAATGACGGCAGGCTCATCAACTTGCGCTCGATCTGTTCCCAGTCGGGCAAGGGATAAAGCAGGAGGCACTGATCCCGATCCACGGTGATGACGAGCTTCCCCTGACTTCTTTCGAGCGCGTGCTCGCGGTACCGGGTGGGAAGAACCATCCGGCCCTTGTCGTCGAGGGTTACTTTTGCTGCACCGCGAAACATGGATCTGCAGGCGAGTTAAGCCCATTTCTCCCCACTTTTTCCCACTTGACGCCACTATAGGAACGCGAGCAGGCGCGGTCAAGAAATAAGTCACAAAATTCTCTCGTGCTGCCAGCGACTTACGACGAATTTGGCCGGTGGTTGCAGCGCAATGTCGTGTCGGCAGACTTATCGATCAGTAAGTTGTCATCGCAACTTCATACAGTAGGTAACAGACCTGCGGCCTGTACCTAGGCGACCAACGAAAGACGCCCGGCACGGGCCGGGCGTCGCGCATTTTTTTGAACCGCTGTTGAGTCAGTGAGTTCCTAAAGGAATCAACTGATCCACTACATTGACGGGAAGATCCTGAATCAGCATCACTGTGAGCGCGTGCTCACCCCTTCCTCGGCTCACTTTGAGTGCGTCGAGCGTGCTGTTCACCTGCTCCGGACGCAGCGTGTACATCGCTCCGGTTGCGGGATCGACCGCCAGCATGCCGATCAGCCCTCCGAAAACGATGTTGCCGAAATACCAGCCGTTCACCTGGCCGCGCACCGTGACGTCGCGCGTCTGATATCCGTCCTTGGAGAAACTGACGGTGTAGTTCTCGGCTTTGAAATAGCCGCGTCCCTTCTTGAGCGTGACTGTCATGGGCGTCGTGCCACTGTGCACGGCCGTGCCCGCGGCATTGGTGATCTTCACGGCGGCCGAGTCGGGCACGCTCGCAACGGTGATGATCTGACTGCTTTTGGCGATGATCGTGGCGCAGCCGCCGACGGTGGCCGCAAGCACCACGACCGCGGCTCCCGCCGCTATTTTTGCTTTCATTGGTTCCTCTCCCAAGGTCCTGTGGCTAGTGGATCAGATAGGCTGTCTTGTTGTTAGACGCTGGCGTTGCCGGGTTGCTTTGGCAGCCTAACTGAGAAGTGAAGTTGGAGTCGGCCTGTAAGCCGGGTTCTGTCGAGGACAGTCATTCCTCTGGGAGCGCCGTCACCGACGCCCTCGTGCGGCCTACCCGGAAGCACGCGGGGACACGCGCTGCCACTTTCATGGCGACTTCCCTATTTGGCCTTGCTCCAGGTGGGGTTTGCCGTGCCGCCGAATGTTGCCACCGGCGCGGTGCGCTCTTACCGCACCGTTTCACCCTTA
>JAYTOI010000219.1:0-31979 GCA_043747875.1 Pseudomonadota bacterium | reverse complement strand
CATGGAAGCTGCTTCGAGCACAGCCTCCACCCGGTGGTTGCGCGGGATGAATGCCGGATTCACGCGGCGCATGTTCGCGGCGCGCTCCGCGGCATCCTGCTGCTCGCTTGCGAGGCGCTCGCGCCAGCGCCGCAGCCAATCCGCGATGCCAGGGGAGGATGCGAAAAGCTCCGTTAACGAGGCGTCATCGGCCGGTTCGTCGGCGCTCCGCGCGAGACGACGAAACGTCAGGGTGAAATCAGCACCGGTCGCTTGCATCGTTGCAAGCAGAGCGCTGACGAGCTCGACATCGCTTTCCTGTTCGCTCGCCAGGCCGATCTTGCGCCGCATGCGTGCCAGGAGCCGGGCATCGAAAACCGGCATGAAGTCCTTGACGACCGCTGTCGCGAGCTCGACTGCTTTCCCGGTGTCCGGATCGATGAGCGGCAGCAGGGTTTCGGCGAATCGCGCGAGATTCCATTGCGCAATGGCTGGCTGATTACCATACGCATACCGACCGGCATGGTCGATGGAGCTGAAGACCGTGTTCGTATCGTAGTTATCCATGAATGCGCACGGTCCGTAGTCTATGGTCTCACCGGAGATGGCCACGTTGTCCGTGTTCATGACGCCTTGGACGAAGCCCACGCTCATCCAATCCGCAATGAGCGCGGCTTGGCGCTGCGCGACGGCTTCGAGCACCGCCAGCGCGGGAACGGCGGCGGCCCGCGTTCTCGGATCGTGTCGCGTGATGACGTAGTCGAGCAGCAAACTAACTGCATCGCGATCGTTGCGAGCCGCGAAGTACTCGAAGGTGCCGACCCGAATGTGACTGGCAGCCACGCGCGTCAGCACCGCTCCCGGAAGAAGATCCTCGCGGACAACCTGCTCGCCGGTCGTGACCACCGCGAGAGAGCGCGTGGTCGGAACGCCGAGCGCATGCATGGCTTCGCTGATGAGGTACTCGCGCAGCATGGGCCCGAGCGCTGCGCGTCCGTCGCCATTGCGCGAGAACGGCGTCTGCCCCGAGCCCTTGAGCTGGATGTCGCGCCGCACGCCGTCGCGTCCCACCCGTTCACCCAGCAATATGGCGCGACCATCACCGAGCGCAGGCACGAAGCCGCCGAACTGATGACCGGCGTAGGCCAAAGCGATCGGGTCGGCATCATCGGGCGTTTGATTGCCTGAAAACCATGTTGCAGCTTCGTGTTCGAGGACGGCTGGATCGAGGTCGAGCTCTTCGGCCAGACGGGAGTTGAAAACGACCAGCCGTGGATCCTTTGCAGGCGCCGGCGCGACCCGTGCGTAGAACCGCGAAGGTAGGGCGGAATAAGTGTGTTGGAGACCGAGTCGCATGAGCGGCGGGAGTGTATCTCGCTCAGCGCCATCTCTGCGCCGGCGCGCGCGCCCGCTGGAATCCACTTTTGCCACACCTTCTGCATTGGAGATCTGACATGTGTGAGCGCGATTCCAGTGACGATATCCTACGAGGCAACGACGGACTCTACGCGTTGCGGAAAAGCGGACGATGATCGTCATCGTGCGGCGCGTCTTCTTTCAGGATCTGTTGGAGGCGTTCGCGCCAGCGGAGGTAGTGCTCAAACAGGAACCGCAGATCGCGCGCGTGTGGCGAATTCGCCGTGGCATCGACGAGCACGCGCATCATGTTTGCAAGGTCACCGGCGCGATCCGCAGTATGCAGCAGATCTAGCATGTCCGTGAACTCGCGCCTTCGACTGCGCGTGATCTTCACGAGAAATCCCGGTTGCGCCTCGATGTCGTACGAATCGGCGCGTTGCGTGCACTCGATGGGGATTACGCCATGCAACGCGGCGCGATGAGCCGCATACGCGAGCGGCGTCAGCCACTCGAGATCGCGCGCGGCCGCGAAGCGGCGCAGCGCATGCACGGATCGCGCATCGTCGCGCGACAGGTATTCACGCAGCTGACCGTCGACGATCGCGATGATTTCCGGCCGGATCGTAACGCCGGCGTCTTCACCATCGTTGTGGAAGATCCGTTCCCACAGCCGCCGGTCGGTTTTGCGCAGCGCCTGAGACAACTCGCCGTTATCCAACGCGCGGATCTCCGCGCAGGAATAGCTGGAGTTCAACGGCGCGGGCATCTCCAAGCCCGGACGCGCCGATCTCGATCGCTCGTACCAGTAGCGCAGGACGGGACGCGCAAGCGCGCGGCAGAAGGCCGCCGCGGTGCGCAGCGCGGCGCCGCCGTCGCTGATCGGTTGCCAACCTCCGGTGGCCAGCGCCTCCCGTACTACCGCCTCGTAGGCTTCGTTGCTGGGTTCATTCATAGCACGCAGGAGAGCAATGCATTGGATGATGGCGGAGAAGTTATCCTTGGTGAGCCAACGCTTCGGGTGCGGCCGGCGATGCGCATGCGCCTCGAAAAAGTGGCCTGCAAACTCGTACGCCCGGCTCCAATCCGAATCTGGTGCATGAACCTCCAGCTCGAGGCTTTCGAGCATCATTCGTTCGATCACTTTGCCCGTCCAACGCCCGGTCTTGATGAGAAGTGTTCTGTACGCGGTGAGGCCGTTGCCATCGAGCAAGAAGTCATCTACGTCTTCGAATTTGAAATCGCAGAGAAGATCGGTCAGTGTCTCCTGCGCGAAATCACCGAGATACGGTGCGGTGTTCGCGATGTGTTGCATCGCGTATGACGGATCCATGTGCTGCACCGCGTGCGGGGAAAGCCGCGACGCGGTCTCCGCGAATAGATAGTCCGCCGCCGGGCTGCCGCGCAGGAAATCGGCCTCCGCTCCCGCGAGTAGCGGTACGAGCTCCCGGCCAAGTTCAGGCTGGATGCGCCGCGGGGTCTCGCCGGCGAGCAGCCGGTGATAGAGCCACTCGGCATGCGCCTGGGGATCATTCGCTC
The DNA here is from genome assembly GCA_043747875.1 of Pseudomonadota bacterium. GTDB lineage: Bacteria > Pseudomonadota > Gammaproteobacteria > Steroidobacterales > Steroidobacteraceae > CADEED01. The sequence continues at coordinate 29,105 of JAYTOI010000219.1, read as the reverse complement.
TACGCAGCCCAAAGAAGTCGATGGCACGACTGTTGACCTTCTCGAACTTCTCGCGATCATGCCGGCGCATGAGCGGCAGCGTGCGCGCGCGCAAGTCCGGCTGGTGTTTCAGCGCATCGCCGTAGCGCGTCACGATCCAGGCTTCGTTCGACAGCGCCGCAAACGTCTGCTCGATCTTCGCCGGATCGAGCTCGCAGACCTCCGCGAGGACCTCGCGAACCAGATCGAGCGTCACGCGACGCAGCACCAGGCCCGGCCACGCAAGCTTCTTCACTTCCGAATCGCGGACGTGATCGAGCACGCGCCTTTGATATAGCGCGCCGACAAAGTGGTCCGAAGCTTCCTCGCCCATCTCCTTGATTTCGAGCGTGAGCGCGTCGCGCTTGGCAGGCTCGGATGCGCGCACCAGCTCCACGGCCACGCGAATCGTGAGCGGCTCGCGCCGTGTGTCCGAGTCGTCGTCGTCACCGGCGAGCCGCGCGGCCCACGCGCCGTTCCATTCGGTGCCGAGCAGCGACCGACCGAGCGCGTCGGCCATCTCGCGCGCCTCATCGACTTCGAGCGGCTTGAGCTCGAACAACTTGCCTTCGGCGCGGTGCGCGGACCGGTTGCGCAGCTCCGGGATGTCCGCCCGGCCGGCGAGCACCACGCGTGCCGCCGGCAGCTGCGGACCCGTCAATTGATTCACGAGCGTCATCACGCCGGAGAGCGCGCGCGAATCGCTCTGCACGATTTCCATGGTGTCGAGCACCAGCAGGAAGGCGCAATTCCTTTCGCTCGTGAGTGAGTGCAGCAACCCGGTGGCAGCCGCCCATTCGCTGGTTGCTGCCGTTTCCTGCACGTTGCGGAGCGCCTCATCCTGCAGCACGTCCTGCAGATTGCGGCGGATGGCGCTCGCTCCCTCGGCAATTTCCGTAAACTGCAGCGCCACCTGGCGCAGGACCTCGGCCAGCAGCTGGCGCGGCTCGCGCGGCTGCAGCGCCGCGCGATCAAAGTCGAGGTATGCGAACGGAAAGCGGTCGCGCGCGGCAACTGCATGGTCAAGCACGAACTTCCCGATGAGCGAAGATTTGCCGAGCCCGCCGCGCGCGCTGATCACGAAGGCTCCGGCCGCGCGACCGGTGATGGCCTGCCCGACCGCCTCGCCGAGGCGGTTCATCTGGCGTCCGAAGGCCTCGAGCTTGGTCTTGGCCTTCAGCTCATCGACGAAGGCTCGCAGCGTCCGCAGCTCATCCTCGCGCCCGACGAAGCGGTCGGTGACGGGCTCGTCGCTTTCCCAGCCACCACGTGAGCCGATCAGGATTCGAAGCGGCTCGAGCAATTCTCCGAGCTCGAGCAGACGCAGCATTTCGCCGAGCGTCGGTACGGCAGGCGCCAGCTTGACGTCGACGAGCAGCTCGCGCGCACACAACGCGGCGCGCAGCTCGCTCACCGGAGACCGATCGAGCCGGGAGAAATCTGCGGTCAGGAAGCAGCGTAGCCAGGCGCTGTTGCGGCGGATCTCGTCCTGGCTGATGAGGTCGAAATCGCGTTCGTCGTCATCGCTGAGCGCTTCGAGGATCTGATGATAAAGCTCGGAATCGGCGACGCGGTTCAAGAGGTCGCCGCGAGCCGTGGGCTGCATGCGCAGGCGTCGCTTCCCGGCAATCATCACGGTGTCGGCGTTCGCGAGTATCGCGCGCTCGTCCGCATCCGTGCCGCGCCCGGCGATCTCCGAATACAGGAAGGTGTCGGACATCGCAGCGCGGATTGCGGCCTCGGTTGCCGGCAACGGCAGCGCTTGCGCTTGCGTGTGAGCCTCCCGTTTTGGCAACACCGGATTGGTGAGCAAGGCCTGCATGCGCGAATCGGACGAAGAGTCGCTTTCGCCCTTGAGCAACTGCAACCAGTCCGTGAGATCGGGACCGATGCTCATTTGTCGATCCCCACGATCTGAGCGAACGCGCGCGCGACTTCGCTCGCGATGAGCTGCAGTGTTGCGAGCCGGCTCAGTGAATCGGCGAGCTCCGCTGCGCTGGTGACCATCAACGAGTCGATGAGTCCTTTGATCATGGGGCCGTGGACGTCAGGCGCGAACTCCTTGTCGAAGGTACGCAGCAGTGAGCCTACGTTCGCGACGATGTCGTCGGCGCCGATCGCCATCGCGTCGAGCTTCTCCGCGGTGACGTCGTCGCGCGGCAGGAAATCCGGCACAGTGCCGAGAAACAGCCAGCGAATGCGCCGCAGCTCATCTGCAACGCGCGACTCTTCGAACCCGGTACCGATGAGGCCGGCGACGCAGTCGCTGATCTCCGGGTTGAGTCGCGCGTCTCCAAGGCCATCCAGCACGATCCAGACGTGCTCCCAGCGATTCGTCGTCTCGACCACGGGATCGGCGCTGTTCGCGAGCTTCAAGAGATTCGGCTGTATGTCGTCGATGCCGAGCGCCTTGAGCTCCGCGATAGTCGCGCGTGCGCGCTCGCGTAGGTCCACCTTCTGCACGCGGGTGCGCGCGAACAACGTCGCGAGCCACATGGGCACTTCTTCGGACGCCCACCTGCGCAGCTTGTCGCCGTCGGCGCCGTCCGGTAGTTGGCTGTCGGGGCGCGCGGGCATCGTCGCAAGCTCGCTGTCCGTGATCCGCAGCATGTGGCCCACGATGCGCACGAAATCAGTCACGGTCGGTGGCAATGCCTCGCGATTGCCAAGCAGGACAGCGACGTCGCCACCGCCGCGCGTGGCAGCGATGAGGATCCGGCTCGAGAAGCTCTTGCCGGAAGCGCGTTGCGTTGCGACTGCCGCATAAATGCGGTCGGCGCGCGTGGTGACGTCGACACGCGCCTCGTCTATCCAGTCCACCAGCGTGCGGCGACCGAGTATCGGCTCGGGCTTCGATGGGTCGGTCGAGAGATTCCACAACTCCGGCGCGGCCGAAGTGCGTGGCAGCGACTGTTTTTGGATCGCCGCGAGAATTAGGTCCGCGCGCACGGCCTGGTTCTTGCGCACGGTGATTCCACCGGGTTTGAACGCCGCGTTGTGCACGCCGACGAGTTGGTAGTTCTGGTTGAAACAAGGCGATCCGGACGAGCCCTTGTCGGTCTCAGTGCTGTATCGGAATCGCGTGGATGAGGTATCGAGCCGCGTGTCCACGTCGGAATAGCGGCCCATGTCGATGCGCTGCGGCACGCCATGCGGATGCTGCGGGATGATGATGCGATCGTCGTTGCGCAGGTTGTTCGCGATCTCGTGGAGATTCACCCAGTTGCGCTGAAGGCTGTCGGGTCCGGAGCGCGGGAGACCCCCCACGGGCTTGTTGAGCTCGATGAGCGCGAAGTCGAGGCGCTCCGGCAGGAGAGCGAGCTGACTCTGGCTCGGGCTGAGGAATTCGCCGTCAGCGTCCAGGTTCTCGCGGAAACACTTGAGCCAGTCGCGCGCGAATTCGACCTTGAACAGGCCATTGTGATCCGCATACGGCTTGATGGGCGCATCGCCCTTGCAGTAGTCGAAGATCACGAACAGGTTGTCACCCGGTACACGGGGTCGTGCTTCTCCGGTGCCGGGCACGATGTGGGCGGCGAGCGTGTGATAGCTCGTGAGCACACGGGCAGCGGACACGAGAAATCCGGTTCCGAGTCTTGCCTTGCGGTCGTCGGTGCCGTCGATCGCAACGACGACGCACACCGTGGGCGACACGTCGCTCATGAACTTCTGCATCTCGGCGAGCGACAACGTGTTGGCGCGTTCGGCGATGGCGCCCTGCAGCGCTGCGTCTTCTCTTGGCTTCCCGACGAACGCGCGCAGTTTCTCGAACAGAGGCTCGTCCAGGTACAGGCGGCTTGCGAGCGCCTCGAACAGGTTGGGAACCTTGTTGGACTTCTCGTACGCATCGATGACCAGGCCCGCGATCTGGCGGCGGCCTTCGTCCGGCGTGTCGCTCGTGAAGCGCTTGCGGAGGTCTTCGTAGTCCGGAATGACTTCCTGCAGGCTGACGACTTCGAGCAGAGTGCTTGCCGGAACGCGCACGAGCGCGTCGATCGACCAGCCGCGCTCCTCTGCGGTCAGCGCCATGCGCTATTTGAGGAATTTCGCGACGGCGTGGGCCAGCAGTGCCGTGGACTTGAACGCGCGATTTCCGCCGGTGGGATCGCCGAAGTGGTGCAGCCCGACGACCTCGCGCGACGCGAACGGCAGCACGCAGCCGCCCGAGAACCCGCCGATGGTCGAGGCGTCGTGGATCAGCTCGCTGGGCCGTTGGCCGTCGGAATCCATGATTTCGCCGAAGCTTACGCGTTTGCGCTCGTCGGGCGAACCGAAAACCGCGTGTACCTCGTCCGGAATCCCGTCCATGCGCCCGGGGTGGCCCACGACATAGAGCTGATCTACGTCGAGCGCCTTGCCGGACACCACGAGCGGTTTCGGCGCCGCAGCACTAGTTAGGGGACCGATGCGGATGACCGCGATGTCGATGGGATCGGACTCGGCGGATACGAACGGCACGTCGACGATCGCGGCGGTGAGGTTGCGCCCGGTGGGGCCGTTGTCGAACGCGAAGTCGATGGTCACGGCGATGCCGGTTTTCATGCGGGCGGTCAGCGGATCGGCGTCATGACGGCGCGCCAGCCGCTCGCCGATCTCCGGGAACAGTACGTGGCGGTTAGTCACGACGAGATCGTTCTTGATCAGCCACGCGGTTCCCTGGACGAACGGCGCGGAGAACGCGGCGGCGACACGGACAGCGCCAGCCGCGCTCGCGACCGCGACGATGTTGTCCTCGTGGTCGTTGAGGAATGTGCGCCAGAAGCCCGAGCCGGGGTGGGCAGTGTCATCAATGGATTCGATGTCGTTACCCTTGACCTTGAGGGCAGGCCGTCCGCGCGTATGCAGCACGGCTTCGAGCGCCATGTTCTGCCGCGGCGTGAGCGAGCCGTCGGAAGCGCCGCCAGCCAGTTTCTCGACGGCACTGCGCGCCTCGGTCACCAGCGACTTCGCGATGCGGTCGGCGTCCGCGTCCGCCTCCGCGTCACGCGCCAGCAAACGCTCGGGTGAGCGCAGGCGCGCAGCCTCGCGCAGCTTCGCGGCGATCTTCTTTGCATCTTCCTGGTTCGGCGGGCCGCTGCCGTCGCCACCGCTTTCCTGCCCGCCGCCTCCACCCTGGCCACCCTTGCCGCTCATGAAAAACCGGCGGACGCGCGGCGCGATGCGCTCGAGGGGTAGTTTGCTAGCGTCAAAGGGAGGTTGGTCGTCGCCGCGGAATTTGCCGCCTTTTCCATCTTTGCCGTCATTGTCCATGGGAGCATCCTCGAATCGTTACAACGATTTCTGCACTTTTCGCGACGCCGTGTAACCACCGTGCACGGGAACTGTGTCGGCCGCGAGGACGTCGCCGCTCGGTCCGTCACAGAGCACGAACGACATGGCCGCGCCACCCATGTGATAGAGCGGGGCGGCGGCACCCAGGCCCGTTAACAAGTTCTTCTTGATGAGATAGCCGCCGCCCGTCGCCTCGAGGCGTACGAACAGCACCTTCATGTCCGCCGTGGTCACGAGCGTTTGGAGCGCCCAGTCATCCACGATCGTGGCGACCAGCGTGTTGCCCGAAGCGTCGGGCGTGATCAGCGCGGCGACCAGCGCGTCGAACATCGCCACCGCAGATTTCATCGCCTGGATGCTCGCGCGCAGCTCGTTCACGCGCGCGAGGCTCTTCTTCTTTACATCGGGCGCCTCGTTCGCGACCTGGGCTTCGAGCTTGTCTGCTTCGACTGTCGCGGCGTTGATGAGACGCGCGAGCCCATCCCGCTCGCCAGACATGCGCGTGATTTCGCCGCCCAGGTCCTGGCTGGCTTTCGCCTGATCCGCGGGCATGAGCATCTGCGGCAACCGGACTTTCGCACCGGCCTTCTGCAGCGTGCCCGCCATCGCGTAGACGGCCGCGGTCTCATCGACGGTGGCCTCGGCACCGCCGAACGTAAAGTCCGACCTGAAGAATCCGAGCAGCTTGTTCACCGCATCGAGGCCGGCACCGATCACCGCGGGTGCCGCGGCTTCGGAGCCGCGCTTCGTGACGCTCTCCGACGTGCCGACTCTGCCGGCACCGCTGCCGACGTCCGCCGCGCCTTGGCCAGCGGCCGGCTTCGCCGCGGCCAGCGCGTCCGATACGAGCTTGGCGCGCAGCTTGTAGGCCGTGAGGCGGCGGAAGGATTCGAAGTTACGCGCCGGCACGACGAGCACCGTCTTTCCTTTGACCCCGGCGCCGATCTCCGTGCCGATCTTCGCCGCCGCCTGCTTCACGGCCTTATGCGCGAACAGCATGGCCTCGAGCGTGCCGGCCTTATCCTTCATCTCCACCGTGCCCTTGAACGGGCCTTCCTTCACCTCGCCGAACACTTCGGCAATCTTCGCGTTGGTCTGCGCGGTCGCCAGATCTTTTTGCGCGGTCGCGATGCCGGTTTGCGCCTGAATGTCCTTGAGCGCCGTATCCGGCGCCCTTTGCGCTTCGGTCTTGGCGCGCTCCGCGTTCAGCCGTGCGACCTCGGCGTTGATGCGCGCCGTCTCGGCTTCGATGAGCGCAGTTTCTTTCCTGATTTCCTCGATACTCGGCTCTGCCATGACCGTGCCTCCTAGCAAGCTTAACAATAGCGCTAGCGAAATAGTTCGACGCATGTGATCTCGTCCCTTCTTGTTAGTTGTGCGGCGCGATAGCGCGTGTGACCGTGGACCTACACTTCAACTGTCGCGAGGTGGGCGAACCATTACAGAAGTTTGGTCACCGGGGCCCCTACTTCTCGGCATCGCACTGCTCGCAGCGCACGCGCAGGAAACCCCTCGTCCAGCTGCCGCACTTCAGGCAGGCATCCAAACCCTTAATCGATGAAGTCCGGCAGCACCTGCCTGCTTCCAGATCGCAGCGCACGAAGTGAGGGCTAGTGCTGCTCGACGAGTCGATTCAGGAGCGTGGCTTCGGGTCGATGCCGGCAATAGTCTGGCGCACACGAGCGCGCCGCCGAGACGAAAACCCCTCGCCAAGGCACTCGATGAGCGGTGCTACCTCAGTGGCGTGCAGCTCGACCTCATCCGGCCGGGCAAGCCCACAGAGAACGGCATGATCGAATCGTTCAACGGTCGGCTGCGCGATGAGTGCCTGAACGTCACGGAGTTCGTATCGCTCGAGCATGCGCGAAGGGTGCTCGAGGCATGGAAGGATGATTAAAATCTGAACCGACCCCACGGATCACTCGGTCTGACGCCGAGTGAGTTCGCCAATCTACGTCAGAGGCAGGGCGAAGAGGCCACGAATCTCTAGTTAGCAGTTGTACGAAAACCGGGCCGAGGTCAATTCGTAAAATCTGCTGGGCTTTGCATGGCACGGGAAACGAGGCGGATTGCGTGTCATCTACTATTGGCGAGTTGCCGAAGATCAGATTTACCTGCTTTACCTGTTTTCAAAGCATGCCAGGGCGGATCTGACACAGGCGCAGATCAGACAACTCGCTGAAGCTGCAAAAGCTCTCAAATGAAGAAATCGGAATTCGCCAAATTGCTCGAGAGCGTGCAACAGGCCGGCGACATTACAGCCGGGCGGCGGCGCGCATCGCGCGTAGTCAAAGTTGCGTCGACGGACATAAAGTCACTGCGCACCCAGACGCGGCTGAGTCAGCCCGATTTCGCCGCGCTGCTCGGCGTCGAAGTCAGCACGTTGAGGAACTGGGAACAGGGACGACGCGAACCAACCGGGCCGGCCAAAGCGCTGCTGCGCGCAATTCGCAATGATCCGAAGAACGTACTCCGCGCCCTCGCCGACTAGATGCGATCAGCGCACTGTTCAACGGTGAGTCCCTAATCCGGCCTTGCCGCGGCTTTCTTTGTAGCGCACTACGGCGAAGCCCCGGTGCGCGAGGACGCGCGTTACATGTCACACATGCGCATCGGGCTGTTCATTTCCGCCATCGCGCTGATGATCGCGCTGGCCGCGTGGCATCTACGCGTCGATCCCGAATCGGCGCCTGCCGCAAACGGCCCGGCTCGGAGCGCCGTTCTCACGACGGCGAAACTCCCTGACGATCGCGCAAGCGATTCCCCCGCCGCACTACCCCTCCCAGTCACCAGACTTTCCGCCGCGCCGAAATCATCGAACTACGCCGCGCAGTTCAGGAGTGCTGGAGACTTGCTGTCTTTACTTGAAGCACTCGCGCCTGCGGCAGCGGAGGGCGATGTCGAGGCGCTGTACTACCTGGGGGTTGCCAGCAGGCGCTGCACGCGGGAGTACGCGGGGTTGTTCGGACCGCCTGGCAAAGAGATGACGCTTGAAGTGGCGCTGGAGAAGGAATTCTGGACGAAGTACTACGAACAATTGGCCCGCAAGATTCATGGCCAGTGCCAGCGATTCAAGGAGGTAGCGGAGAACCCGTTCACCGAATGGGAGAACCTGCTCAACGCTGCGGCTGAGGCCGGCAGTGGACCCGCCCAGGCTCTGCTCGCGTTCGAACTGCAGAACGGGATGATATGGGTGCAGGATCCGACGGCACGCGGAGAAATCACCAGCGAGATACGCACCTTGGCAAGGGAGGCAATACGTTCGAAGGATCCGGAAGCGATTTTCCAGCTTGCATACGTCGAGAGCATCACGGGCAGGTCGGGTACTCCGGAGAACGTGGCCGGCGCGTGGATGCTCGCCGCCTGCCAGCGCGGCCTGGAATGCGGACGCGCCTCCGAGCAATTCCAGTTTTTCTGCAACTGGGATCCTGCCTGCCAGCAATCTGAAACCCTGGTCGACCTGTTCCGCCGGCGTCCTCGCTTCGACGAGTTTCAACGGCTTGCCGACGAGCTCAATGCGAAACTCGACGCGGATCGCTTTGCAGAAATCGTTCCGTAGTGTTCAACGCAGGCAGCCCACACCTCCTGATTCCGAACATGAAAGCCAGCATGCTGATCGCCATCGCGGACAACGACGATGAGAAGGACCCGACGTCGAAGGACATCCTGCGCAAGGCGTTCGACGATGCGAAGGTGTCGGCGGAGATCGAGGTGTACAAGGGCGCGAACCACGGCTGGATGCCACGGATGGGCAGAATCACAACGCGGGACGGCTTCGGCAAACAGGGGCCATGAACCGGCGAACAGCAGGCTAGATAGAAGGTTGATCCTGGGCACGGCACGCGCTTTCATTGCTGCCACTTAGGATAGCGGCCGCTCACTCGATGGATCGAGCAAAAAGCGAAGGCCGGGCGTTCGGCCTTCAGTTGCAGTTCGTGAGCGAGTTGACCCAGTCCGTGAGCAACGCCGCCCCCTCGGTATCCACCCGCGCTGATCCGACGGACGGCATGCCGTGTGCGTCGCGCCGGCTCATTCGATCGATCAGCACAGAGCGTGTCGCGGCCCCCGGCGCGATGAGCCGCGCGTTGGTGAGCCCCAAGTCGCCGAGCCCGGGCACGACGTCGCATGCATTGGTGTTCGCGAGCGCGGTCGCGTAACGCAGATCCATGTTGGAGGTCGTTGGGCCGCCCGGGCGATGACACTGTGCGCAGTTGGTGTGCAGGTATGCGCGCGCGCGCGCGCCGAGCGTGCCCGACGTTCCAGTCGGATTGGGATACGGGACCTGGTCTGTGGGGTTGGCAATCGGCGATGTGAGTACGTTCAACGCGTTGAGCGTCACGAGCTGGTGCGCATCGCGGCTGGTCTGCAGGTACGTGATGTTGAACGCGAGTTGTCGTGTCTCCAGGCCGAGGGAGCGGCCCGCTGCCTCGGTGTGACACAGCAGGCACTGGCCCTCGCTCGGATAGATCCACGTCTGTCCGGCTACCGTCACTTGCTTGCCGCCGCGCACCAGCGTCGCATCGGTTTGCTGCGCATTCCATTCGTAGCTGTAGCCTGCCCAGACGCCGTCGGGGTGACGCATGAAGAGGCGTGTCTCGATCAGGCGATCGTCGAGACGGAAGTCCTTCTTCAGCACCGTACCGTTCGGGAAATCCCAGTCGCCCTCGGCGCCGACGGTGATGTTCTGTTCGTTCGGCAATCCGATCCAGCGTTCCTTCGCCGCGCCGTCGGACCAGAATGCCGCGTTCGGCGTGTAGGGAATCAGCCCGCTCGCGGGCAGCGTCGCGTTCGACGCGTCCACGCAGCCGGTGGCGGAGAGTTGCGTGGCCACGCCCGGGCCGCCGCCACCCGCGGCGGTGATGCGATGCATACCGCGGTACATGTGCACGACATAGAGCTCGCCGTCGATGTCCTCTGCGAACGTGGAGATGCTCAAGCCCGATTCGAACCCACCCGCCATCGTCATCGTGGGCTGCGTGTCATTCGGAATGTCCCAGATACGCCCGGTCGTGAAATCGCCGAAGACGTATCGGCCAACGAGAGCCGGAACCGCCGTGCCACGGTAGACATAGCCGCCCGTGACGGCGCGGCCAAGCGCGTGTGGGTACTCAGCGACCGGCGGCAGCAGATTCGGTCTGGCGGCGCAGGCACTGCCCGTGGCATACCGCCCGGACACATCCTGCTTACCCTCGAAGCAGCGCCAGCCGTAGTTGCCGCCGCGCCTGACGCGATTCACTTCCTCGAAGTCGCTCTCCCCGACGTCGCCAGCCCAGAGGTCACCGTTGTCACGATCGAAGCTCCAGCCCCACGGATTGCGAAAGCCCCAGGCATAGATCTCGGGACAGTTCTGCGTGCCGAAGCCGTTCACGCCGCACAGCTCGGTGCTCGCGGCGAAAGGATTGTCGGCCGGGATCCGATAGAGCGCCGTGCCGGTGGTGCCCCGGATGTCGATGCGAATGAACTTCCCGAGCAGCGTCGTCAGGCGTTGGGCGTAGTCGTTCGACAAGGAGTTGCCGTCACCCATGCCCAGATAGAGAAAACCATCGGGGCCGAAAATGATGCGGCCGCCGTGGTGGTTGATGTTGTTCTTGGTGATCGTGAGGATGACGCGCTCGGAATCGGGATCGAGCGTGCGTCCGCCATCGCGCGAGGTGAATTCCGAGAGCCGAGAGTCCGGCCCTGCGAGTGTGCGCTGCACGCTGGTGTACGACAGATACACGCGCGGGGTGGCGGGGAAATCGGGATGAAACGCCATGCCGAGTAGTCCGCATTCGCCACACGTTGAATCCACGCGCGGTCCGATGTTGACGAATTCCGAGAGCGCCGCCACGTCCTGCCTGTTCTCGAACACGCGCACGAAGCCCATCTTGTCGGCGATGAACCAGCGGCTCGCATCGCCCGGCGCCTGCTGCATGGAGATCGTTTGATTCTGGAACGTGAGGTTCGGAAACACCCGCTGTGTGCCGATGGTGGCGCTGCCCGTGGCGCGATCGGGCGCGATGCAGGTCGCGTTGCTGGGCCGCGCGTCTAGTCCACTGGCGTTCTGCGGAGCGGGCGCGGGCGGCGGAGCAGCGGCCTGCGGAGGGTTCTGCGGATCTCCTCCGCCGCTGGAGCACCCGGCAATCAGCATCACGATGGCGACGGCGAATCCGCTGCGCTTCGTCGTGCGGCACTTGGAAATGATCAGCTGACCTACCTGGTCGTGGTATTCGGGATTCATTCTGCGGGCGCACCCTTATTTGTCGCGGCCAGAATGCAGAAGGGCCGGTCGTCTGAACGCCAGCCCCATCCCTCACAACCTATCGCCGGACAATTACATGCGTGGCGACTTTCCTGGCGCGCGTCGTCATTGCACTGACAAGCCGGTGCAGGTTCCGGACTCGAGGCCTGCACCAGCGATTGACTGATTCCGGGCACCGGTCGCAAATCTGCGCACGTCCTGTAGGGCGTAAGCATCCACGGCCCACCCCTCCACTAAGATTCCACCATTCGTCACGCATGGGAGACTCGAATGAGCAGAAGCCTGTTGAAAGCCGCCGCCGTCATGGCGCTCGGTGCGGTCTGGTGCCAACCTGCCGAAGCCCTCGACTTCAATTTCAGGGTCGCGGCCTGGAACACCAGCCATTCACCGGCCGGTAGCGTCACGATGCAGATCTTTCCGGCGAGCGGCACCAGCGTCTATCGCGCGTCGGTGATGTTCCATCGCGGCACGATCCCGACACCGCGCATCGTCTACGACGCCACCAGCCGCATCGTGACGTTTCACTACGGCATCGCGGAATTTCCCGTCGTGTCGAACCTGCTGGAACAGTCCGTGTCCACGTTCGTGAATTTTTCCGATGTGTCGGGCACGGCTTACGCCTATCTATACACGAACCATGCACCCTGATCAGCGGACGGCACACTTCAACGCGACTTCAATCGGAGTGAAGCCCAGCCTTCCACGGGCACGTTCTGCCACAGCACGCGCATGACATGGTCGTTCACCAGCAACTTTTCCGGATCGTCGGCGAGCCGGAAGATGCTGTGGCCACGGACTTTCGCGCGCGCCAGCACGAGATCCAGATAAGAGACGCGCTTCGGCCCGGGGTCGTCTTCGGCGAGCAGCGTATTCACACCGGATGTCCTCTATCTACTTTGACATCCCCGCCACTTTTCTTCCTTGGGGTCTACCATGTGCGAAGGCGATTCGAACGACGATATCCTTCGCGGCAACGAGCTCTCGCGCCGCCGCTTCGGCGCCTTAGGGTTAGGCGCGACGCTGGCCGCAATGCTGCCCGCGGTCGCGGCAGCCGCCGAAGTCTCCGAGTCCGAGGTGGAGATCAGAACTCCCGACGGCACCTGCGACGCTCACTTCGTCCATCCCGCCAAGGCCACCGCCGCCGTTCTGGTGTGGCCGGACATCTTCGGTCTGCGCCCCGCATTCCGCGCCATGGGCAAGCGCCTCGCGGAATCCGGCTATGCCGTCCTCACCATCAACCCTGGATGCACAGAAGTCAGTAGATAGCCGTCGCAAGATCGGCACCACGGGATACTGCATGGGCGGATCCATCGTGATGAGAACTGCGGCCACGCTGCCGGAACGCATCGGCGCCGGCTGCACCTTCCATGGCGGTGGATTGACCACGACCAGCCCGGACAGCCCACACCTGCTGATTCCGGAGATGAAAGCCAGCCTGCTGATCGCCATCTCGGACAACGACGATCAGAATGACCTGACGTCGAAGGACATCCTGCGCAAGGCGTTCGACGATGCGAAGGTGTCGGCGGAGATCGAGGTATACAAGGGCGCGAATCACGGCTGGATGCCGCCGGATTCGCAGAATCACAATGCGGAAGCGGCCGAGCGCGGGTGGGCGCGCAAGCTCGCGCTGTTCAAGAAAGCGCTGGCGTAAGACGCATACCGCCGTTCTGCATTGACTCTCAAGGCTCGGGAAGCGCGTATTCGATCTCGTAGTAGTGCTTCTCGTCCTTCTGGATGATTTTCATCGTGCCGCTCAGGCCTGCGAGCTCGCCCGTTCCGGAGTTCGGCACGATCTCCACAAGCCAGCGGCCGACGGCACCCTGGCTCATGTACCCGTAGTGCATGAGCATGAATGTGCCGTTGCGTCCTTGAAGTGAAGCGACCACCCTTTCGAGCGCGACATAGGCACCGGTGCTTCGATCGTCCTTGATCGCCTGCATCTGCCCGGTGCTGGTCCCCTGCACGTCACCGTGATATTTCTTGTCGATCGACAGGCGGTCGATTTGGGCGGAACGCACCTGCGGATTGTCGGCCGCCTGCGGCGCGAGCGTGACGTCGAAGTAGCCGGATGCATGCATGAGCAATTGCTCCTCTGAAGTTTTGGCGTGTGGCACCAGCAGCGATGCAGCGAGGCCGAGCATGAAACTCTTGCGTGAAGGCATGGATCGCTCCTGGCGTGGTGGTGCGCAGCTCATCAGCTTTCGATACCCCTGTATTGGAAAAACGCGATGAGCCCGGTGACGGATAGGGTGCGCGGAGTACTGCGGCCAGTTGCCGCAAGCGGCAAGCTCCTGCACGAGCGGGTGGCACCGTCCGAGCCGTTGTGCGGGGTGGTGCAGCACTTCTGGAGCGTGCACTGGGACCTGCGCGGCGCGAAACCATTCGTGCCCGAGACGCTGCCTCATCCCAACGTGCACTTGGTGTTCGAGGCCGAGGGCGCCAGGATTGTTGGCGTACACACTGGCCGGTTCACGACCAAGCTCAAAGGCAGGGGCTGGGTCTTCGGCGTGAAATTCCGTCCCGGTGCATTCCGACCGTACTTCGGGCGTTTCGTCGCATCTTTGCGCGATCGCTCAGTGCGCATCGACGAGGTATTTGGCACAAAGGGTGCCGCGCTCGCTCGCAAGGTGTCGGATCTGCGCGGCGTTGCCGAGAAGGCGGCGGCAGTCGAGCGGTTTCTGAACGAGCGGAAGACTCCATCCGATCCGAACGTCGAACGGGCCAGCAACATCGTCGATGAGATCGCCGAGAATCGCGAAATCGTCTCGGTGGAGCAGGTCGTGGAGCAGTGGCGGTTTGGCAAGCGCACGCTGCAGCAGCTGTTCAGTTCTTACGTGGGCGTGGGGCCGAAGTGGGTAATCAACCGCTATCGCCTGCACGAAGCGGTCGAGCGGCTGCAGGAGGGCGCCCATATCAATTTCACCGAACTCGCCATGGAGCTGGGGTACTTCGACCAGGCACACTTCATCCGCGACTTTCGCAAGTTGGTCGGCTGTACACCGGCTGCCTATACGCGGCGCCACCCCGCGGATTCATGAAAATGTCGGCCCGTGTCCGTCCCGCCCATTGTGAATCGCACATGCTGCGGGCTGCGCACCCGTGAGCGCAGCCATTGCAGAGCGGCTGACTCTCGCGGTTGACGACACCCGCCGCGTCTGTGCGCTGCTCCAACTACCGCCTGCCGCCACGGCTTGCTATGTGTTTGCACACGGCGCCGGTGCAGGCATGGAACACCCGTCCACGACGGCCGTGGCGGCGGAGCTAGCTACCCGGAGTATCGCCACACTTCGCTTCCAGTTCCCATACATGGAGCGCGGCACGCGGCGCCCCGATCCTCCGCCGGTCTGTCACGCGACCGTGCGTGCCGCCGTTGCGGAGGCCGCGCGCTTAGGCCCCACGTTGGCGCTGATCGCGGGTGGCAGGTCCTTCGGCGGACGCATGACCTCGCAGGCGCAGGCCATCGAACCTCTCCCTGGCGTGAAGGGCCTGGCATTTATTGGATTTCCGCTGCACCCGGCGCGGAAGCCGTCGGCCGAGCGCGCCGAGCACCTGCGCGAGGTGAAGATCCCCATGCTGTTTCTGCAGGGCACGCGCGACGAGCTCGCGAAACTCGAGCTTTTGCAGCCGCTCATCGACCAGCTCGGCGCGCGCGCAACCCTGAAGCTGCTGAAGGATGCGGATCATTCGTTTCATGTACCCGCGCGCACCGGACGCAAGGACGCGGAAGTCAGGGCCGAGATGCTGGACGCGCTAGCGACGTGGATCGAGCAGACAACCTAGGCCCGGCGTTCGACCTTCAGTTGCAGTTCGTGAGCGAGTTCACCCAGTCGGTGAGCAACGCTGCCCCAGTAGCATCCACCTGCGTTGATCCGACGGGCGGTATGCCGTGTGCGTCTCGCCGGCTCATTCGTTCAATCAGCACAGAGCGTTGCGCGGCGCCCGGCGCGATGAGCCGCGCGTTGGTGATGCCCAGGTCGCCGAGCCCGGGGACGACGTGCCCACTGGCCATGACGATCCGGCATCCCGCGACCCACGAATGCGAAGCGCGCGGCGCAGGCGTTCATCGCCGCGATCGCGAAGCATCGTCACTTCGAGCGCTACGCGGACCCGCCACGCGTGCGAGCGGTCCGGCACCATGATCGCGCTACTCGGGCGGCGGAGGAGGCGGCAGCTCCGTCACGACCGTTACGTGGATGAGCGCAGTGAAAAACCAGAACCCGTCGCCGACCATCATCTGCACGTGGTGGTTGCCGAGCGAAAGGGCTACCGGGACATCCGGTCCGGTACCGACATGCACGCCGTCAACGCTCCAGGAGATCTGCGCATCCAGCGAGCCCAGCTCCGGATCATGCGCGGTCGCGATGAGATGGAAGGGGACGCCGGCCAGGATCATTTGATCGTTGATAGGCGCAATGACCGCGACTTCCGGCGGCTGGTTTTCGAGATCGCGGATTCGAATGGTGCGCGTCTGCGCGACGCTGTTGCCGTCGACGTCCGAGACGGTCGCCGTGAGGACGTGCGTGCCCGGGCTGAGCTGACTGGTGTCGACGGCACCTTGGCCCAGCGCGCCATCGAGGCTCGATGTCCAGACGACAGATTCGCTGAGTGAACCGGTCTCGGGATCGAACGCATCCGCCCACAGCTGTACCAGGTCGTGGAGCGAGTAGGTAGCGCCCTCTTCGGGTGAGTAGATGGAGAGCGTCGGCGGATTGCCGGGCCGCGGGAAGTATTCGATGGTGAGCGTGGCGCCGGGGCGCCACAGCAGGTTCGTGCCCAGGGTATTCGCGTTGAATACGACGCCGAGGCGGGGTACGGGGCCGTTCTGCAGGAACCTCCGCACGTGGTTGGTCAGGTTGAAGCTGCGCTCGCTCACCGGTGCGTCCGCCGACGCGGTCTGGACGACGGCGGGGTTTCTCAACTCGAAGTCATCGAGCGTGAGGAGGCCATCGGCGACATACGAGCGCGCAAAGATGGTCGCGTTGCCACCCAGCAGAATCTCGGCAGCCACCGGTACCGTGAGCGTCACGCTTTGGATGATGGTGCGCGGCCGCAGTACGGCCGCCGGCAGCACGAATTCGTACGCCGCGCGGTACTCCGCGCGGATGCCGAAGCCCTGGTTGTGTCGGACGAACAGGATGGGGCCGCCGATCAGCGCATCGAATTCTCCGTCGGCCACGGGGGACGGCGGGAAACCGCCATCGCGGGCACTGCTCCAGGCGGCCACGGGCACCGTGACGGTGTCGGCCATTGCCGGTGACAGAACCGCGGACGACAAGGCGAGCAGGGCGAGCGTGCGCCGGATGGCGCGCGCGAACGGCGCGTGAATCATGACCCCTCCCAGGGCAAACTACTGGCGCGCCGAGCATAACCCGCGGCAAGTGAAGGTGGTTGTTGAACATCGTCGCGGGGATCAGACGATGGCGCGCGCAGGCGTGAAGAGTCTGGCTTTCATTGGATTTCCGCTGCACCCGGCGGGGCAGCCGTCGGCCGAGCGCGCCGAGCATCTGCTCGAGGTGAAGATCCCCATGCTGTTTCTGCAGGGCACGCGCGCCGGGCCGCCGCCACCCGAGCCGGTGATGCGCTTCTTGTGAAGGGCGGATCGTCGCGGCCATCGGCGCGGATGCCAGCGTACTGATCGCCATCGCGGATAACGACGCGCGACACGGGCGTTCCGGTTTCGCGCAGACAAGGCGCGACCCGACTTTCCTAGTTCCGCAGCGGCCCAGCTCCCATCAGGCCGAGAATGGCCTCGTACACCTGGTCGAATTGCTTACGCGTGTTCTCATCGAGCGCCACGACCGAACGTTCGAGTGATTCAAGCCGCCGAGCAAGAGTCGAGTTCGATGCCAGGACCTCGCGCAGCTTTATGAAGGCGCGGACCACATAAACGCTCATTTGCACGGCGCGAGGACTGTTGAGTACGGTCGCGGCCATGATCGCGCCGTGCTCGGTGAACATGCGGGGCGGCTTACGCGCGCCTCCATGCATCAGAGTGCGCGAACTTGAAGTTGCAAACTGCAGCTTCAAGTTTGCAAGTTCTTGAGCTGCAAGGTGAAAAACGAAGTCCGCCGGAGATCTTTCGATGTTGCGATTGACCTGCTGATTGAGGCGCTTGGTTGTCACCCCATACACCGCAGCCAGATCGTAATCGAACAGAACGCGCTGGCCTCGAATACTCACTATGCGCGAGACGATATCGGCTGGATGATTCCCGGTCGGAACAGGTACGCGCCCTTGAACCCACAGCGCGATAAGCGCGCTCTCGGCGCGCCCTACACGCGTGCCCACATCCGTTTGCCCTCGCCGATGCTGTCGGTGCCCGCTATTTCGATCCCGCTTGCCGCCTGACGATCTGATCGTACTTGATCAGGCCCGGCTCGGACTTTTCCAACTTCTTGTACTCCGCCTCGATCCAAGACTGGAAGTTTTCAAGGTTGAGGAGATGCTCCTCATAATCGGACACGTCGCGAATCGTCTCGCTCTCGAGAAAGGCTTCGTTGTACTTGATTGCGTCGTTCAACGCGGAGACGAGCAATATCAGGTGGGGTCTTGAAATCTGTAGCATCAGGCGGTCGCTCTCATGACGAGCACAGCAAGATTGTCCAGCAGCGCTTTGAACTGCGTCAGCGGCATGTCTTCTGCGGGTGCGAGCGTGTAGTGAGTGGCACCAATTCGCGCATTGAAACCATCCCGAACAATAGCAAGCCCCGCGGGCAGCGTGGTCCCCTGCGGAATCTTGTAGTACTGCCAGGAACTCCCGCGGAACACACGGGTTTGTCGAATGTGCTGATGCCCCTGGGAACGAATTCGCAAGAAACCCATTTGACACCATCCCGAACGAAGATGGTTATGTCGGCGGGCCGCGGCTGTCCGCTGGATAAAACTTTCTCTTCCTCGATGAGGGCAAAAACTGTCCCTGTGTCAGACCGTCGTCTGGCTCGCCAGAGATTTACCGGCGCCTGTTCGTAATAGCGGTCGATGTCACCTGCGGCGATGAGAACGTCCTTGAGTATTTCGATCATCTCCGGCTCCTTTGATGTCGAGGCTCAGCAACGAGCTCACCGGACTCGGACGCACTTTAGGCGCGCAGAAATGATTGGGCAAGCAGGAACCAATGGACGGCCTTGTCGCAGCGACGCGGTGATTCTGATGACCTGTTGAACTAATGTGCACCTCAGCGCGCCATCGTCGAGCGCTTCGATTCGAACGTCACCTTCGTGCACGGCGTGGTGATGGAAGGGGCAGAGTGAAACGAGAAGCTTTGAAGCACTATGCTTCGCGGAAGTTCGCGCACTCGCGAACAAGAACTTCGAGCTACTGAAGGCTGATCCGCGACATCCATCGCTGCACTTCAAACGCGTTGGATCAATCTGGTCCGCCTGCGCCGGTGGGCGCTACCGAGCCATCGGACACGAAGTTTCTGACGGCGTGCAGTGGTTCTGGATCGGCAGCCATGCCGACTACGACCGGCTCATCGGCTGACTTTCTAGGCACACGGCCTCTTCGCTACGTGGTGACGACCCCTGTTCCCCCTCACGAAGTTTGCTGCGATTCTGTATCGGCCATCCGGGGGACCGATAAAAATGCACAAGAGCACGCTCCTCCTTCCCGCATTCCTGATCCTCTCCGCCTGCGGCGGTGGCGGTTCCGGGGGAAGTTCGCCGCCACCTTTTGCGCCTGCGCCACCACCGGTCACTCAAACTTCGGCATTTTCCATTCCTTTGACGGTGGTCATGACGGCGGATGCAGGGGTGGGCGCGAATCCAATTACTACGGTCAATGCGACGGCGAATGTGCCGCTGACGGACACGCAGCGAGGCGCATTCACGATGTCCAGCAACGGTCTGGATCACGTGTACTTCTCTCCTCGAGCCGACCTGACCTGGGAAACCATTTTCTATTTCAAGGATCCGAGGGAAATCGGGCCGGGCGTCTATACGGACACTGTTCGCGTGGGGCTGTGCACGGACACGAGCTGCACGGCCTTACTACCGGGAACCATCAGCACGGCGACGATCACTTACACCGTGACGGGCACGGTGCCGCTGCCTCCTGCAGTTCGTGTCGCGATCAATTCCGTGACCGCGACGAGCATGGCGTATACCGATGAGCGGCCGCGCATCACCGTGCCGCTCGCGTATCTGTATCAGAGAGCTAACCGAAGCTTTTCAGCGACCACTTCCTCGGCATGTGTCGGAGCGCTCCAGATGCTCGCCGTTGGAATAGCCGCCATCGGCCAAGACTTCCAGTCGATGAACCCCGAGCGTTTCCTTCGTCTGTGCATCCATCGCCAGAAGCTGGTCTCCATCACTCTGTGCGGCAGTCACTTCGTGATGCACGATCAGACCGCTCTGGGCCTCGACCGCGCTTTGCACGTTGTAGCCGAGCACCGTGCCCTCGCGGCCCGAGCGCATCAGGCGCGCTTCGGGTTCGGTCGCACAGTGTTCGTTCAGCCCGCTCGCTTGCATGCCGCGCTCGAAAACCTCCAGCCGCTGCTCTCGCCGCCTGAGTCTCTCGAGCGCCTGCTGAACCTGCTCGCGATCGAACTGTGCCTGTAGATCTTGCGCATCCGCACGATCAAGCCGCTCTAGATAGGCCCGCGCCTTCTGCTCGATCTCAGCTCGATCTCAGCTCGATCTCGCTTCGCGAGGCTGCGCGTCAGGGCCTGATCGATGCTGCCGGCTGCCTTGAACTTGCTGCCATCGATCGCTACCTGCTCTGCGGACAGCAGCTGCGCCCCACGACAAAACTCGATGAAGGCACGGCACGCACCGCGGATCGCCGCACCGTTGTCCTTCCTGAAATCCGCGATTGTCTTGAAGTCAGGGTGCAGCCGCTTCAGCAACCACATCACCTCAACATTGCGCTGGCACTCGTGCTCCAAACGCCGACTCGTGCTCACACGGTTCAAATATCCGTACACGTGCAGCTTCAGCAGATCACCAGGATGGTACGGCTTGCGTCCCGTGTCCTTCCTCTCCGCCTTGGCGAATCCCAACGCGCTCACGTCCAGAGTATCGAGAGGCGGCCTTCTTCTCATCTCAGACTCGGTGGCAAGTGCCGCACGTGTAATCCCGTCCGTTCGTCTCGGCCGCGGCTACTCTAAGAATCCCCCTCACCGACAGGTGGCTGCGCGCGACATAAAGCAGGTCTGCCGCGGACATTGGCCCGGCGAGCGCGTCACTTCTACGAAGTCTCTACTGACGTCGGAATGTACGTATTTGCCGACGCGGGAACATCCGGTCACCGCTTGGCCATGCACAGTAATTGACGCCCGCAACGACATCTCTTAGCTTGCGTGCGGAGCGCGGCTTAGTCGGTAAATCTAACTAACAGGGATCGTCATGAAAAGCATAGGTTTTATTCGGCCGAACAAATTGTCCATGGGGGTGTTTGCAGTTCTGCTCGCGGGTGGCTATTCGGCGCCAACGCTCGCGCAGACCTGCGGTTCCGGCTCGTTCAACGCGGAAGCGGTGCTCAGCAACAGCACGTGGACCGCGCGCAACGGCAACAGCGTCCACTACACGGGCGGCGACATGCGCGCAGCGGTGCAGGCGGCGGTCAACAGCCTGACGCCGGGGCGCACGTCCAAGCAACGCGTGGTAGTGCGCGGCTCGGGAAGCATGAGCGCCGGTGCGCGCATCTCGCTGCCCAGCTACACGACCATCGATGTGTGCGGCACCATCAACGTGACCGGCTCGGGCTCGGGAGATTTCGCACCCATCTATGCGCGCAACGCCAACAACATCGAGGTGCAGAACCTCAATGTGACGGGCTCACCGGTGTATGGAATCTTCATGCGCAACGTCACCAATGTCGTGCTCGGCCGGATCGACATGCGGCTGTCGCGCGGTCTCGGCGTGCGCATCGACAACCGAGGGAATACCAGCCTGTGGACCCGCAACGTGCGGCTCGATTACGCCTTCGTGTCCGGAGCGAGCTCGCATGCCGTGGAGACCTACGGCGTCGATGGCTTCACGGTCGGCACGATCATCGCGCGCAACGTCGGTGAGTCCGGTCTGCTGCTCAACCAGACCATCAACGCGACCATCGGCACCGTCGATGCGCAGAACGCCGGCGCGGGCACGGGCTACGCGGCGTTCCGCATGGCGAATCGCAACGGCCGCATCGGCAGCAGCTATCCCAACAACATCCGCGTGGGACTGGTGAGGGCCAGCGGCGGAGGCCGCGGCATCTTCTGCGTATCCGAAAGCGGCGGCGCGACGATCGACCGCATCGAGCTGACGAACACCGGCAACAACGCGATTCTGCTCGAGAACTGCTACAACACGGTCATCGCGGGACAGGGTGGGTTCATCAGCGGCGGTGGTGAAGTACGCCTGGCCGCGCGGCCAGACTTCCCCGTCACGAGCCAGATCACACTGCAGAATTTCACGCTGACCAACAATGTGATCCGCGAATCTCCGTGCGTCAATCAGCTGACGATTCGGAACATCACGCTCAGCAACGCGTCAATCGTTCGCTGTCGGTGAGATTGCTCACCCGCGGCGGGCATCTGCCCGCTGCGGGTGACTCGAGCACGCCGTTATCGATGCCGGTCTGGTCGACTTGCGCCCGAGCGGCCGCATGCGGCCCAATGTAAAGCGTATCGTCACCCTGGAGAACGAAGCGTCGTGAAGCACCAACTGGCTCGAATTCTGCTGACCTGTCTCGCAACCGCCGCCGTCGGCGCCGATATGCGCCGGGCGGACGAAACGACCTTCGACAAGTACAAGGGCAAGATCTACGCCGCCTACGCCCGCGAGCTGAAAAGCAACCCAAGCCTCAAAGCCCGCTTGGTTTTTGAGATCAAGATCGCGACGGACGGCCACGTGGCGAGCTGCCGCGTCGTGTCCAGCGACGCGCCGACACCCAAGTTCGGCGATACGCTGTGCGAGCGCGTGCGCGAGTTTCTGTTCTCGCCGCGCGAAGCCCCCACGACACTCACCAAGTCGCTCGACTTCTTCCCCGCGGGTTGATTCGCAACGGCCCAAGTACTAACTAATTTGCCGACAGCGAGACTGCTTCTCTGGAAATGAAGCTGGCGAAGTCGATTTGCTACTCGGCAGCGAGCGGATCCGAAAATTCGAAGACGCTGACGTCTGGCCTCCCGCTGGCCTCCCACGAGGAGACTCGTGCCGTAAGCCAAGGAAAACGTGGCAGCAGGTCAGACCGTCAGGCGCTTTATATAGGACGCGATGGCGTCGTCCTGGCAGTTTGGAAAGAACAGTTCCTTGAACTTCTCACCAGAGACGGCGGCTTTCAGCAGATCCTGATCGACGCTCTCGAGCACCGTCAGCATGTCCTTGCAGGAAGCGGATTTGAGTTGCTTCAGGATGCCGCGGTTCTTGGCCATGATGGCCGCGCGCTCCTTGGGATAGCCGACGCCGCGCTCGTGCTCGAACAACTTGCGGTAGCAGTCCTGCAGGTTGAGCTCGGCGGCCCAGCCAAAACCTTTGGCATAGGGCATGGCCAGGCAATTGCCATCGTTG
This sequence comes from Pseudomonadota bacterium, assembly GCA_043747875.1. GTDB lineage: Bacteria > Pseudomonadota > Gammaproteobacteria > Steroidobacterales > Steroidobacteraceae > CADEED01. Next base: position 6,080 of record JAYTOI010000219.1, on the reverse strand, counting down.
ATCTGGCCGAACAGGAAGGCGTCGGTCGGATCGGCAATCAGACCGCAGAACACGCCGGGCATGGAGTTACAGGCCAGCATCGAACCCATGCCGGTACCGCAGCCTGTGACGACGAACTCGGCGGCTTTGCTGTTCAGCAGGATGCCGGCCAGAAGGCCGTTCATGACATACGTCAGCGAGGCTTTGTCTTCGGGCGTGTACATGCCGTAGTGATGCACGCTGTGGCCCAGCGGTTCCACAACGGACTTCAGTGCGGTGTGGACGATCTCGGACTTGGCGGCTTGGCTGTTCTCGATGATGAGTGCGATCTTCATGGTGAATATTTCGGTGCTGTAGGGGGATGCGCGATTGTGCCTCTCATTGGGGTCTTACGCTTGCTTGTGCGATGACTCGTGCCGGACTCTTCAGACAACGACGACAACGGCCGCCCACCCGCCGTGCGAACCATTCGGTGGTCAGCTTTCGATCATCTCGATTGAAGACATCACTGCTCTCGCGAAGGGAACACATGCATTGCTCGACAATTGTTTGAGCGAGCTTTATGTGCCGCAAGAAACAGTCTACGTGCCGGGAGCGGCGGCCGCAGCAAACGTGGGGTTATCGCCGTAACCTGCCGCGCGAGCGCTCTGTGCTATTCCCTTATTGATCTGACTTCTTGTTGCGATGTTGAAAGTACGCAACGAGCAGGATCGTGCCGAGCACGACCCACCAAACAGACTGACCTCGTGGACCGAACTCCCGATAGAAGAACAGCTTCAGCCAACCCCAGCGACCCGAGCCATCCGGTACGCTCGGATAGAAAAAATCCAGCACGGCCATCACATAGGAACTGAGGCTGATCGCGAGCGCGAACCTGCCAACCTCTACGGAACTCAGTGCTCTGAATTGCATATGCCCGAGTTGCCTATCGTGACCGGTGGACGCTGATTTCGAAGAAGGTCCCCGTGCTCACTGATCCGCGCAGGTATAAGCGAGCAGCGGAAGCGTCGAATTCGTGCTGGACGAAGAACGGCTCCTCATTTGCATTTCGCCCGAACTTGCCTTCATAGAAGGGGATCAACTCGAACACCGACTGTGTCGACAGCGACATCGTGTTCAGCGCTTCTACGGATTCCATCGTGATCACGAACAGGAGGTCAGACGTGAAGTACATCCCGCGCAGTTCGTTGCGTGCTTTGGCCTGGAAACGCCTTCCGCTCATGCCATCCACGCGGCAACCTTCACCTGACGCGGTCAGTACAACGTAGCTGTTCGCGATCGCCTCAGCGGGCGCGGCCGCAAATGCGTAGTCGCCCGGCGCGCCACAGGTTTGAATGAGAGCTTCCTTTCGAGAATCGAAATCAGCCACTAACAATGCATCCTCGCCGATGAGAAGCGCGCCTGTGCCGCCAGTCGACAGCAGCAGCTCTTTTGGCTTTGTCAGAGAACCTGCCAGTTTCTGCGATCTCACGGGAGCCAGACTGCTGTCGTAGACATTGATCGTCGATCCATCCGTCAACGCCAGAAATTTCCTGGATCTATCCAGCGCGATCAGAAAGAGCGATGTGCCTGGATTGAAAGTCGCGCTGGAAATGAGCTTGCCTTCCAGGCTGTAGATGGAGAGTGCGACGGGGCCCTTGCCACCTCGCTGCTGCGCCACTTGGAGAACAAGGTCCGCATTGCTCGCCGACTTCAGAAAGTACTCTATGGTTCTCTCTGTTTTGACCAGGCAGCAGATGGATCCGACCTGCTGATACGGCGAGCTCCGATAGATGACGACCTGCGCACTGCCTTTCGCGGTGAAGTAGGCAGCGTTCTGCGAATACTGGGAACGATCGCCCATGCGATCATCGCTTGTCGCAACGGAGAAAGTGACGCCTTGCGCCACGCTCGACGCCGACAGTGAACAGATCACGCATGCGACTGCCAGAATCATGCGCAGCCGATCCAGCAGCTCAGCAGAGACATCCGACGCCACATGGTTTAACCCCCGAACTCGTGGGGGAAAGTGTGCCCTAGTCGGGCGCGCCCGGGCGCCTAGCTAGCGAAGGTGTGACCGGAGCCACGTTTCGTGCTTCATCTGCGTTCTCCACGACGAGGCAGCCGGAAGCGGATGACGTGCGGGTGTGTAATACGTGCAGCCAGCGACTGACGGCCGCAGATGCCCCTGCTCGGCCTGAATCCGCGCACGCATCCAAGTCAGACCGAGTACTCGGCATTCCCCTCGACAACAGTCTGCGCGATCTTCGGGTGCTCCCCCGCCTTCCATCGATTCACGCGATGCCGCACGCGGTAACGCAACGGCCCGCCCACCTTGATCACCGCGAACGTCAGGGCTTTGTGCCGAGTGCCGCCACCAGCTTCTGCCACGCGTGAATCTGGTAGTCAGGCCCCTGCGCCTTCTCTTTGCGCAAATCGTCGACGCCGCAGATCCATCGCGCCACTTGTTGTACGTCGTCACTCCATCCTTCGGGCAAGGGCTGCGGTCTGTTCTCGCGAACCGCCTCTGCCTGCGGGCAGAAGCGAGCTTGGGTGTCGAACAGCGCGCGCCACGTCGTCATGACCTCTTTCTGATTGAGGTCGACGTGTTCTTCCTGCTCGATGAGGCGCTTCAGGAAATCCACGAAACCGGGCACCTCCACCAGGTGCGGATTCAAAACCCGCACGTTGCGCGCAAACATCCAGTGCGTGCCGAACCCGCCGCGCGAGCGGAAACCGACCGGTAGCGGCAGGTAGTGGACCTTGAGCTCGGAGGTGTGCTTCTCGCGCAGCCGGGTTTCTATTTCTTTCAGCAGCATTTGCGTGAGGCCGGCGTTGATGCGCTCTTTCGAGCCGCCGGTCGCCGCGCCGATCCCGCGATCGTCCTGGTAGTCGTAGTCGATCGCGGACGCCTCGAGCGCGACGATGTGCACCGGCGAGAGGTGGGTTCCTTCCCGCACCCGCTCGAGCGAACCGCGCAGCGCATACAGCGCCGAGACGAGTCCCAGGTTCTCCGTCGCGCCACCGTCTGTCACGTAGTAGGACAGGCCTTTGCAGCCCTTGACTTCCTGGGTCGCAAGCTGCACACGTGCGTTCGAGAACACCGGCGGGAAGTTGGCGGTGAGCGCGGACGCGGCGGCCAGATCGACACTTCCGTCGTTCACGATGCGGTACGGCAGCCAGATGTCGGCGGCCTGCTCGTACGGCGTCGGGAATCCCTTCATGTTCTGCAGGTTCGTGAAAATCAGGCGCCCGCCCGCGAGACTCGCGTACGGCCGGGTCAATGACTGGCAGGAATTTCCGCGCGGCTTCGCGACGCGCCCTCGCAAGAGTTCCGCATCGTTGTAAGGATGACCGGTGATGGTGGTGTTCAGGATCAGTCGAGGTCCTTCGTCCGCGAGTGAACCGAACTCCCGCACGTGGCCCTTGAACGCGCGGCGCTCGAGGCTTTCCTCGAGCAGCTCACCGAGAGAAGCTGAGCCCGCGACGCGCAGGTCGCCGATTCCCTCGAGCACATCCTGGATGAAGGGCTGCGAAACCACGTCGACGTACTGAGTCCACTCTTTCTGATTGTGCGGATCCTTGAGCTTTTCGTAGCGGCTGGCAAAGACCGCGGCGGCGACACCGCCACCCGACACACCGCTCAACAGCAGGATGTCCTCCGTACGGTCGAGGTGCGCGAGGCCTTCGAGCGCCACGGCCGTGTACACCGCCGCGCGGGTTCCGCCGCCCGACGCCGCCACGATGAGTGACGGTCGCTCGAGGCTCGTCTGCAACAGCAACCGTTGCGCAAGTGGGTCGGGCTTCGGGTCGTTGCCCAGCTCCGGCTTGATCGCCGCGGCGTCGACGAGGGAGACGACCTCCGACGGGCGTGACTCGTTCACCTGCCACAGCCACAGCCCGACCGCGAGTCCGACGAGCATGAAGTTGACGCCGGTGAAGTAGAGCCGCACGCGACGGTTCATGTCGTGCGCGAGATCGTCGCCGTGCGGCCCGATGTTCTTCCCGAGCCTCGCGAAGAAGCTGCCAAAGCTGTAGGTCGAGAACGCCTGCGCGTTGGCGCGATCCGGATCGAGCGGCACGGCCCATGTGAACCAGCCTTGCGCGACCAAGCGGCCCACGCCGTGCATCGCGACGTACCTGCCTGTATTGCGCGCCCATGACGGCTTCTTCCCCGCATGGACGTAGTCGCACTGTAGATAGCCGATCTTGCCGCTCTCGTTTCCGAGGATGCCGAGAAACTTCTCGGCCAGCCAGCGATTGACCCAATACTCGAAGAACCAAAGCGCCGCGTACATCATCGCGACGATGATGAACAACGTGCCGACGGGCGTCGCGTCGAGTACCGTCGACACGTACTGCACGTCGGCGAGGCGGCACAGCCCGACCACGATGACCAGAATCGAGACGACCAGCGGCGAGCCCACGAGGAACCATCGGTCCACGTAGACGATCGTCTGATTCCAGCGGGTCGAGAGGCTCGCGTACATCAACAGCCAGACGCTCAAGCCTGCGAAGAACAGCGTGAATCCCCACATCAAGCGCGTGGGCGTGATGAATGCGACGAAGCACGGGAGCAGCAGGAAGTGCAGTGGGTGGCCGGTCACACCGTTGACGAACGCCGACCAAAGCCGCACGCCCGAGATGTTGGGCGGACGACGATCGAACTCGAGCAGGTCTTCTTTCTTGAGCGCTTCGCGGTAGGCGGTTTTCGCGCCCTCGTACTCCGGTTTTCCGTTCCTCTTGAAGTAGCCGCGTAACATGAGCCACGCGAACCCGCGGGAGAAAATGGCGACGAGCAACAGCCCGCCGACGATGACGACGTACAGATGTGGATAGAACCCGCCTTCCGCCTCGCTCGGCTGCGGCGGCGTGTAGAACTTCCACAGCACCGCGATGGCCACTACCCAGAGGGCGCTCGAAACGAAGAAGAGCAGCAGCGTCCGCGTCTTGCCCATGAAGTGCCAGAGGATGCCGCCCACCAGGACCGTAAGCGCGGCGACCACGAATTGCGCAACTACGTTGCCCTGGTTGCTCGCGGCCGGGCAGCTCTGAGGATCGATCTCGCCCGTCCACAACGTGATCGCGATAGCGACCAGCGGACCGATGACGATCAAGGAGCCGATCACCAACGCCGCGAAAGTAAGCATCAGCGCCCAGAACTCGCCTGGGTTCTTGGCGCGGACGCCGCCGAGAAGCTTGAAAAAGCCGTAGTTGCTGAACGTGAGGCCGACCTCGCGGTTCACCACCTGCGCCGCCGTCTGGACGCGGGCCCGGTTGGTGGGCTGTTCGGCGGCGTTCGCGGCCGGAGCGGCCGATGCAGGCTTTGCGCTCGCGGCGTCGTCCGAGACTTGTCCTTCGTCGAGCACCGTCAACTGGTCCTCGGCAGTGGGCTCCGGCTCGCCGCGCACGAAGCGGCCGGCGCGCGCTTTCAGATGCGCCATGGTCTCATTGAGCCTGCGGAAGAAGATGACTACAGCGATGAGCGCGAGTCCGATCGCGCCCCATTTGCGCAGTTCGGCCGCCGATCCCGGCCCGCCGATCGCGCACCACGCATCCGGCGTCGGACCGAAGATCAGGAACAGCGTCACGATGACGAACAGCACGTACGCACTCGAGAGGCATGAAGACCGCAGCTTGAAGTCGTAATTGCCGCTGTACCCGACGGTGCCCAACCGGTTGGCGCGAAACTCGACCCAGCGCCACTGGCTGTCGATGATGAACGGCACGTCCAGAAATAGCGCGCGGCGAATCAGACCGGGTGGCTTGGATTTCGGAAGGGCGTCTTGCGATGCAGGATCGGACATAGGGCCTCCCCCTCCGGCGCGTGTTGTTAGTGTTGCCGGGGCGCCGCGCGGACGTCCTAACTATAAGCGCGTTCCGGATGATCGCCAACGCGAAATCGTTGCCGCGCCGCAGCGCGGCCGCCGCTCAGACGGTGCTCAGCAAGTACTTGCGAAATCGTTGAAATAATGTCGTGGCAGGCGACAGATAGGGACTAAGGAGGGCCAAGAATGAAAACAGGGCTCTTCCGGCAATCGAGTGGGTGATTTAGGGGGTTAAAGAGGATGCGGGGCCTATATTCATAGGCTTTGAAGCAATTGTGGAGGGATTGAAATTTG
>JAYTOI010000218.1:0-3799 GCA_043747875.1 Pseudomonadota bacterium | reverse complement strand
CCGGAGAATCCGCTGGAGGCGGAGCCGACGCGCCGCGTGAAGCCGCGCGGGACGTGAGGGTGGTGCCGGGGAAGGAATCTCGGGAGAACGCGCGGTAACCTCAGCGAGCTAGTTGACCTTGCGCGCGTTCTCCCGAGATTCCTTCCCCGGCACCACCCTCACGTCCCGCGCGGCTTCACGCGGCGCGTCGGCTCCGCCTCCAGCGGATTCTCCGGCCAGTAGTGCCGCGGATAGCGGCCGCGCATGTCCTTACGCACGTCCACGTACGCGTTCTTCCAGAAGCTGGCGAGATCGCGCGTCACCTGCAACGGCCGGCGCGCGGGCGACAGTAGTTTGAAGGTGACGGGCACGGCGCCGCCGCCGATGCACGGCGTGGTGGCGAGGCCGAACACTTCCTGCATGCGCATCGACGCGCAGGGGGCGTTGTCGTCCAGATAGTCGACGGCCGCGCGCGACCCGGTCGGCAGCGGGACATGCGTCGGCGCCAGCGTCCCGAGTTTGCGCTGTTGCTCATGATCGAGCCTCGAGCGCACTGCATCCAGCAACGGCACGCGCGCCAGATGCGCGCGGCGGGTGACGCCGTCGAGAAACGGCTCGAGCCAGGCGAGATCTTCCGCGAGCGCGGCGCGCGAGAAGTCCGGCCAGAGGCCGACATCCTTGCGTCCGAGCTTGCGCACGAACTCCGCGCGCGCGACGAAATCGCGCGCCTCGTCGTCCCAGGGCAGCGCGTCGAGCCCCAGCGAACGCACGCCGGCGAGCATTGCCGCGGCCGACGCGGCACGCGGCACTTCATTGAGCGGCTTCTCCTCGATCAGCAACGCATCGAGGCGGATCACGCGGCGCGCGACCACGGCCTCGGTGCGCTCGTCCCATGCCAGTTCCTCGCGGCACTCGATGCGCTCCTCGAAGTGCTCGAGCAAGTCCTCTTTCGCGATCGGCGCAGCGAGTCGGATGCGCGCCTCGCGCTCGCGATCGTCGAGATCCACGGCGACGATGAATTCCTGGCGCGCCACCGACTCCGCGCTCTCGAACAGCGCGCCACGACCGTTCGCGAGTTGATAGCGCGCATCGGCGCCCGGACGACGGCGGCCGATGCGGTCGGGATACGCATGCGCCAGCAACACCCCGGCGGCCTGGCTGTCCGGCGCGCCCTGCGGCCGGTCGCGGCCTAACAACTGCAGGAACGAGCGCTGCGTGCGGCGCACACGCTCGAGCGTGGCACGATCCACGTTCGCCCCGCCGCCGTGCAGCGCCTCGAGCCGCGTGCGCAGGTCGCTGTCGCGCGCGCGCGGCGCGCCGCCCATTCCCGTCCGCAGCACGTCGCGGTCGGAGAGCAGCGCCGCCAGTTCGGCGGCCAGCGGCGCGGCGTCGAGCTCGACGGATTTCAGCAGCATGTGCGCCAGCCGCGGATGCGCGGGGAATTCCTGCATCGCGCGGCCGTGCGGCGTGACCTTGCCGGCGCAGTCCAGCGCGCCCAGCCCACGCAGCAGATCGCGTGCACTGGCGAGCGTGGCCGCGGGCGGCGCGTCGAGCCAGCGCAGCGCGCCGGCCTCCGTGCCCCAGACCGCCAGATCGAGCGCCAGCGGAGCGAGGTCCGCGACACACATCTCCGGCGGCGCGTAGGCGGCCAGACTGCGCTCCGCACCCTCGCCCCACAGCCGGAAGCACACGCCCGGCGCGGTGCGGCCCGCGCGGCCCGCGCGCTGGTCGGCCGAGGCGCGCGAGATGCGCAGGATTTCGAGACGGTTCATGCCGCTCGCGGGATCGAACAGGCTCCTGCGCTCGAGGCCCGCGTCGATGACGATGCGCACGCCGTCGATGGTGAGACTGGTCTCGGCGATGTTGGTGGCGAGCACGATCTTGCGCCGTCCGGGTCGCGCCGGTGCCAGCGCCGCGTCCTGTTCGCCGGGCGCCAGCTCGCCGAACAGTGGATAGACATCGATGTCAGAGCCCGCGTCGCTCAGCATTCCCTGCACGCGGCGGATCTCACCCGCGCCGGGCAGGAACACCAGCATGTCGCCTTCGGCTTCCGTCAGCGCGCGCTTGATGACGCGCAGCACGACGATCTCCACCCCTTCGTTGAACGCGCGCGCGCCCGGCAGCAACGGCAGACCGGTGCCGACGTACCGCGTCTCGACCGGAAACACGCGCCCCGCGGCCGTCATTATCGGCGCACTGGCCCGCGCGTCGCCTAACAACTTTGCCACGGCCGCGCCGTCCAGCGTCGCGGACATCACCAGCAGCCGCAGCTCGGGCGCGACGTTCTCCTGCGCGTCGAGGGCGAAGGCCAGGCCCGTGTCCGCGTGCAGGCTGCGCTCGTGGAACTCGTCGAACAGTACGGCCGCGACTCCTTCGAGCGCCGGATCGCTTTGCAACATGCGGGTGAACACGCCTTCGGTGACGACCTCGATGCGCGTGCGCCGGCTCACGCGCGTTTCGAGTCGCATGCGATAGCCCACGGTTTCACCCGGAGATTCGCCCAGCGTGTGGGCCATTCGCGCGGCGACCGCCCGCGTCGCGAGCCGCCGCGGTTCCAGCATGATCAGCTTGCCGCCGCGCAACCATGGCTCGTCGAGCAGCGCAATCGGAACAACGGTGCTCTTGCCGGCGCCAGGCGGTGCCTCGATGACGGCATTGCGCCCGCGCGCCAGCTCGGCGCGCAGCGCGGGCAGGATCTCGTCGATGGGCAGGCCGGATTTCACGCGCCGCGGATCATACCGCGAGGCCCGGTGCTAACATCCGTCGCATGCGCTGGCGACAAACCCGTGAGAGTCGAAACGTCGAGGATTACCGTGGCCGCAGCACCGGTGGTGGTGGTGGTGGCGGCCTCAAGCTCAGCCTCGGCGGCATCGTGATGCTGGTCGCGGCCTATTTTCTCGGCGGCCCGCAGCTCGTCATGAGCCTGCTGTCGGGCGGCACCGGCACCACGTCCGCGCAGCGCGAAGCGCCCGTGGAGGCAGGCTCGCCCACAGACGAAGCCGGTTCGTTCGTCGGGCACATACTCGGAGACACCGAGGAAACCTGGACCGCGGTGTTCAGCGAAGCCGGCCGCGAATACTCCGAACCGCATCTCGCGCTGTTCGACGACGCCATCAACACCGGCTGCGGCTCGGGCACGTCCGCCGCGGGTCCGTTCTACTGCCCCGAGGATCAAAAGGTCTACATCGACCTCGCGTTCTTCCGGCAGCTCGAGAAGGAGTTCGCGGCCCAGGGCGATTTCGCCAAGGCGTACGTCATCGCGCACGAGGTCGGCCACCACGTGCAGACCTTGCTAGGCACTTCGGAGAAAGTGCGCGCCGCGCAACAGCAGGCGTCCTCACAAGCCGAGGCGAACGAGCTGTCGGTCAAACTGGAGCTGCAGGCGGATTGCTTCGCGGGCGTCTGGGCCTATCACGCGGATCAGGCGCGCGCGATCGTCGAGGCCGGCGACATAAACGAGGCCCTCGCGGCGGCGGCCTCGGTGGGCGACGACACCCTCCAGCAGCGCACTCAGGGGCACGTGAACCAGGAGTCGTTCACGCACGGCTCGAGCGCCGCGCGCCAGCAATGGTTCCGCCGCGGACAGGGATCCGGACGCGTGCAGGACTGCGACACCTGGGGACACCTGGGGATTGGCCCCAAAACGCCAATAAGTGCCGAACCTCGACGCGCCACTCTTACTGTGAGCTGAACCAGAGAAGAGGTTCGGCACTTTTTGGCGTTTTGGGGCCAATCCCCACCTACTCTTTCAGCTGCACGAGATCCCAGAGATTGCCGTACAGGTCCTTGAACACCGCGACGGTGCCGTACGGCGCCTCCA
>JAYTOI010000217.1:0-11687 GCA_043747875.1 Pseudomonadota bacterium | reverse complement strand
CATGACCTTCGTCAACGCCGCCGTCAGCGTCGTCTTGCCATGGTCCACGTGGCCAATCGTGCCTACGTTGACGTGCGGTTTGTTTCGTTCGAACTTTTCCTTCGACATGCGCTTCGCTCCTGAAAATAAACTCTAACTATTATCTGTTGATGATGCCGTCGGCGATGTTCGGCGGCACTTCCTGATACTTCGCGAACTCCATCGTGAACGTCGCGCGGCCCTGGCTCATCGAGCGGACACGCGTTGCATAACCGAACATCTCGGACAACGGCACTTCGGCGGTGATGGTCTTGCCCGCGGGCGTGTCGTCGTTGCCGTGGATCTGCCCGCGGCGGCGATTCAGATCGCCGATGACGTCGCCCATGTAGTCCTCGGGCGTGACGACTTCCACCTTCATGATGGGCTCGAGGATGATGGGCTTCGCCTTGCGGAAGCCGTCCTTGAAACCAAAGATGGCCGCCATGCGAAACGAGATCTCATCCGAGTCGACGTCGTGGAACGAACCGTTGAACAGCGTGACCTTGGTGTCGACGACTGGATAGCCCGCCATCACGCCGGTCTCGATGACTTCCTTGATGCCTTTCTCGACGGCCGGGATGAATTCGCGCGGCACGGTGCCGCCGATGATGCCGTTGATGAATTCGTTGCCCTTGCCGGGCTCGTTGGGCTCGATTTTGAGCCACACGTGTCCGAACTGGCCACGGCCGCCGGACTGCTTGATGTGCTTGCCTTCGCTCTCGATCGACGCGCGAATCGTCTCGCGGTACGCCACCTGCGGCTTGCCGACGTTCGCTTCGACCTTGAACTCGCGCCGCATGCGGTCGACGATGATCTCGAGGTGCAGTTCGCCCATGCCGCTGATGATGGTCTGCGCGGACTCCTCGTCCGTCGAGACGCGGAAGGACGGGTCTTCCTTTGCCAGGCGCTGCAGCGCGAGGCTCATCTTTTCCTGGTCCGCCTGCGTCTTCGGCTCGACCGCGACCGAAATCACGGGAACCGGGATGCTCATCTTCTCGAGCGTGATGACCTTCTCGAGATCGCACAGCGTGTCGCCGGTGTAGACATCTTTGAGGCCCACGGCCGCGGCGATGTCGCCCGCGCGCACTTCCTTGATGTCACTGCGCTCGTTGGCGTGCATCTGCAGCAAACGTCCGATGCGCTCTTTCTTCGCCTTGGTGGGCACGAACACTGTGTCGCCGGAATTCAGCGCGCCCGAGTAGACGCGAAAGAACGTGAGGTTGCCGACGAACGGATCGTTGAGGATCTTGAACGCCAGCGCCGAGAACGGCTCCTCGTCCTTCGCGGTGCGCGTGATGGCTTCGCCCCGCTCCGAGAGACCCTTGGTGGGCGGCATCTCGATGGGTGACGGCATGAACTCGATGACCGCGTCGAGCAGCGCCTGCACGCCCTTGTTCTTGAACGCGGTGCCGCACATGCACAGCACGATCTCGTTCTTCGTGGCGCGCGACTTCAGGCCGCGCTTGATCTCGTCGTCGCTGAGCGGCGCGCCGCCCAGGTATTTGTCCGTGAGCGCATCGTCGCCCTCGGCCGCCGCTTCTATCATTTTGGCGCGGTATTCCGCAGCCTGCGCCTCGAGCTCGGGCGGAATCTCGCGGTACTCGAACTTCATGCCCTGGGTTTCCATGTCCCAGTAGATAGCCTTCATCTTGATGAGGTCGATGACCCCTTCGAAGGCATCTTCGGCGCCGATGGGCAGCTGGATCGGCACCGGGTTGGCACGCAGGCGCACGCCGATCATCTCGACGACGCGCAGGAAGTTCGCGCCGGCGCGGTCCATCTTGTTGACGAAGGCGATGCGCGGCACGTTGTAGCGGTTCATCTGCCGCCACACCGTCTCGGACTGCGGCTGCACGCCGGCCACGGAGTCGAACAGTGCGACCGCGGAATCGAGCACGCGCAGCGACCGCTCCACCTCGATGGTGAAGTCGACGTGCCCGGGCGTGTCGATGATGTTGATGCGGTGCTCGGGGAACTGGTTTTCCATCCCCTTCCAGAAGCACGTGGTCGCGGCGGACGTGATCGTGATGCCGCGCTCCTGCTCCTGTTCCATGTAGTCCATGACAGCCGCGCCGTCATGGACCTCGCCGATCTTGTGCGAGACACCCGTGTAGAAAAGGATGCGCTCGGTCGTCGTCGTCTTTCCGGCATCGATGTGCGCGGAAATGCCGATGTTCCGATAACGCTCGATGGGCGTGGCGCGGGGCATGGAAGGTCTATCTACCGGCGGCGGATGCCTACCAGCGGTAGTGCGCGAACGCCTTGTTGGCTTCGGCCATGCGATGCGTGTCTTCGCGCTTGCGCACGGCGGCGCCGCGATTCTCGGCGGCATCCATGAGCTCGTGCGCCAGGCGGAACGCCATCGATTTCTCGCTGCGATCGCGCGCGGCTTCGATGACCCAGCGCATGGCCAGCGTCTGGCGACGCTGCGCGCGCACTTCGACGGGCACCTGGTACGTGGCGCCACCGACGCGGCGCGACTTCACTTCGACGACCGGCTTCACGTTGTCGAGCGCGGTCGAGAGCATGGCGACGGCATCGGTGGCCGGCTTGCCGGATTTCTCGACGATACGGTTGATGGCGCCATAGATGATGCGTTCGGCAGCCGACTTCTTGCCGCTCTTCATGACGACGTTCATGAACTTGGCGAGCATGTCGTTGTTGAACTTCGGGTCCGGCAGGATGTGACGGACGGGTGCTTGTGCGCGACGTGACATTAGTTTGCTCTCACTGAATTGCTTGGCTTACTTCGACTTCGCGCGCTTGGCGCCGTACTTCGAGCGGCTTTGCTTGCGATTGCCCACGCCGGCGCAGTCGAGCGTGCCGCGTACGGTGTGATAACGAACGCCTGGGAGGTCCTTCACGCGACCGCCGCGGATGAGCACCACCGAGTGCTCCTGAAGGTTGTGACCTTCGCCACCGATGTACGAAGAGACTTCGTATCCGTTGACGAGGCGCACACGCGCCACTTTGCGCATGGCCGAGTTCGGCTTCTTCGGCGTCGTCGCGTAGACGCGCGTGCAAACCCCGCGTTTTTGAGGGCTCGCGCCGAGCGCGGGGACTTTCGTTTTCTCTTTGTTGACGCGACGCGGGTTCGCGATCAACTGGCTCGTCGTGGCCATGCTTACTCCAGGTTCTTTAGTCGACTGCGCGGACGAATGAACACCGGGCCAATCTCTTTTGGAGAGTGGCCCGGTGTTTTGAATCCGCTATTTACGCCCCGCCCGGTTTGGGGGCGGAGCGACAAAGGCCGGCGATTCTAGGTATGTGGCCGGGGGGTGTCAACGCATGCTGCAACGCAACAGCTCGATGGCAGTCATATATATACCCGCGGTGCCACAGGTATCGGTCGCCAGATTCCGCCGAAACGCCGTCCAAGGGCTACTCCGAGGTGCTGGTGCCCCCGGTCAGCATGAATGCGGTCCCACATAAACGCCGTTGCCGTCGTATACGCCGCAGTCCTGCTGTTCGCGGGACCGCGGCGGCGCCTGGTTCTCGCTGGCCGGCGCCGACTGCACCTCGATGCTTTGCACCAGGGCTTTCAGGGAGTCCTGTAACGCTTCTCGGGACTCCGCGTCGCGCTGGGCGAGCTCGGCGGCATAACGTCGGGCATTTTCGTCGTCGACTGCCTTCTGGCGGGCGGCCGCGACCTGCTCGGCGGCCTCGCGCTGCGGACGCTGGGCGTCGTATCGCTCGTACGCCTTGATCGCGACGTCGACGCTGGCGAGATCGGGGCTGGCGGAGACATCCCGTTTGACGGCTCTCGCCGCGTTCTGCGCGCGGATCGCGCGCGCTTCGATCGCGTCTTCGACGAAGGTGAGCCTGAGATCTTCGATTTCCTTGTTCCAGATGCCGTACTCCTTGCGGTACGCGGCAACGCGAGCGCGGCGCGCCAGGTAGGTCTCGATCGCGGCATTGCAGGCGTCACCGAACGGCTCCCGCCCGCAGATGCGATCGTCGACGCCCATCGCGTTGATCGCGTCGGCCTCTGCTTTTTTCGTGGCGTGAAATTGCTCGGCGCGCTTGATTTCGGCGGGCGTGCGCCGGTCCACCGGCAGCGCGGCCTGCTCGGCGCGCGCGCGGCGTTCCTTTTCGAGGTCGCCCTCACCATATTCCGGAGACTCGATCTCCTTCTTTGAGCTGGAGAAGAATTCGCGGATGCGCGCCGTGACGCCCGCGCAATCCTTTGCGATCTTCGCGTCGATCATGCAACCCGGGTGCGTCTCGCACCAGCGGAGCTGCTCCTTCTGTTCCTCGGTCGGCTCGGGGCAGTCGGCCGAGACGGGCGCCGCGAACGCCAGTGTCAGCAGAACGAGTGTGCTTTTCATTGCGGTCTTCCATCGAATGGCACCAGCGAGTAGTGAGCCATGTTGAACGAGCTGCTCGCCGGCTCGACGACGCCCCACTGGTACACGAGCTGCTGGGTGAGCTGGTCGAGATATTCACGATTGCCGCCGCCGGCCTGACGCGAGTTGTCCGCGAACATCCATCGATAGGGACCGACGCCGAGCGAGGTATTCCATTTCGCGACCACGGTGAGATCGCGATCGAGCAGTAGATAGCCCACGCGCGTCGTCACGAGGTCGAGCGTACTCGCCTTCGGCGTCGCCTTGCGCAGCGCGTCGTAGCTGCCGAGCACATCGGGCCGCAGCTCGATCTTCCAATCGACCACGAAGGCGTAGTCCACTTCCCCCGCGACCAATGGCGCCAGATCGGGCAGCGTACGCAGTCGTGCCGAGTGCGGGCGGAATGCCTGCGCCATCGCCTCGAGCAGGCGGCGCGGCTCGGACGCAACGAGAAATCTTTGATAGGCGCGCGGATCCTGCGTCTTGACACCGGCCGTGGCATCGATGAGCGCCGCGCGCGCCTTGCTCCAGGCGCGCAGCTCGTCGCCAGCGCGCGTGGTGAACACGACTCCCACGGTACGCCTCGTGAGATCTTTCGGCGCCTTGTCGGGAGCGAATGTGACCCGCCCGCTCGACACGAGATCGGCGAGCAGCGGGATCTCCAATGTGAATGGCATCGCCGGTGGCGGCTCCTGCCCGCGTCGGCGGGCGTCGATCAGCGCGCGCGAGCGTTCTTCGAGCATTTCGGCGGGCACCAGTTCGTCGATGATCCCGGGCGTATTTGGCTGCTCGAAGGCGAGCCAACGTCCGTCCGCGCGCCGCGCGAAGCGTCGATTCGACTCGTAATAATCTGGAACGCCGAGCAGCAGGCATTGAGCCACTTTGTCGCTCGGCAGCGCATTCGGCTTGGGCGCCGACGCATCGAAGCTCGTCTTGCGGGACTGCGGTCCGCGGCACCAGATACCGGCTTCGACACCGACGACCAGCTCCCCGCTCCACGCCGCGCTGGTCTGCGATATGGAGCTGGCCTTCTTGCCCACGAGCTTGCGTTCGGTCTCGGTGAGCTCGAACGAGGCAGCACCATCGCGTTTGCCCGCCACGCAATTGGCCTTCACGTTGCGCAAAGCCCAGGTGTACTCGGCGAAGCGCGCGACCTGGCCGAATTCCTGGATCAGAAAGGTTTGCGGCTTGGCGCGGCAATCGGCCACCGCGGCCGCGCGCGCATTCTTGATCGCCTCGAAGTACTCGCGATGACTCGCGGTGACGACGGGCTTCAGCGCAGCGGCCGATGCCGTGCCCGCAAGCAGACCCAGGAATATCAGGCGCGGAATGCGCCGGTTGATCTGGCTAACAAGCATGCGCAGCAGCTTAGGTGACCGGCACCGGGCCCACCGGAATGCAGGTCACAAAAAGCCGCGGCAGGCGTGTTAGGGCGGGCGTGGATCACAGTCCCGCCGCACACGTGCGACATATGCCCGAGGGGCGCGACCATTCACGGCGCACCCGGCGTGCCGACGTCAGGCCGCCGTGACCGCCCGCCGCTTGCGCTTGCGGTCGATGAGCCGGCGGATGTTGTTGAGCGAGCTCAACAACAGATAAGCGGCCTGCAGGAAGCCCGCGCGATGCAGCTTGTGCAGCGGCTCCGCGTCGAGCTTGCGCAGCTTCTCGTCGCTGACGGTGTAGAAGCCGCGCAGGTTGTACTGCTCGGATTCGCTGACCTTCACGTCCACGTTCACGGACTCGATGAGATCGAGTTCGGTGAATGCCGCGAACATGTTCTTCGAGATCGCGATGCCGCGGTTGAGACCGTCGAGAACCGTCGAGATATGCTGCAGATAGGGCGAGTTGCCGCCGTGCTCGAGGAACACGCGCTCACCCTCCGACGTGCTGATGCGCGGACTGTCCATGTCGATGTGCACCACCGGTTCACGGCGCACCTCGCCGTTCTCAACCTGCTCGCGGAAGCCGATGAGGAAAGGACCGCGCGCGACGATGCCGGGCAGATAGGAGGCATCCCATCGATCGCCCTCGAGGAACAGGTTCTCGTCGGGTTGCAGGCCGAGCAGTGCCACGGACATGAACTCGCCCGTGTTCGTGTCCTTGCGGAACAGGATGGGGAACTCGCGCTGGATGTCCCCGTATTCGGAGGGAAACGTGACGCAGGATCCGACGTTTTCGCCGAACTGCGCACCGGAGCGCGTGATGACACGCAGGTCTTTGTGCGCGACGTTATCGAGGGGTGTGTGGTTGGCCATCGTGGCGGCATCATAAAGAAAAAGTGGGCGCCGGGTCGATTGCAGGTTCGACCCGGCACCAGGAACTTGAACGGCTGCTGCTAGTTGAGCTCGTCTTGGCGCGGGTCGGTTCGAAGTCCGGATTGCCGATGGCGCCCCAAGTTGCCGGTCAATGCCACGGAGCCGCCGGGCGTCACCTGGCCGAGCGCGGGACGCGTCATCACCTTGGCGGCCGCGGCGCGCAGGAACAGGCACGCGAAATTGAAGTCCGCCTGTAGATAGGCGCCGCGGTCCTCCTCGTTGACGCCGCGGTTATTGCCGTGCGGCTGCGCGTTGTTGGTGTTGCCGGGCAGGAACGTGCCGGCGTTGCCGTAGATGTCGAAGTAGTCGGCGACGAACTTGAACGGACTCGTAGAGCCGCGCGTGCTCGCGACGCGGATGGTCAGCAGCCACGAACTCACCGTCGTCTCGTCCTTGAGGCTGTCTGCCTGCCATCGTGGCACGGCAACGACGTTTACGATGCCGGGGAGCGGATCGAGCAACGCCGCGCGCGCCGCCGCGGGCTCGTGTCCGCGTTGACGAACTGCCTGGTGCCAAACAAGCGGTATCCTTCGGCACCATTTCATCACGGAAGTACGATGTCGCACACCAGTTCGATCATAGTGATGACGCTGCCGCCGCTGGACGTCCCCGTCCCGCTCGCATCCAACGCCGACCTGAACCTTGCGTTACAGCGCGCCGATGCGCGGCGCCCGGCAGATTTTGAGCCGCTGTGGCACGCCGAGGATCGGAGCGTGCGGACTTCGCCCATCCTGTGCGCCATGTGCCGCAACGGCAACGCATGGACGATCGTCGAGCGGCTGGTCGATATGAGCGGCGTCGCGCATCTGGAGTTCCTGCACATGGATCGTCACCACGCTGCGCTCGTCGGCGGCTACCTCTGCGTGGTGCTCGATGGGGCGCGCAGCGTGGATGCTGCGGCGGGCGTGGGGAGGCTGCTCGAATGGATGGATGCACACCTGGAAGTTGCGGCGGCCGAGTGTCTCGGCAGCATCGATGCGCTGCGCGCCGCTCTCGCAAACCCCGTAATCTCCACGTGTCCGTCGAACGATCTGCGCATCACGCCGAATCCCGATGCCGACAATCCGGAGTTCGTGTGCGCCTATCTGCGCGCCATCCGGTACTTCACAAACTTCGCCGGCGAGCGGGGCCACTCGACACTGCACGCGTTCATCGATCGCTGAGCGGAAGGGGCCGAAAAAGATCGAACAAATCGCGCAAAACGAAAAGGCCGGCGCCTTGAGAACAAGGGCCGGCCTTCCCGTAGCGACCTGAACTAACTATCAGCCTTCGGCCGTGGCACCCTCGCCGACTCCGGCGCCGCCGCCCTCATCGATGTCGGCGACACCGCCGCCCACATCCATGAAGCTGCCGCGGTCGTTGGCATCGGCCTTGGCGCGACGATGCTCGTGCGCCGCGAAGCCGGTGCCCGCCGGGATGAGCCGGCCGACGATGACATTCTCCTTGAGGCCGCGCAGATCGTCCTTGAGCCCGCGGACCGCGGCCTCGGTGAGGACGCGCGTGGTCTCCTGGAACGACGCCGCCGAGATGAACGACTCGGTGGCCAGCGAGGCCTTGGTGATGCCGAGCAGCACGGGCTGCAGGGTCGCCGGGGTCTTGCTGTCCTTCGTCAACCGCTCGTTCAACATGTTGGCGCGGCCGCGATCGAGCTGCTCACCCTTGAGGAAGGTGGACTCTCCGATCTCGAGCACTTCGGTCTTGCGCAACATCTGCCGGATGATGACCTCGATGTGCTTGTCGTTGATGCGCACGCCCTGCAGGCGGTACACGTCCTGGATCTTGCGTACGAGGTAGTTGGCCAGCGACTCGACGCCCTGCAGGCGCAGGATGTCGTGCGGGTTCAGCTCGCCGTCGGCGATGACTTCGCCGCGCGTCACGCCTTCACCTTCGAACACGTTGAGCTGGCGCCACTTCGGGATCAGCTCCTCGTACTTCTCGCTGTCGTCACCGGTGATGACCAGGCGGCGCTTGCCCTTGGTCTCCTTGCCGAAGCTCACGACGCCGGACTTCTCAGCGAGGATCGCCGGGTCCTTCGGCTTGCGGGCTTCGAACAAGTCGGCCACGCGCGGCAGACCGCCGGTGATGTCGCGAGTCTTCGAGGATTCCTGCGGGATGCGGGCGATGACGTCGCCGACCGACACGCGCGCGCCGTCTTCCAGCGCGATCAACGCGCCCGGGGGCAGCGTGTACACGGCCGGAATCTCGGTGTTCGCGAACGTCGCTTCCTTGCCCTTGGCATTCAGCAACTTCACCGTGGGGCGAAGATCTTTGCCGCCGCGCTGCTTGGAATCGAGCACCACGGTGGAGGACAGGCCGGTCACTTCGTCCAGCTGCGTCGTGACGGTCATGCCGTCGACGAAGTCCTGGAACTTGATGAAGCCGCCCACTTCCGTGATGACGGGATGCGTATGCGGATCCCAGGTGGACACGACCTGCCCGCCCACGACCTTGTCGCCTTCCTTCGAAGTGATCTGCGCGCCGTACGGAATCTTGTAACGCTCGCGCTCGCGGCCGTATTCGTCGACCACGCCGATCTCGCCCGAGCGCGACACCGCGACCAGGTGACCCTTTTCGTGCTGCACCGTCTTCACGTTGTGGAAGCGCAGCGTGCCCTTGTTGCGTACTTCGAGGGACGACGCAGCGGCCGCCCGCGAAGCGGCACCACCGATGTGGAACGTGCGCATCGTGAGCTGCGTGCCGGGCTCGCCGATCGACTGCGCGGCCATGACGCCGACCGCCTCGCCGATGTTGATCTGACGACCACGCGCGAGATCGCGTCCGTAGCACGTGGCACACACGCCGTAGCGCGTCTTGCACGTGATGGGCGAACGCACCTGCACGACGTCGACGCCTTCCTGCTCGATCATGCGCACCATCTTTTCGTCGATGAGCGTGCCGACCGGCAGCAGCACTTCTTGAGTGCCGGGCTTGAGGATGTCTTCGACCACGGTGCGGCCGAGGACGCGCTCGCCGAGCGCTTCCACGACGTCGCCACCTTCGACCAACGGCATCATCGTGAGGCCCAGCGTCGTGCCGCAATCCGGCTGCGTGACCACGAGGTCCTGCGCGACGTCGACGAGACGGCGCGTGAGGTAACCCGAGTTCGCGGTCTTCAACGCGGTGTCGGCCAGACCCTTGCGGGCGCCGTGCGTGGAGATGAAGTACTGCTGAGCGTTGAGGCCTTCCCGGAAGTTGGCGGTAATAGGCGTTTCGATGATCGAGCCGTCGGGCTTGGCCATGAGGCCGCGCATGCCGGCAAGCTGGCGGATCTGCGCCGCGCTACCGCGGGCGCCGGAGTCGGCCATCATGAAGATCGAGTTGAACGACTTCTGCTTCTGCATCTTGCCGTAGGAGTCCATCGCGTCTTCGACGCCGAGCTTCTCCATCATCGCCTTCGCGACGTGGTCATTGGCGCGCGACCAGATGTCGACCACCTTGTTGTAGCGCTCGCCGTTGGTGACGAGACCCGAGGAATACTGGTCCTGGATCTCCTTCACGTCCTTGTCGGCGGCCGCGACGATCTTGGTCTTCTGTTCGGGAATGACGATGTCGTCGATGCCGAACGACACCGCGGAACGCGTCGCGTATTGGAAGCCGGTGTACATGAGCTGGTCGGCGAAGATGACCGTCTCTTTCAGACCCAGCGCGCGATAACACGCGTTGATCGTTCCGGAGATGATCTTCTTCGTCATGTCCTGGTTCACGAGATCGAAGGACAGGCCTTTAGGAAGGATCTCGGAGAGCAGCGAACGGCCGACCGTGGTGTTGACCACGCGAATCTTCTCGTGAAACTTGCCCTCGAGGTCCTTCGAGTACTCGCGCACGCGCACCTTGACCTTGGCCTGCAGTTCGATCTGCCGGCCTTCATAGGCGCGATGCACTTCCTGCGTATCCGAGAACATCATGCCTTCGCCCTTCGCCCCGACCTTCTCGCGGGTCATGAAGTAGAGACCGAGCACGACGTCCTGCGACGGGACGATGATCGGGTCGCCGTTGGCGGGCGACAGGATGTTGTTGGAAGACATCATCAAGGCGCGTGCTTCGAGCTGCGCTTCGAGCGACAGCGGCACGTGCACGGCCATCTGGTCGCCGTCGAAGTCCGCGTTGAAGGCGGTGCAGACCAGCGGGTGGAGCTGAATGGCCTTGCCTTCGATGAGCACGGGCTCGAACGCCTGGATGCCCAGGCGATGCAGCGTCGGCGCGCGGTTCAGCAGGACCGGATGCTCGCGGATGACTTCCTCGAGGATGTCCCACACTTCCGGACCTTCACGCTCGACCAGGCGTTTGGCGGCCTTGATGGTCGACGCGTCACCGCGAATCTGCAGCTTCTGGAAGATGAAGGGCTTGAAGAGCTCGAGCGCCATCTTCTTCGGCAGACCGCACTGGTGCAGGCGCAAGGTCGGACCGACGACGATCACCGAACGGCCGGAGTAGTCGACGCGCTTGCCCAGCAAGTTCTGGCGGAAGCGACCCTGCTTGCCCTTGATCATGTCGGCCAGCGACTTCAGCGGGCGCTTGTTGGTGCCCGTGATGGCGCGGCCGCGACGGCCGTTGTCGAGCAACGCGTCCACGGCTTCCTGCAGCATGCGCTTTTCGTTGCGTACGATGATGTCCGGAGCGTTCAGCTCCAGCAGCCGGCGCAGGCGGTTGTTGCGATTGATGACGCGGCGATACAGATCGTTGAGATCCGAGGTCGCGAAGCGGCCGCCGTCCAGCGGCACCAGCGGACGCAAATCCGGCGGCAGCACCGGTAGAACCGTGAGGACCATCCACTCGGGCTTGTTGCCCGATTCGATAAACGACTCGATCAGCTTCAGGCGCTTGGACAGGCGCTTCAACTTGGTTTCCGACGAGGTCGCGCCCATGTCTTCGCGAACCTTGACGAGTTCGGCTGCAAGATCGAGACTCTGCAACAGCTCATAAACGGCCTCGGCGCCCATGCGGGCGTCGAACTCGTCGCCATGCTCTTCGATGGCTTCGAGGTACATCTCATCGGTGAGGAGCTGGG
>JAYTOI010000216.1:0-3796 GCA_043747875.1 Pseudomonadota bacterium | reverse complement strand
GCTGTCGGAGTTGCGATGCTCGAGGCGGCTGGTCAGCTGCCACAGCTCTTTGCGATACGACGCGCCGAGGAAGGCGGCGAAGAAATCTTCCGTCATGGACCCCGAGGCGAGCGGCGCGTTCGGATTGAGCGGCTCGAGGTCGGCGCCGCGCAGCGTATTGGTCTGGTCGACGCCCACGTCGAACGCCCACTTGTCCCTCCACGTGAAGCCCTGCGTGAGGCCAAAGTTTGCGAAGGTGCGCGGGCCGTACTCCGACGCCTGCGTGTTGATGCTCGAGCGTACTTGCGTGCGCTCCCAGGGACGCGTGCGCATGCCGATGCGCGTGACATCGGCGTCGAGCTGCTCGCCTTCTGAATGCTCGTACTCGGCGAACACTGTCGTGTCGCCCGACAGACGGTAGTCGACGCCGAGGATGGCGCGGGCTGGGTAATCGACGCTCGCATCCTTGCCGCCGAGGGATGCATCCGACGAGCCGCGCAGCGTCATGCGGCCGTCCCACACATCGACGCTGGCCGTGACGAACGCCTGGTCGGAGACGCGCGCGTCGCCGCTCGCATCGTCGTCGGCCACATGGCGCAGACCGGTGCCCACGCTGTAGTTCTGCTTCTGCATGCGCACGTCGGCACTCGCCAGCAGGCGCGTCGCATCGCTGGCGAGCACGGTCTGATGCTGCAGCTCGCCGGCCACGGTGAACATATCGTTGAGCTTGTAGCGCGTGTCGAGACCGCCGGCGCGCGTGCCGGTGTCGGCGGTGAGCTGCTGGCCGACCCCGAAGCCGTCCTCGGTCTCGCGCGCCCAGACTCGCGCCTCGAGCTTGTCGGACACGTGCTTGCCTTCGAGCAGCCAGGCGAGCGAGGAGTCGGCCTTGAGCGGATCGTCCGACTTCGCCGTCGCGACTTCCGCACGCACGCGCGTTTCGTCGGAGACGCGCCACTGCAGATCCGCGCCGAGCACCTGCGTGTCGCCGGCCTGGGCACCCTCGTGGATGGCGCTCGCGCCAACTTCGATCTTGTCGCCGGCGAGCTTCGTCGCGACGCGCACGCCGGCCGCCGTCTGCTCGTCACCGCCGGTGCGTACTTCATAGTCCGCGATGATGAAGATCGGATTGAGATTCTGATCGCGGCTCGGCACCGGCTCCTTGAAGAAGATCGTGCCGCGCTCGTAGTCGAGGTCGTAGTCGATGAACGACGAGAGTTCGCGCGTCTCGATGATGCGATGGATCTCGAAGCGATCGCGCACTTCGATGCGCAGCTTGTCGCTGCCGATGACGATGGGCGAGCGCGAGAGACGGTAGAGGCCCGAGGTGCCGTCGCCGCGCAACTCGTCCTGTACGAGGCCCGTGTCGGTACGCGCCGCGAAGCCCGAGACCGAAATGCGCTCGCCGGCGAAGTCGGTACGCACGCCGTTCAGCGTGCGGTTGTAGCGCGTGAGCTCGTTCACCGTGAAGCCGGTGTCGAAGTCGCCGAACAGCGCGACGAACTGCTCGCGCTCGATCTTGAGGTACAGCTTGCTCTGCGAGGCCGCCTCGTGGCGCTGCTCGGTGCCGTCTCCGTAGAGTAGATAGTAGCGGTCGGGCTCGATCGTGCCCCTGAGGCGCTCGCGCGCGTCCTGCTTGTCGCGCGCCGAGTCGTAGGCGACCGTCAGCAGGAAGTCGCCCTTGATGCGGCCCTTGGCGAAGAACGCCACGCGGCCGTCCTTCTCGAAGCCTTCTTCACGATCCGCGGCGCTGGCCGTTTCCATGTTGCCTGAGATCGAGTTGTACGCGGCACTGCCCGAGGCGACGCCGACCAGGATCCAGTCGCGCGCGGCCGGCGCCAGCCACACCTTGAACTCCTCGCTCTGACGCTCGTTGAAGCGCAGGCGGATCATCGCGTACCCGGTCGTCGTGGAAGGCTCCAGTTCGATCAATGCGAGTCCGTTTTCCCGGACTTCGACCTGCGGCTCGCGCGGGCCGTTCGAGAGAATCTGATTGTCGTTGAGCTGTTCGACTTCCCACTGCGAGCGGTACGGCGAGTCGACGCTGAAGCTGGCAATGGTGCCCGAGCGCGCCGGCTTGCCGTACGAGTCGAACATGCGCAGCGCGATGACCGGGCGCGTGCGGCCGTCGGCGATCAGCTTCGAGGCGGCCTTGTCGAATTCCGCGCGCACCGGGCCACCGCCGTAGTGCACCGTGCGCTCGGCCTGGAACACCACTTCGCCGTTCGCCGCCACGACCTTCGCCGCAAACACGTTGTCGCCGTCGACGAGGTCGACACCGCGCCAGCGCGACAGCGCTACCGTGTTGGATTCGTTCACGCTGACGCCGTCGAAGTTGAGCACATCGACCGAGCGACCGTTGTTCGTGAGCTCGACCTTCTGGCCGGGAGCGTGCTGGATCGCGATCTTGATCGCGGCGATCGGCGGCGTCGCGCCGGCTTCTGGGGTCAGCCACTGGATGCCGGGCTTGAGCGATGCGAGGTCGATCGTCGCCGCACCCACCTGCTGCTCGGGGTGGATGTTCCTGCGCACGTTCAGCACCTTGGTGGCCGGACCACGCAGCACGACGCCCACGGTGTCGAGCTTCGGCGCTTCGCCACCGGCATGCTTGAGCTCCAGCGGCGCATTCGCTTCGAAGCGCGCGCCCGTGATCGAGATTTCGACGCGGCGGTTTGCGGCAAGGCTCGCCGCATCCTTGCCGAACTTGAGCGGCTCGTCGGAACCGTGGCCTTCGACCGTCACGCGCGCCTGCGGCACGTTGAGCGCCAGCGCCAGGTAGTCGGCCACCGCGCGCGCGCGGGCGCGCGACAGCGCATAGTTGTCTTCGAACATGCGCCGGTTGCGGCCTGAGATCGGCTGCGAGTCGGCGTGCCCTACAGCGCGGATCGTCAGGTCGCGCGCGCCGCGCCACTGGTCGACCAGCGAGCGCAGCGCCTGCACGTCCGAGGCCAGCAGCTCCGTTTTCAATACATCGAAGCGCGGGGTGAACGTGAACTGCGAGCTGGTGTAACGCGCCGCGCCCCGCGCCAGCGTCGTCTCGACCGGCGCGCTGCGCAGGCCGGACTTCGCAGGTGAATCGAACATGACGAGAGCCCGAACCTTCAGCTCGCCGTGAGCAGCCGCGGTCGAGCGCGTGTGGAAGCGGAATGTGCGCACACTGCCCGCCGGCAGCTCGCCCAAGCGCGCAACGACCGAGCCGTCCACGGCGCTGACCGCCGCCTCGCCGACACCTTCGACCTGGTCGCGCGCATCGGTCGCGACGACACCGTCGATGGACGCGCTGCCCGCCACGTATTCGAAACCCTCGGGCAACATGATCATGGCGCGCACGTTGCCGGCGCTGACGCCGCCGATGTGCACCACGGCCTCGTGCGCCGCCAGGCCCTCGCCGTACAGGTCCGCCAGCACCGAAGAATTGAACTCGAACGTGACGTCGCCTTTCGCGGGCGCCTTCTGCCGCAGCACAAAGTCGCTGCGCCACAATGTGCCGGCACGCAGCTCGGCGAACTGCGAGTAGTCGCGGCCGGCGTGATTCAAACGCGTCGCGCAGGGCGCGAGCTCGAGGTACTCGGGTAGCGTGAGCTTGTCGAGTTGCACCACGCGCGTGCCCGGGTCGAGGCCCTCAAAGTGGAAGCGGCCTTCCTCGTCCGTCACACCGTAACGGCCGTCCTCGAGGTACACACGCACACCGGCGATGCCGTTTGCCTGGCGGCCGTCGTCGTCGCAGGTGCCTTCGAACACGCGGCCGACGATGAACGCCTTCTGCGAGAACAGCTCTTCGTTCATGCGCACCAGCGCGCGCGCCTCGTTCGAGCGCACG
>JAYTOI010000215.1:0-1020 GCA_043747875.1 Pseudomonadota bacterium | reverse complement strand
AGGCCAGGAATGACACGAAGAGGTGCGCTTCAATGCGGCCTTCCAGTTGGTGATGGATCGGGCGCAGCGCCAGGTCGCCTTTGAGTTCTTTGAAGGCTTGTTCGACTTCGGTGAGTTGAAGGTAAAATTCCCACAGCTTGGCGGGGTCGGTCTCGGTGAGGTTGGTGCGCAGGAGGTATCGGCCTTCGCGGCACCAGGCAGTGCGCAGCGTGGCGCGGTCGAGCTTCCAACTCAGGGTGGCCGTCTGGGTTTTGCCGACGCCGTGTAATTGCACGTCCGCCTGGACGAAGCGCGCGTCGCGGCCGGCGTCCTTCTTGGCGGCGCCCAGGGTCTGGTGCAGGGCGTCGCGCGGGAGCGGACGTTTGCGCGCTTTGATTTCAGTCAGCCGATCCAGGTAGGCGCGCAGCCGGCGCCGGCGCATGGCGCGTTCCTTGGCGATGCGATCCTGGCTCTGGACGAGCACGTAGGTTTCGCCTTCCTGGGGGAGAAGTTTGACGCGCACGCGGGGCCGGGCTTGCTGCCAGTCGCGCGTGGCCAGATCGGCTTCGAGCGCGGTGAGTTTGCCTTTCGGAGTGCCGACCAGGTAGCTGGCGGGTGGGGTGCTCGCGCGCATTTGTTTGAGCGTTTCCTCCGTGGGGATGCCGCGATCCATGACCCAGATGCGCCCGGCCTTGCCGTATTGCTTTTCGATCTTCGCCAGGAAGTCCTGGAGCGTGGTCTTGTCGGTCGTGTTGCCGGCCAACATTTCGTAAGCCAGCGGGAAGCCATCGGGTGTGACGATGAGGGCGATGACGACCTGCACACAGTCGCCGCGCTTGTCGCGGCTGTAGCCGAAGCGGCGCGGGTCGGCGGGATCGGCCGGCGGCTCACTTTCAAAATACGTGCTGGTCAGGTCGTAGAGGAGCACCTCGTATTTCGCGGCGAAGAGGTCGCGCCAGCGCGCGGTGAGATGTTCAAAGAGCGCGGCCTTATGCGCCGCAAGTTTGTCATGGCATTCGTAAAGGCGATGGATTTCCGCGA
>JAYTOI010000214.1:0-1703 GCA_043747875.1 Pseudomonadota bacterium | reverse complement strand
TTGTCGGCGTTGCCAAGGGGCCGGACCGGCGGGCAGGGCAGGAGCGATTGTTCGTGCATGGAGACGTGTCGCCCATCGTTCCGGGTGCTGATTCACCCGCGTTGCGCGTGGTTCAGCGAATCCGCGACGAAGCGCATCGCTTCGCCATCACCGGTCATCGAAAGCGTCGCGCACGCCGCCACAACGAATCCGTGTTGGAAACCATCCCCGGCCTCGGGCCGGCGAAGCGCCGCGCGCTGCTGCGCCACTTCGGCGGCATGCAGGGATTGCTTCGGGCCGGAGTCGGTGACTTCGAGGCAGTGAGCGGAATCGGGACAACGCTGGCGCGCACCCTTTATGATCATCTGCATCCCGGAAACTAAGACGTTCAGATGATCTGGAACCTTCCAAACACCCTCACCTGGCTCAGGATCTTCGCGATCCCGCTGGTGATCGTCTTATTCTATCTACCGTATCACTGGGCCGATCCGGCGGCGGGCCTGCTGTTCGCGGTCGCCGGCATCACCGATTCGTTGGACGGCTACTTCGCGCGCCGGATGGGGCAGACGTCGCGCCTCGGGGCCTTCCTGGATCCGGTGGCCGACAAGCTCATCGTCGCCGTGGCGCTGGTGCTGCTCGTCAGCAAGGACAATCTGCCAATCATCGTGTCCGGCCTCGAGAACTTCGACGGCACGGCCACGCTGCGCGGCGCGTCGATCCGCGCCATCCTCGTGCTCTCGGCCATCGTCATCATTGGACGCGAGATCGCGATCTCCGCCCTGCGCGAATGGATGGCGGAGATCGGCAAGAGCGGCAAGGTGAAGGTGAGCGCGCTCGGCAAGATCAAGACCATCCTGCAAATCGTGGGACTCTCCTGCATGTTGTTCCGCTGGCCGCTGCCGCTGTTCGGGGGCGTGGAGTTCCCGGTGTTCGAGATCGGCCTGGTGCTCACCGTGGTCGCCGCGGTGCTCACGCTGTGGTCCGCGATCCAATACCTGCGCGCGGCATGGCCGGACCTGCGGGGGCACGCGTGACGAAGTCGGTGTGCGTGTTCTGCGGCTCTGCGCCGGGCGCTCGGCCTATCTACTCGCGGGCCGCCGAGGAGATGGGTTTCGCGCTGGCGCAGCGCGGTGTCACGCTGGTGTACGGTGGCGGCAAGCTCGGCCTCATGGGCATCGTCGCCGATGCGGTCCTGGCCGCCGGCGGGCGCGTGGTCGGCGTCATCCCGCGCATGCTCATCGAGCGCGAATGCGCGCATCCGCGTCTCACGCGCCAGCACGTGGTGGATACGATGCACGAACGCAAGACGCTCATGGCCGAAATGTCGGATGCGTTCGTGGGGCTGCCAGGCGGCATGGGCACGTTCGACGAGCTCGTGGAGATCGTCACCTGGGCGCAACTCGGATTGCACGCCAAGCCCGTGGTGATCGCGAACATCGACAATTATTTCGCGCCCATGTACGCCATGCTCGACCACGCTGTGACGGAGCAGTTCGTCACGCCGGTGAGCCGCTCGCGCTGGCGCAACGCGGATTCCGTGGCGCACGTCATGCAAATTCTTTCTGAAGAGGGGCTTGCCGGCGAGGGAATTCCTTGACTTGCCAATCTGCCGCCCTAGAATTGCGGCCCTCTCCAAGGCGCGGGAATAGCTCAGTTGGTAGAGCACGACCTT
Source organism: Pseudomonadota bacterium (assembly GCA_043747875.1). Lineage (GTDB taxonomy): Bacteria > Pseudomonadota > Gammaproteobacteria > Steroidobacterales > Steroidobacteraceae > CADEED01. The sequence continues at coordinate 52 of JAYTOI010000214.1, read as the reverse complement.
GCCAAGGTCGGGGTCGCGAGTTCGAGTCTCGTTTCCCGCTCCAATCCCTCCG
>JAYTOI010000213.1:0-3951 GCA_043747875.1 Pseudomonadota bacterium | reverse complement strand
GCTGTCGTCGGTGCCGCCGCCAGGGCCGACGTAGAAGCGCGCGTACAACTCGTAGTTGCCGGCGGCCGGAAACATCACGGTGTATGTGCCGATGTGCGGCGCCGTCGGCGGAGTGGTGCGATTGACCGTCGTCGTGACGTACGCGGCGCCGTCGAGCGTGGCCACCGCGAGATTGGCGCCGAGCGTTCCCGACTCGGCTTCGAAAATGACCGGCGCTGTCTGAGCCCAGGCCGCGAATGACGCGGCCGATAAAATGCACGCGCGCAGGAGCGCGCTCGCGAAGCGTTTCATTCCTTGTTCCCCTCTATCCGTGTAGTTGTTTTGCCGCTCTTTCCTGCCCGGCGAATCTAGCCGAATGACCCGGATTGCGGTAGCGGTAACATCCACGGGCATTTTCGCTGCACCTCGATCGCGACTCACGATGTGAACCACTGCGCGATGCGATTGGCATGAGACATAATCGCGTCAAAACCTCGAACCGCGGTGTCGGGGACGGGAGCTATGTCACGGCGCCCTGTTCGCCCTTTTGCGACTCTGCGTGCTCATTCCCGGGGAAAAGAATGCAGGCGAGCGCGAGTGTCACAGCTTCCGGCGATTCGAAGGCGGCCATTGGCGATGCGCTGAAGCAAGCGCTTTCCGGCAATCGACTTCAATCAATTTCGCTCCACGACGAACGCGGCGACGTGCTGTGGCTCGATGAGGGCGCGCTGGGTCCCGACGAACACAATCTCGTTCTCGAAGCGGTCTCGGCGCTGAACGCCGCGCCGGACAAGACGTACGTATTCCAGAACATCGGCGATGGACGCTCGGCGGCTTTCCTGCCCGCGCGCTCGCCGCTCAACGATCTGCTCGGTCTGGCGATGATCATCGCGGACGCGAAATTCCTCGACAATCGCGGCGCGGCCAAATTCGTCACGCCGACCACCACGAATCTCCTGCGCCGACTGGCATTCCTGCGCAAGCCGCCGCCGCCCGCCGCACCGCCTCCGCCGGCGGCTGCGCCGGCCCCCGCCAACAAGGTAGTTAGTCCCCAAGCCCGGCCCCCGGCCGCGCCCGCCACGCGTCCACTGCCTGCCGCCGCGCCACGACCCGCTGCTGCCGCACCCGCCGCACCCGCCGCACCTGCCGCGCGTCCGCCCGCGCCGCCCGCCGCTGCCAGGCCGCCGGCCCCCGCCGTCGGCGCCAGACCGCCCGCTCCTGCCGCAGCGCGTCCACCCGCTGCCGCCGCGCCGCGTCCCGGCGCCGCTGCCCCACCGCCTGCGCGCGCCGCCGCACCTCCCGCCAGGCCCGCTGCTCCGCCGCCGGCACGACCGCCGCAGTCGCTAGCTCCCGCTGCCAGAGCCCCGGTGCCGGCGCGTCCGGGCGCGCCCGCGAAACCGAGCGCGCATCCGCAACGCCCGTCGAGCAGCTCGGATTCCGATTCGATCGCCTTCGAGATTTCCGACATCGATCCGAAAGCACTGCTCAAGAGCTCCGCACGCGCGGCGGCTCCCGAGCAGAAGCGTCCCGATCTGCGCGTCGTGCAGACCGATCGCCTGCCGAAGCTCGAGCTGTCGCTGGCGGGCGATCCGGCCCCCGAGTTGATTCCGGACTACGCGCCGGCGCTCGATCCGCTCGAGGAAACCGATCAGATCCAGGAACAAGAGCTCACCGCCGAGGAAGAGACCACCGAGGTCGAAGCGCTCGCGGACGCCGACAACGACATGAACATCGCGCCGGAGTACGTCGAGGAGGCCCCGCCCGCGGGCCCCGGCGCCGGACAGTTCGAGTTCTACGGCCAGGTGTTCGAGCTACACGTTCAGCAGTTGATCAAGCTCAAGGGCACGGGCGGCACGCGCCGCTTCGAAGTGCTGGTGCGCGACGCGAACGCCGACAATGAATTCGGTGTCGCCCCCGACCGCGTCCTGCAGGATGTGCACGACCCGAGCGCGAATTCCGATCTCGACCGCATCGTGGTGGAGCACCTGGTTGCCTGGCTGGGCGAGAACCGCGGCGTGTGGGAAGTCGAGCCGGCGAGTTTCTCCGTGAACGTCGGCATGGGCACCATTGCCGATCCGAAGTTCGCGAGCTTCGTCGCGACCACACTCAAGAATCACAAGGTGCCGGCGAAGGCCATCGGTTTCGAGATCTCCGAGAAGTCCTGCGTCGAGCAGGTGCGCGATGTCGACATGTTCGTGCAGGCATGCGAGAAGATCGGTTGCCACGTCGTGCTCGACGACTTCACGATGCATCACAACGCGATCCGGTGGTTAGGCTCCGGCGCGCTCAAGTTCCTCAAGCTCGACCCCAAGATCACCGCCGTCGCCATGAAGGAACGCGTGGCGCAGGCGCTGGTCGTCGGCATCGCGCAGGCCTCGAAGGTGCTCGGTCTGTCGTGCGTCGCCAAGCGCGTCGACACGCCGGCCGTGCGCGACTGGCTGTCGGCCGTCGGCCTGGATTACGCGCAGGGTTTCCTGCTCGACCAGCCGCGCGCGCTCACGGCCCTCCTCGGCGAAAGCACCAGGAAGTAGCCCCGGCATTAACGACGAGCCGACGCGCGCGCGCGCCAGGACGTTGGAGCCGCGCGACCACCCGTCGTACCTTTGGCGGGTGACCGGCCTCGATCCCCTGAGACACAACCGCGCGACACTCTTCTGGCTGTTGCAGACGGGCGGCTGGGCCGCCTATGCCATCTCGCAGCTCGTGGGAGCGATGTTTTACGAGCGGATGGCGAACTACCCCAAGGTCATCCTGTTCGCGGCGGTGTGGGGATTCGTGATGACGCTCGGCTTGCGCTACATCTGCCGCTGGCTGTGGCGTCAGCCCCCCAGGGTCATGATCCTGGTCGTGGTGATCACCTGCTATGTGCTGGCGCTGTCCTCGCGCCTGATGATCAATCTTGCTTACCAGCAGTTCGTCGAGCCCGGTTGGAAGATGAAGATCGCGCTCGAAGTATTCCAGGGCGCGCTCTCGTGGATGTATCTATACCTGTGCTGGGTGGGCATCTACTTCGGCATCAAGTACTACGAGTCCCTGCAGCAGCAGCGCGAGGCCACGATGCGCGCGGCGACACTGGCGCAGGAAGCGCAGCTCAAGATGCTGCGCTATCAGCTCAATCCCCACTTTCTGTTCAATACGCTGAACGCGATCTCGACGCTTATCCTCGACAACGCCAACCGCACCGCGAACCAAACCGTAATGCGGCTGTCGGAATTCCTGCGCTACACGCTCGATCAGGACCCGATGAAGAAGGTCACGCTGCGGCAGGAAATCGAGGCGACGAATTTGTATCTGACTACCGAGAAGCTGCGCTTCGGCGACCGTTTGCGCATCGAATACGCCGTCGAGGACACCGCACTGGAGGCGCTCGTACCCAGTCTGCTGCTTCAACCCCTCATCGAGAATGCCGTGAAATACGCGGTGTCGCCGTCCGAGAGCGGCGGCACGATCCGCGTGGAGGGGCGCGCGCGCGGCTCGATGCTCGAGCTCGCGATTGCCGACGATGGGCCGGGGTTGAACACCGGCGCCGCACCGGGCGCGGGGCGCGGCGTCGGCCTGCGCAACACGCGCGAGCGCCTGGCCGTGCTGTACGAAGACCGGCATCGCTTCGCGACGCTCGACAACAAGCCGGGCTTTCGCATCGAGCTCGGCCTGCCGCTCGAGATGGCGAGCGCCTGACCGATGAGCGCACGCACCTTGCGCACACTGCTCGTCGACGACGAAGCCCTGTCGCGGCGCGGACTCGAGCTGCGCCTGGCGGTGGCGGCGGACGTCGAGATCGTCGGCCAGTGCAGCAACGGACGCGAAGCGCTCGCCGCGATCCGCGAGCTCAGGCCCGACCTCGTGTTCCTCGATATCCAGATGCCCGGCCTCTCCGGCTTCGACGTGCTCGCGGAGCTGCAGCCGCACGAGCTGCCGATGATCGTGTTCGTCACCGCCTACGACCGCTTCGCCGTGCAGGCCTTCGAGGCC
>JAYTOI010000212.1:0-11818 GCA_043747875.1 Pseudomonadota bacterium | reverse complement strand
GGCAATCCAGAATCGAACCGCTCCACCATCCAATTTGTAGTTCGGGCGTTTGAATTCCACATCCACAGGAATGACCACGGGTGAGAGCGCAACAAATCCTTCCCGCACCAAAGAATGACCGCTCCAACTATCCGCGACGGAAGACTCTTCGTTGATCGCGATGTCTTTCCACGGCCCGCGCTGAAACTGGGAATCGAATCCGTAAATGCGAAGTGTTGATTCCGGCCACGGCGGTTGAGGCGGACGGGGTTTGGAGAAGGCGCAGGGCGCGAGTAGAAGATAAATTGCAACTGCCCAAAGTGTGATCGCGTGGGTTCTGATTGTTTTCATATCGTTTCGGTTTCTGCGAAACTTAACCACGGCACAAAATGGGCGTGAACTGCACACGCCCGTCGAGGCTCCGGGAAGAAGCCCATCCAAGAATGCAACAGCCACGCCCGGATGGGGCGGAACTGTTGACTGGTCTTGGATTACGATAATCTTCCCGGATTTCGACAGACCGTAGCCAACGCTACGCAAAATGTTTTTGATTGAGAGTTACATGAATTGTTTCAACTAACGGTTCGTTTGTATTCGTCACTCCACGTTCTGACAAGAAGTATCTGCAATTTTAATCTCCGTCTTGCCAAGCGCGGCGGCGATTTGTTCTAATCCGCGCGTGCTACACCAGCAGACCCTGAATCGTTCAGCCAGCTTTTCCGGCATCGGCCTCCATAGCGGGAATCGCGTCAACATGACCTTCCTGCCTGCGCCCGCCAACACCGGCATCCGTTTTCGTCGCGTGGACCTCGAAGGCAAACCCGAGATAGAAGCGCGCGTCGAAAATGTTTCCGAGACGAACCGCTCCACCACCATCGCCAAGGGCAACATCAAGGTTCACACCGTCGAACACGTTCTTGCTGCGTTCGCAGGATTCGGCGTGGACAACGCCATCGTGGAACTGGACGCGAACGAACCGCCCATCGCGGACGGTAGTTCGCGCGAGTTCTGCAAGATGGTTCAATCTGCTGGCATCGTGAGCCTCACCGAAGATCGCGACACCTACACCGTCACTGAGCCGATCCAAATTGAGATGGGAGAAACCACGATGACGCTCGTGCCCGATGACAGTTTCAAAGTCACCTGCACCAGCGCGGACAAGAATGGGCGGTTCACACAATTTTACAGCACGGACGTGACGCCCAAGACTTGGGAGAAGGAATTGTCGCACGCGCGCACATTCTGTTTCTACGAGGAGATCGAGTATCTCATCAAGAACGGCCTCATCAAAGGCGGCAGCTTGGAGAACGCCGTGGTCATCCGTGAAGATGCGGTGCTAACGACCGAGCCGCTGCGCTACACCGATGAATTTGTGCGCCACAAGATGCTCGACATCGTCGGCGACCTTTCGCTCGTGGGAAAACCCATTCGCGGACATCTCATCGCAGTAAAACCAAGTCACAGCGGCAACGTGGAGATGGCGCGACAGATCGTGGCGCAAATGCAAAAGCCGAAGCGCGCGGCGCAGACGTTTGCTCCGCCACCGCCCGAACCCAAACCACTCACCGTCCCCGCTGCTCCATCGCAAATCCCAGCAGAAGGCGTCGGCGCCGCTGGCATTGAGCAGATCATGAAATGGTTGCCGCATCGCTATCCCTTCCTGCTCGTCGACCGGGTGCTCGAGTGCATCAAGGGCGACAGCATCCGCGCGCTCAAGAATGTCACCGTCAACGAGCCGTTCTTCCCGGGTCATTTTCCTTCCCGTCCGGTGATGCCGGGTGTGATGATCATCGAGGCGCTGGCGCAGTCGGCGGGTTTGCTCGCGTTCATCACCGCGGACGTCGTGCCGGACGATTCCACGCGGTTCTATTTCGTCGGCATCGACAAGGCGCGCTTCCGCAAACCCGTCGAGCCGGGCGACCAGCTCATCCTCACGGCCAAGCTCGAGCGCCAGATGCGCGGCATCTGGAAGTTCTCGACCGTCGCGTACGTGGGCGAGGATGAGGTAACTTCCGCGGAAATGATGGTTGCCCCCGAAACCAACAGAATCTCCAAGGCGCCGCAGGCGTGAGCGGCATCGATCCCCGCGCGCTGGTCTCTCCGCAAGCGGAGCTCGCGGCCGACGTCACGGTTGGTCCCTTTGCCGTCATCGAGGCCGGCGTGCGCATCGGGCCGGGCACCGAGGTCGGACCGCACGCGGTCGTGAAGGGCACCACCACCATCGGTGCGGGCAACAAGATTTTCCAGTTCGCGTCCATCGGCGACGCGCCGCAGGATCTCAAGTACAACGGCGAGCCGACCCGGCTCGAGATCGGCGACCGCAACGTGTTCCGCGAGTTCACCACCATGAACCGCGGCACGGCGCAAGGCGGCGGCGTCACGATCATCGGCAGCGACAACCTGTTCATGGCCTACACGCACGTTGCGCACGACTGCCGAGTGGGCAATCGCTGCGTCATGGCTAACTACGCCACGCTGGCGGGCCACGTGCAGCTCGGCGACTGGGTCATCATGGGCGGCTATTCCGGCACGCATCAGTACACCAAGGTCGGCGCGCACGCGTTCCTCGGCAACAATGCCGCGGTGACCCGCGACGTGCCACCCTATGTCATGGCCGTCGGCACGCCCGCGGTGCCGCACTCGATCAATTCCGAGGGCCTCAAGCGCCGCGGCTTCACGCCCGAACAGATCCGCAATCTCAAGAATGCGTACCGCGTGCTGTATCGCTCCGATCTCAAGCTCGAAGACGCGGTCGCCGAACTCAAGAAGCGCGCGGAAACGCAGCCCGAGCTCCAGATCTTCGTGGACTTCATCGGCGCCTCGACGCGCAGTCTCGTCCGTTAGTCAGATTCAGGAGCGCGATTTGCGAATCGCACTGGTGGCCGGAGAAACCTCCGGCGACGCGTTGGGAGCCGCGCTCATCGAAGCGCTCAAGGCGCGTTTTCCCGCGGCGCAATTTGCCGGCGTCGCGGGTCCGAAGATGCAGGCCGCGGGCTGCGCCGCCTGGTTCGACATCGAAGAGCTCTCGGTCATGGGCCTCACCGAAATCCTCAAGCACCTGCCGAAGCTCATGCGCCTGCGCTCCGAGCTGCGCACGCGCATCCTGGCCTGGAAACCTGACGTATTCATCGGCATCGACTACAAGGAATTCAATCTCGGTCTCGCGCGGCAGTTGAAACGCGCGGGGCTCGCCACCGTGCAGTACGTGAGTCCGCAGGTCTGGGCGTGGCGGCCGGGTCGCGCGCGCACCATCGGCGAGAGCGTCGATCTGGTGCTCTGCCTGTTTCCGTTCGAGCCGGCTTTCTATCGCGAATACGGTGTGCATGCCGCGTTCGTCGGTCACCCGCTCGCCGATCAGATTCCGCTCCAGCCCGACCGCGCGGGCGCGCGTGCCGCGCTCGGCATTGCCGCCGGCGTGCGCGTGCTGGCGGTGCTGCCCGGCAGCCGTCGCGGCGAGGTCGAGAAGCTCGCGGAGCCGTTCGCGGGCGCCGCTGAACTACTCGCGCGCAAGTTTCCCGGTCTCGTGTGCATCGCTCCCATGGTGACGCCGGCACTGCGCGACCTGTTCGCGGCGCATTGCGCGCGGCGCGCGCCGACCGCCAACGTCCGCATGCTCGACGGACATGCCCGCGCGGCGCTCGCGGCCGCCGACGTGGTGCTGGTGGCATCCGGCACCGCCACGCTCGAGACGGCGCTGTCGAAGCGGCCGATGGTGGTCGCATACCGGCTGGGCGCGATCACGGCATTCCTGCTGCGCACGCTCGGTCTCGTGAAGGTACGGCATTTTTCACAGCCGAATCTGCTGGCGGGCACCGAGCTGGTACCAGAGTTCTTCCAGGAGGCCGCGAGCCCGGAGAATCTTTCCGCCGCGCTCGCGCGCTGGCTCGAGCAGCCGCAGTCCGTGACACGCGTGACGCAGGAGTTCGCACGCATTCACGAGAAGCTGCGCTGCGACGGCGCGCGCCGCGCAGCGGCCGAGATCGCGGAGCTGATCGCCGTGCGCGTGGCGACGCCATGAAGCTACCCGTCCGGCTGCGCATCGCGGGAGTGGATGAAGCCGGGCGCGGTCCGCTGGCGGGGCCCGTGGTGGCCGCGGCGGTGATCTTGAATCCCGCGCGTCCCATCCGCGGGCTGGCGGACTCCAAGGTGCTCGAGCCCGAGGAGCGCGAGCGTCTCGCGGCACTGATCCGCTCGCGTGCGCTATGTTTCGCGGTTGCGTGGGCCGACGCCGAGGAGATCGACAGCATCAACATCCTGCAGGCGACGATGCTCGCGATGCGCCGTGCCTTGTTAGGCCTGGCGGTGCCGCCGCAGCAGGTGTTCGTCGACGGCAATCGTTGTCCCTGTGGCGACGGACTCGGGTTCGAATGCCGGTTCGAAGCCGTCGTGAAGGGCGATGCCACGGTGCCGTCGATCAGCGCCGCGTCCATCCTCGCGAAGACCACGCGCGACGCGCTCATGCGCGAGCTCGATGGACGTTATCCGGGCTTCTCGCTGTCGGGTCACAAGGGTTACGGCACTCGGGCGCACGTGGCCGCGCTCGCCGCGCTGGGTCCGAGCCCGCTGCACCGGCGCAGCTTCGCGCCGGTGCGGATCGGCGGATATCTCGAGGAATCCGAGCTCTATTAGCCGGCCGCTGCGGCGTCGGCGTCGGCGTCGCTGTCACTGTCGGAACCCGCGGTCAGATCCGACAGATTCCCATCATTGGCGCGGATCCAGCTCGCCAGCGTCGCCGCCGGCAGGGGCCGGCTCATGAAGAATCCCTGCGCATCGTCGCAACCCAGCGCGCGCAGCATGTTCCATACCGACACGTCCTCGACGCCCTCGGCCACGACCTTGAGTCCGAGGTTGTGTCCCAGATCGATCGTGGAGCGCACGATGGTCGAGATCTCCTGGTCCGAGGCCATGCGCGAGATGAACGACTGATCGATCTTCAGCTCCTGCACCGGCAGACGCATGATGTACGACAGCGACGAGTAACCCGTGCCGTAGTCGTCGATCGACAGCTTCACGCCGAGCTCCGACAAACGGTCGAGCACCTTCTGCGCGTGGGCCGGATCTTCCATGAAGCCACTCTCGGTGATCTCCAGGCACAGCAGGCCGGGTGGCACGTCGTGCTCGGCGAGCAGCGCCGCGACCTGGTCGGGAAGCTCGCGATGCATGAGGTCGCGCGCGGAGATGTTCACCGACACCGTGAGGCGCAGGCCTTCGCGCAGCCACGCGCCGCACTGGCGCACGGCCTCGCGCAGGACCCAGCGCGTCAGTAGTTTGATGTAGCCCGTGTGCTCGGCGAATGGCACGAACGCCGCGGGTGGCACGAGTCCGCGTGTCGGATGCTCCCAGCGGATCAGCGCCTCGACCGCGCTGATGTTCGAGGTGAGCATGGACACCTTGGGCTGGTAGTACAGCCGCAGTTCGTCGCGCTCGACGGCGCGGCGCAGCTCTCCGAGCAGCGACAGATGCTCCTGCTGGCTGGTGTCGTAGTGCGCGTCGTACACCGCGAAGCCCGTCTTGCTGCGCTTGGCCGCGTACATTGCGATGTCGGCGTTGCGGACCAGCGTCTGCTCGTCCCGCCCGTGTTCGGGAAAGTGGGCGATGCCGATGCTCGTGCCGACGTCGAGGGGTTGGCCTTCGTAGAGAATCGGCGATTCGAGTGCGGCAATGATGGCGCGCGCCGTCTCCGTGAAATCGGTGGCCGCCGTGCCCGGCTCGGAGCGATCCTTCACGAGGATGGCGAATTCATCGCCGCCGAGCCGTGCGATGCACTCTGCGCCCGTGACCGCGCGCTGCAGACGTGCGCTGACCTCGCGCAGCACGTGGTCGCCCACGCCGTGGCCCAGCGTGTCGTTGACGTATTTGAACCGGTCGAGATCCATCATGAGGATGGTGAGGCGGAACTGGCCGCTCGCGCTCTGCCGCAGGGCGAGCTCGAGCTCGTTCGCGAAGCGCGCACGGTTCGCGAGGTCGGTGAGCGGATCTTCGTAGGCGAGCTTCAGGATGCGCTTCTCGCGATCCGCGATGCTGCTGCGCATGTGATTGAGACTCGAGGCGAGCACGCCGATCTCGTCGCTGCGCTCGACGCCGACGGGCTCGACGTAGTCACCCTGTTCGATGCGCTGCGCCGCGCTGGCCAAAGTCTCGAGCGGCCGCGTGATGTTGCGGGCCACCGCGATGCTGCCGAAGATCGACAGCGCGAGGCTGAGCAAGGCGAGCACGATGAGCGTATTGCGCAGGCCTCCGAATGCTGCCAGCGCGCCGCCCAGCGAGCGGTGCAGGACGGCGACGATGCGCGCGTCGGCGTTCGCGTCGAGCGGGATCACCAGCGCCTGGTGGTCCGCGCCGCCGATGTTCATGACCAGCCGCGACACCACGTCCGAACGCGTCGGCATGTTGGCGAGCAACGCCTCCTGGCCATTTCCGTCGAGCGTCGAGGCGAGGATCTGCCAGCGATCACTTTCCTTGCGCGGCGAGGCGAGCGCGAACGACACCTCGAGCTCGGTGAGTGTGCGCAGGTCGCGCGCCAGCGTGTCGTCCACCGCGAAACCCATGACGACCCAGCCGATGGGCAGGGGCGCGAGCACTGGCACTGCGACGAGCTGGAACGCACGGCGGTCGAGCACTTCCATGCTGGCCGTGGCGTCGTTCGTCGTTCCTTTCATCAACGCGGGATGTTCGAAGGCGTGCGCATGGCGATCCGGACGCAGCGTGTCGTACACCACATCGCCCGACAGATCGACGAACACCATGGCATTGGCGCCGATGCGCAGGCCATGGTTTTCCAGCGCGGATGCGATCGTGCCGGTGTCGTGCGTGGCGATCGCTTCACGGAACGCAAAGTCGGCCGCGAGCACCCGCGCCGACAGCTTGAGCTTGTCGGCGTTCTGCTCGAGCAGCCGCGCGAACACGCGCTGGCCGACGGTGAGTTCCGCTTCGATCTTGGCCTGCGCGTTGCCGGAATTTGCTCGGTTCACGAACCAGAACGCCACGACCTGCACGAGCGCGAGCAGGGCGACGAACAACACGATGATGCGGGACTGTAGGCGCTGAATGCGCATCAGGGAGCGGGCTCGGAGGGTGGGACGGAAAAGGTCCGGGATTATCGATTGCACGCTGGCCGTAGACCGTTGAAACGACTCACAACTTCAAGGGATTCCGGCGGCGTTTTTGCCCCAATCCGCGCCGCGCTGCGCGAGGCCACGACTGGATGCGGGGCGAGTGTGAAGTCGATCCCAGTTCCCCACAGTGTTCGCGCTCATGAACCGACGCCGCGCGCAACGCACGTAGCGAATTCGAGAACGCCAAATCCCAGGGCGAGCACGGCACCGCTGCGAATACTCGATCGTCGTCGCAAGTAACTGAATCTTTTTCGCGCTCGCTTTCGACAGCCAGCGCGCGCGCGTTCGTTGCTAAACTCGCGCGCCATGTCGAGCGCCATTTCTAACGCATTCGTCCACCTTCGGTTGCACACCGAATTTTCCCTCCAGGACAGCGTAGTGCGCATCCCGGAGCTCGTCGAGCGCGTCGCGGCGCTGGGCATGCCGGCGGTCGCCGTCACCGACCAGAACAATCTCTTCGCGATGGTGAAGTTCTATCGCGAGGCGCTGAAGCAGGGCGTGAAACCCATCGTCGGCGTCGACATCCTGATGCGCGCGGCGCGCGGCGCGCCGACTCGCCTCACGCTGCTGTGCAAGGATGCGCGCGGATACCAGAATGTCGCGGATCTCATCACGCGGGCCTATCTCGAGGGCCAGGAAAAAGGCGTACCGCTCATCGCGCGCGAGTGGCTCGATGCGACGACGACGGCAGGCATCATCGCGCTGTCGGGCGCGGGCGAAGGCGATGTCGGCCGCACGCTGACCAACGCCCGCGAGGCCGACGCGCTCGCCCAGGCCATCGTGCAGGCGCGCGAGTGGCAGCAGCTCTTTGGCGACCGCTACTACCTCGAGCTGCAGCGGCTCGGCCGCCCGGGCGACGCGGCGCTGGTCGCGAAGTGTGTGGCCATCAGCCAGCAGACCGGCATTCCCGTGGTCGCGACCAACGACGTGCGCTTCCTCACGGCGGCAGATTTCGAATCCCACGAAGCGCGTGTCTGCATCGCGGACGGTGCTCAGCTCGCCGATACCGCGCGCACGCGCAGGTACACGGAGCAACAATACCTGCGCTCGGCCGATGAGATGGCCGCGCTCTTTGCCGACATTCCCGAAGCGCTGTCCAACTCCGTCGAGATCGCGCGGCGCTGCTCGCTGCCGCTCAAGCTCGGCGAATCGCGCCTGCCGGTCTATCCACTGCCCGACAGCGTCACGGTCGAGAGCTTCATCCGCGACGAATCCGTCAAGGGGTTTGCCGATCGTGAGCGCGCGTTCGACGCCCAACAACGCGTGCGCATCGAGGAATACCGCCAGCGGCTGGACCGCGAACTGGCGGTCATCACCAAGATGGGTTTCGCGGGCTACTTCCTGATCGTCGCCGATTTCATCCGCTGGGCGCGCGCCAACGATGTGCCCGTGGGTCCGGGCCGCGGCTCGGGCGCGGGATCGCTGGTCGCGTTCTCGCTCGGCATCACCGATATCGATCCGCTGAAGTACGACCTGCTGTTCGAAAGGTTCCTCAACCCGGAGCGCGTGTCGATGCCGGACTTCGACATCGACTTCTGCATGGACGGCCGCGACCGCGTCATCGAATACGTGTCGAACAAGTACGGCAAAGAGCGCGTCTCGCAGATCATCACCTACGGCACCATGGCGGCGAAGGCGGTGGTGCGCGACGTCGGGCGCGTGCTCGGCATGGGCTACGGCTATGTCGACAAGATCGCCAAGCTGATTCCGTTCGAGCTCGGCATCACGCTCGACGATGCCATCGAAAAAGAGCCCGAGCTCAAACGGCTCTACAAGGAAGACGAGGAGGTCAAGAATCTCATCGACCTCGCGCGCAGCCTCGAGGGCCTGACGCGCAACGCCGGCATGCACGCCGGTGGCGTGGTGATCGCGCCGTCGAAGTTGACCGAGTTCGCACCGCTGTACGCCGACGACCAGGGCGGCAGCGTGGTCACCCAGTTCGACAAGGACGACGTCGAGGCCGCGGGCCTCGTGAAGTTCGACTTCCTCGGCCTGCGCACGCTCACGGTGATCGACCGGGCGGTGAAGATCATCAATGCGCGCCGCGCCGCTGCCGGCGAGGCGCTGCTCGATGTGTCGGGCTTGCCGATGGATGACCAGGCCACGTACGGCATGATGGCCGAGGCGAAGACCACCGCGGTGTTCCAGCTGGAATCCCGCGGCATGAAAGATCTCATCCGCCGGCTGAAGCCCGACCGGTTCGAGGACATCGTCGCGTTGGTGGCGCTCTTCCGGCCGGGGCCGCTCGAAAGCGGCATGGTCGGCGACTTCATCGACCGCAAGCACAGCCGCAACGACCCGCATGCGCCGCCCATAGACTATCTACATCCGTCGCTGCAACCCGCGCTCGCGCCCACCTACGGAGTCATTCTCTATCAAGAGCAGGTGATGCAGATCGCGCAGGTGCTGGCCGGCTACACGCTCGGCGGTGCCGACCTGCTGCGTCGCGCGATGGGCAAGAAGAAGCCGGAGGAGATGGCCAAGGAGCGGGGCAAGTTCGTCGACGGCTCGGTGCAGCGCGGTGTGGATCAGCGCCAGGCCGAGGGCATCTTCGACCTCATGGAGAAGTTCGCGGGCTACGGCTTCAACAAGTCGCACTCGGCCGCATACGCACTGCTGTCGTACCAGACCGGCTGGTTGAAGGCGCACGAGTCCGCCTCGTACATGGCCGCGGTGCTGTCGGCGGACATGGACCACACCGACAAGGTGGTGGGTCTGCTCTACGACTGCCGCAAGGAGATCGGCCTCACCGTGCTGCCCCCGCACGTGAACCTGTCCGACTACGAGTTCGCGGTGGTGGATGACAAGACCATCCGCTACGGACTCGGCGCCATCAAGGGCGTGGGTCGGGGCGCGGTCGAGGCCATCGTGGGCGAGCGGCGCGCGCTCGGCGACTATGTGAGCCTCGAAGACCTGTGTCGCCGGCTCGACTTGTCGAAGATCAACCGGCGCGTGCTCGAGGCGCTGATCAAGTCCGGTAGTTTGGACGGGCTGGCCGCCAACCGCGCGACGCTGATGCATCGCCTCGACGCGGCGCTGGCACTCGGCGAGCAGAACACCAAGGCCAACGAAACCGGCCAGCACGACATCTTCGGACTCGCCGCCGCGCACGCGCCCGATGCCGTGCGCGCCACCGCGCCGGACCAGCCGGAGTGGACAGAGACCGTGCGGCTGCGCGGCGAGCGCGAGACGCTCGGGCGCGCAATATCCGGTCACCCGATCGATCGGTTCGTGAACGACTTGCCGCGTTTCATCACGGGACGCATCGCTGACTATCTGGAAGCGGAGAAGCCCACCGCGAGCGCGGAGGGCGGTCGCGCCTTCTGGGGCGGCAAGGCCGTCTCCATCGCCGGCGTGGTCGAGGAGCTGCGCAAGCGCGGTCCGCGTACCTCGGTGATTCTCGACGACGACTCCGGCCGCATCGAAGTCGGCTTCTACGACGAGCAGTACCAGCAGTTCCGCGAAGTCCTCGTGAAGGACGCGCTGCTGCTCATCGAAGGCAAGCTGCGCTTCGACGAATTCGCGAACGCCTGGGTGTTGCGCGCGAACAAGGTCAGCGAGCTGGAGCGGCTGCGCGAGAAGGAAGCGCGCCGCATCGTGCTCAAGCTGCGGGCTGCCGATGCAAAGCTGCTGCCGAGCCTGCAGCAGACGCTGCAGCCGTTCCGCGGCGGTTCGTGTCACGTGGCCGTGCAGTATCACGGCGCGTCGGCACGCGGCACGTTCTCGTTCGGTTCCGACTGGAAAGTGCGTCCCGCACCGGCGCTGCTGGAAGAATTGGAAAAACTGCTCGGGCGCGGCCGTATCGCCGTGCTCTACAGCCCGCCGCCGCAGACCGCCGACGCCGCGCACGGATAAGGCGGGGATATCTGTTTTTCCGGACGACGCCGCTTCGGCGGCGTTTTCCGTCTCGGGCGTTAGCCCTGAGAAAGCCCTCTTTGCTATCCTCGCCCTCATGGCAGTGAATTTTCTCGATTTCGAGCAGCCGATCGCCGAGCTGGAAGCCAAGATCGAAGAGCTCAAGCACGTTCCAGCCGGCACTTCGGTCAACATCCAGGAAGAGATCACCCGTCTGCAGGCCAAGAGCGAGCAGCTGACGCAGAGTATTTTCGCGAATCTCTCGCCCTGGCAGATCACACAGCTTGCCCGTCATCCGCAGCGGCCTTATACGCTCGACTACGCGGGGCTGATCTTCAAGGACTTCCACGAGCTGCACGGCGATCGCATGTACGGCGACGACCTCGCCATCGTCGGTGGGCCCGCGCGGCTCGACGACCGGCCCGTCATGCTCATCGGCCACCAGAAGGGCCGCGACACCAAAGAGCGCGTGCGCCGCAACTACGGCATGCCGAAGCCCGAGGGCTATCGCAAGGCGCTGCGACTCATGCACATGGCCGAGCGCTTCCGTCTGCCGCTCATCACGTTCATCGACACTCCCGGCGCTTTTCCCGGCGTGAGTTCCGAGGAGCGCAACCAGTCCGAAGCGATTGCCCGAAACTTGTTCGAGATGTCGGTGATGGGCATTCCCATCATCAGCTGCGTCATCGGCGAAGGCGGCTCGGGCGGCGCGCTCGCCATCGGCGTGTGCGACCGTTTGCTGATGCTGCAGTTCTCCACCTACTCGGTGATCTCGCCCGAGGGCTGCGCGTCCATTCTCTGGAAGAGCGCGGACAAGAAAGAAGTGGCCGCGGATGCGATGAACCTGACCGCGGATCGCCTGTTCAAGC
>JAYTOI010000211.1:0-3120 GCA_043747875.1 Pseudomonadota bacterium | reverse complement strand
GGGCGTCAGCGTCGGCTTCACCGACAGCATCAGCGCGACCACGCCGCTCACGTGCGGCGTCGCCATCGACGTGCCGTTGTACAGCGCATAGCTGTCCGCACCCGGCGTGGTCGAGCCGGCGTTGAGCGTCGACAGCACACTGTTGACGCCGCCACTGCCGCCCGGCGCCGCCAATTCGACGGTCGCGCCGAAGTTCGAGTACGAGGCCTTGCCGCCGTTGCGGCCCACGGCCGCGACGGTGACCACGCCGGCGCAATTGGCGGGCGAGGAATTCGCCGCATTCTGGTTCTCGTTGCCGGCCGCGACGATGACCGACGTGCCGCGCGAACGCGCGGAGTTGACCGCGTTCTGCGTGGTCGCGCCGCAGGCGCCACCGCCGCCCAGCGAGAGGCTGATGACGCGCGCCGGGTTCGCATTGGCCGGCACACCGCTCACCGTGCCGCCCGAAGCCCAGATGATGGCGTCGGCAATGTCGGACGTGAAACCGCCGCATTTGCCGAGCACGCGCGCCGGGACGATCTTCGCGTTGAACGCGACGCCCGCTACGCCGAGTGCGTTGTTAGTGCGCGCGGCGATGGTTCCGGACACGTGCGTGCCATGCCAGCTGCTGGCGATGAACCCTGCCGGATCGCCGGGACCGCATTCGCCTGCATTGATCCAGTCGCCCGGATCGCTGGCGTCGGTGTCGCGGGCGTTGCCGTCATTGCCTACGAAAGCATCGGAGACGAAGTCGTAGCCCTGCAGGAATTGTCCAGCCAAGTCGGCGTGCGGACGGAAGCCCGTATCGAGTACGGCGACTACCACGCCCGTGCCCGTGGACTTGTCCCAAGCCGGCGGCGCATTGATGCCGCCCGCCGCTTCGAAGTAGTTCCACTGCTCGTTGTAGCGCGGATCGGTCGGCGTGAGCAGCGCGCGCATCATGACGTCGGGCTCCGCGTATTCGACGTTCGGATCGCTGGCGACTATGTCGGCGGCGAGGCGCGCGGCCTCCTCGCGCGACAGCTTGCGGTCGAGCTTGAGCACCTGCGAGCCCTGCGCCGTCGTACGCAGATGGTCCATCGCGACGCCGAAGCGCTGCGCTGAAACTTCCGCGCCGCGCATCTGCGTAGTTTGGGCGACCGCGCCCGCAGGCGTCGAACGGTACTTGACGATGATGCGGTCGGTAAACTCCGTGTTGGCGGCGCCGGCGATTGCCGAACAGCACAACGTGAGACCGATCGCGAGAACACGGAGGCGCGACGCCCCCTTGATAGCTACACGGATCATGTTATCTCCCTGACGGTTTGATTGGCGTGGGAGATCCCGCAGAAGCAAGGTGAGACGTATGAACGGCGGGCGAAGGCCGGCCGGCGCGAATTTGCGCGTTTGCTAGGTGCATCCTGCACAGCTCCCTGTTATGCGCCGGGCTTAGCGGCCACGACGCTCAACTAACTTCTGCAGAATCTTCCGGGGCGCGACAGCCATCCCTGGTTCGACCTGCGCGTAGGACAAACGTAGGCCGGCGACGCAAACATTTCAAGCCATGTGTGTAATTTGTCTATTTTTCTGTCGCTCTCTGTCGACAGCGAGACCTGACGCGTTGTCACGGTTGCGCTTTCTCCCCGGTCGGAGTACTCGCGCGCGAGAAAGGCGGGGATCTTTTCGAAACGCCGTTACTTGCGCTTGGGACGGCCGCGCGGCGCGCCGCGGGCCTGGCCGCCACTGCCTTTTTTCGGCGGCCGCTTCGCGCGGTCTTTCGTGATGCGCCGCTCGCGCCGGTCTTTGTTCGAGGTCTTCAGACCGCGCTTTTCCGCAGGCTTGTCTTTGAGGTAAGGATTCACATCGCTGCGGAATTCCACCGACACCGGCGTGGCGAACAGATCGAAGCGTTCGCGAAAGACGTTCGCGAGATAGCGCTTGTACGATTCGGGAACGTGCGCGGCCTGACTACCGTGCACCACGATGCGCGGCGGGTTGCGGCCACCCTGGTGCGCATAGCGCAGACGGATGCGGCGCCCGCGCACGATGGGTGGCTGGTGCTGCACCATCGCAGCCTGCATCACCCGCGTGAGCTCGGGTGTGGGCAGCTTGCGCATGGCCGCTTCGTACGCGCGAATCATGGACGCGGTGAGATCACCGACGCCGGTACCGTGGCGCGCGCTCACGAAATGCAGCGGCGCGAACGGCACGAAATCGATCTTGAGCGTGAGCAGACGACGGATGTCTTCGCGCTGCTCCATCGGGATGTTGTCCCACTTGTTGACGGCGAGGATGAGCGCGCGGCCGCGCGACAGCGCCAGCCCGAGCACGCTCGCGTCCTGCTCGCCAATGGAATCCTGCGCGTCGACCACCATGACCACGACGTGCGCTTCGGCGATGGCCTGCAGTGTCTTCGATACGGAGAGGATCTCGACCTCGTCCTCGATGCGCGCGCGACGACGCACGCCCGCGGTGTCGATGAGCGTGAACTGCCGTCCGTCGCGTTCGAATGGCACGAGGATGCTGTCGCGCGTGGTGCCCGCGACTTCGCTGGTGATCAGGCGCTCATCGCCGATCAGGCGATTGATGAGCGTGGACTTGCCGACGTTCGGACGCCCGATGACCGCGATGCGGATGCGGCCATCGTCCGCGGCTTCCTCGTCCGCCACGTCCGGGGGAAAGCCCGCGAGCACGATGTCCATCAGTTCTTCGCAGCCGAAGCCATGCGTGGCGGCGATGGCGTGTGGCTCGCCGAGACCGATGGAGTGGAAATCGGCGCCGGCCATGCCGGTTGCCAGACCTTCGGCCTTGTTGACGGCGAGGAACACCGGTTTGCCCGAGCGGCGCAGCTCATTGGCAAAGAACTGATCCTGCGGCGTGAGACCGGCGCGCGCGTCGGCGACGAAGATCAGCCGGTCGGCTTCCCGGATTGCATGTTCGGTCTGGATGCGCATGAGCGCGTCCATGCCGCTCGGGTTCTCGACCAGCCCGCCGGTGTCGATGCACACGTACTGCACCGGACCGAGCTTGCCGTAACCGTACTGGCGGTCGCGCGTGACGCCCGGCACGTCGGCGACGATGGCGTCGCGCGTCTGCGTGAGCGTGTTGAACAGCGTGGACTTGCCGACGTTCGGCCGTCCGACGATCGCGATGACCGGCAGC
>JAYTOI010000210.1:0-4749 GCA_043747875.1 Pseudomonadota bacterium | reverse complement strand
GCCATGGCCTTGCCGAGATCGGCCGGCGACTTCACCGTGCGCGCGCCGGAGGCGTCGAGCGCGCGGTACTTGTCCGCCGCGGTGCCCTTGCCGCCCGCGATGACCGCGCCGGCATGGCCCATGCGCTTGCCGGCAGGCGCCGTGACGCCCGCGATGTATGCGACCACGGGCTTGGTCACGTAGCGCTTGATGAAGTCCGCCGCGGCTTCTTCATCCGTGCCGCCGATCTCACCGACCATGATGATGCCTTCGGTCTGCGGATCGCGCTCGAACAGCTCCAGCACGTCGATGAAGTTCATGCCGCGCACCGGATCGCCGCCGATGCCCACGCAGGTGCTCTGCCCCAGGCCCTTGTTAGTGGTCTGGAACACGGCCTCGTACGTGAGCGTGCCCGAGCGCGACACGATGCCGACGCGACCCTTCTTGTGGATGAAGCCCGGCATGATGCCGATCTTGCATTCGCCGGGCGTGATGATGCCGGGACAGTTGGGGCCGATGAGCCGCGTGCCCGTGTTGGTGAGCGTGGCCTTCACCTTCACCATGTCGTTGATCGGAATTCCCTCGGTGATGCACACCACGAGCTCGATGCCGGCGTCCGCCGCCTCGAGGATGGCGTCTGCCGCGAATGGCGCCGGCACGTAGATGACGCTGGCCGTGGCACCGGTCTGCTTCACCGCATCGGCGACCGTGTCGAAAACGGGCAGGTTCAGATGCTTCTCGCCGCCGCGGCCGGGCGTGACGCCGCCGACCATGCGCGTGCCGTACTTGATGCTGTGTTCGCTGTGGAACGTGCCCTGCTGGCCGGTGAAGCCCTGGCAGATGACCTTGGTGTGTTTGTTGACGAGGATGCTCATTACTTCGAACCCTTGATCGTGTCGCCACGGGCGAGGCTGACCGCTTTCTGCGCGGCGTCGGTGAGGTCGGAGGCCGGCGTGATCGCGAGCGCGCTGTGCGCCAGCATCTCACGCGCCTGCTCGGCGTTCGTGCCCTCGAGACGTACGACGACGGGCACGGAGACGCCCACCTGCTTCACCGCGATCATCACGCCTTCGGCGATGAGGTCGCAGCGCACGATGCCGCCGAAGATGTTCACCAGGATCGCGCGCACTTTCTTGTTGGAGAGGATGAGCTTGAATGCTGCGGTCACTCTCTCGGCGGTGGCGCCGCCGCCCACGTCGAGGAAGTTGGCCGGGTTGCCGCCGTGCAGCTTGATGAGATCCATCGTCGCCATCGCGAGTCCGGCACCGTTCACCATGCAGGCGATGTCGCCGTCGAGCGAGACGTAGTTGAGATCGTGCTCGGACGCCTCGCGCTCGATCGGATCTTCCTGCGAAGGATCGCGCAGCGGAGCCAGCGCCTTCTGGCGGAACATGGCATTCGCATCGATGTTGATCTTGGCGTCGAGCGCGACGAGCTCGCCGTCTTTGGTGACTATGAGCGGATTCACCTCGAGCAGACTCGCATCGCGCTCGAGATAAATGCGGTACAGCGCCATGAGGATCGACTGGAATTTGCCGATCTGAGGCCCCTTGAAGCCGAGACCGAAGCCGAGCTTGCGGCACTGATATGGCTGCAGACCCGCGGTGGGGCTGACGTCCACGCGCAGGATCTTCTCGGGCTCGTGCTCCGCCACTTCTTCGATGTCCATGCCGCCCGCCGAGGAGGCGATGATGGCGACGCGTCCGCGCTCGCGGTTGAGCGTGAGCGAGAGATAGATCTCGCGTTCGATATCGGAGCCCGACTCGACGTACACCGTCTCGATGGGCAGACCTTCGGGACCGGTTTGTTTGGTGACGAGGCGCTGGCCGAGCATGTCGGCGGTGGCCGAGCGCACCGCGTCGAGATCGCGGGCGAGTTTCACGCCGCCTGCCTTGCCGCGGCCACCCGCGTGTACCTGGGCTTTGACCACCCAGAGATTGCCGCCTAACGACTGCGCGGCGGCGACGGCCTCTTCGGCACTGCGGGCCGCTTTACCGGTAGGGACGGGAATTCCGAACTCTCGGAACACATCTTTCGATTGATACTCGTGGAGGTTCATCCGCTCTCGTCTTTGCTGGCGAAAAAGAGTCGGTATTCTCCCGGAATCGTGCGGCAGTCGCCAGTTTACAAACGACCTGGAAACTACTGCAGCGCAAAGGTAGCTGTTAAAGTCCCGGCCGATGTCGCTCGCCGTCGCTCCTCCCGCCCCGACCGATCTTGCCTGGCGCGTCATCGGCCTGGTCAACCTGTACCGGCTGCTGATTCCGCCCTCGCTGTACCTGCTCTACGTCGTCGTGGGCAGTACCACGTCGCTCGGCTCCACCCATTTACAGCTTTTTTTATGGAGCTGCGTGGTGTATTTCGCGGCTGGTGTCGCGATCGTCGCGGGTGGCCGGCGCGTTCTGCCCAACTTGCGTGCAACCACTTTCGTCCACGCCATGGTGGATGCCGTCGCCATCAGCCTGCTCATGCTGGCGAGCGGTGGAGTAGGCAGCGGCCTGGGCATCCTGTTCGTGGTGCCGGTGGGCGCCATGGCGTTGCTCGCGGACAGTCGCGACGCCTTCGTGCTCGCCGCATTGGCCACCTTTGCCCTGTTTGCGCAACAGATCGGCGGCCACGTCACCGGCACGGCCGCCAGCGCGGACTACCCGGCAACCGGCATTCTCGGCGGCATCGTATTCCTGGTGGCGCTGCTGGCGTGGCCCATCGCGCGTCGCCTGCGCGATACCGAGGCCACGGTACGCCGCCAGCAGATCGACCTCGCGAACATGGCGCAGCTCTCGCAATACATCGTGCAGCACTTGCGGGAAAGCATTGTCGTGGTCGACCACGAGAACCGCATCCGGCTCATCAACGAGACGGCGGCGGCATTGCTCGGGGACCGCAGCGCCTATCCGGGCGCGCTGCTCGGCGAAGCCTCGCCGCAGTTGCTCTATCTACTCGAGACCTGGCGCTCGCGCACCGCGACGCCAGCCGTGCCCTCCGCGACGTTCGTCGCCGCCGATGGCGGCCACGTCATCCAGCCGCACTTCGCTTCGCTGGGGGGCGCCGAGCCCTCGCCGGTCATCGTGTTCCTGGAGGACACCGAATTGCTGGCCGCCAAGATCCAGCAGTCGAAGCTTGCGGGTCTCGGCCGGCTCTCCGCGAGCATCGCGCACGAGATCCGCAACCCCGTCGGCGCGATGAGCCACGCGGCGCAGCTCCTCGGGGAGTCTCCTTCGCTCTCAGACGAGGACCGGCGCCTCACCGAGATCGTGCGCACCAACGGTGACCGCGTACGGCAGATCATCGAAAACGTCATGTCGATGGCACGTCGCGAGAACTCACGCCCCGAGCGCGTGATCCTCGCCGCCTGGGTCGCCGGTTTCCGCGACGAATTCTGCGCGACCATGCAGATCCCGGCGACACGGCTGGCTATTTCGACGCTCCTCGGCGACGTCGAGGTGCAGGTGGATCCCTCGCAGCTGCGACAGATCGTCTGGAACCTGTGCGAGAACGCCGTGAAATACGGCGCAGGCGAAGCGGGTCACGACACCATCGAGCTGCGCATCGGGCGTCTGCCTTCCACCGCGCGACCCTTCCTGGAAGTCGCGGATCGCGGCGCGGGTATCGCGGTCCAGCACCGCGAACGCATCTTCGAGCCATTCTTCACCGGCAACGGCCGCGGCACGGGCCTCGGGCTGTTCCTGGCGCGCGAGCTCGCGCAAACCAATGGCGCCACTCTCCTGTATGAGCCGCGCACCAGCGGCGGCAGCCTGTTCCGCCTCGTGTTCCGCGACCCGGAACGCTGGGTAGCCTAAGGGCCATTTGGCCGGTGACGCATGGCGCAACCGCTGGTACTCGTAGTCGATGACGAACCCGACCTGGTCGAGCTGGTCACGCTGACTCTCTCGCGCATGCAGCTCGCCGCGCAGTCCGCGGGCGACATCGCGGGCGCGAAGAAGCTGCTCAAGTCGCAGCACTTCGACCTGTGTCTGACCGACATGCGCCTGCCCGACGGCGACGGCCTCGGCTTGCTGGAGTGGATGGGCTCGCACTGTCCCGGAACTCCCTGCGCGGTGATCACCGCGCACGGCAACGTGGAGTCGGCGGTGCGCGCGCTCAAGCTCGGCGCTTTCGATTTCGTGTCCAAGCCGCTCGACCTCGGCGTCCTGCGGCGCATCGTCTCGACGGCGCTCAAAGTTTCGCGGTCCGCCGAGAGCACCGCGACGCGCAGCGGCACGCAGCTCATCGGCAGCGCGCCCGCGATGGACCGGTTGCGCGAGATGATCACGCGGGTCGCGCGCAGCCAGGCGCCGGTGCACATCTTCGGCGAATCCGGCACGGGCAAGGAGCTGGTCGCCCGCATGATCCATTCCTCCGGACCGCGTGCCGAGGGACCGTTCGTGCCGGTCAACTGCGGCGCGATTCCTTCCGAGCTCATGGAGAGCGAGCTGTTCGGTCACAAGCGCGGCAGCTTCACGGGCGCAGTCACCGACAAGATCGGTCTCATCCCCTCCGCCGAAGGCGGCACGCTGTTTCTCGACGAAGTGGCGGACCTGCCGCTGCACATGCAAGTAAAGCTCCTGCGCGTGATCCAGGAAAAAAGCGTGCGTCCCATCGGCGAGCAAAGAGAAGCGCCGATCGACGTGCGCATCCTGTCCGCCACGCACAAGAATCTCAGCGAGCTCGTCGCGCAGGCGAAATTCCGTGAGGACCTCTTCTATCGCATCAACGTCATCGAGCTTCGCGTGCCGGCGCTGCGCGAGCGCGCCGAAGACATTCCCGATC
>JAYTOI010000209.1:0-12121 GCA_043747875.1 Pseudomonadota bacterium | reverse complement strand
GGAGAACGCGCGCCAATGGGAGCAGGGTTTGCTAACGCAGCTCGCGTTCTCCCGAGATTCCCTCCCCGGCACCACTCCCACCGTCATCGTCAACACGGGTCACGTCCGCGAGCGTGACCTCGCCATCGTCATGCCGTCCGCGCCGCTCGAAGCGGTGATGTCGGGCGAGGTGTGGGGCTCGGTCTACGACCAGTTGGCGGAGCTCATTCGCCAACATCACACCACGCTGCTGTTCGCGAACACGCGCCGCATGGTGGAGCGCGTGTCCCGCCATCTCGCGGAGCGCCTCGGGGACACCGCGGTCGCCGCGCACCACGGCTCGCTCTCGAAGGAGACGCGCTTCCACGCCGAGCAGCGCCTCAAGGCCGGTCAGCTCAAGGTGATGGTCGCCACCGCCTCGCTCGAGCTCGGTATCGACATCGGCGATGTCGAGCTGGTCTGCCAACTCGGTACGCCGCGCAGCATCTCGGTGTTCCTGCAGCGCGTAGGCCGCGCCAACCATTCCGTCAACGGCGTTCCGAAGGGCCGCATCTTCCCCGCGAGTCGCGACGAGCTGGTGGATTGCGTCGCGCTGCTCGATTCCGTGCGCCGCGGCGAACTCGACGCGCTGCGCATCCCCGATCATCCGCTCGACGTGTTGTCGCAGCAGATCGTCGCGGAGGTCTCCGCGCGCGAATACGGCGAGGACGAGCTGTTCGCGCTGATGACGAATGCCTATCCATACCGCAATCTGCCGCGCGCGGATTTCGATGCCGTGGTGCGCATGGTCTCCGAGGGCATCAGCACCAAGCGCGGCCGTCGCGGCACCTATCTACATCGCGACGCCGTCAACAAGATGCTGCGCCCCCGCAAGGGCGCGCGGCTCACGGCCATCACTTGCGGCGGCGCCATTCCCGACAACGCGGATTACCAGGTGATCCTCGAGCCCGCCGGCATTCTCGTCGGCACGCTCAACGAGGACTTCGCCATCGAGAGTCTGGCGGGCGATGTCTTCCAGCTCGGCAACACGTCGTATCGCATCCTGCGCGTCGAAGCCGGCCGCGTGCGCGTCGAAGATGCCAAGGGCCAGCCGCCGTCCATTCCGTTCTGGCTCGGCGAGGCGCCGGCACGCACCGACGAACTATCCGCCTCGGTTTCGCGTCTGCGCGCGGACATCGAGGCGCTCCTGCCTGAGGTCACCGCCGAGACCATCGCGCACGCCATCGACGTCGCCGTCGAGCGCTACCGGCTGGTGCGGCCCGCGGCGCAGCAGCTGGTGGAGTATCTGGCAGGGGCGAAGGCCGTGCTGGGCAAGCTACCCACGCTCGATACGCTGGTGTTCGAGCGCTTCTTCGACGAGTCGGGCGGCATGCAGCTCATCATCCACGCGCCGTTCGGCGCGCGCGTGAATCGCGCCTTCGGCCTGAGCCTGCGCAAGAAGTTCTGTCGCACGTTCAACTTCGAGCTGCAGGCCGCGGCCACCGAGGACGCCATCGTGCTGTCGCTGGGCGAAACACACAGCTTCGAGCTCGAGAGCGTGGCGCGCTTTCTCAACAGCAAGACCGTCGAAGACACGTTGATCCAGGCGATGCTCGATTCGCCGATGTTCACCGCGCGCTGGCGCTGGAACGCCAGCATCTCGCTGGCCATCCGCCGCAACTCGGGCGGCAAGCGCACGCCGCCGCAGATCCAGCGCATGGCGTCCGAAGATCTGATTGCCGTGGTGTTTCCAGATCAGATCGCCTGCGCGGAGAATCTGTCCGGACCGCGCGAGATTCCCGATCATCCGCTGGTCAAGCAGACGCTCGCCGACTGCTTGCACGAGGCCATGGACGTCGAGGGCTTGAAGCGCGTCTTGCGCGGCCTCGAAGCCGGAGACATCAAGGTGGTCGCGCGCGACCTGCCCACGCCGTCGCCGCTTGCCGCGGAAATCCTGACCGCGCGCCCGTACGCTTTTCTCGACGACGCGCCGCTCGAGGAGCGCCGCACGAATGCGGTGTCGCAGCGCCGCTGGCTCGATCCGGAAGCCGCGGCAGACATGGGTAAGCTCGACCCGGCCGCGATTTCCCAGGTGCGCGCCGAGGCGTGGCCCGAGGTGACGAACCCGGACGAACTGCACGATGCGCTGAACTCGCATGGCGTGATCACCGAGCAAGAGGGCGCGAGCGCCGGCTGGGCGGGGTTCCTCGAGGACCTCTCGGCCGCGCACCGCGCAACGCGGCTGACCACCGCGAACCGTGTCTACTGGGTGTGCGCGGAGTGTCTGCCGATGCTGCGGGCTATCTACCCGGACTCCGCGCTGGCGCCTGAGATCACCGCCCCCGCCGAGACGGCGGCCAAGCTGTGGCAGCGCGACGCGGCCATTCCCGATCTGGTCCGCAACCGCCTGCAGGCGCTCGGGCCGGTCACCGCACGGGACCTCGCCGAATCGCTCGCGCTGGACGTCGCGGCCATCGGCATCGCGCTGGTCGAGCTCGAGAGCGAGGGTTTCGTGCTGCGCGGGCGCTTCACGGAAGAAGCCAGCGCCACCGAGGCGGTGCGCCTGGGAGACTCTACGCTCGAATGGTGCGAGCGGCGCCTGCTGGCGCGCATTCACCGCTACACCATCAAGACGCTGCGCGCGGAGATCGAGCCCGTGTCGTCCGCGGATTTCATGCGGTTCCTGTTCGATTGGCACGGCATCACGCGCACCCCGAAATCCGAAGGTGTCGAGAGCCTCGACGCCGTCGTCAAACAACTCGAGGGGTACGAGGTGCCGGCCGCCGCGTGGGAAAGCGACGTGCTCGCCGCGCGCCTCAATGACTACGACCCGCACTGGCTCGACAGCCTGTGCCTTTCGGGGCGCGCGCTCTGGGCGCGGCTGACTCCGTCGAAGAGTCCGGGCGCCTCGCCGGTACGTACCACGCCCATCGCGCTCGTCACGCGCCGCAACTGGAGTCTGTGGCATTCGCTGGCCGCAGCGCCCCGCGAAGAGGTTCAGCTTTCGCACGGCGCACGCGCGATGTACGACGTGCTCGTTCTACAGGGTGCGTCGTTCTTCGATGATCTCGTGAGCGGCAGCTCGTTACTGCGCTCTCAGGCCGAAGACTCACTCGGTGAGCTCGTTTCCGCCGGCTTGGTGAATGCGGACAGTTTCAGCGGATTGCGCGCGCTGCTCATTCCCTCCGACAAGAAGCGTCAGCTGGTCGCGCGTCGCCGGCGGGTGGCGCTGTTCGGCCTCGAAGACGCCGGCCGCTGGAGCCTCATTCGCAAGGGTCCGTTTTCGAAGAAGCAGGGCGCCGAGGATGCCGCGGCCCTGGAACAAGTCGCCGAGGTGCTGCTGCGGCGGTACGGGGTCGTGTTCCGCCGCGTGCTCGAGCGCGAAGCGGACTGGCTGCCGCCATGGCACGCGCTGCTGCGCGTGTTTCGCCGGCTCGAGGCGCAGGGCAAGATCCGGGGCGGTCGCTTCGTCGCCGGCATGGCGGGCGAGCAGTATGCGTTGCCCGACACCATCGCGTCTCTGCGCGCGATCCGCCGTCAGGAAGCGAAGGGAGATCTCGTGTCGCTGTCGGCGGCCGACCCGCTCAACCTCACCGGCATCGTGACGCCCGGCACGCGTGTGTCGGCCCTGGCTAACAACCGCGTGCTGTACCGCGACGGCGTGCCAGTGGCCATCCACACCGGTGGGCAATCGGAGTTCATCGTCCCGATGGAGCCGGGCCGAGAGTGGGAGGCACGGCAGGCGCTGTTGCGCAAGAGCATGGTGCCAGGTTCCGCACGCGCCACATGAATGCGCCTGAGGCGTCAATTCCAAACGCCGCTAACAATGCGCTGATGTATGTCCGTCGGCCGCAGGCACTTCGCCGCGGGGCTCGCCGCGGCGGTTCACGAGGCCTGACAGCCTCCATGCGAGACGACGCTGGAACGGCGGCAGACTGCCGAGCACGCGCAACAGCGCGTTGCGCGGCCGCCGTCATGCCGGGCGGGCGGTGGCGAGACGCGTGAGCCGGTCCGCGAGTTCGACGACGTCCCGCGCGACCGGGCGGCGCTCGGCTTGGTAGCGCTGCAGCGCCTGCGCATCGCCCGCGCAAATCGCCGCGTCGAGCGCCTCGGCGAGACGCAGGCCGTCGAGGATGCCGGTGTTCATGCCCTGGCCGCCCGCGGGGCTGTGCACGTGCGCGGCATCGCCCGCGAGCACCAGCGCGTCGCGCACGTACTGGGACGCGACGCGGTGACGCACGCGGAATCGTGACCCCCAGATGACCTCGCGCACCGTGAGCGGGGCGTGCTCGGGTCCGCGCGTATCGAGCAATGCCTGGACGTCTGCGAGCGAAGGACTTTCCGGCGCGTCGGCCAGTGTCGCGACGATGCGGTGCACGCCTCCGGGCAGGGGAGCCACGACCACGAGGCCCGCTGGCGAGAAATACAGGATGACTTCGTCGCGCGGTACGTCGCCGTCGAGCCGTACATCGGCGAGCACGAACGATTCCTCGTAACGGCCGCCGTCGAATGCGATACCCGCCTGCTCGCGCACCTTGCTGTGCATGCCGTCGGCGCCGATCACGAAACGCCCCTGGAGGGTCGAGCCGTCCTCGAGGAAAACCCGCGCGCCGCCATCCGTCCGTGCCACGCGCTCGACCGCGCAGTTCCACCGCACCGCTACGCCGAGCTGCGCGAGCCGCTCACGCAGCACCAGCTCGGTCTCGGCCTGCGAGACCATCAATGTGTACGGATAGCGCGTCGGCAGGTCGCCGAACGGCACGCGAATCAGCGTTCGGTCGCGGTCGCGGATGGTGAAGCTCTGCGCACGCACACCGCGTCGCACCAGCTCGGCGGACACGCCGATCGACTCGAGCGTCTCCAATGTGTGCGCGTGGACGACCGCCGCGCGTGATGTGTTGGCGCCGGCGGCCTGCCGGTCGAGGACCGCGACGCGCAGCTTGCGCAGCGTCAGCGCGTTCGCCAGGACCAGGCCCGTGGGTCCGGCACCCACGATGATCGCGTCGAAAGTATCGTTGAGGTTGGTCATGGGCTCTCCGGCGTCACCAAGCCCGTGGTCTACGACCACTTCGCCTCCAAGCACGCGCTGTACTGCGAGCTCATGCGGATGCTGCGCGACGAGCTCGTGGCGTCGGCGGGCACGTCGCTCAACGAGCGCGCCGATCCCGCCGCCCGCTTCCGGGCCGCGATCCGGCACTTCTTCGAGCAGGTACACCGTGATCCGGCCATCGTCGAGCTGCTGTTCGTTCAGCCGCGCAGGTCGCCGGAGCTTGCGCAGGAATGGCAGAAACTCGAGCGCGAGGCGCTCGCCGCTCTGCGCCCGCTCGCGCGGGCGCTCGCTCCGAAACTCGCGCCGTGGAAACTCGATGTGGCGTTGCATCTGGTGCACCACGGACTCAATGCGACGGCAACGGTGTGGCCGAAGCGCACGTCCATCGACGAGATGTCCGGGCTGGTGGAGGCGCTGTTGTGGAAAGGGCTGGGCAGTGTGCGCTGAGGCGCGGGCCAGCGCGCCGGACTAACTAGTCAAGCGGCGGCGGCTGGCCGGGCGTGTACTCGACCCACTGGATGCAATGCGGCAGCTGGTTCGAGGCCGCGAATTCGTCGAGCGCCGCCATTCCGTCCGCGCGCGAGATCAGCGACCAGCGCGGGCAGTCGATCTGGTTGTTGAAATCGCGCGAGCAGGGGACGGAGCCCTTCGCACCCTTGTCGCCGACGCTCACGAAGCGCGGCGGTCCGTCGCCCGGTTGCCGAAAGCTCAGAGCCGTGTCGGGGCCGCCCACGATGATCGACAGCGTGTTGCCGTTCGCCGCCTGAAAATCCACGAGCGCCATGCTGCCGGCGGCGTCGGCGGCGCCTTCGGCGGCGGTGAGCGCGGTATGTACGTCCGCCTCGGTTTCGGCCACGAGGCGCCGCTTGATGGCGCGCAATCTGACGGCGAGCGGTTGCATGCGGGTCACGCATTCTGCGCGATGCAGTACCCAATCGCTACGAGAGTAGACAGAACCTCGCACCTTGCGCATTGTCAGCGGGAATAGCCTTCGGCAACTACGCATGGCGGGGAGCGGCGCGACATGGTCGGGAAACTCTTGTTTGTCCTCGTCGCCGCTCTCGCCGGCGCGTCGGGCGCCGCGGATCTCGTCGTCCACGAATGGGGCACCATCACGACCATCCACGATGTGGCCGGCACACCCGAAGGCGGGCTCAATCGCATCGACGCCGACGACGTGCTGCCGAGTTTCGTGCACCGCTGGGAGCCGGACGTCACGCGCGAGCTCGGCAAGGAGCTCGGAAAGAAACCCTTCATCACGGGCCGTCCCGACATCACGATGCGGCTCGAAACGCCGGTGCTGTATTTCCACCCGCCGGCAGGCCAGGCGTTCGAGGCGCCTTTCGACATCACCGTGCGCTTCCGCGGCGGCGTGCTCAACGAGTATTTTCCGGACGCGGAGCCCGAGGTGCACGTCGACGACGATCGCCTGCGCAACAAGCTCGAAGCCGGCGTGTTGAAGCCCTGGGATGGCCACACGATGAGCGACTTTGTAGTCGGCTCGCTGAAATGGACCGGGTTGCGCATTCATGACACCGTCGTGGCGCCGCTCACGAACAGCCCGATCTGGATCGCGCCCCGCGAGGTGCAGGCCGCGAGCGTGTTCTTGCCTTCGGCCGGCGAGGGCGAGCGCTATGTGTTCTACCGCGGTGTCGCGCACCTCGACGCGCTGATACAGACGAAGCTGCGCGCCGGCGCTCTGACGCTGAGCGCGCCCGCTCAGCTCGCGTGGCTGGACGCGCCCACGGTGACGCTGCCAAACGTCTGGTACGCCGACATCCGCAAGGACGGCGTCATCGCCTTCCGCGATCACGGCGCGCTCACGCTCACCAAGGACAAGCCCGGTGTCGAGCTCGCGCGCCTCAAGGGCTTTGCGGGCCCCGACTACAAGCCACAGAACGCAGCCGGGCTGCGCAAGAGCCTGCGGGCGGCGCTCGTCAAGGCCGGGCTGTTCGCCGACGAAGCGGATGCGATGCTGAACACCTGGAAGGCGAGCTACTTCGAGAAGCCGGGCCTGCGCGTGTTCTACGTGGTGCCGCGCGCATGGACGGATTACTTCCTGCCGATCGAGTTCTCGGTGCCGGCGCGGGTCAGTCGCGTGATCGTCGGGCGCATCGACATCACTAGATAGAGCTAGCGCACCCTGGCGTCGAGGGCCCGCGCGACTGCGCTGGCGATGTCGTCCTGGATCAGGAGGCGGTCGGTCTTCGGACGGTCGTAGCTCTCGGACCAGACCACGAAACCATCGCGCGCGCGCATCACGCGCGCCGAGACGCGCAGCATGTCGCCCGATTCTCGCAGGCTTCCGTCGAGCAGATAGGCGACGTGCAGCTCCCGCGCGATGGTCGCGGGTGGCAGCTGCTTGCCCTTGTAGTAGAACGACGCGGTGGGCGACGGCACTTCGAATCCGGGTAGTTTGCTCAGGCGATGGATGAGCTCTTCGGTCATTCCGTCCGCGAAATATTCCTCGTTCATGTCCTGCGTGGTCAGATCGAGGAAGGGCAGCACGGCGACCGACCTCGCGTCCGGCGCGGCGGCGCGCCAGACGAGCAACGCCACCGTGACGAGCACGAGCGCCCCGGCGAGGAAGAATAGGGCCGGCCGGCTGAAGCGCCTTGACGTCGGCGCCTGTGCGCGTCGCGCGGCGGGCGGGGATCCTGAATCCACCGGTAACGGGTCATCCCACGGCGCGACCCGCGCCACCAGCCGATAGCCGAGTCGCGGCACGGTCGCGATGTACGCGGGTTGTTTCGGGTCGTCGCCGAGCAGCCGCCGCAGTGCCGTGACGGCCTGGTACACGGAGTCCTGGGTGACCACGACGCCAGACCACACGTTGTCGAGCAGCTCATCGATGCTCACGGTGTCTCCGGCGCGGTTGGCCAGATACACCAGCAGCCGCAAATTGCGCGCTTCGAGGCGCTGCATCTCGCCGCCGCGCGTCATCTGGCCGAGTTGAGGGTCCAGCCGCCAGTCGCCGATGCGCAGCGGAATCGTCGTGGGTCGATCCATGGGGTCGCCGTTGTATCACGGGGCCGCGAGCGCATCAGCGCGATTCAGACCTTTTCAGGTGCGTTTCAGGCCGACTTCAGGACTCTTCGGCACCCGGTGCACAGCCTGCGCGGACCTTTCAACTGCAGGAAACCCCGCATGATCTCTTTCACTCGTGCCGCTTGGACCTTGGCCGCGTTCACCACCGCCGGCGCGGTGCTGCCCGCACACGCCACGACGTACACGCTCGAACCCAACTACACGCAGGTGGTGTTCAGCTGGGACCACCTGGGCTTCTCCTTGCCCACCGCGCAGGTGGCGCAGGGTAGCGGCGAGCTTGCCTACGACGAGATGAACCTGGCGATGTCGAAGGTGCAAGTGACGATTCCGCTGAGCACGCTTGCCAGCGGCGTGCCGGATCTCGACGAGCACCTCGCCTCCGAGGATTTCTTCGACCGCGCGAAATTTCCCTACGCGACCTTCACGAGCACGAAAGTGGAGCAGGGCGCGGCGATGAATCGCCTGAAGGTTACGGGCAACCTCACGATCCACGGCGTCACGAAACCAATCATGCTCGACGTCACGCTGCTCGGCGTTGGCAGCAACGCCCGCACGGGAGTCGCGACCGTGGGTTTCAACGCCACTGGGAAGCTCAAGCGTTCGGATTTTGGCTTGGGCGCGTTCATACCACACGTGGGCGACGAAATAGCCTTGCAGGTGACCTGCCAGGCGGCGGAGTCGAAGGGTTATGCGGCCTATCTCGAGAAGCGGGCCAAGGAAGCGAAGAAGTAACCCTTCCTTGGCCCGATCCGGCAGCCGAAATCCAGCGAGTGACGGACCAGAATCAGGCGGACAGCCTGCGCAGCAGATACTCCGCATTGGTCTTCACCGTGCGCGCCTTGCGTACGGCATCCGCCACTTTGCCCTCGGCAAATTCCGTGCTGGCCTCGCCCCAGACCTTCTTGATGTTGTCGAGCGTGGCCTTGGCCGTCGAGAAGTCCTGCTGCGAAAAATCCTTCGGCAGCTGGCGCGAGCGCGTGAGCGAATCCACCCGGTTCTGCAGATCGCCGACAAGTTGCGGCACGCTCGCCGCGATCGAGATCCATTCGCTCTGCGCTGTAGCCAGTATTTCCGCCGCCTCGGCCTTTTGGCGCGTGACGTTCGCTCGCAGCGAAATGACGGACGACGACACGGACGGCGCCACGACCATCACTCCCTGATAGTCCAGCTTGGCGAGTTTGTTCTTGAGGTCGTTGACCGATTCATCGACGCCCTTGAGTTCCTCGGCGGCGTATTGCTGCGCATCGGCGCGGAATTCCGCGAGCGACGATTCGATCTTGGCGAAGGCTTTTTCCGCGGGCTCTTTTTGGTTCGCGCACGCGGCGAGCAGCAATTGTAGAGCTGCCACGGCCACGAGCATGGTGGTGTTACGCATCCTTTTCCCCCTCTGCGCCGGAGGTGGCGCATGCCTCATGGTACGCGCGTTGCATCGGCTGCGCGCATTTGCTGCACAGCGCTAGCAATCCGGATGCCCATCGAATGGGCGCGGTGTCCGAGTGGATAGGGAAGCGGTCGGCCGTGCGCAGGTTATGAGCGCGGGGTGCCTCTCGATCCGCCATTCGCGCGGCGTTCGCGCAAATCGCAGGCTCTGGTGGGCCCCCGCGGCGCTGTGCGCATCGTGTGGCACGGTGTGGCAATCCTCGATCCACTCGCGGACGTTGCCGATCTGGTCGTGCACGCCGAGCTTGTTAGGCGCGAACCAGTCCACCGTGTCGGTGTTCAGCCGGCCGTCGCGGCGGGGCAACGGATCGAACGATTTGCAGCCGCTGCCATTCATGGTGGCGAAGGTCTTCCAGGCGGTCCGCTCGAAGCATTCGCGTACCGGCATCCGCGCGCCGACGTGTCGACCCAGGGACTGATCGTCGTCGGGGTGATCGTCCGCCTGCGCGAAGGCCGACTCGGGATCGGTGATATCCGGCTCGTACCCCCGAGTCGCCGCGCTTGCGGCGATCGGTGCGGCAATCGCCGCCCACGGGCCGACGGTCGCGCTTAGGAAGCGTCATATTGCGCGCGGGTGATTTCCGTGCGGCGCACGGCGAACGGTCGGAATTTCAACTATTTGCGGACAGAACTCGCCGCCAGGAGGGGGCATTTCGGGCATCGCGAAAGGATCGCATCTGAGCCTTGAGCATCGGAGCGTCCATGTGCCGTCCCTGGCACGACATTCGACGCTCCATCTGATCGGGCAGCTTTCACTGCACCCCCAAAACCCGAGCCGGCGGGTTTCAGGCAGGTTCTTGCCTCTGTTCGATTTGTCGGTGGAGGCATTAAGGAGTGTCACGAGTGGGACATTTCTCCCACCTGACGTCGTGCCAATTCTCGAATATATAATTTGGGCTCGTTCACGCGACGGCTTCGGGGCCCGACGCCGGATCGTCAGGCCGCCGACGCGCAGCAAAAAGTGTTTGTGGAACGAGGCCTTGCCGATCAGAACGGGAACGCGCTGTCGCCGCGCGCGTCCGGGTCGTTCTGGTTGGCGATCAGCCTGAAGTAGATGCGGCGGCTGGACTTGTTCTCAGCCGAGATGTGCACGACCGCGTAGCGCTCCGGACCCATCTCCTGGATGTCATACGGCTCGGCGTTCCAGCCTGGGTAGTGGGTGCGCAGCCACCTCTGGATGTGACGGTCGATCATGGTTTCGGAGACCGCGACGATGCGGACCGCGGTATTCGGCGAGCCGCCCGGCAGCGTCGGATCCGGCATGTCGATCTGCGCGAACGCCAAGCGCGCCGCGCCTAACAAAGTGCAGAGAATCAGCGTGTGCTTCAGTGTTCTCATGGGACCCCCGTGCGGATCACTAGATCACAGGGTTCGAAGGGGCGTCAATCTGTCGCACCACTCATCCGGCGGTGGCGATTTCGCGCCGCAGCGTAAAACGCCAGCGGTGCGCTACCCCTGTGCCAGCGCCTGCGTCAGCCAGCGCTCCAGCCCCTCTTCGAGCCCTCGTTCGATGGTTGGCGCCTCGTGCGCCCCTTTTATGCCGCCCGTCAGGCGCGCCAGGACGCGACCGTCGGGCGCGAACAGAATGATGGTGGGGTAGACATAGACGCCAGCCTGCCGGATGAACGCGGGCTTCTGCGCGAGAATGCGCCAGCGGAAATCCTGATCCGCGGCGAATGCGCGCGCGACGTCCGGCGGCTCGTACGTGACGGCCAGCAGGTTGAGTTCGGGATGCCGCGCCGCGAACGCGTTGAGAGGCGCGACGTCGCGCCGGCACGTGGGGCAGGTCGCGAAGAAGAACGCCATCACGGTTGGTCTGCCGCGCAGGGTTGCAGACGTGACCCGGACGCCCGCGAGATCGCTGCCATCGAGCTGCGGCATCTGCGCGACGCGTGGGTACGGAAACGGGCAGCGCTTATTGCCTTTGCGCGCAACGGTGAGGGTCACGGAGGTGCCGACGGGATCGAACGCGCGACTCTGGAACGAACGCCAGGCGCGCAGTGCCTGCGCGTACGCCGCGAACGACACGGGTTCGCAGTTCAGATTCCGATAACGGATGCCGAGCGTGGAGCTGATGTTCAGCCCGCGCCGCAAATCGGCTTCGCTCGCCACGGGCACGCGCGTGAAGTGCCAGCCCGCGAGCGAGGCACTCCCGAGCAGCATCAACATCAAAATTCCGATCGGCCAACCTGCGCGTCGCATCGCGCAATTAAACCAAACGCGTGCGTAAGTCTTGGGCGCGAGGCGCGTCAGGAAATGCCGATGCGTGCACGGGGCGCGCGAGTTGTTAGAGTTGCGCGCACGTTCGGTCGCGCCCCGAGCGCCTCGATGAACGCGCGTGATGATGTGCGACGAATGCGCAGCGCATCGGCAACCCATCGCGAGCGCGACCCGTCCGACCGGCACGGCGGTCGATGGGCTGTCCAGCGCGGGCCGCATTTAGCGCAATATCCGGGCCCCAAATGGAGTACCGTTCACGTCGGCTTGTGATCTTCGTCGTGTCCGTCCCTGGTCCGCGCGCCTCCTGGCGCCGGCATCCGGAGTCAGCCATCTCAAAGCATCCGCGAACCGACTGGCGCGATGCCGCCCGTCCATTCATTGCCTTGGGATGAAAATCGATGTCAA
>JAYTOI010000208.1:0-2515 GCA_043747875.1 Pseudomonadota bacterium | reverse complement strand
GATACGGTGCCGGTGCCACGGACAATCGGGGCACACGTCAGCGTCGTTGTGCACGCCGCCGATACGTTTCCCGTGCCTCGTACGATGGGAGCCGTGGTCAGAGACGTGGTGAGCGTGCTCGCGACCGTGCCCGTTCCTCGCACGACAGGAGCAAGGGCCAATGAGGTCGTGACGGCGGCCGAGAAATCTACCGTCGATGCGCCGCCCAGCCCGTAGCGTGCGACCGCGTAGGCGTCGACGTCATCGAGGACCGCGTCGGTCTCGGCGTACGCGAGCCATCCCGATTCCAGACACTCTGCGTCGAGGAACGCAGTCGCGTCGTAGTTCGCGCCTACGACAACGTCCTCGGCTGATGCGTCGATGATCGTCGAAACGGCCACCGTGACCGGAGTGCCTCCATCGACGCGCAACCATAGGTCTCCGGTCGACGTATCCCACCGAGCTTGGACTCGGTAGTACTGACCTGTCGAAACGGCTATTCGGGTGGTCTCGTACGACGTTCCGAGTGCGTCGTATTGTAGTAGTGCGATGCCGTTTGAATCGACGGAGAGGGCTACCGCGGCAGAAAACGGCCCGAGCGCGAAAATGCACGGGTCGTTGATAGTGACGCCCGAAGGCGTGGCGAGCGAACCAAATTTCCAAACGCCGTGATAGGTCCACCCGGTCGAGTCGCCGATGATGTCTTCGGCGGTTGACGGGTAGCGAAGGACGTCGTTGACGCCGTCGAATAGGGCAGGGGTGAACCCGTTCTGAACGGTGCCTGTCGTCGGCGGATTCGTGGCTTCGGACAGCAGACGTCCGGCGCTTAGACCCTCGCTCGGGTCACCGACCCACGGCTCTGCGGCGTAGTTTGCGCGCCATAGGCCTGTCCAGAGCAGCGTCTGAGGAAACGGGAACCCGAAGAGCCATTGTTCGGCCAGCGCCTTCGCCGAGCCTTGCGTGAGCGCCGCACGCGTGAGCGCCGCACGCGTGAGGATACCTCCGCCCGTCGTGCGTCGCGCCATAGGTCACCCCTGAGAGAAAACGATGTTTCCGGCGATGGTCGTGGCCGTCGTTGCGGTCGGCAACCAGAGGAGCGACAAGGTCGTATTGTCGTAGAGCCGCGCGAATCCGGTCGCGATGGCGTCGAGGTTCGCGCCAACGTTGGCCACCGGCAGAGAGATTCGTGCAAGCTCGCGGTACGCCACGAGGTGAACGACGCCCGTAACGAGCGATGTCCCGAGCGTGAGCGACGCAACGGCTCCGACGCCGACGTCCCCCGCGGCCAGCTGGAACGGGACGAAGGTGCCCGCCGCCGCCGTTGCGGGGAACGAAGTGACGGTCGCCGTGTTGCCTGCCGTGCCGCCGCTGTCGGTGTAGCTGGCGGTCATGTTGGCGATGGCGCCGGCGTTCGTGGTCGCCGTCGAAACCTCGATACCCAGCATAACTCCGTCGCCAGCGACCGCGCCGTTGCGGTCGCGAGCAGGGAAAGCCGCGCTCGTCACGGTCTGCGCCGTCGTCGTCGTGACGGTGAAGCCGCTATTGTCCCAGAGTCGGTCCACGAGAATCAGCTGCCCGGCCACGCTCGCGGCCGCATCGAGCTTGGCGAGATAGGACAGGTTCGCGCCCGCGGGAGCCGGCACCGAGACGAGCCCCGTGCGCGACGTGATGGCCGCGCCAGACAGGCCCGACGACGGCGCCGCCATCGCGCCCGGAAGGCCCGTGGAGTAGGCGAGCGAGTGCATTACGCCCGCGGCCTCCATGGTCCCGCCGACTTTCAAAAACGGATAGGGAGGGAGCATCCCCGCGAGTGCGCCGTCTAGGGTGGTGATGGCCATGGCGTCAGTCCGCGTTCACGTCGAGGTCACCGATCGGAATGTTGGGAGTGATGCCCGCCGACACGGCCAGCGAGCCCGCGCCACCGAGCACGCCGCTCGAGATAATCTGCGACGCACCCGAGGCCGCCACGCCGACCGAGGCGTACGTGATCGTATTCGTGCCCGCCGTGCAAGCGCCGAAGGTGATGGCCGCCGCGTTGCTACCGTTCGCGCCCGAGATGGTCCATCCCGCTCCGGACCGAGCCACCGCCACACGAGCATAGCCCGTGTACGTGGCCTCCGAGGTGGTCTGGTCGCCCGCCTCGCCAGGGTCGGCGGTGTGGAGCGCGACGTAGAACGAGCCCGCCACGGTGCTACCGCGGAGGCCCACGCCGTCGCCAATGTTCGCCCACGACGTATTGTTCAAGAGGAGCGTGAGCCACGCTGTCTCGGCCGCATTCGACATGCTCATGGTTCAAACCTCGCTTTGACCGGCACGATCACCGGAGTGCAGTAGATGACCCCGAAAGGGCCGGTGAGTTTAGGACGGATCCGCCACGCCCCCGCGCTGCCCGCAGGGATGTCCGCGCCGCCCGCCGCAAGCGTGTGCGTCAGCACGAGCAGCGCCGCCGTCTGGCCCGAGATGACCGCGGTCCACGTAGCCTCGACGCCGTCCGGGCGGTACACGAGCAACGATGCCCCCGTCACCGCAGTAGGGT
>JAYTOI010000207.1:0-4130 GCA_043747875.1 Pseudomonadota bacterium | reverse complement strand
GATGGCCGGCAGCGGCGGCCGCACGCGCACCTCGCCGCGCCGGCCCTCGAGGCTCTCGAGCATCGACGTTTCCTCGCCGCAGATGTACGCGCCGGCTCCGAGCCGTACGGAAATGTCGAAAGGCTTGCCACTGCCGTGGACATCGGCACCGAGATATCCGCGGGCGCGCGCCACCGCGAGCGCCTGCGCCAGCGTACGCGCGGCGTGCGGATATTCGATGCGAAGATAGATGTAGCCGCGCGTCGCGCCGACGGCGATGCCCGCAATGGTCATGCCCTCGATGAGCGCGAACGGATCGCCTTCCATGAGCATGCGGTCGGAAAACGTGCCGGAGTCGCCTTCGTCCGCGTTGCACGCGATGTACTTCTGCGGTGCCGGCTGATCGTGCACCGTCTGCCACTTGATGCCGGTCGGAAACGCCGCGCCGCCGCGTCCTCGCAGCCCCGACTCCGTGACGACCTGGACGATGCCGGCGGGCGCCATGGAAAGCGCGGCCTCGAGCCCCGCGTAGCCACCGTGCGCGCGGTAATCGTCGAGGTCGAGTGGATCGACGATGCCGAGCCGCGCGCTGGTGAGGCGCTGCTGGCTCGCGAGCCATGGATGGCGCCCGATGTCGCCGAGCCGCAGCGCGTGCCCGCCGCCCGTGAGCATGCCGGCGAGCAGTAGTTCGGGCACGTCCGCGCCGGTCACCGGGCCGTACGCAATGCGCCCGCCGGGCGTCATCACTTCGACCAGCGGCTCGAGCCAGAACAGCCCGCGCGATCCTGTCCTGACGATGCGCGCATCGATGCCACGCCCGCGCGCGCCGGTTTCGAGGGCGCGGGCCACCGCGTCGGCGCCGAGCGAGCGAGCGGAAGCGTCACCGGGCACGCAGATGGTCGTCGTTTGGGACTGGACCACGCTCATGGCGTCGAGCCCCAGTGCGTGGCGAGTTCGTCTATGCGCTCGGGGGTTACGCGGCCATGCAGCTCGGTGCCCACCATCAACGCCGGTGCGCAGGCGCAGTTGCCGAGACAGTACACGGACTCCAGCGTCACGCGACCATCGCGCGTGGTCTCGCCGAAACCGATGCCGAGCCGCCGCTTCATGTGCTGCTCGAGCCCGCGCGCATTCATCGACTGGCACGCTTCCGCACGACACAGCCGCACGACGATGTTGCCTGGCGGCGCGGCGCGAAAGTGATGATAGAAGCTGACGACGCCATGTACTTCGGCGCGCGAGAGATTGAGCGCCGCCGCGATCGGCGGCACGGCGTCCGCGGGAATGCAGCCGAGATCGTCCTGTACGGCGTGCAGGATTTCGAGCAATGGCCCAGGCTCTCCGGCGAGCTTCGCGAGCGCGGCATCGACACTGCGCCGGATGGTCTCGGCGTTCACGCGTCGCTCCCGCTCTGGCGATACGCCGGCGGCCGCACGCGCGCCGCATGGGAGTAGACATTGCAGCCGCCGGGGCGCAGGAAGGCGACGAGCGTGATGCCCGTGGCTTGCGCAAGTTCCACCGCGAGCGTCGACGGCGCTCCGATGGCTGCGACTACGGGCGCGCCCGCCATCATCGCCTTCTGCACCAGCTCGAAGCTCGCGCGCCCGGACAACAACACGATGCGCTCGCGCCACGGCAACTCGGCGGCGCGCAGCGACGCGCCGGCCAGCTTGTCCAGGGCGTTGTGGCGGCCGACGTCTTCCCGCAACGCGAGCAACTCGCCTGCGGCGGTGAACAAGCCGACCGCATGCATGCCGCCCGTGTGCGCGAATTCCATCTGCGCCGCGCGCAACTGTTCGGGCAGCGCGCGCAGCACGGTCTCGCGCACCACGAAGTCCTCACTACCTACGGGTCTTTTCCCCGTCGTGACCGCGTCGATGGACGCCTTGCCGCACACGCCGCAGCTCGAGGTGGTGTAGAAATTGCGCGCGAGCCGATCGAGCTCGAACGGCAGATCGGCCCGCACCGTCACGCGTACCACGTTGCCCGTGGGTCCGCAGGGCCGCACGTCGACGACGTCCTGCGCGGAATGGATGATGCCTTCGCCGTGGAGAAAACCGAGCGCGAGATCGCAGTCGTGCCCCGGCGTACGCATGGTGATGGAGATCGCGCGTCCCCTGGTTTCACTTTCCGGGCTGCCTTCGGCCGCGGAGCCGTCTCTCGACAAGCGGATTTCAAGCGGCTCCTCGACCGCGATGGCGTCCCGCCGCCGCGCGTTGCCCGCGTCGCGCAGAGCCTCGATGAGGACATCCCGATGTCCGGGGCTTTTCATGGGGCCGAGTCTACACCCGGCGTTGCGGCTACTTTGCGCGCGGCTTTACTGCTTCGGCGCGCTGATGCGCGCCTGGGCCGCGTCCACGGTGTTCGACAGCAGCATGGCGATGGTCATTGGGCCCACGCCGCCGGGAACGGGCGTGATCCACGCCGCGCGCTCGGCCGCGGCCGCGAATTCCACGTCACCGCAGAGCTTGCCGTCGACCCCGCGATTGATGCCCACGTCCATGACTATGGCGCCGTCGCGGATCCAGCTGCCCGGAATGCAGGCGGCCCTGCCTACCGCCGCGACCACCAGCTCGGCGCGCTCGACCTCACCGCGCAGGTCGCGCGTTCCCGTATGGCATACCGTGACCGTCGAACGCGCCAACAGCAGCTCGAGAGCCATCGGCCGGCCGACGATATTCGAGGCACCGACGACCACGGCGCGCAGGCCGATCAGGTCGAGCTGGTACTCCTGCGCGATGCGGATCACGCCCCAGGGCGTGCAGGGCCGCAGCCCCGGCCGCTTCTGCGCGAGCAGCCCGGTGTTCATCGGGTGAAAGCCATCGACGTCCTTCGCCGGATCGATGGCGTCCATGACCTCGGTGCTGTCGAGTCCCTTGGGCAAGGGCAACTGCACGAGGATGCCGTCGACCTCGTCGTCCGCGTTCAACGAACGGATGAGCTTCAGCAACTCCGCGCGCGAAGTGGTCGCCGGCAAATCGTGCGCGAACGAGGCGATGCCGCACTCCTCGCAGGCCTTGCGCTTGTTGCGTACGTAGACTGCGGAGGCCGGGTCTTCGCCCACCTTTACCACCGCGAGGCCGGGCGCGCGGCCGTACTTGGAAACGAAGTCGGCGGCTCTCGCCGCCGACTTCTGTCTTTCCTTCGCTGCGACGGCCTTTCCGTCGAGAATCTTCGCCGTCACAGTGATCCTCTAACTACCAACGAATCAATAGCGGTAGTGGTCGGTCTTGAACGGACCGGTCTTCGACACGCCGATGTACTTCGCCTGCGTGTCCGTGAGTTCGGTCAGCGTCGCATTCAGCGTCTTCAGCTGCAGGCGCGCTACTTTCTCATCGAGGTGCTTCGGCAGCGTGTACACGCCGAGCGGATATTTCCCGGTCTGCGTGAACAACTCGATCTGCGCGATGGTCTGATTCGCGAAACTCGAGCTCATCACGTAGCTGGGATGTCCCGTGCCGCATCCCAGGTTTACGAGGCGACCTTCGGCCAGCAGGATGATGCGCTTGGATATTCCATTCGAATCTGGTGGGAAAATGACGTGATCGACCTGCGGCTTGATGTTGTCCCACTTGTACTGCTTCAGCGAGGCGCAATCGATCTCGTTGTCGAAGTGGCCGATGTTGCAGACGATGGCGTTGTTCTTCATCTTCTTCATGTGGTCGTGCGTG
This sequence comes from Pseudomonadota bacterium, assembly GCA_043747875.1. Lineage (GTDB taxonomy): Bacteria > Pseudomonadota > Gammaproteobacteria > Steroidobacterales > Steroidobacteraceae > CADEED01. The sequence continues at coordinate 480 of JAYTOI010000207.1, read as the reverse complement.
ATCACATGGAAATTGCCCGTCGCGGAAACGAAGATGTCGGCCTTGTCGGCCGCATAGTCCATCGTCACGACGCGGTAGCCTTCCATCGCGGCCTGCAATGCGCAGATCGGGTCGACTTCCGTCACCCACACCTGCGCCGACAGCGCACGCAGCGCCTGCGCCGAACCCTTGCCCACGTCCCCGTAACCAGCAACGACGGCGATCTTGCCGGCGACCATCACGTCGGTGGCGCGCTTGATGGCGTCCACCAGCGACTCACGGCAGCCGTACAGGTTGTCGAACTTGCTCTTCGTCACCGAGTCGTTGACGTTGATCGCGGGAAACGCGAGCTCGCCCTTCTTGTGCATGTCGTACAGGCGATGCACGCCGGTGGTGGTCTCTTCGGTCACGCCCTTGATCTGCTTGAGGCGTGTGGAATACCACTTCGGGTCTTTCTTCAGTGTGGCCATGATCGAGTTGAACAGCTCGATTTCTTCCTCG
>JAYTOI010000206.1:0-12928 GCA_043747875.1 Pseudomonadota bacterium | reverse complement strand
ATGTGCACGCGGTTGGGCTCGTCGAGACTGCCGACGGCGATCAGCATGCGGTCGGCGAGGATTTCCTCGTGCATCGACAGCGTGCTGCCGCAGGTGGGGCAGAAGCCGCGCGCCGCGAACTCGGACGAGCGGTAGCGCTTCGGCTCGGCGCCTAACCACTGAAACGATTGCACCGGGAAGTGCACGAACGACAGCGCCGGCGCGCCCGAATGCCGGCGGCATTGCGGGCAGTGGCACATGACGCCGCGAACGGGGGCGGCGGTGGCGCGATAGCGGATCGCGCCGCACAGGCATCCGCCTTCGAAGGGCTTATCGTCGGTTTTTGGTGGGTTCAATGGCGTGCGGCTTCCAGACGATAACGCGCGTCATGTTATCGGAATCGAGCGCCATGAATTCTGCGTCGGGCGAACAATGCCTGTCGGTGAGCAGGCAGGGCGCGAAAGGCCGGGAATCCAGGTCCACGCACGTGTTCGTGCCTACGTAGCAGGGCTGCGCCGGAAGCAGACGCGTTTCCGGTGGTGTGCGGTACGCGAGCTGATATGTAGGTGCCTCGCGCTCGGCGATGGTCGGATGCGGCGTGCTGCATCCCAGCAAGACGCCCACCGAGCACGCGATCGAGACCTGCAACCGGATGTGCATGTTAGACCTCCATTCCCCGAAACGTATGAGTCGGGGGAGCGGGGTCGAGTTCCGCGTGATGCCGGGAGAATCAATGGACGGCGACCGCGAGCGGCGTCGCCACGGCCGTCAACGATAGCGGCGTCGTGCGTAGCGCTGCTGATCCGGGCGCAGCACGAACGCCGGCCGGGTCTTCGTTTCCGAACCCTCGGTGGTGAACAACTTCCAGAACAGCAGCTTGAACAGCGCGCCCGAGACGAAGCCCGAGAAGTGCGCCACGTAGTTCACGTTGCTGTCCTGGATGCGGTGGTACGCGATGACGTCGATGGCGAGGAACGCGAGGATGAGTATGAACGCGGGCACCGCCACCGTGCGAAACAGACGGATCCGCCACACGAAGCACTCGATCTGGTCGCGCGGGTAACGAAGCAGGAACATGCCCATGAAGCCCCACACGACGCCGGACAGGCCGACGGTGTAGATGGGCGCAGTGGCGGAAATGCTGAACGCCAGGTTCGTGACCAGCACGAACACCACGAAGGCCAGTAGATAGCCAACCACCGAGATCTTCGACTCGATGGTGCGGGCGAAGCAGTAGAAGAAGAACAGGTTGCCGAGCAGATGCCAGATGCCCAGGTGCGCGAACACGGACGTGAACATGCTGCCGATGTCCGAGGTCTTGGACTGATACGCCAGCGCGTGCAGCTCGTGCCCGCCGTGCGCGAACGGAAACACGACTAGACAGGCGACGCAGATGAAGATGGTCAGCAGCGGAATACCTTCCGAGCCCTTGCGACCGAGTGGAACGATCAGCAGCATGGTTGCTGTTATGCACGCCCTGAAAAAGATGCGACCGAGCGTACCATGGGTCGTTTTTGCCGCGTCAGTTTCGACGCGACACGACTCTCACTACCGTCTCGAGGTAAACGCGAAATCCGAGCTTTTCGTACAGCCGTCGCGCGCCCGTATTCGCGGTCATAACGTGCAGGAACGGCGTCTGGCCGCGTTCCATCTGGCGGCGCACGATTTTGAGCGTCAGCAGGCCGGCGAGGCCACGGCCCGTGAAGCCCGGGCGCGTACATACACCGCTGATCTCACGCAGCGACTCGGCCTGCATGCGCTCGCCCGCCATCGCGATGAGCGTGTCGCCTTCGAAGAAACCGAAATACTCGCCGAGCTCGGGAGTGCGCGGGCCGAACGGCCCGGGATTGGTGAGCTGCGCCAGCTCGAATGCACCCTGCGCGTGCTCGGGCCCCAGCGCAATCGCATCGGGCGCGAGGTCTTCCTCGGGCATCGGCGCGTCCCAGATCATCTTCACCATCGTCGCTTCTTTCTCGATCTGCCAGCCGGAGGGCGCGGGGCCCGACCAGATGTCGCAGTAGAAGTGCTCGTCGTGCGCGCAGAACGGCGTGATCGCGGCGAAATCCGGCCGATGCGGATCCGGAAAACCGATGATCGGAGAATAGCCGCGCGCATACCGGCGCCCGGCGTCGGTGCCGCTCGAGAACTGCGCCTGCGAGCCGGCGAGCGAGTTCCAGATGATGTTGTCTAGGAGATGGGGCACGAAGCGGCGATTGTGCCTCAGCCATCGTCTGCGCGCATCAGCACTCGGGCATCAGACCGGGGCGCGATGGTAACCCTTCGCGCCGATCGCCCGTGCGAGCTCGCTGCGGAAATCTTCGCCCGCCGCGACGCGCGGCAGTGTGTTGCGGAAATCGTGGCGTGGATGCCAGCCGAGCACCGTGCGCGCGCGCTCGTTCACGTACACGCGGTCGAGCGCCGCCAGCATCTTCCAGCCGCGACGCGCGTAGGCCTCGACGTACGCCGGCACGCGCCGCGCGAGCACGGCGGGCGCGTTCGTGCCCAGCTCCGCCAGATCCTCGCGCCCGAAAGGCGTCGTCGCGGAGATGATGAACTGGTCGAAGCCCAGCGCGGGCGCGTGCTCCATTGCGAGCACGAGGGAGCTCACGACGTCCGCGATGTCGACGCGCCGATAGAGCAGCTCGTTCACCTTGAGGTTTGCCGCGTCGAACGCGTCGCGGCGCTCGGGCAGGTCGTCCTGCTCGGGAAAGAAACGCGACGTGCGCAGCACCAGGCAGGGTAGTTTGTGATTGCGGTGGAACAGCCGGCAGAGATCCTCAGCCGCGGTTTTCGTCGCGCCGTAGATGTTCTTCGGGATCGGCACGACGTCTTCGGTGATCCACGCTGCGGGCGCGCCGCGCGGCGGCGTCAATGCGTCGCCGAACGCGCTCGTCGTGCTGGTGAACACGAAGGCGCGCACGCGGTTCGCGACCGCGGCTTCGAGCAGGTTCAGCGTGCCGGTGACGTTGACGTCCACGAATGCCTGCCGCGCGTGTGTGGCGACGTGGGGCTTGTGCAGCGTCGCGACGTGCAGCACCACGTCGATGCCCGCCACGGCGGCTTCCACCAGTGCGCGATCGGTGATGGAGCCGACCACGGAGGTGAACGGCGAGGGCAGCACGTCGATGCCGAGGGGCTCGTGGCCGAGCGAAGGCAGGGTGCGCATCAATGCTTCGCCCAGGTGGCCTGAGCTGCCGGTCACGAGAATTTTCACGGTACGTCGACGCTCCGGGCGGGGCGTGAAAAGATGGGGCGCGACTAGAGCATGGTGCGCGCGCGGCGGTCAATTGGGCGCGGCGACGCAGGGCGGCCATTCAGATCGGGAGTTGCTCATGAAATCCGTCCGCACGATCGTGTCTGCATTTTTTGGGGTCGGATTGCTGTTGCTGGCCGTCGCGGGCTTTCTGACGGTTCGCACCGCGTCGTTCCTCGCGCGCGCTTCGAGCGCGCCAGGTGTCGTGATCGAATTGCGCGAAACGCGCGACTCCGACGGCGGCACTCTCTACCGGCCGGTGGTGCGCTTCGCGCCTCGGTCCGGTGGGGATTTGACCATCGAGTCCAGTATGGGGACCGCGCCGCCCGCGTTTTCGGTTGGGGAGCGGGTCGAGGTGCTTTACGCACCGGACAATCCGCGGGATGCGCGCATCCGCAGCTTCGGTTCGCTGTGGTTTGGCCGTCGAACGCGACCTGTCGGTTGAGATGAACGGCAGCAATCCCTGGCGCATCGTCTCGCAGTGGCAGAACCCGGCTTCGGGCAACGTGCGCGTGTTCCACAGCGAGCACCTGTGGTTCGATCCGGGTGAGTACGTGAAGGCCGGGAAGATCACGGTGCTGCTCGATCCCAGGGACGAACGCCGCTATCACATGGACGTATCGTTCCTGCCGAAGCTCGAGGAGTCCTAGCTACTGAGATTCCACTTCGTAGTGGCGCACGCGCCCGTCGAGCTCGACCATCATCGCGCGCACCTTGTCGGGCACCACCGCGATCTCCGGGTCCGCGCCCGCGAACTTGCGGATGGCATCCATCGAGCGCCAGTACGTGACGATGAGGAGTTCCACGCCTTTGGCGACCTCGCGATGCTGGATGGACGCGTCGACGAATCCGTCGATGGCGCGGATCGCGGGGAACGTCTCGGTGCGCAGGTGGTGGACGTAGGCGGCGGCGTGCTCGCGTTTCGCGAGTGCGCGCCAGTGGCGGGCGATCATGCGCGCGACTAGATCACGCTCAGACGGCGGAAAAAAGGGGACAGATCTGTTTTTCGGGAAAATGGCAAATGGGGACATTCCTCATTTCTCTGTAACAATCTTCGATGCCGGCGGATTGCCAGGCGAGCGGCCGATTGTTACAAAGAAATGAGGAATGTCCCCATTTATTCATCCCCACCGTCCTGGGGCTAGTCGAGGCCCATGCAGCTGGCGTAGTAGCTCACCGTGGCGGGCCAGTCGGAGAACACGCCGATGACTTTCACGTCGCGCGCCAGAGTGTCGAGCGTGAGATACATGTCGCTGTCCTTCTTCACGACGAGGCCCTGCGGGTCGTACGCGGCGTAGAAGCCGCCAAACGCCGCGCCGCGGCGCAGATCCGCGCGCTCGAAGCTCCACGTGATGATGTCGAGACCCGCGGCCGCGATGTCGCGCGCGTACTGCGACGGCACGAGTTTCAGGTTCGCCGCGTCGACCGCCAGCAGCGCGGGAATCGGTGGTGCGAAGATGCGCACGCCGTTCGCCCGGATGCCCTGCAGCTCCGCCACGGTGAGGCGCGGGACGCCGGCGCCCGGATCGACGTCGTCCAGATACACGGCCTGGCGGCCGAAACGCGGCTCGCTTCGGATCCAGTACAGCACGTCGTCGAGGTTGAACGACTGCGCCCAGACATCCTTCGCATGCACGCCGGCGCGCTTGAACTCGTCGATCATCGCCTGCGCGTAGTTGGCCTGGCTGCCGAACACCGCGTTCACGCGCGTCGGGTTGCCGGACTTGAGCTCGGGCGTGTGGCCCACGCCTAACTTCCGATTCAGCACGATCGATTCGCGCAGGGTCAGCAGCGTGCCGCGGCTGGTGTACAGATCCGTGCGCCAGCTCGCGGTGCCGCCCAGATAGCCGGTCGACGTCGCCGCCGCCGGGTTCGACGCGTCCATCTTGCCTTTCAGCGTCTTGAACTGCGCCAGCGTGAGGTCGCTCGCGCAGCAGCGCGGGCTCGAACCGGCGCCGGTCCAGGGAGTCGTGCAGCTCGCGTTGAGCGGCGTGTCGACGATGTTGGTCGTGGTGTGCAGGTCGCACTCGTCGTGACGGCACACGAGCTGGCCCTCCTTCGTGAACGTCACGTCGCATTCGACGATGCCCGCGCCCATGCGCGCGCCGGCTTCGTAGGCTTCTTTCGTGTGCTCGGGAAGCTGCAGCGGCGCGCCGCGATGCGCGATGGAGAAGTTAGTGCGGCGCACCAGGTCGTTCTGGCAGCCGAGCAGCCTGCGCTTGAGCGCACTGTCGTCCATGCCGGCGATGAGGAAGGCGGGACGTACGCCCACTTGAATGGCCGGATCGCCGCGTTCATGGCGGTCGCCATTGCCGCCGTGCGCGGGACCGTGGAACGAGAGCAGGGCGAGGCCGGCGGCAATGGCCGGCAAGAAGACGTGACGCATGAGTTTCTCCGGTTGAGACGTTGCCGCGATGATTTGCGCGGCGCATGTCACTCCGGTGACGCACGCGTGACAGCTTGTGTGTTGAATGCAAGCGCAGCGCAGGCGCGCGTGCGACCATCTTCTCAGCACGGCTATTTCGCCCTGCGTCCCGGGAGCCGCTGCATGAGCACTATCGAATACAAAACCGTCCTGCTTCCCTACAAGACCGGCGTGTTCCAATCGGACTCGAACGAAATTCAGACCATGCTCAATGTGGAAGGCGCGCAGAGCTGGCGCCTGTCGCAGATCGTGCTGCCTTCGACCGTGTGGGGTCGCAGTAACGTGATGATCGCGATCCTGGAGCGCCCCAAGGCCTGAGCACGCGCGTTACGCATTCGTAACGGTTCTCGATGCCGCAGCGCATGGAGACCGGCCTGCAGTACTCGCCCGCGCGCAACTTCGGGCGTGCGCCTGACCGTGGCGGCGGACCAGGTCGATGGCCAGCGCGGCTCGGACGATCCGAACCTCGCGTTGTTAGGCCGCACCGCTACGCACAGCGACTGGCGTGCGCACTGGAACTACCCGGTGGAACTCGGCGTGGTGAAGAACTTCTGACGGCGAGGTCTGGCACCAAACCCCGATTTGGGGTCACTCCCCATTTCCTGGAAATGGGGAGTGACCCCATATTCAGGACTTGAAGCCGATGCGGGCGTGCGTGCCGTCGCAGAACGGCTTGTTGGAGCTGGCGCCGCATCGGCACAGGCGCGTGTTCTCCAACCGCGCCACGACGCGGCCGGTGCCGCTGATGATCTCCATGTTGCCGCGCACCTGCAGCGGCCCGTCGGTGAGCGGATCGATGGCGAGCGCGCCGTCGCGCACGGGCAGCATGTCCGCCTTGCCCGTCGGCGGCTCGCCGCTGGCATCGAAGTGCGCGTCGTGATGCGAGCCGTCGCAGAACGGCTTGTTCTTCGACGCGCCGCAGCGGCACAGCGTGTAGCGGAAATTTCCGGCCGGCGCCCCGTCCAGGCGGATGTCGGCGCGGATCGCATACGGGCCGCCCTCGCGCACCGAGATCAGGTTCACCGGCGGCGGTTGCTCGTCGGGGTGCCCGTCCTTGCGCTGATAGCGGATCGCGCCCGACACGCACACATGCGCGATTTCGGTCAGCGCCTCGGTGGGCATCGCATCGGGATCGATCCACGGACCCTGCACGTTCGCGATGAACACCTTCGGGCCCCACGTCACGCAGAAGCGCGAGTGGATGCACTTCTTGCCTTCGTAGACGAGCGTGAGATCGCGGCCCTCGATGTAGTGATTCCATCCACGCTGCGCGGCGTCGGCGCGACATTGCCCGGCGCGATGACAGCGGTTCCCTGCGTGGCGGGCACTGACTGCGCGGGCGGTGCCGAACGTGCAGGCGGTGCCGGCGGATTCGCCGACGGCTGCACGGATGCGCCCGCGCTGAGCACCACCGGCGACTCCTTCTCAATGGACGCGAAGCCGCGCTCCGCGCGCGCCGTGAGATCCGCGAGGATCTTCACCGCCTGCGCCACGCGCGCATCCTGCTGAGCTGCGAGGCCGCGCGCGCCCACCAGCAACTCGCGCAGCCGCTCGACGAAGAACCGTCCCGCGCTCGTGCCGGGCGGCAGCGGCGCGGCGTCGCGCAGCGCGGTGAACGACATGCCGCCGTTGCACTCCGGATTCGACGGACCGGCCGGCAGCCGCGCCGCGTGCTCGGCCAGCGGCGTCATCGCGCGCATGAGCCCGAGCGCCAGGTCGATGCACAGCGGCTTGGCCGGATGCGGCCGCGGCACTAGATAGGAGTGCGAGATCATCCGCAGCATCAGCATGTACGCGCTGTTGGCGATGTCGACGGCGGCGGCGGTGGCCTCGTGCTCGAGCCACACGCGATGTCCGACGCGCACGGGCTTGCGCAGCACCGGGTTCACCGCGGCGGGAAACGCCGGCTGGAAATCCGGGTTCGCGGCGCGCAGCGCCTGCAGCTCCTTGCGGATGGCGAGAAAGCGGCAGTAGTGAGAGTCCGCGTTCTCGGATGCCGCGCCTTCGCCCTGGCTCACGATCGCGTCGAAGGCCTTGAGCGCCGTGATCGAGCAGATGACCGGATCGCATCCCTGGAAATCGATCTCCTTGTGCGAGATCTGCAGGTTGCGGTCGCCACAGAAGGCCTCCTTCTCGCCCACGCGCTCGACGAATACGCGCAGATTGTCCGCGAGGTTCTCGTAGAACGCGCCCACGGTGTCGTAGTCGATGGGCATGGGCGTCACGCGCGCCGCGCTGACGCCGCGCGTGAACGTGAAGTCGGGCAGGAATTCGCCCGAGTCCGCCACGTCCGAACAGGTCGGCCGCTCCAGATAGATGAAGTGCTGCAGCACCGCGTCGCTGAACGGCGCGAGCCGTACCACGATGTTGGCCGGCAGTCCGCCCGGATCGAGCGGAAAATTCATGCGGCCGAAGCGCGGCGACGCGCCCAGGGCGGCGGTGATGTTCCAGACCGCGGTCAGATGCCCCATCTCTTCGATGGCCACGCGCAGGATGGCCTGGCGCCAGCGCGTGGTGGCCTGCGCTTCGAGCGCGGTCAAACCCTCCGCGACACCGGTCTTCAGACTGAATGCCGCGTATAGATAGGTGCACATCAGGTTGTGCTCGAGCTCCGCGGCCTCGTAGAGCTGATGCACGAGCGATTCGCGCGTGACGGTGGGAAGAAGCTCGGCGTTCATGCTGCGCTCTGCGCTCGGACGGGTGGGGTTCAGCGGATCATAGCTGCCCGAGGTGCGCAGGAAGTAGCGCTATCGGGATTTTTCGAGCTTCGAAAAAACTTCGCGAGCGCCTTGGCCTCTCGAGTCCGCTGCGCACTGCGACAGCAATACCGATGCCAGCTAGCAAAGCGGTAAATGCCGATGCTCCCACAATGAATTCGAGCGGTAGAGGATCCGGGGTCGATGAGCTATTTATCTGCACGGCAATGCCAACAGCTATTGCCGCCGCCGTTACGATTGCGCTGACAAGAGACGCGGACCTAGCCGAGTACATTGTAATGCCACCTAACGATTGAGCTGAGCGGCGCGCACGCCGACGTTTGAGATTGCACTTTATCTACCACGCGTCCGCTCCAGGTGATGAGGAGTTAGACGGCAAGCGAGGGCTAGTACTCCGTCAGATAAGTTTTTCCGTATGCCCTGAGGCTGAAACCCTTGTGATAGCGATATGAGCTGTGAAACTCATGCGGAAAAACTTATCTGACGGAGTACTAGTTCAGCCAATGAGGATGCAACTCCAGCAGGAATTGGTTGTATGCAGGAAATGGATATCGCGGCAACGCAATTTGAGCTGCAGCTTGTGAAAGGTCACTGTTCCAGTACAGATTGGCAACAGTCTGAAGCGCACAGAGTTCGCTGTCCATCTCTGCAGGATCGAACAGATTTGGTGGCAGGGCCAAGAATTTGGGGTCGCGACGAAGACTGCGAATGGCGTTGCGAAGGTTGCTCAATGTGCAACAGTTTCGCGACTGATACACGTGCCGCAATTCATGAGCCGTTATCCAAGAGAGCACGTGATCGCCCGACGCGATTGTTCGGGGTGAAAGCCACACCAAATTCAAGCATGACGACTCGCGCATGACGTCCAACAAGTATGCAGGGACGTGGTCCTTCGGGCGATCGGGCGTCCAAGAGAAAGCGAAATCCTTAAATTCTTCTAAGACATCGACTCGGCTAGCATAGTCGTGCGCGTCGAGGACTAAGTGGGTGGGCTCATATCCGGAACCCAAAAGGGCAACTACTCGCTTGGCACAAGCCTCGACGCCGCGATCCGGGATGGTTCCGTTGGTGATGAACTGCATTTTTCTTGCCGCCTAACGGTTGGGCTGAGCGGCGCACGCGCCGAGGTTTGAGCTTGGCACGTTATCCCTCACGCGCCCGCTTGAGCGATTTGTTAGAGCGCACATGTCATCCCTTCCCGAAGCCGACTGAAGTCTCTTGGCACTGAACTCTCTGGCGGATGCCCTAATTCTGTGACACCGGATCGAAGGGCGCATGCCGAAGCTGGGACGAAGAATGCCGCCGCCGACTCAGCGGCGCAACTGCGCTGAACTTAACCGCCGAACTATTGCGGCCGACCGCTCGGCTGACCGGACTTGCGATTGATCTCGGGGGCTCGCTCGATCAATGCTGCCGACCAGAAGACTTCGCCGAACCATTCGGTGCGGCACTGCGACGCCTGAGCGCCGCGGGATCAAAGAGCAGTCGCTGGCGTTGATCTCGGCCAATTGCAAAAAGATTTGTGCGTTCTAACGTTTGAGTTCAGCGGCTGCCGAAGGCAGTCCGCTGGAACGAAGGGTTGGGCGTCACGTCGCCTCCGACAGCAGGCTTTCAATGGAAATGCGTTGCTCGCAATTGAACCCGACATCTACCATCTTCGGCGAGATATCTAACCGCACCTCGCGGACAGACCATCCGGCCTCCTCGATATTTCGAAGGGTTCGGCGGATCTCATCCCGAGCACCGGGGACGGTGAGAAAGAGGGCAAAGCGACGATTGAGAAACGCGCGTGTCGCGTCACCGTCGACGAACGAGGGGCGGTTGCCGTCGAGTTCTTTGACGTCTGTGTAGAACCGCTCGTCGGGAACCGGAACTTGGATGTGAAAGTACTCCTGCTTGGCCGCGTGGCCAGCGACATTGGCGGAGACTTTCGCAACGGACTGCTGGATGGTTTGGAACTGATTGACGACAGAGTCCGTGACGTGCTGAAGATCGCCGACCATCTTCTTGATGTTGTTGATGTCGCGGCCGGCTTGCTGAATGTCGTTGCCGATAGCCGTCTGAGCGATCGAGTCCTTCGGTTTGTCCTTCGAAGTCGCCGTGAGGGTTGCAACAGCACCTGCGAGTACCCCAGCCACGACCTTCAGTAGATCAGCGGTCCATGGCTGTTCTTTGAACAGGTGGACTACGAGCAATATGCAAAACAGCCCGGCGGCAAAGAGAAGAAGGATGTTTTTTGCTTCAAGTAGCGCAGGTAGCTGCTCTGTCTTGACCTTTGCGAGGACGACGAGAGTTATGACCAAGAAAGCAATGAGCAGCGAGAGTGCTGGTACGAACTGAATCATGTCTTCTCCCTATGCGAGCGCGACAACTGCACACATGACGCCCAACGTTTGAGTTGAGCCGCCTGCGGAGGCGCAGTGCAATTGACCCAGAATGAAATGGCGGGCAATTGCGCTGCGCCGGAGCAGGTCGGCTCGAACGAAGGGTTAGGCGTCATTCCCGCAAAACTAAAGCGCCTCACGACTCAAGTTCAAAACGCCTACACCGAAGGCAGACAGCGCCTGAGCCTTGTACGAATCAAGAAATAGGCGAAGTTCGATTAGGTCATTTCCGTATTCAGCAACTTCATCCGGATCGTTTGAAGTGGAGCATATCTGCTCCCAACGATGCTCTAAGGCTAGTAGCGCCTCATAAATAAATCGGCCATCGGATTCACCAATTGTAACGGTGAGAGTTTTCATGCTCGAATCCCAGGCTTTTGAATAATGCGCGTCGCCTTTAGTCCTAGCTCCTCGAGCAAGCCTTTGTATTTGTCCAAGGGCATGTTTGCGGTAGGAGCGATGCAGTAGTGATGAGGCTTATCGTGCACAAGTTTTAATCCTTGCGGAAGTTGAATGCCCGGAGAGAATTTCCAGATCCACCCCGACATTGTTGAGCGAGTGATGCCTTCGGCATCGAAGACGCTTATACCCCTGTTGTTCGCGATAATAACCAATATTCCATTTACTTCAGTCCAGTCGACATCTCTCGGCCGGACGTGACTCATCCGAGGATTGTCCGCGTTGCCCAGGCGAAAGACGTCTTCGGGCACGATATAAAAGTCGGATGTAAGCATGGTCACTCCTGTAAATGTATTAATGACGCCTAACGGTTGAGCTGAGCGGCGCGCACGCCGCGCTTTGGACTTGGCACTTTATCTTTCACGCGTGCGCTCCAGCGAATTTGTTAGACGGCAATGAGCCGCCTACATCACAGCACCTGTTGGTGGTGAATGCGACTGACAGCGCAAGATTCCACAGGCCCACACTCGCTTCGTCGCGAGGAGATTCGAATACTTTCGGCACATCGGAACCCATCTGATAGCGAGCGAGGTCTAATCGCCCGTCTCTGTTTCGATCAATCAACGTTATGTGCATCGGCCGCACGCGTCCATCTGCGACCTCCGTCGCGGTGCCCACTGCCATATCCTGCTCAGCTACAAGCTCATTTGCTTCATTCAAAAAGATAAGCAAGCGCTGGTCAGTGCCGACTTGCGACTTGTAGCGGATGTCCATGCGACGTTGACGCTCAAGATGAGCAAGGAAAAGCGGCATCGACTTAGCAAGGAAGATGTCGCGATCCGCCTCGATTGCGCTTAGCGTTCCCACCGTTCTTTGAGCGTCTGTGATGCTTTCGTCGTGCCTGGGTTTGCGAAACCAGTTCCATGGAAAACCCGACGTTCCCTCAAGATAAATCTGTGCCGCACCGGCAATTAGAACGAACGGCACCGCAAACAGTGCCAAGCGACGTTTGGAAGATGCGCCAGGCATTGCCGTCTAACGGTTGAGCTGAGCGGCGCGCACGCCGATGCATGGGCTTGGCACTTTATCTTTCACGCGTCCGCTCCAGCGAAGTGTTAGACGGCATCTTTGCGCGAGTAGTCGTTTTGCATAGCCACCAGATCTCGGGCGAGCGCGCTGGATTCATTGACCCTGCCGTTCAACTCCTCTAGTGAGATGAGCTGACCGAGGTTTCGCGGATCCTTGGGAGTGAGCTCGAGAAGTCCGACGACCCTTTGAGGCCCCTCATCATTGCCATGAAGTACGACGCTGCTGTGCGCAATCGAATTCCGGAAGGTAGCGTGCTTTTCTGCCACGCCTAGAACGTGCATTGCCCACTTGTGTCGCTCTTGCGGATCGCGGGGAAATCTTGCGCGAAGGAACCCGAGTCGAGCAGGGAGCGTGTCCGAATAGATCGGAACCTTGTCCGTGCCGAGTATCCTGAAGATGAGGTTCCTAGTCATGAGCTCTACTCCACCCATGTTCAGCATGTACTTGCCCACAGCTGAAATCCAAGCTCCATCGTCGGCGTTCAGGGTGAAACGCAGCATTGCCGTCTAACGGTTGAGTTCAGCGGCGCGCACGCCGACGTCTGAGCTTGGCACTTGATGTTGAACGCGTCCGCTGCAGCGAAGTGTTAGCAGGCGTCGCGGAAGCGGTTCAAGTCTGAAGGGAGATGACATGGGGCCAAGCGTACCGCTCGAACTACCTTCGAGCAAAGGGCGACTTAACC
>JAYTOI010000205.1:0-15799 GCA_043747875.1 Pseudomonadota bacterium | reverse complement strand
TGCGCCCCTCACCGTGATGGGCCCACATCAACCGCGATCCGCACTCGCTCCGGGCCTATGTCCGCCTAACTGAAAGCCGCAACCCGACAGGCTGCTAGGAAACGAGGAATGTCCCCATTACAGCCCTGTCCCCATTACAGCCCGCGCGACTCGTGCAGCTTTTCCACTTTGTCGAACTTCAGCGCCGGCCGATCCCCGGGCCGTGAATACTCATGCTTGCGCGCCATCTCGATGAGCGCGGCATCCCGTTCGGCCGCGGTGCCGTACCAATGTGTCTTGTTCCAATCGGCGCCGAGCAGTGTGCGGAATGGATCGCCGCCTTTGAGCGTGATGCGCACGCCGAATGGACGTTGGATGCCCACCTCGGGGCGGCGCAGGTTGTGAGGATTCGAGATTCCCATGGCTGTTCCGGGGTGAAAAGTGCGAAACCGGCGTAAGGGTACGAATCGCCTCAAACCGGCGCAAGGTAAATACCCTCCAAACTGGTGAGAATCGTTGCTTGTTGACGTGCGCGGCCAATACCATTCGGCCACGCGGGTGAGTTGCCTGGTCGAGTCAGGGGCGAGAAAGATGCGAGTCGCACCATGGTTGATTGCGGGGACGTTGCTCGGCGCCGCCGTGCTCGCGGCCGAGCCCGCGCAGCAAGCAACGCCCGCATCCGCGACGACCCCATCCGCGGCCCAGTCCGTCACGGATAAGTCCACCGCGTCCAAGCCCATGCCGGCGAGACCCGCGAGGCCGACCAGCAGAAAGAAGCCCGAGACCGTCGAGCCGATTCCGTTCACGGTCGCTGAGCTGGAAAAGCTGGTGCAGATCGAGGCGCGGGCGCGCGAGCGCTATCCGAAGCGGCGCGACACGCCGCTACGCTACATGAACATCTCGGACAACGAGGTGCGCGAGATCGAGGCGCTCGCCGCCAACGTATCCATTCCCGCGCTCGTGAACATCTCGCCCATCGTCACGGGTTGCTCCTGCGAAGAAGGCGCCCATTGCACGGAACAGGTGTACATCATCGGCCGTTACCAAGATCGCCAAATCGGCCTGCAGCTCTCGCGCGTGAAGCACAAGTGGAACGTCGGGCGCGTGCAGCGTTGGTGGCTGGAATACGCGGCGCTGCAGGCGCGCGAAAAGGTGATGGAGCGCACCGTCTACGATCAGGCGCATGCGCGCAAATTGCTCGATTTCCCGATGTGCGTCGGCGGCGCTACCGACGACCGCACGGCCACCGCTTCGTCCGCGCCGGGCGCCAACGCCAGACGATGACCAACGAACGCGGGCCGATCACCGTCCGACCGGTCAGGCCGGACGATTTCGAAGCGTGGAAACCCTTGTGGGACGACTACAACGCATTCTACGAGCGCGTCGGGCCCACGGCGCTGCCGGACGAGGTCACTCAAACTACCTGGCGGCGGTTCTTCGACGGCAGCGAGCCGGTGCATTGCATCGTCGCCGTGCGCCAGGGGCGCGTCGTCGGCATTTGCCATTACATCTATCACCGCAACACCAGCCGCATCGAGCCGATCTGCTACCTGCAGGATCTCTACACGATGGCGGAGGAACGCGGGCACGGCATCGGACGCGCGCTCATCCTCGCGACCTACGAGATCGCGAAGCTCGCCGGCTGCAAGCGCGTCTACTGGCTGACGCATACCACCAACACACCGGGCCGCACGCTGTACGACAAAGTGGCCAAGAACTTCGGATTCATCCAGTACGCGAAGGACGTGGAATGAAGCGGCGCAAAGTCTGTTTGGAAGGCCACACCTTCTACAAGAGCTCGGACTGCCCCACCTGCCCGAAGTGCGAGGCCGCACGCAGGCCGCGGGATGGATTTCTCGCGGACGTCGCATCTCCGGCGCGGCGCGCGCTCGAGGGCGCCGGCCTCACTACTCTCGCGAAGCTCGCGAGATGCCGTGCAGACGAGGTGATGGCGCTGCACGGAATGGGGCCGAACGCATTGGAGACCCTGCGCGCGGCGCTGCGGACGCGGCGTCTCGCATTCGCGAAGAGTTAGGCGCATGTCCAAGCCGGAGAACAAGACCAAGCCCACGGCCGTGAGCCCAGCGGCATTCATCGCACAGGTGGTGAACGAGCAGCTGCGCCAGGACAGCAAGGAACTCGTGAAACTCTTCAAGGAGATCACGGGCAAGGCGCCGAAGATGTGGGGGCCGAGCATCATCGGCTTCGATTCCTATCACTACGTGTACGACAGCGGGCGCGAGGGCGACGCGCCGTTGCTCGGATTCTCGCCGCGCAAGACGGAACTGGTGCTGTATCTGGCGCCGTATCTCGACGACCAGGGGTTGAAGGCGAAGCTCGGCAAGCACAAGGCCGGCGCGGGCTGTTTGTACGTGAAGAAGCTCGACGACATCGATCGGGCCGTGCTCAAGCGGCTCGCGCAGCAGTCGATCGCGGAGCTGCGCAAGCGTTATCCGTGATCCGCTTCACGATAAGTCACGAAGCGGTGGACGACTAAGTCCGCATATGTAGACTTATGCGCCATGAAGCGCGTGCGCCGATCTTCCGGCCAGACTCTCAATCTCCTGCAAGCCCTCATGGACGCGCCGCGCGCGTGGCATCACGGCTATGAGCTGTCGAAGGCCACGGGGCTCGTGTCCGGCACGCTCTATCCCATCCTCATGCGGCTGTCCGACCGCGGATTTCTCGAGCACAAATGGCTCGAATCGCCGGAAGCGGGAAGGCCGCCGCGGCACGTGTATCGCCTGACGGCCAAGGGCGCTGCGCACGCGCGCGAGCAGTTCGCGCTGTCCGAGGAAGTGGGTGCGAGCCCGGCACGCTCGGTGAGCCGCGCATGAACCTCATCGTCCGCGCAGCGCTACGGCTCGCATCGTGGCTCATGCCGCCCGATCGGCGCCAGTGGGCCGAGGCGATGCGCGCCGAGGTTGCCTATCTACCGTCGCGCGGCGCGATGCGCTGGGTGCTCGGCTGTCTGTCCGCCGTTAAAGAGAGGTTGCGTCCCATGAATGCCGGAGACCTGCGGATTTCACGCTGGGTGATGTTGATCGAGACGCTGGGATGTTTTGGTTTTCTCACGCTCGGATGGTTCGAAATCACGTTCGGCGCGTCGGGACTCGTGCGGCACGACTCGGACATAGTGACGAAGCACTACATGGCCTACCCCGGCGGCACGTACATCTTCGCGATGATCGTGCTGGGATCGATCGTCGGCCTCGTCGGGCCGATAGGCCTGTTCCTGGGGCTGCGGTTCGTCGCCTTCGGCCGTGCGCCCGCCCATCGCATGCTCGGGTACGCGCTGATTGCGGCGCTGTTGCTGTACTTCCTGGCGGGCGCGGCAGGGTGGGTCCTCGGGCCACCCGACTTCCGTCCTGACGGCCCTGGTTTCGCGGTGCTGTTCTTCTTCGCGCCGCTCGCCGGCGTCCTGCACCTCCTGTATCTCGCGCGGCCGGTGCAACCGCTGCGCCCGGCTGCCGTGGCGTGAAAACTTCCGGCGCTGGCGGCTGTCTGGCGTAGTACTGTCGTAGCGCAGGGAGCCCGCCCGGCCGATATTTCATCGATCGGAAGTCAGCGAGGGCTCGCGAGTGGCTATGCACGTCGATTCGAAACGGATTCGCGCGGAGCGGGAGCAGCGGGCCTGGAGCCAGGAGCATCTGGCCGCCGCCGCGGACGTCAGTCTGCGCACCATCCAGCGCGTCGAGGGCACTGGTTTGGCGTCTTACGACACCGCTCTGGCAGTGGCCGCGGTGTTCGAGCTCGACGTGGCGGAGCTGCGCGGGATGCCGCCGCCGGCCGGAGTCGAAGCGGAAATTGCTTCGTCACCGACACCCGAGAAGCTGCCGCTATTCATGCCTGTGCCGAGTGCACGGGCTGCACGGCGACACTACTGGGGCCTCGCCGCCTCGCTGGCGCTGGTCGTCGCGGCGTTGTTCGGCGGACGCGCCGCGTACGCACAGCAGCGCGTGCAGCTCGACGTCGGGCTCGCCATCAACGATCAGCAATTCGGCGCGCACACGCTCATCGCCGGCGAAGGCACGGACGCGCAGATCAGGCTCGAAGGGCGGCTCAAGCTCGTCGTGGTGCCCACGGTCGCCTCCGACGGCAACATCGCGCTGTCGATCCGCCTGTACGAATTCGCGGACGACGCATTCACGCTGGTGTCCGAGCCGAAGCTGCTGGCGGCGGACGACGACGAGGTGGAAGTGAAGCTCACTTCGAAGCGCGGCAACGTGTTTCGCGTGGCGATCAAGCCGCATAAGGTGGAGTCGGCCGGGCCGCCCGGTTGGCGCGCCGGGTCAGACGCGGTCGCCGGCGCCCTCGCGGTCGCGCCAATGCAGGATCTTCCGCGTCACGAATAGATAGGCCTTCTTGCCGGTCGCCATCCAGATGCGCGAGGCCGCCGACGGTGTCGCCAGAATGCGCTGCTCGCGCGCCGTGAGCAGCTCGGGTAGATAGCTGCGTTTGTGCTTGAGCAGGTGGCGGATGTCGTCGCGCCCGAGCGCGCGGGCCAGCGCGCCGCGGCGGCTCGATTTCATTGCCAGCCGTGGGCTGGCCGTCATCGCCAACTGGAAATCCACGATCGCCGGCCGGCCGTCGGGCGTCACCAGCCAGTTGGCTTCCTTCGCGAGATCGTTGTGGATCACGTTTGCGGCGTGCAGCCGGCGGACCAGGCGCGCGGCCGCGACGAAGTAGTTGGGATCGCGCGGTTTTGCGATGTGCATGGGCGTGGCCTCGATCCAGCTGCGCGTGAGCGTGCCGCGCCCGGCGGCGAGCACGTGCGGAATGCCGAGGCCGCCATCCTGGCCCTCATGCTGGGCGAGCCGCGTGAGTGCGCGTTGCTCGCGCTGCAGGAGACGTCGCGCCAGCAGGCGTGCCCAGGGGCGCGCGGGACGGGTGTCACGCAGCACCGTGTTGCCGATGCGCGTGATGGTGCCGAAGACGTCGGCCTTGAGCAAAGAGGGGACAGGCCTATTTTCGGTAATGGGGACATTCCTCATTTCGTTGTAACAATCGCCATGTTGGGAGGGTCTGACGAGGGGCTGGTGATTGTTACAACGAAATGAGGAATGTCCCCATTACTGCCACTCGGCGCGCAATCCCGCCACGATCTTCTGCAGCCCCGTCGCGCTGGCTTCCTCGCCGCGCACCGGCGCGGTGACCACTACTTCGATGCGTGACCAGAACCGCTTGGGCGCCTGGGTCATCGCCGGTTTGCCGTCGCGATGGCTGAAGAAGCTGCCCCACAACCCGCGCAGTGCCATCGGCACGACGGGCACGGGCCGGCGCTCGAGGATTTTCTCCACGCCTTTCTTGAACTCGTTCATCTCGCCGTCGCGCGTGAGCTTTCCCTCGGGAAAGATGCACACGACCTCTCCGTCGGCGAGCTCGGCATCGATCCGGTCGAACGCCTTCTGCAATGCGGCCGGGTCCTCGCGTCCCGACGCGATCGGAATCGCGCGCGCGGTGCGGAAGATGAACCCCATCACGGGGATCCTGAAAATCTTGTGGTCCATGACGAAGCGCACCGGCCGGCGCACGCTGCCGCCGATCACCAGTGCATCCATGAAGCTCACGTGGTTGCTCACGATGAGCGCGGGCCCATTCTCGGGAATGTGCTCGAGCCCGCGCACCTTGATGCGATACATGATGTTGACGAACACCCACGACAGGAAGCGCATCAGGAATTCGGGCACGAGCGAATAGATATAGATAGCCACGACGGCGTTGAGCACCGCGGCCAGGATGAACAGCTGCGGGATCGAAAAATGCAGCACTTCGAGCCAGACGACGGCCAGCGCCGCCGCCAGCACCATGAAGCCGGCGTTGAGGATGTTGTTGCACGCGATGATGCGCGCGCGATGACTCTCGGCGCTGCGCTGGAGCACCAGCGCGTACAGCGGCACGATGAACAGCCCGCCGAAGGCGCCGACGAACGCGCAATCCATCGCCACGCGCCAACCGCCCGCGGCGACGAACTCGCGCCAGCCGAGCAGCGCGCCCGCGGCCGCCGGCGCGTCGGGGTGCGCCCCAGGATGAGCAAAGTACAGCTCGACGATGAAAAACGTCATGCCGATGGACCCGAGCGGCACCAGGCCGATCTCCACCTTGTGCCCCGAGAGCTTCTCGCAGGCCAGCGAGCCGAGCGCGGTACCCACCGAGAACGCCGTCAACAGCAGCACGTACACGGTTTTGTCGCCGCCGAGCACGTGATGCGCGTAGTTAGGCAGTTGCGCGAGCAGCAGCGCACCGACCAGCCAGAACCACGAGATGCCGAGCAGCGACAGCATGATGGAGCGCGTCTTCGCGGCCGTGCGGATCACGTCGATGGTCGACGTGATCGGATTGAAATTCACCTCGAGGTCCGGATCCGTGGCCGCCGCGCGCGGAATGAAGCGCGCGCAGGCGTAGGTGAACAGCGCGACGACGACCATCGTGATGGCCGCCGGCCCCGCAGCGGCGCCGCCGTGCGCGGCCGCGGTATCGGGATGATCGGTCGGCGCCAGCAGGCCGCCGAGAATGGTGCCGATGAGGATCGCGATGAACGTGCCCGCGTCGACCAGCGCGTTGCCGCCGACCAGCTCGCTCTGGCGCAGGTGCTGCGGCATCAGCGAATACTTCAGCGGACCGAAGATGCTGGCGAGCACGCCTAACAAGAAGATGAGCGATAGCAGCGTCGGCACGTGGCCGACGTACAGCGCGGCGGCGGCGCCGACCATGAGGAACACTTCCGCGAGCCGCATCTGGCGGATCAGCCGGCTCTTCTCGTATTTGTCCGCGAGCTGGCCCGCGAGCGCCGAGAACAGGAAGAACGGCAGGATGAACAGTGCCTGCGCGAGGTTCGAGAACACGCTGGCCTTGCTCGCGGCCGCCGAGGCGCCGAACGTGATGGACACGACCAGCACGTTGCGAAACACATTGTCGTTGAAGGCGCCGAAGAACTGCGTCAGGAAAAATGGCAGGAAGCGGCGCGTGCCGAGCAGAGTGAACTGCGAGCGCTCGGCGCCCGGAACTTGTTCGGGAAGATTCATCAGGCCTGTGCGGGTTTCTGGCGGCGGTCGGGCCTCGCGGCCGCGCCGTCGGACAGCAGCTGCTTGCCGGATCCGGGCACGAGGCGCGATGTCGTGGGATCGTTGGCGGATGCCCCGGCCGCGCAACAGAGCGACAGCGCGAGCCATGTGGCAGGGCGATGCATGGCGCACTTATATATCGCCCCGGGCGGCTTTGCCAGGACGGGGTCGGGAGGCGCGAAAACCGCTACAGTGCCGTGCATGAAAGCAGTAACCGCCGCAATGACCATCGCGTGGGGTGCGCTGATCGTCACCGGATGCACAACCTACAAGCTCTGGAGCGAATTCGACGCGGACGAACGCGCGGGGACCATCCAGTTGTCGTACGAGTATCGGAAGTTCGAGAATCCGCAGGTGGACGAGCGCGCCGCCATCGAGATGGCGCGCGAGCGCTGCAAGGGGTGGCGCTTTCAGAATGCGCACCGCACCGGCGAGGAGCGCGTCTGCATCTCCGGCACGGAGAAAGATTGCTCGAAGTGGCGGTTGATTCGCTCTTATCAGTGCGACGCGAAATAGTCAGGCGTGCGACACGAAGTTCAGACGCGTCAGCGCGCCGGCGCCGCCGGTAGCGGGTTCGCCGGCTGCGCCTCGAAGGTCGCGATGGATTTGCCCTCCGCGTCGAGCAGCGCCAGCTCGCGAGCGGTGATCTTCCAGCGCGCCACGTGGGCGAACATCGACACGAAGCGTTGTTCGAGAGTCATGCGCGCCTCGTCGAGGCACGCCATCTTCGTGCCGCCCATGGCATCGAACTTCAGCGTCTCGCCCTCGAGCGCATAGCGGCCCAACATCCGGTTGCAACCCGAGAAGCCGATGACGCCGGTGTTGCGCGGCTGCAGAGCGAAATGGACCTGTTGCGCACCCGGCGGATTTGCCAGCATCTGGCCGTCGAGCGTGCTCAGCCGCCACTGCGAATCGATGAGCGGCGCGCTGGCGGCATTCGCGACGGTTGGTGTGTCGCGCGTCGCGCAGGCGGCCATGAGCGCCAGCGCTCCATACTGGACGCTGACGCACAGCAGGAGAGATTTCGTGTTCATTGCGTCGAGCCTACAGGCGGCGGCCGCGCGAGTGAGTAGGAGGACTGGCCGACGCGGGCGTTCAGAACGTCGGCATGATGCGGTATTCCGCCGCGCCGCTCACCAGCAGGTAGAGCAGGAAGAACGAGCCTCCATCCAGGAACGCCTTCCAGTAGATAGCCGATCGCACGTCGAGACGCTCCGGCGTCGCGCCTGCAGACGCGCCGGGGGTCGCGTGGCGCGCGCGCGGCCACCACTTGTTGGGCACCGCGGCCAAGTACGCTTTGAACTCCTCGGGAAATGCCGCCTCGAGGAATTGCTCCTCGCAGGACGCCGCATAGATGACCAGTGCCGCGATGAGCGCGACCACGGCCACGCACAACAGCGGCGAGCGGGTCGTCAGACCGAGTCCGAGCGCACCGAGCAGAGAGAACGAGTACAGCGGATGACGGCAGCGTACGTACGGGCCAGTCGTCACGAGTTTCTCGTCCTTGTGTCCGGCGATGAACACCGAGCACCAGATGCGGCCCAGGCAGGCGAGGGCGACGAAGAAGAACCCCGCGAAACCGAACGCGAGATGCCAGAAGAACGGGATCTCGCGCGGGCCGATCAGCGTGGTGGCGGGGATCAAGGCGACGTAGATCGCGAAGGTGACGCGCAAACGCGGCGTGCTGGCGGATTCGGTCATGCGCGCGAGAGTGTAGCCGCAATAAACCCATACTTTGTGCGGTCTTGAGTAATGGCCATATTGAGTATGGAATGGGCGACCCCACACAGCCCGGCGGCCCCATTTTCGGGGCTGTTTTCAGGCCCCTTCAGGAGCTCCCCATGGCCCTCCTCAGCAAGAAGTCTTCACTGCCCGAGCCGACCGATGCACTGCCCGGCCGCAGTACTCGATTGCCTCTCACCGGCAAACACTTCGTGAATGGCACCGACCTCAAACAACCCGCGGTGAACGGTCTCGAGGAGGTGGTGTTCGGCCTTGGATGCTTCTGGGGTGCCGAGCGCAAGTTCTGGCAGATACCGGGCGTGGTCACCACCGCCGTCGGTTACGCAGGCGGCTTCACGCCCAACGCCACCTACGAAGAGGTGTGCTCGGGTGGCACCGGCCACACCGAAGTGGTGCGAGTCGTCTACGATCCGAAAAAAGTGAGCTTCGAGTCGCTGCTCAAGGCATTCTGGGAGCTGCACGATCCCACCCAGGGCATGCGCCAGGGTGGCGACATCGGCACCCAATACCGCTCGGCTATCTACTGGACCACGGGCCAGCAGATGAAGCAGGCTCAGGACAGCAAGCGCGTGTATCAGGCCGCGCTCACGAAGGCGCATCGCGGCACGATCAGCACCGAGATCCGCGAGGCACCGCAGCTCTATTACGCCGAGGAATATCACCAGCAGTATCTGGCCAAGAATCCAAACGGCTACTGCGGCATCGGCGGCTGCGGGGTTACTTATCAGGCACCCCTGCCAGCGTGAAGAATCCGCGGCGCATTGACTCCGGCGTCGCGGTGCGCGAATCATTGGACACATGGAACTGCGCCCATTCATCTGCATCTGCATCGGCATTGCGAGCGCCTTGCTCGTCGCCTGTTCGCCCGCCGAGACACCGGCGCCCGTTCCCGAACGCAAGCCGCGTACGCTCGACGTGCAACCGGTCCAGTCGAAGCTGACAACCACGCTACCGGCGGGAAAGGCCGAAGCGCTGTTCCGCCTCGATACCGGTGGTGATCAGATGACGCAGACGGCGCGCGAGGCCGGTCTCGTCGTCGTGGTGCGCGTCGGTGAAGATGAGTATCGCCAGACCATCGCGTCCTGCGCCGAGCCGGGCCTGGGCAGCGCGCTGGGTGGCGGCACGGAGCGCGAGCTGGAAGTGGCGCTGTGCAATGGCGAGTTCTACCTCGTCAGCGAGCCGGGCCTGGTCACCGTGGTGCCCGTGAAAGACGGCGTCGAAGGCCCGCCCATCGCGCGCTTCGAGCTGCCGGATGGCATGCGCGCCGTGGGCGCCGAGGACTGACCGAGATGGCCGACTATCTAGCCGCGCTCAAGCCGCTGGCGCTCGCACAGTTCTACGGCCGCATCGCGGACGGCGTGGATGCCAACAAGGGCGCGCTGTCGGTGTCATTGGCCGCGCTGCTGATGCGCCAATGGCTCAAGAATCGCGACCCGAAAGCGCTGTTCGAGTTCGACGCGCCGGATCACCTGAAAGACCGCGCGGAAGTGCTCGAGACGCTGGCGTTTCAGCGCCGCGTGCTGCTCACCCAGGAGAAGGCGCGCTTCACCGGCGGCGTCACGAAGTGGGCCGGCATAGTGCCGCGCATCGTCGGCAATCCGCCGTTTCCGAAGTGGGACGCCAAGAGCATGCTCACGATGAGCTATGAGAGCCTGGTCGAGATGCCGCTGCGTTATCAGCTCACCGGCGACGATGCCGACCGCGATATTCTCTATGGATTGCGCGGGTTCCAGCTCAAGAGCGAAGTCGTCGTGCTCTCCGGCGGGAGCGCCGCCAACGGCAATCTCAAGATCCTCTTCCAGACGTACACCGCGCAGGCGTCGGATCGGTACGACTGGAACTACTCTGAGCACATCACCGTGCCGAACCCCGACTTCGGAAGCAAGGATGCAGGCGCCGTGGCACCCGACCAGCGGAAGATCGTGGTGTTCCACAAGCACGCCAAACGGCTGGAAGATGCAAAGCTCGCGGCGCCGTACGATCTGCGCACGCGCCCCTGGCCGGTGGATGCAGGTCTGCGCCAGTCCGCGGAAGTGCCGACCACGATGCCGAAGTAGGGCGCGTTCCCGCCTGTGACAATTAACTAGTTAGGCGTTGCCGGCGCTCGCACGCGCTGACGCGTGCGCGGCGGCTTTACCCTGCGTTGTGACAGCCGGGATTATGAGACCCGCTGCGCGTTTCGCCGCGAAAGCGCGAGAGCGCCATCCCCTGTCGCCACCTGCCTGCGGTGGCCTACTGCCACCCCCTGTCGACTTGCAGTGATCGCGGAGCCTCGATCCGAACGGGCCTCGCGCCAAGTCAAATCCACCTGCTACCGATTATTTTCGGCGAATCAAAGTTTCGAATGGAGATCAAGCGCGATGAAAATGGGCCAAGTTCTTCTAGCCATCGGAGTGATAGCCGCCTCGAGCTCAGCGCACGCGGCGAATCGTCCGGCCGGCTACGTCACGATATGTAAGCAAAACGAGACCTGCTCGGTTTCGGCCTCGACGCGAGTCGCGATGGGCCGTGCAGACCAGTTCCTCTATAAGCAGCTCACGGGCACGTTCACCTGCACGGCCGCCACGTTCGGCGGTGTCATCGCCGGTGGCGTGAACGAGTGCTCCGTGCCCACGGGCACGCCCCCGACCACTCCGCCTCCGCCCACCACGCCGCCGCCGACCGGTGCGTACCCGGGCTGCGAGATGCCGACCAGCGCGGGCACTGTGCAGCTTGCCGCGACGCAGGTCGTCAACGCCGGCCAGGTGTTCGATGGTCTGAACAAGACCTACAACCTCTCGGGTGGCGGTAATGCCGAAGGCCAGCCGCCGCTGTTCCTCGTGAAGGAAGGTGGCACGGTCAAGAACGTCATCGTCGGCACGCTTGCGGCCGACGGCATTCATTGCGAAGGCAATTGCACGGTCAACAAAGTCTGGTGGACGGACGTGGGTGAAGATGCCGCGACGGCGCTCGGCGCGGCCGGCACCGTGATGAACATCAGCTGCGGCTCTGCGCAGCACGCGACGGACAAGACGTTCCAGTTCAACGGTCGCGGCGAGCTGCGAATCAGCAACTTCTACGTTGCCAATGTCGGCAAGCTCGTGCGCACCTGCGGCGACTGCACCGGCAACGGCGGCCCGCGCAAGGTCACCGTCACGAACGTGATCGTGCGCGACGTTTCCTCGACCGTGGTGGGCATCAATTCCAATTACGGCGACACGGCCACCATTCGCGGACTCACGGTGAACAACACCGGCACCGGCAAGACAAAGGTCTGCCAGGTGTTCAAGGGAGTTGAAAAGAACACGGGCAGCAGCACCGCGCTGGGCGTGGAGTTCAACACGCCGGCGTGCAACGTCAAAATCTCCGACGTCACGCTGATTCCGCCCAGTGTGATCAACACGAGCGCCTGCACGGGTTCGTGCCCGATTCCCTGATAACAGTCGATGAAGGAGGGTGGAAGCCGGCAGGCTTCCGCCCTCTTTTTTTTGCGCGTCAGTTATACAAAAGGGTCGTCTAAGGCAGCGGCAGCAGTACCGCGCTCGGCGTGGAGTTCAACGCGTCGGCATGCCAGACGAGCCTGAGCAACGTCTCGCTCGTACCGTCTAGCCAGATGAATACGAATGCGTGCGCCGGGTCCTGTCCCATCCCATACAGTCAGCCACTCGATGAAAGAGGGCGAAGGTCGCGAGGCTTCCGCCCTTTTTCTTTTCGTTTGCTGTATTCGCGGCGCGCGCAGCGTGCGCGGGCATGACCGACCGGAACTTGAGATCCAGTTAACAGTAAGCGAGGGAATGGTATTGGGCGCGCGTGCGCGCCACCCCCGCTCGATTGACGGCGATTTGCGACAGTGATTGCGCCAGATTTCGGCGCGCGCGGGTTGTGATCGCGCGCGCCGACGGTTCATAATGACACCGGTGTCTACGCTTATGACACCGGTGTCGCCCAGGATGGGCATGCCGAACGATCAAAGCTCGGACAAAAAATTCTACGTTCTCGAGAAGGATTTCATTCACAAGGGGGAAGACGTCATGATGATGAAAGTTCGACCAGTTCTATTTGCATTGGGGGCGATCGCAATCACGAGTTCTGCGGTCGCTGCAAACCGGCCCGCCGGTTACACCACCATCTGCAACGAAGGCAAGCAGTGCTCGGTGGCTGCCAATACCAACGTGGCCTACGGCCGTGCCGACCGTTTCACGTTCAAAGTGCTCAGCGGTTCGTTCGTGTGCTCCGAAGCCACGTTCGGCGCGGGCAGCAAAGTCTCCGGTGGTGTGAACGAGTGCTCGGCGCCGAATGGCACGTCCACTCCGCCGACCACCCCGCCTCCGACCACGCCTCCGCCGACCACGCCTCCGCCGACCACACCTCCGCCGACCACACCTCCGCCGACCACACCGCCTCCGACCGGTGCGTATCCGGGCTGCGAGATGCCGGCGGCCACGGCCACGGTTCAGCTCGCCGCGACGCATGTGGTTCCGGCCGGCACCACGTTCGACGGCCAGAACCGCCGCTACAACCTCTCGGGCGGCGGACAGGCCGAAGGGCAGCCCGCGCTGTTCGACCTGCAGGAAGGCGCCACGATCAAGAACGTGATCATCGGCAACCTGGCCGCGGACGGCATCCACTGCCTCGGCAATTGCACGGTGGATCACGTGTGGTGGGAAGACATCGGTGAAGACGCCGCGACGGCATTGGGACCGGTGGGCACGGTGATGAACATCACCTGCGGTGCCGCGTACAACGGCTCCGACAAGACGTTCCAGTTCAACGGCCGTGGCGAGATGCGCATCAGCCGCTTCTATGCCTCGAATGCCGGCAAGCTGGTGCGCACCTGTGGTGATTGCACGGGTAACGGCGGTCCGCGCCGCGTCACCGTGACGGATGTGATCACGCGCGACGTTCCGACCATCGTCGGTATCAACTCCAACTTCGGGGACGTGGCGACCATTCGTCGTGTGACGGTGAACAACAGCGGCACTTCGAAGACGAAGATCTGCCAGGTGTACAAGGGTGTCGTCAAGGGCAGCGGCAGCAGCACCGCGCTCGGCGTGGAATTCAACACGCCGAATTGCCAGGTGAGCACGACCGATGTCACTTTGATCCCGCCCAGCCAGATGAACACGACCGCTTGCGCGGGTTCGTGCCCGATTCCCTAACTAAACATTAGAGGAGAGGGAAGCGCTCCATCCCCGGTGGTCACTGGCCACCGGGGATTTTTTGCGAGAGTGCCGGGCATGAAACCGCCGACGGCATTCGCCCTGCTGCTCGTGCTCGCGCGGGCGCGATCAAAATCCTTCGCAGTATCCAGGCTTGGGGCGGCTCTCGATCGCGCGACACTCGGCTGTGAGCTCGGCGCGCAGGAAATCCGGCAGCGCGCTTCGACGCCGGTGGCGTGATGGGATGCTCGATCTCGACCCCGTCCTGCCAGCGCGCGCGGAACGCGTTCTCGAGCGAGCGCACCACGGGCTGCCAGGGTGCCGTGGGTAGATAGGAATTGACGAACACGGTGATGTTCACGCCGGACGCCGAATTGGATCCATTGGCGAACATGGTGGTGCGTACGAGCGGCAGGTCCTTCTCCGGGGTGGTGAACGTCAGCATCAAACGCGTATCGGCCAGCAAGTAGCGCCGCTTCCAGCCTTTGCGCTCGCCGTGACACGCCTTCATGAAGGCGGGCGGTCCTCGGTCATACAGATCGTCGCTGCACGCGCCGAGCGGCAGCCCGATTACGATGCAGACAATGTGGGGAGGAGCGCGGAGTGTTTCATGCGCCGTGGAATGCAGCACCCCTGCGGGCGTCACCCCACCAGTCAGCGCGTCGCGTTCCAGCGCACATTGAGCCACGCCGCTACTGCGAACCACGCCAGCGCCCAGCCCGTCATGCCGCCCATGAGTAGATAGAACAGCCGGCTGTCGAAGCGCAGGCCGGCAGAGTATGCATAGTACCCGGCCGCCATCGTGCACGAGGTGAGCACGATGGTTGCCGCGGCGGTGATGCGCGTACGCGTGGAGACCGCCGGCAGCGTGTGCACGTATGCGGGTACGTGTGCCGGTGCGTGCGCGTCGGCGCGCGGAGGCCGACGCAGCCGCAGCACCCAGATGACGAGCACCGCGAGACCCAGGGCCGAGCTCGCGATCTGCAGCAATTCGTACAGCGGCAGCCGCAGGCCGGCGATCGGCTCGATGATCCGGCGCAGCGCGGGGATTGCTTCGACCACGGGCGTCCGGGCGTGCGTGAAGGCATCCCAAACCACGTGGGTCACTGCGCCTAGCAACACGCCGATGGCGGCACGCACCGCGAGCGAGGACGAGATGCGGTGCGTCGGCGGCGGCAGGCCGGCGCGCCAGGGCTCCGGGATGAGCGCGAGCGTGGGGCGCTCGAGGAAGCGCACGAACAGCCACCACGCCGCGACGCCCACGGGGAGACAGAACCAGAACAGGCCCGGAAGGTTGTGCACCGTGAAGCGCACCGCGGCGAGCGGCACGAAGTAAGGGAAGTCGGGCGACATGCTGCCGATCATGAGCGCGGACAGCGGCAGACGAGCTTTGCTCCACGCGTGCAGCGGCAAAACCGCCGCGACGTGCGAGACCGTGAATGGCACCGGTTGTGGACCTGTGAATGGGGGTGGCGAGGAGGGTACTGGCGGAGAGCGCGATGATGGTGATCAATTGTGGCAACGAACGCGCCGAGACGAAACGAAAATGCGTCCGGGACGGCCCATCGCCTGGCCGGGCGCGGTACAAGGTGCGATGAACAACTCCGGAGGCCCGATGATCACACGACGCGATGCAATCAAGAGCGGTACGGCGCTGGCGGCGATGCTGGGTGGCCCGGCCTTCGCCAAGTCGAAGCCGCTGCGCGTGCTGATCCTCGGCGGCACCGGGTTCATCGGGCCGCACTTCGTGCAGGCGCTGACCGAAGGCGGGCACACCGTGACGCTGTTCAACCGCGGCAAGCGCGATCCGGAGGCCAAGCATGGCGTCGAGCAGTTGTTAGGTGACCGGAACGACGGCCTCGAGTCGCTGGCGGG
>JAYTOI010000204.1:0-3206 GCA_043747875.1 Pseudomonadota bacterium | reverse complement strand
GGCGTCGACGTCAGCCAGGTCCGGCGCATCTACGATCAGTTCCTCACCGCGCAGACGCGCGGATCCAGCGGCAATCTGGCGCGCCTCGACGCGTTCGCCGCCCAGGCCGCGCGTCTCGACAACATGCTCGGCGACACGACCAACGGCCTGTCGACCACGCTGCAATCGTTCACGGACGCATTGTCGGAAGTTTCGAGCACGCCGGGCTCCACGCCCGCGCGCCAGGTGCTGCTGGCCGAGGGTCGCGCAGTGGCGCAACGGCTGCAGACCTACGATCAACGGCTGCGCGAGATGTCCGCCGACATCGACACGCGCTTCGCGGGTGAGGCGCGAGAGGTCTCGCTGCTGGCGCAGGGCGTCGCGCGGCTCAACGGCGAGATCACCACAGCGGCGCAGAGCACCGGCACCGCGCCCAACGACCTGCTCGATCAGCGCGACCGGCTCATCGATGAGCTGTCTACCAAGGTCGGCATCACCACCGTTCAGGACGGTCACGCGACCAACGTATTCATCGGCAACGGCCAGCCGCTCGTGCTGGGCGTCACCGCTTCCGAGATCACGACTGTCACCGATCCATTCGATCCGGAGCGCACGCAGTTCGCGCTCGATACGCCGACGGGCACGGTCGACATTTCGCGCGGCGTTTCGGGCGGCACGCTCGGCGGCCTGCTCGACTGGCGCCGCGAGATGCTCGAGCCGGCGCGCAATGCGCTGGGACGCATCGGCCTCGCGCTCGCGAACCAGGTGAACTCACAGCACCGCGAAGGCATGGACCTCACGGGCGCGCTCGGCGGCGATTTCTTCACGGTGGGCGGCGTGGGCGTCAACGACGTCACCAGCAACACCGGCACCGCCGTGGTCACGGCGACGCGCACCAACATCGGTGCGCTCACCGAAGGCGACTACATCCTCGCGCGCACCGGCACCGGCTACACGCTGCGCCGCTCGGAGTCGGGCGCCGCAGTCACGTTCACGGGCACGGGCACCCTCGTGGACCCCATTCTGGCCGACGGCCTGTCGGTCGTCGTCGGCGCCGGCATCGTCACCGGCGACCAGTTCATCATCCATCCGACGCGCGACGCGATTCGCGGCCTCGGCGTGGCCATCACCGATCCCGCGCGCGTCGCCGCGGCGGCGCCGATCCGCGGCTCCGCGTCCACGACGAACCTCGGCAGCGGCGCGATTTCGCCCGGTGAAGTGCTCGACGTCTCGAATGCCGCGCTGTTGAGCTCCGTGAACATCGTGTTCACGTCGGCGACGCAGTACTCCATCAACGGTGGCCCGGCCCAGGCCTACACCGCGGGCGGCAACATCGATTTCAACGGCTGGCGCGTGCAGGTCAACGGCGCGCCGGCCACCGGCGACACCTTCACCGTGCGCAACAATGCCGGCGCCACCGGCGACAACCGCAATGTCTTCGCGCTCAGCGACGCGCTGAAGGCCGGCGTGCTGGACGGCGGCAACACGTCGGTGTCGGGCGCCGTGGAGCGCCTCACGGCCGACGTCGGCCTGCAGACGCGCACCGCCCAGGTGAATCGCGACGCCGAAGCCGTCGTGAATCAGGATGACCTGGCCGCGCGCGACGCGGTGTCCGGCGTCAATCTCGACGAGGAAGCTGCCGCGCTGCTGCGCTATCAGCAGGCCTATCAGGCCGCCGCGCAGATCATCGGCATGGCCAGCGATTTGTTCGGGTTCCTCTTGAGCGCGGTGCGGAGATAGGTCATGCGTTTATCCACCGCCGCCATCCACCGCACCAGCATAGACGCGATTCTCGACCAGCAGACACGCCTCGCGCGCACGCAGCAGCAGGTCACGAGCGGCAAGCGGTTCCAGAGCTCGGCCGAGGATCCGATCGCCGCCACGCGCGCCGCCGCGCTCGACCGCACGGTGGCGGAGAACGCGCAATTCGACCGCAACTCCAACATCATCGAGAGCCGGCTCTCGTACGAGGAGCAGTCTCTGGCCGATGTCACGCTGCTGGTGCAGAGGGCGCGCGATCTCGCGCTGCAGGGCGCGAATTCCACGCTGGGGCAGAGCGAGCGCGACCTGCTGGTGACCGAATTGCGCCAGCTGCGCGGCGAGCTCGTGGACATCAGCAACCGCGACGATGGCAATGGGGAGTACCTGTTTTCGGGCACGTCGACCGCCACCAAGCCGTTCGCGCAGGGTGCGACGGGCGTCAACTATCTCGGCGATCAAACTACCCGCGTGATCCGCGTCAGCGGCAGCCAGGCCATCGCCGACGGTCACACGGGTACCGAAGTGTTCATGAACATCACGCAGGCGAATGGCACGTTTCGCACCTCCGTGAACGCGGCCAACACCGGCACCGCGACCACGGACGTGGGCACCGTCGTCGATCCGAGCGCATGGGTGCGCGACAATTACACGCTGCGCTTCACGAGCCCCACCGACTGGGTGATCGAGGACGACACGCTGCCGACGCCGACGCAAGTCGCCACGGGCACGGGTTTTACCTCGGGCCAGACCATCAGTTTTCTCGGCGTGCGGGTGACCGTGACCGGTACGCCGGCGACCGGCGACAGCTTCGGCGTGCAGCCCGCGGGCGACACCGACCTGTTCACGGTGCTCGATCAGCTCATCGACACGCTCTCGCCTGGAAATGGCCTGCCGAGCGACAAGGCCGTTTTCCAGCACGGCATCGGCACCAGCATCGCGGATCTCGACCAGGGTCTCTCGCGTGTGCTGGCGGTGCGTGCGGAGGTGGGTACGCGGCTCTCGGCCATCGATCACGCCGCCACGGCGCGCGAGGTCGAGGCCATCGATCTGCAGCAGCTGCTCTCGGATCTGCGCGACGTGGACTACGCCGAGGCCATCAGCAAGCTCAATCAGGAGTACGCGGGGCTGCAGGCCGCGCAGGCGGCGTATACGAAGATCGCGCAGCTCTCGCTGTTCGACTATCTATAAGCGTTTCTTTCGGAAAACCTCTAAAGCCCGCGATGTGGCTACTTTAGGCCCGAAAAAGAAATCCTTGATCCGCCTCACAGTTTCCGCACGGTCCTACGCACGTTCTTAAGTTCGCCATGCCCCATCCGATACAGGCCCTGAGCAACCCGCCGGCCAGCACTTAGCACACCGGCCAACTTTTTCAGGAGTCGTTTCAATGCCTCAAGTCATCAATACCAACGTGTCGTCGCTGACCGCTCAGCGCAACCTCACGACATCACAGGGCCAGTTGGCGACGG
>JAYTOI010000203.1:0-96221 GCA_043747875.1 Pseudomonadota bacterium | reverse complement strand
GTTCACCATGTTGGCCGGCTGCCAGGACCTCAAGCCTCTGCAAGCCGACGTCGATAACCTCAAACAGCAGGTGAGCCGCCTGCAGGCCGATCTCGCCGCCGCCAAGAGCTCGGCTGACGCTGCCAATGCCGCCGCACAGTCGGCGTCGTCGACCGCCAGCGGTGCTCAGAGTGCCGCCAATCAGGCGCTGGCCGCCGCGCAAGCCTCGCAGTCGTGCTGCGATGCGACCAACGAGAAGATCGACCGGATGTTCCGTCGCTCGATCTCGAAGTAAGAGCTCAGCTCGAACGAAAAAACGCCGCGCACCTGCGCGGCGTTTTTTTTAATCCCGAATATCTGCACCACGACCCTGATGTCCCGACTCGCATTGCTGCTTGCCCTGCTCTGCGCCGCTTCGGCGCACGCCGGCTCGGCCGCGCCCGTCCACTTCCTGTTCGCCGACTCACGCGATCTGCAGCGTATCTCCGCGCTCATCGAGCGTCCCGACATCGAGGGCGTGCAAATCGTATACAGCTGGAAATCGCTCGAGACCGCGCGCGGGGTCTACGATCTCTCCCGCATCGAAAGCGATCTGGCGTTCCTCGATCGTCGCGGCAAGAAGTTGTTCGCGCAGGTCCAGGATCGTTTCTTCGAGCGCGAGCACCGAAACGTGCCGCGCTACCTGCTCGAGGAACCGGAATTCGGCGGCGGACTCGCGCCGCAACGCGACCACCCCGAAGAGTAACGAGCCGGAGGGCTCGGGCTGGGTAGCGATGCAGTGGAATGCCGCCGTACGCGCGCGATTCCAGAAGCTGCTCGGCGTACTGGCGAGGCGCTTCGACGGCCGCCTCTACGGCATCAACCTGCCCGAAACCGCCGCGGACATCGACCGCGATGCCGATCGCACGGGCTTCGATTGCGACGCGTACTTCGCAGCCGAGCTCGAGAACGCCGCGTTCGCGCGCCGTGCGTTCGCGAAGTCGCACGTCGTTCAATACATGAACTTCTGGCCGTGTGAGTGGAACGACGAGCGCAAGTACATGCCACGGGGGTTCGCGTTCGCGCACCAGAATCGCATCGGCCTCGACGGCCCCGACATCGTGCCGGACAAGCCGGCGCAGATGAAGAACTCCTATCCGTTCTTCCATCTCTACCGGGGAAAGCTCTCGCTGGTCGCGATGGCGGTGCAGGAACCAACGCTCACGTACACGAACCCGAAGACGCAACGTCCATTCACGCGCGACGAATTCGTCGGGTTCGCGCGCGACTATCTCGGAGTCGACGTGATTTTCTGGAGCGTCGACAGTCCGTGGCTGCGCGATCAGCGGACGCCGTGTAGATAGCGCCCCGGCTTTGCCGGCTCTTCGGCTGCAGTAGCCGCCGCTTTTGGCGCCCCGGCCGCGCGCGCGATCGCCATCGCGGGCACGGGCTGCCCCGTACCGCACAGCCAGTCCTGCGCGAGCCCTGCGAGCTTCGCGTCGCCGCTGGCAAGCGCTCCGTCGACGATCTGTTTCTCGAGCGCCGCGTCCTTCAGGAACTGCGCCAGCTCGAAGCGCTGACCCGTGACCGCGAGAAACGCGTGCCACAGTTGCGTGGCATGACGCAGTCGTTCGCCGGTACTGGTGAGGACACTCATGGAATCACTCCACACTCTCTCCATGAGTACTGACATCGAGGCCCGCCGCCTCGGCTTCTTCACTGACGCGCAATCCGATCGTGACCGAGATGAGCATCAGCAGGATGAGACTGACTACCAGCGCATACGCGGCGCAGGCGCCGATGCCGATGAGCTGCGCGGTGATGCTGCCTTCGACGCCGCCGATCGCAGCCGACGCGAACACGCCCGTGAGCACCGCCCCCACGACACCACCGACCGCGTGGATACCGAATGCATCCAGCGAATCGTCGTAACCGAACCAGGACTTGAGCCCCACCACCGCCCCGAAGCACGTGAGACTCGCGGCCACGCCGATGACCAGCGCCGCACCGACGCCGACGTAGCCGGCGGCGGGTGTGACCGCGACGAGACCCGCGACCGCGCCTGACGCGATGCCGAGCACGCTGGCCTTGCCGCGCGCGGACCATTCGATGGCCATCCAGGTGAGCGCCGCGGTGGCCGCGGCGCAGTGCGTATTCGCGAACGCGAGACCAGCGAGACCGTCGGCCGACAGCGCGGACCCGGCGTTGAACCCAAACCAGCCCACCCACAGCAACGCGGCGCCGGTGATGGTGAGCGCCAGGTTGTGCGGAAAGATGGGATCGGTGCCGTAACCCTTGCGCTCGCCGAGCATGATGACGCACGCGAGACCGGTGACGCCCGCGTTGATGTGCACGACCGTACCGCCGGCGAAATCGAGCACGCCGAGCGCGTGCAGCCAGCCATCCGGCGACCACACCCAGTGCGCCATGGGCACGTACACACACAGCGACCAAAGCGCCATGAACACGAGCATCGAGGAAAATTTGATGCGCTCGGCGAACGCGCCGGTGATGAGCGCCGGCGTGATGATGGCGAACATCAGCTGGAACATCATGTAGACGGACTCGGGGATCGTCGGCGCCATGTGCGACACCGAAACCTGTCCACCCTTGGCGTAGAACAGCCCTTCGAGCGCAAAGCGCGACAGGCCGCCGAGCCACGGGGAATCCGCAGTGAACGCGAGGCTGTAGCCGATCAGCACCCACAGCACGGTCACGAGGCAGGCGATCGCGAAGCTCTGCGCCATCGTCGACAACAGGTTCTTCTTGCGCACCATGCCGCCGTAGAACAGCGCGAGCCCCGGCAGCGTCATCAGCAGCACGAGCGCGGTCGACGTGAGCATCCACGCCGTGTCGCCGGTGGAGATCTTGTCGGCGTCGACGAGGAACGGCGCGGTGGGCGCGCCATCGTCACCCACCGACTGCGCGAATGCGTTGGTGGAAAAAGCGGCCAGCGCCCCGAGCCATCCTGCGGTTTTCCGTGTCATGGCGGCGATTCTGGCAAATGGGAAGCCCTAGGACTTTGCGCCTGGATCAACGAATCGCCGAATGAAATGTGCGCCACGTCTAACAAATCACATCCGGCCGGAACGCGCCGGTATGGAGCGGCATTGCGGTGCGGTGCAGCGCTGCTGCCGTGGCGCGGCGACGTGCGCCAAGTCTCAGTCGGGTGCGACTCTCACTCCGGCATCGGGGGAAACCAGAAACGCACGCGCGCTCCCTGCCCTGGCGTGGCTTCCGCTTCCACTTTGCCGCCGTGCCGGCGCACGATGCAATGCACGGTCGCGAGTCCGAGTCCGTGGCCCGGAAACTCGTCCTGGCGATGCAGCCGCGTGAACGGCTTGAACAACCGGCCCGCGTGCGACATGTCGAAGCCCGCGCCATTGTCGGTCACGCAGAACCAGGTTTCGCCGTCGCGCAGCTCAGCGTGGAAACGGATGCAGCCCTGCGTCGTCCGCGCAGTGAACTTCCACGCATTGCCGATGAGGGCGCGCAACACGGTCATCATGAGGCGCACGTCACCCCAGGTCTTGAGTTCCGGATCCACCTGCGCATCGACTTCGCGCGTGTCCGAGTGCCGCAGTTCGTAGAACACGAGTTCGACCAGTGTCGTGAGATCTAGACTCTCGCAGGCCATGTCCGCGCGTCCGGAACGGGCCAGCGAGAGCATGCCGTCGATCAGACCCTCCATGCGCGTGCCCGCGCCGAGGATTTCCTTGAGGAAGGTGCGGCCCTCATCGTTGAGCATCGTGGCGCACTCGTCCTCGAGCGCTTCGGTGAAACCCGTGAGGATGCGCAGCGGTGCGCGCAGATCGTGCGCGGCTACGTCGATGAATGTCTGGAATTCCTTGTTGGCTGTCACGACTTCGGCGGCGCTGGCCGCGAGCTCGGCGTCGAAGTCGGTGAGGTCTTCGAGGGTGGCGAGGAAGCGCGGCTGATCCGCGGAGCCCGCCTGCACCATGCGGAGCAGACCGCGCACGGCGGAGCCGTCGGGTCGCCGCGCCGCGATGCGCCGTGGCGGATCCGAATCCGTGACGTCCACCGACGCGCGCGCGGAGCCGCGCCACAATTCCGGGAAGATCAGCGCCGCCGATTGGCCGACGAGCGCGCCGGGCGCGCAGTGCAACACCCGGTGCGCGGCCGCGTTGGCCGCGACAATCGTCCCATTTGCGGCGAATACGAATGACGCCACCGGCCCAAGCTCGAACAATGTCTCGCTCGCGGCCCCCGCGGGCACCGACTGCATCAGGATTTTTTCGACGAGATTGCTCATGTGCGCGTTGCGATACGAAATCGGCCAGGCATGCGGAGTCTGGATAGGCGCGCGATAAAACAGTGTGAACGCGCGCGCAAAACCTCACCCCGTAGGGTTTAGGCCCAGTTCCCACGGCCGATATGTGATGGGGGTCGCCAGACGCGGCAAATAGCCGCCATTCCTTAAGGAATCAACTGTAGAAGCCGATATGAAACGTGTGGCGCAGTGCCGGGATGCGCGCGCCACATCGGTGGATATTCGTCCCGAAACCCGAAGGCAGAAAGTGCGCCGATGAGCACCAATGAAGTCGAACAACTGAAAAGCATCCGGTTGTTGTTAGTCGAGGACAACCCCGCCGATGCGCGCGTGGTGGAGCGTCATCTCAGGGACGCCGGGCTCAACGACGTATCGAGCGACTGGGTGCAGACCGCCGCGGATGCCGCACAACGTCTGCAGACGGTCGAATACGATCTGGTGCTGCTCGATCTGGGACTGCCCGACGCGACCGGGCTGCAGGCGCTGCGCGCGCTGAAGGCGGTCGCCGACCTCACGCCTATTATTGTTCTCACGGGGTCCGACGACTACAAGCAGGGTCTGCTCGCGGTTCGCGAAGGCGCGCAGGACTATCTCGAGAAACGCCGCGTGAACGCCGGCATGCTCTCGCGAATCGTTTCGTATTCAGTGGAGCGCAACAACTTCCACCGCGACCTGGTGCGCGCCACGCGCCGCTACCAGGATCTCTTCAACAACGTGCCGGTCGCGCTGTTCACCGCCAATCACGACGGCGTGCTCAAGACTGCGAACGCCGCGTTCGTGAAACTCATCGGATCGAGCGGCAACCCGCTCGACAGCATCAACTTCCTCGATCTGCTGCACGAGCCGGGTAAACGCTCGCACTTCCTCGACCTCATGTCGCGCCAGCGCATGGTCGAGGGTTGGGAAACGATGATCCGCGATTGCAGGGGAACTCATCTGCACGTGCTCGTCAATGCCGCGCCGCTCTACGCCACCTCGCGGGCGCTCGAGGGCTGGGAAGGGTGCGTCACCGACATTTCGATGCTCAAGCAGACGCTCGAGGAGCGCGACCGTCTCGAGGACAACCTGCGCCAGGCGCAGAAGCTCGAGGCCATCGGCCAGCTCGCCGCCGGCATCGCGCACGAGATCAACACTCCGACGCAGTACGTTGGCGACAACCTGCGCTTCCTCAAGGAATCGTTCGGCGAGTTCAGCACGCTGCTCGAACAGCTGGTCGACACGGGCGGCGACCCGGCGAGCAAAGTACTCGAGGCCGCCGACTTCGAATACCTCAAGGAGGAGATTCCGCGCGCACTCAATCAGTCGCTCGAGGGCGTCGACCGCGTCGCGAAGATCGTGCGCGCGATGAAGGAGTTCTCGCACCCGGCACGCGAGAAGACCGCGACCGATCTCAACCGCGCCATTCAGAGCACGGTCACCGTGGCCAGCAACGAATGGAAGTACGTGGCGGAGATAGAAATGGATCTCGACATCAACCTGCCGTCGGTCCACTGCTCGCCGGCGGAATTCAACCAAGTCGTGCTGAACATCATCGTGAACGCCGCGCACGCAATCTCCGACGTGGTCGGCGACGGCGGCAAGGGCAAGGGCAAGATCCGCGTGCGTACGCGTCCGGATGGCGAGCACGCGGTGGTCGAGATCAGCGATAGCGGCTGTGGCATGCCCCCGCACATCCAGTCGCGCATCTTCGACCCCTTCTTCACCACGAAAGAAGTCGGCAAGGGAACGGGCCAGGGTCTCGCGATAGCCCATAACGTCATTGTCGATAAGCACGGGGGCACCATCAAAGTGCAGAGCTCGCCCGGCGCGGGCACGACGTTCATCATCCGACTGCCCATCGGCGGCTCAAAGCCCGAAGCCGAAGCGGCCACGGGGGCCGCTGCGTGAATGCGATTCGAGTCATCTTTGTCGATGATGAACCACGGGTGCTCGAGGGTTTGAAGCGCATGCTCAGGCCCAAGCGCAACGAGTGGAGCATGAAGTTCGTCGGCAGCGCGCAGGCGGCTCTCGAGGCGCTGAAGTCCGAGCCCTGCGAAGTAGTCGTCACCGACATGCGCATGCCCGGCATGAACGGCGCCGAACTCCTGGAGGTTGTACAAAGGGAGTATCCCGACACCATCCGTCTGATCCTGTCCGGCCAGGCGGAAACGGAATCCGTGATGAAGGCGCTCGGCGTCTCGCATCAATTCCTTTCCAAGCCCTGCGACGCGGAAATCCTGCAGGGCACGATTTCGCGCGCCTTCGCGCTGCGCGACCTCGCCGGCAGCGAATCCGTCAAGACGCTGGTTGCGCGCATCAACAAATTGCCGACGCTGCCCGCCATCTATCAGCAGTTGGTCGCGGCGCTGCGCCAGCCGAATTCCAGCATCGAGGACGTGTCGAAGATCATCGCGAAGGATCCGTCGATGACGGCGCGCCTGCTCAAGCTCGTGAACTCGGCCTACTTCGGTCTGCAGAAGCCGGTGGCCGACGTGACGCGCGCGGGCGCCCTGCTCGGTCTCGACCGCATCATGGCGCTGGTGCTCGGCCAAGGCATCTTCTCCGACTGCGAGCCACCTAAAGTGCCGGGATTCAGCATGGACGCGCTCTGGCTGCACAGCATGACCACGGCGTCGGCCGCGCACCGCATCGCGATCGCCGAGCAGCTGGACCGCGACCAGATCGCCGCGGCGTTCCTCGCCGGCATGCTGCACGACATCGGCAAACTCGTGCTGGCGATGGGGCTGCCCGAGCAGTACGCGAACGTACTGCGCCAGGGCACCGATAAACCCGGCGAGCTGTACGAGATCGAGATGCGTGAGCTGCGCGCCGCGCACAACGACGTCGGCGCCTATCTAGTGGGCCTCTGGGGCCTGCCGAACACCATCGCGGAGGCGATCGCCTTCCACGAGGACCCGTCGCAAGCGCCGAACAAGGCCTTCGGGCTGCCGGGCATCATCCACGTAGCCGACCGCCTCGCACGCTGCCCCGACGCTCCCGATCCGCGCGCGCCGGATCTGCGCCTCAACATCCCGTACCTGGAAGCGCATGGACGCGTAGATCGCTGGAACGAATGGCGCGAGGCATTCGCGGCCGCCACCAAGGAAATAAAACATGACTGAGCGGGTGCTGTTCGTCGACGACGAGCCCCTGGTGCTCGACGGCATCCGCCGTCAGTTGCGCAATCGGCTCGACATCGAGACCGCAAACGGCGCCGCCGCGGGTCTCGCGCTCATCGCGTCAAAGGGACCGTTCGCTGTGGTCGTGTCGGACATGCGCATGCCCGAGATGAACGGTGCGCGCTTCCTTGCGAAAGTAAACGAGATCTCGCCTCAGACGGTGCGCATGGTGCTGTCCGGCCAGGCGGACCTCGACTCGACGCTGGCCGCAGTGAACGAAGGGCACATCTTCCGCTTCCTCATGAAACCGTGCAGCCCGGAGACGCTGCTCGAAGTGATCAACAGCGGCATCGAGCAGTACCGCCTCGTCCACGCCGAGAAGCACCTGCTCGAGAACACCTTGAACGCCACCGTGCGCGTGCTCGTCGAAGTGCTCGGCCTCATCAATCCGGCCGCGCAGCAACGCGCCACGCAGATCGAGAAGTACGCCGCGGCCGCCACCACCGCGCTCAAGCTGCCGCAAGGCTGGAAGTATCAGCTCGCGGCCATGCTCTCCCAGCTCGGCTGCATCACGCTGCCGGCCGACACGCTGTCGAAGGTGTATAGCGGCCAGCCGCTGACCGACGAGGAGCGCGGTCTCTACGCGTCACATCCGGAAGTCGCGGGCAAACTACTCGGACAGATCCCGCGGCTCGAGGATGTCGCCGCGATGGTGGCGGGACAGGTGCGCACGCCGCCTAAGGACCTGAGCGCGGCGAATGCGCAGCAGATGGGGTCGGCCATCCTCTGGGCAGCCGTGCGCATGGATCAACTCGTGAATCAGGGACGGGCCCAGCGCGCGGCGGGCCAGCAGATTCAAAAAGAAGCACCGCATCTGCCCCCGGACGCCATCGAGGCCATGGTCGGGACCCCCGCCGCCGCCACCAGCCGGCGCGAGTCCCGCGCGGTCGGCGTGAACAATCTCGCGGTCGGCATGATCCTCGAAAGCGACGTCGTCTCGACGAAAGGCATTCGACTCGTGCCGAAGGGCGCTGAAATCACAGGTTCGTTGCTGGGGCGCTTGCGCACCATCGCTGGCGGCGTCGGGGTCGCCGAGCCCATCAAGGTCTCGGTCATGGTGCACGACTAAAGGTACCAATATGGAAAAGAGCAAACTACTTCTCGTCGACGACGAGCCCAACCTCACTTCGGCGCTCGTACGCAGCCTCGATCGCAGCCAGTTCGATATCTACACCGCGGACTCCGCGCAGCAGGGTCTCATGATCCTCGCCGGCAACGACATCGACGTGGTGGTATCGGACGAGCGCATGCCCGGCATGACGGGGTCGCAGTTCCTCTCCGAAGTGCGCAAGAAGTGGCCGAACACGATTCGCATGATCCTCTCGGGCCAGGCCGATCTGGAGGCGGCCGTGCGTGCCATCAATGAGGGCGAAGTGTTTCGGTTCCTGCTCAAGCCGTGCCATCCGAAGGAGCTGCAGCTCACGATCCTGCAAGGCCTGCAACAGAAGAAACTGGTGGCGCAGAGCCGCAAGTTGCTGCAGGAGCACATGAAGGCGCAGAACCTGCTCGAGGAACTCGAGAAGGCGAACCCGGGCATCACGAAAGTCGACGTCGACGAAGACGGCGCGATCATCATGGAAGACGACTTCGAGTCGAGCGACAGCGACGTGCAATCGCTGCTCGACGACCTCGAGCGGGAGATGACGAAGGCTGCCCGCCGCTGATGCGCGCGCAGATGGTTTAGTTAGACGAGGCGCCGGCACGCAAGAGTGCGGCGCGCATCCGGCGCGCCCCCCTGTATGACGCGTGGCCCCAGCGGCGGCCGCGGGGCCCTGCTTTCGGGAACGGAAGTCTTCGAGTATTCTCGCCGCACGCAGCAGGACGCTGCCACAGCGAGGTGTGTATGGATACCAGGAAATGGATTTCTTTGGCGCTCATCTGCTTTTTTGGCGCCGCTTCCTCCTCCGCATTCGCGCAGTCGTGCGCGCTCGGCAGCAATCCGGGCTTCGAGAGCGATTTGTCGGGCTGAAGCGCTTCGGGCGCGGTCGCGATCGTCGGCGACGTGCATTCAGGCACCAAGGCCGCGCGCATCGGCACTGCGCAGGGCGGCGTCAATCGCACCGGCTCGTTCGCGGTGACGGCCGGTCAATCGCTGACGTTCACATATTGGGCGAAAGTTTCCGGCGCACCGTCGTGGGCAGGCGTCGGAGTCGATTTCCTCAACGCCTCCGGATCGGAAGTCGCAGAGATCAACACGCAGGTCACGTCGACGGCGTGGGCGCAGCGCACGGTCACGCAAACAGTGCCTGCGGGTGCGGTCAATGTGCGCATCTGGACGTGGAAGAGCGGCGCGACGGGCAACCTGTTCCTCGACGACTTCTGCGCGACGCTGCCCGACGCGCAGGCGCCCGGTGTGCCGACCGGGCTGAGCGCCGCGTCCATTGCACAGACCACCTTCACGTTGAATTGGTCCGCGTCGACCGACAACGTCGCGGTCACCGGATATGAAGTGTTCCGCAACGGCTCGTCGCTCGGCACCACAACCGGCACCTCGTTCAACGTGACCGGCCTCGCCGTCGCGACGACGTACGCGATGCGCGTCCGCGCGCGCGACGCGGCGGGGAACTGGTCCGCGCAGAGCGCGGCGCTCAATGTGACGACGACCGGCCTATCCACCAACTTCGATGTCACCGTCAACAAGAGCGCGCGCAACCAGACCATCGACGGCTTCGGCTTCTTCGGCGCGCAGAACAACTGGTGGGCGGGCGCATCGTCGCTGTGGAGCGATGCGTGGGGCGACCAGGTCATCGGCGACCTCGGCATCACCATCTGGCGCAACGAACACTTTCCACCCTCGGACAACCTGAACCAGCAGGATGCAAACTGGACCAAGCAACTGCCGGTGGTCCGCGGTCTGAAGCGCAAGGCCGACCAGTACGGCGTCAACCTCAAGTACATCTTTACGGTGTGGAGCCCGCCATCTTCGATGAAGGTGCGCGTGACGAACAACACACGCGAGATCGGCGTGCCGCATCCGCTCGGCACCAAGCAGGGCGGCGCGCTCGATCCCACGAAGTACGCGGAGTTCGCCGCGTGGATGGGCACGGGCATCGACCAGTACCGCGCCGAGGGCATCGAGCCCTACGCGGTCAGCCCGCAGAACGAGCCCTTCTTCGTGCAGGGGTTCAACAGCTGCTGGTACAAGCAGGAGTGGTATCCCCAGATGCTGATCGGCGCCATGTCGATCCTCAAGGCTAACTACCCCACCGTGAAGGTGTTCGGCAGCGAGGGCATGCTCGAGATGGAAGCGGCGGACAACAACTGGCCGTGGTTCTATCACAAGCAGATCCTCGACTCCGCGCAGGCGCGCGCCAATGTCGACATCCTCGCGGTGCACGGCTACAGCAACGGCGTCGCGCCGACCTCCGGCAGCGTGCTCGGCCATTTTTGGCAGAGCCACAAGCAGCACTTCGCCGACCCGATGAACAAGAAGCAATGGATGACCGAGACCTCGGGCTACCTCGACGCCTGGCTCGGCTCCACTAACCAGCCCGGCGCGTTCGCGCTGGGCCTCGACATCATGTCTGCGCTGAACAACGGCAATGCCGCCGGTTGGGTATGGTGGCAGGGCAGCGAGAACCCCGGCTCCACCGCGGGCATCGGCGAGTTCGCGCTCATGAACGGCCTGGTGAAGGGCAAGAAGTACTTCGCCTCGAAGCAGTTCTATCGATACGTCCGGCCGGGCGCGGTGCGGGTCGGCGCGACCAGCATCAACGCCAGCGTGTTCGTCTCCGCGTACGAGCATCCGACACAGGGCACGCACACCGTCGTGCTCGCGAACACCTCGACCAGCGCGCAGACCGTCACCGTCGGCGGCGCGGGCCTGCCCGCCACGTTCGCGATCGTCCGTACGTCGGCCGGCGAGAACGCCGCGGGCGTCGGCGACTACGCGACCGGCACGGCGCTCACCCTGCCCGCCCGCTCGCTCACGACGCTGCAGGCCGGCGGCACGCCACTCGCGACAACTAACTAATTCACGCCGGGGAGATGGGGGCCGCCGCGCGCTGTTTCCTGCGCGCGGCCGTCTCGGTGCCGGGTGAGGAAAAGTGGGGAGTCCTCTCCGCACTTTTCCTCACCCGGCACCATGAAGTTCAGAACCTGACCAGCGCGGAGCCCCAGGTGAAGCCACCTCCAAACGCCTCGAGCAGCAGCAGGTCGCCGCGCTTCACGCGGCCGTCACGCACGCCCACGTCCAGCGCCAGCGGCACGGACGCGGTCGAAGTGTTGCCGTGGTCCTGCACGGTGACGATCACGCGCTCCATGGGCAGATCGAGCCGCTTCGCCATCGCATTGATGATGCGGATATTGGCCTGGTGCGGAATGAGCCAGTTGACCGCCGACTTCTCGAGGCCGTTCGCCGCGAGCGCCTCATCGACCGCGCCGCCGAGCTTGGTGACGGCGACCTTGAAGACTTCACTGCCCGCCATCTTGATGCCGATATCCACCTTGTTGGTCGCGGGGTCGACTTTGAAGCCCTTCGATACGCCGCTCTCGACGTACAGCAAATCCTTATAGGCGCCGTCGGAATGCAGATGCGTGCTCATCACTCCGGGCTCCGAAGAAGCCTTGAGCACTACGGCGCCGGCGCCGTCGCCGAACAGCACGGCGGTGTTGCGATCGGACCAGTTCGTGATGCGTGACAGCGTCTCCGCGCCCACCACGAGCGCGCACTTCGCTTCGCCCGCCTTGACGAATTTATCGGCGATGGACAGCGCATAGATGAAGCCACTGCAGGCGGTCTCGACCGAAAACGCCGGGCAACCACGCGCTCCGAGCCGCGCCTGCAGCAGCGTGCCGCAGTTCGGGAACACGAGGTCGGGGGTGGTGGTACCGAAGACGATGAAGTCAATTTCCGCCGGCGTGACGCCGGCCGCCTCGATGGCGCGCCGCGCGGCGATCTCGGCGATGTCGACGGTAGTTTGACCCTCGGCTGCGATGTGACGTCGCTCGATGCC
Source organism: Pseudomonadota bacterium (assembly GCA_043747875.1). Classification (GTDB taxonomy): domain Bacteria; phylum Pseudomonadota; class Gammaproteobacteria; order Steroidobacterales; family Steroidobacteraceae; genus CADEED01. Next base: position 83,859 of record JAYTOI010000203.1, on the reverse strand, counting down.
GGTACGCGAGCGGATCCACTCGTCGGTGGTGTCCATCGTCTTCTCGAGATCGAAATTCGAGACGATCTTCTCCGGCAGATAGGAACCCGTGCCGGCAATGCGTGAGTACATGATGCCCTTGTCGAGTGAGTTACGTCCCGTCGCCGGCCGGCGCCGGAGCGTTCGCCAGTGCATTGGCAATGGCCGCCGGCAACCCGCGACGCATCGCGGTGGCGGCCGTCGCTACGGCCTGTGCGAACGCGACACGGTCCGCGCTGCCGTGGCTTTTTACCACGACAGCGGTGAGTCCCACCATGCAGGCGCCGTTGTACCGGCGCGGGTCGAGAATGTCACCAACGCGCCGGAGTACCGGCCGGGCTAGCAACCCGGAGAGCTTGCTCACCGCATTTCGCGAGAATTCCGTGCGCAGCTGCTCCACGATGAGCTTGGCGAGACCTTCCATGGTCTTGAGCGCGACGTTGCCCGTGAAACCGTCGGTGACCACGACGTCCACCGTCTCCTCGAAGATGTCGTGCCCCTCGACGAAGCCGCAGTAATTCACGCCGCTGGCGCGAATGAGCTCATGCGCGTCCCGCACCAGCTCGTGACCCTTGGAGTCTTCCTCGCCGATATTGAGCAGCCCCACGCGCGGCGAGGCGATGCCGAACACGTCGCGCGCGACGATCGAACCCATGGTGGCGAATTGTGCGAGCTGCAGCGCGGAAGCTTTGGAGTTCGCGCCCAGGTCGAGCATGTGAGTGTGGCCGCCGTTGCGCGCCGGAACCGCCGACATGATGGGTGCACGCTCGACGGGGCCGACAGTCTTGAGCACAAAGTGCGCCATGGCGGTGAGTGCGCCTGTGTTGCCGGCGCTGACCATGGCCTGGGCGCGACCATCCTTCACGAGATCGATGGCGAGGCGCATGGAGGAGTCCTTGCGGCGCCGGATGGCCTCGCGCGGATGCTCGGACATGCCGACGACGGTAGCGGCGGCGTGGACCGCCGCACGCGCGCGCACATCGGTGGGCGCCTGCGCGAGCACGGGCTGGATTACGTTCGGGTCACCGACCAGAACGAGTTCGAGCGTGGGATCGGCGGCGAGAGCCCGAAGCGCACCCGGAATGCATTCCGGCGCGCCCGAGTCGCCACTCATCACGTCGACGGCAATCGACGCCATGCGCCGCAGGTGTTGTTAGTTCCGTGTGGGACCGCGACGGCAGTCGCGGACGGAAACTATTCTTCGGTCTCGACTTCGGCCGGCTTTTCGATGACGCGCTTGCCGCGATAGAAACCGTCCGGAGTGATGCGGTGACGCAGGTGGGTCTCCCCGGATTGCGGGTCGACCGACAGCGCGGGCTTCGTGAGAGCGTCGTGTGAACGATGCATACCGCGCTTCGACGGCGTTTTGCGACTTTTCTGAACGGCCATGGAACCAATCCTCTTTCGGCGACGACTACTTGCGTTTCAACAGCTCGCCCAACTGTGCAAACGGTTTTTGAACCTGCGACTCGGCGGCCCCTTCCGGCTCGTCCGCCTGGCCGGGCAACCGCATCGGCTGCTCGGCACACTTGCTATCTTCGGCGTGGCGCGGCACCTGCGGCAGCGCCAGCATGATCTCTTCATCCACTAGGTCGCGCACGCTCACGCTGTCGGCCTCGACCAGAAAAACCTCCAGACTATCGGGCACGCGGTCCGCGGCGTCGTAGTCGCTGACCAGCGCGATGCGCGACTTCACGTGCATCGGCCAACGCATCGGCAGCATGCAGCGTTGGCAAACTACTTCCGGCTGCGCGCTCACATCGAGATCGGCAACCGCATGTCCCATGTGGCGGGAGAAGCGCACCTTCCCGGACGCTTCACCATCCGTCGCGGCCAACTCGTGCGACACCCTGGGCAGTTCCGCGAGCGGGATCGAAAAATCGATCGCCGTTTCGGTGCCTACCAAAGTATCTACGGGAGCGCGTCGGGACCAGCCCAGTGACATGGGGCGCGTATGATAGGTGCGGCCTCCCCCCAAGTCAAAATAAAATTAACTCTAAGCCTTTGTTTTTACGCAATTGATTCCTATGTCCACCGAAAAACCGCAGCCTGTCACACGCGCTCTCATCCTCGCCTCTACTTCGCGCTACCGCGCCCAGCTGCTCAACAGGCTTGGAATCGAATACAGCGCGCGCAACCCCGCCGTCGACGAAAGCGCGCGGGTGGGCGAATCCCCCCGTGCACGCGCGCTGCGCCTGGCCGACGCGAAGGCCGAAGTGCTGGCCGTGCAATTTCCAGCGGCGGTGGTGATCGGTGGCGATCAGGTTCCGGCCGTCAACACCACCATGCTGGACAAGCCGGGCAACGCGGTGAACTGCCGCGAGCAACTCAAGTTGCTGTCGGCATCGACCGCCGAGTTCTATACGGCCTGCACGGTGCGCTGCGTCGAGACCGGTCTGCGCGTATCGCACGTCGACACGACGGCGGTGAAACTGCGGCCCCTGTCGGACGCGGAAATCGATCGCTACATCGAGCGCGAGAAGCCGTTCGACTGCGCCGGTGGCTTCAAGGCCGAGGCGCTCGGCATCACGCTGTTCGAACGCATCGACAGCGAGGATCCCACGGCGATCGTCGGATTGCCTCTCATCTGGCTGTCGGGCGCGCTGCGCACCGCCGGATACAAGGCGCCCTAACAACTCCCGTACCGCCACTTCGGCGGCGTCACGCATGATGGGACGCCTGAAGATAGTCGACCACCGACGCCAGGTCTGCCGGCAGCGGCGCGCTTGCCGAGAACTCCACGCCCGTGTCGGGCCACGCGAAGCTCACCTGGTGGGCGTGCAGAAACATGCGCCCGAGACCCGCGAGCTTCATCTTCTCGTTGAACTCTTCGTCGCCGTATTTCTCGTCCCCGGCCAGCGGATAGCCGGCGTGCGCTGCGTGCACGCGGATCTGGTGCGTACGCCCGGTCTCGAGCGCCACTTCCACGAGCGTCACGCGTTTACCGAAAAACTGCACGGGCTTGAACACGCTCACGGCCGCCTTGCCGGACTCGTGCGCCTTCACCGTGCGCTCGCCGCCCACGCGGATGTCCGTGCGCAGCGGCACGTCGATGCGTTTGTGTCCGAGCTCCCACTTGCCTTTCACCAGCGCGAGGTAGCGCTTCTCGACGCGCCCTTCGCGCATGAGCGCGTGCAGCGCGCGCAACGCGGCCGGCTTGCGCGCGATGAGCAGCAACCCGCTGGTGTCGCGGTCGATGCGATGCACGAGCTCGAGGGTCTCGTCGGGACGCGCCGCCCGCAGCGCCTCGATGACGCCGAAGCTCACGCCGCTGCCGCCGTGCACGGCGATGCCCGCGGGCTTGTCGATGACGAGCAGGCGCGGATCTTCATGCACGATCGACTGCGTCAGATCCTGCACCATGGAAGGCGGAGCGCGCCGAGGCGGCGCGGCTTCGCCCACGCGCACCGGCGGTATACGGACGACATCGCTTGCCTGCAGGCGGGTTTCGGGCTTGGCGCGCTTGCCGTTCACGCGCACTTCGCCTTTGCGGATCACGCGAAACAGGTGACTGCGCGGAACGTCGTTGAGGATCTTTGCGAGAAAATTGTCGAGCCGCTGCCCGTCTCCACGCTCACCGACTGCGACTTGTCGCACCTGCGGAGGGGGCTCGGGCCGAACTTCAGCGCGTACCTCGGGAAGCGGTTCCGGCCGCCGCTGGGGCGCTGCGGCGCTTGGCCTGGATGGAGCGCGCCGAGCACGCCCGCGAGTGGATTCGTAACGTCTTGTTTTCACTAAGGTCTCGGGCTATGATGCGCCGTCGTCGTCCCCAGTCTGTGAGTGACGACGCAATGCCGCGGCAAAGCCGTTTGCAAGCGTCTTATACATACAAGACGACGATTCGAACGCGCGCCGCATGTTAGTTGGTCCTCGGTGACGAGGCCATCGTTCGAAGGCCCTCTCGATTCACGCGCAGCCGTTGCCCGTCCAAAAGACGCACCGTGCGCGGCGTCGGTGAAGGAGCCCAAAGGGTTTTGGCGCTCCGTCCCATGCGGGGGCGGATACGAATAACGTGATTACTCACGCGCCCCACAACAATCTTTGGCTTCACGCAAAGTCCGTCCGCGTCGCGCGGCCGCAGGCGTTTGCGTCCATAACGGATATCCGCGTTCGAACCGGGTTGGCCCAGTCATTAGGGTCCAATTCAAATGAAGAGAATGCTCATCAATGCAACTCAGCAAGAGGAGTTGCGCGTAGCGCTGGTTGACGGCCAGAAGCTGTACGACCTTTCCATCGAAATTCCTTCCAAGGAACAGAAGAAAGCCAACATCTACAAAGGACGAATCTCGCGCATCGAGCCCTCGCTCGAGGCGTGCTTCGTCGACTACGGCGCGGAGCGTCACGGCTTCCTGCCGCTGAAGGAAATCTCCAAGGATTACTTCCGCAAGAATTCCGATGGCGGGCGCACCAACATGCGTGATCTGCTCTCGGAAGGTCAGGAAGTCATCGTGCAGGTCGAGAAGGAAGAGCGCGGTAACAAAGGCGCTGCCCTCACCACGTTTATCTCCCTCGCCGGCCGCTTCCTCGTTCTGATGCCGAACAACCCGCGCGCGGGCGGCGTGTCGCGCCGCATCGAAGGCGAAGACCGCGACCAGATGCGCCAGGTCATGGACGAACTCGCCATCCCCGATGGCATGGGCGCCATCGTGCGCACCGCCGGCGTGGGCCGCGCCGCCCCCGAACTGCAATGGGATCTGGACAATCTGCGCAGCCAGTGGGACCAGATCGACGCCGCGACGAAGGACCGGCCCGCGCCCTATCTCGTATATCGCGAGAGCGACGCGGTGACCCGCAGCCTGCGCGACTACTTCGGCGACGACATCGGAGAGGTGCTCGTCGACGACGACGCGACCTTCGGGACGGCGGAAGAGTACATGACGCGTTTCATGCCGGCCGAGACGCAGAAGCGGCTCAAGCGGTACACGGACGACGTTCCCTTGTTCACGCGCTTCCAGATCGAAAACCAGATCGAGTCGGCGTACGCGCACAAGGTAGAGCTGCCGTCGGGCGGGTCCATCGTCATCGACTACACCGAAGCGCTGGTGTCCATCGACATCAACTCCGCGCGCGCCACGCGCGGCTCGGACATCGAAACCACCGCGACGAACACCAATCTCGAAGCGGCTGAGGAAATCGCTCGGCAGCTGCGCATCCGTGACATCGGCGGCCTCATCGTCATCGACTTCATTGACATGGAGTCGACGAAAAATCAGCGTGACGTCGAAGACCGCCTGCGCGACTCCGTGAAGATGGATCGCGCACGCATCCAGATCGGACGCCTGTCGCGCTTCGGTCTGCTCGAGATGTCGCGCCAGCGCCTGCGGCCCTCGCTCGGCGAGTCCAGCCACCTGGTCTGCCCGCGCTGCACCGGCATCGGCAGCATCCGCTCCGTGGAGTCGATGGCGCTGGCCATCCTGCGTCTCATCGGCGAAGAAGCCCGCAAGGACAAGACCGCGTCGGTCATCGCGCAGGTTCCGGTCGAAGTGGCCACCTACCTCATCAACGAGAAGCGCGAATGGCTGCGCACGCTCGAGGACAAGGGTGGTGTCGATCTCATGATCGTGCCAAACCCGCACATCCAGACGCCCGAGTACTCCATCAAGCGCGTGCGCACCGACGAAATCGATCTGCCCGAGAACAAGACGCTGAGCTACAAGATGCCCGAGCGCCCGCAGGTGGCCGATCCCACCGGGACGAAGGCGGAAAAGCCGCAGCTCGAACCGGCCGCCGTCATACCGACCGCGCCCGCCACGGTCGCGCCCGTCGTCGTGCACGTACCCACTCCGGTGCCCGTGGCTGCCGCGCAAGCTGTGGCACCGCCCAAGAATCTCGGTTTCTGGCAGCGCCTAGTCTATCTATTCACCGGCGATGCGTCGGGTGCACAGGCAGCCGAAAAGCCGTCGGCGCGCAGTGACGCGGAACGCCCCGGTCAGCGGGATGGTCACCGCGATCGCCATCGTGAACGGGATGGCAACCGTCCGCACCGCCATCGCGATGGTGAGCGTGATCGTGGCCGGGATCGCAACGCCCATGGTCGGGACCGTGGTGACCGCGATCGCCACCGTAGTCGTGACAAAGAGGGCAGTGGTAATCGCGATCGTGACGGCCACCGTGAAGGCGGCGGCCGCGATCGTCATCGTGAACACGGCCGGGATCGGGATGCCGCTCCACCGGCGCCGCGTGAACCGCAGCAGGCACGCGATCCTCAACGCGACGTGCAGCGCGACGTGCAGCGAGATCCGCAGCGCGACGCGCAACGCGAGGCGGAACGGCAGGCGCAGCGCGAGCGGCAACGTCAGCAGCGCGAGCAGCAGGCCGCAGCCAATGCCATCGCCGCCGCTGCCGCACCAGCGCAACCCGCCGGCCAAACCCCTGACCAAACTGCCGGTGAAGCTCCGGAGCCGGGTAACGATACAGGCGCAGGTCCGGCGCCAGGAGGCGACCGCCCGCGTCGCGGACGCCGTCGTGGCCGACGTGGCGGACGCAATCGCGACGGCGGTGGCCAGCAGACCCAGTTCGGCGGCGAGAGCTCCGAGCCGGGCTTCTCCAGCGCGCGCGAGGCCTCGGACGAGGAGCGTGAATTCCACGCCCAGCAGAGCAACGGCGACGCCGCTCCGCGGCAGGAGAGCCGTAACCAGGAACCGGCGCACGTGCACACGGCCGAATCCGATGCCCCGCGCACGGAGAGCAGGAGCCAGGAACTGCCGCGTGAGCGCAGCGAGGGTGCGCAGGCGCCGCTCGATCTGCCGCCCCCGCCGGCTGCCAAGCCCTTCGTGGTGTGGTCGTCGAGCCCGGATGACGGCTCGGGCCCGCGCCGCGACGAGTAGTTAGTTTCTAGTAGTTCGTTTAGATAGTCGGCCGAGCGGCCCGCCGATGCAAGTCGGCGGGCCTCTTCATTTTTGGCCGTGTCAGGCGCCGGTATCGAGTCGCGCCAGCAGCCCGCGTGCGGCGCGCTCGCACAAGTCGAGCACGCGCTCGAAATCCTCGATGCCGCCGTAGTAGGGATCCGGCACTTCTTCGACGTCGCAGTCCGTGGCGAACTCCAGGAACAGACCGAGCCGCGCGCGTGCCCCCGATTCGCGCCGCCGTGTGAGCTCGGCCAGATTCGCCCGATCCATCGCGAGCACGTAGTCGAAGGTCTGGAAATCCTCGTCGCGCACCTGCCGCGCGCGCAGCGGCGCGAGGTCATATCCACGCCGCCGCGCGGCCGCGATGCTGCGGCGGTCGGGCGGCTCGCCGTCGTGATAGTCGGCCGTGCCGGCGGAATCGACCTCGAGCGCGAGACGCGGGTGCTCGCGTGCCCCAATCGCGCGCAGCACGCCCTCGGCAGTCGGCGAGCGGCAGATATTGCCGAGACAGACAAACAGCACTTTCATCTTTGAATCCGTTCGCCTCCTGGCCGCGCGCATGTTGCCGAATCGCGCCGCGTGCCGTGTGCTTTTCGCGGGTTTCCAGCAATACCCCCAAGTGCACGACGTGAACGCCGACACAATTCGCGCGAACAAGCCCGGATGACCCCCTCAGGCGACAGGTTCCGACTCCCTTCGGATCGTGCGGCCGGGTATAAGGCGGTATGCGAAAAATGCTTGGCTTCGCCTGCACCGGCATGATGGCGCTGCTGCTCGCCGCCTGCGGTGGCGGTGGCGGCGGTAGCGCACCGATCCCCGGCTCGTCCTCGGGCGGCGGTAGTTCGTCGGGCGGCAGCAGTTCTTCGTCGTCCTCATCGGGCGGCGTCAGCGTCACGATGCCCACCGCCCGTGCGGGCATCCCGCAGACGGTCGTCCCCAATGTCCTCGTGGCGCTCGACGGCTCGGCCAGCAGCGACCCTGACGGCACCATCAATACGTATACGTGGACCCAGACTGCGGGCGCTCCCACGGTCGCGTTGACCGTCGGTTCGTCCGCCGCGGTCCAGACCTTCGCCGCGCCGACCGTGAGCGTAGCGACCACGTTCACTTTCTCGCTCACCGTCGCCGACAACAGCGGCAATACGAGCAGCGCCTCGACGGTCGACGTGGTCGTGAATCCGCCGCCGGCCAGCACCGTCGTCGTGCAGGGCGACGTGACCTTCGCGCGCGTGCCGTTCGCGCCCACGAGCGGCAACTCCGTCGGTCTCGTCTACGACAGCGCGGTGCAGCGACCGGCGCGTGGTGTCACCGTGCAGGTGATCAACGAGATGAACCAGCTGCCGCTCGGCACCGCGGTGACGGACTCGCAAGGCCACTTCTCGTTCTCCGCGCCGCCGAGCACGAATTTGCGCACCATCGTGTTTGCGCGCATGCAGCGTGACAACACCCAGGCACTGCCGCGCTGGGACGTGCGTGTCCAGGACGGCGTGCCCGGCACCGCCCCGATCCAGTTCACCGACAACGTGATGTTCAATTCCGGGGTGGCGGGCGTCACGAAGAACATTGCGATCCCGAGCGGCCACAACGCCAATGGTTCGACGACCGGAGCGCGCACGGCGACTTCGGGGCCGTTCGCCATCCTCGACACTATCTACCAGGGTCAGCAGCGCATCCTCGGCGTGGCGCCGACCACCGAGTTTCCGGCCCTCATCGTCGACTGGGGCTCGCAGACCATCGGCACATTCTTCAGCACCGGGATCCCTCAGCACATCGCCCTGCTCTCGAACCTCGCGCGCGACACGGACGAATTCGACCAGCACGTGATCGCGCACGAGTTCGGCCACTACATCGAGTTCAATTTCTCGCGCGCCGATAACTTCGGCGGCCAACATGGCCTCGGCAACCGCCTCGACGTGCGCGTCGCGTTCGGCGAAGGCTTCGGCTACGCGTTCGCGGCGATCGTGCTCAACGATCCGATCGCGCGCGACAGCTTCACGGAAACCGGATTACGCGCGTCGAGCCGTTTCGACATCGAGGCCAATCCGCCCACCTCGCCGCTCCTCCCGGGTGACGCCGGAAGCTGGGCGAGTGAATCGTCAGTGTTCTCGTTGCTCTGGGACTTCTACGACACCGCGGCGGACACCAACGACACGGTTGCGATGGGTTTCGCGCCGCTGTGGAACGTGTTGATCGGCTCACAGCGCACCACGCCCGCGGTGACGAGCATCTTCTCGTTCGCCACTGCGCTCAAGGCCGCCCAGACCGGTCAGGCCACTGCCATCGATACACTGCTCAGCGCACAGAACATCGTCGCGGCAACCATCGATGCGTTCGGAAGTACTGAGACAAACGTCCCGTCGCCCGTGGTATCGGCCGGCGCGCTGCCGGTGTACACCAGCATCACAGTTCCCGGAACCGCGACCGTGCGAAGTGTCGACGACGCGGGCCACCACAACAAGCTCGGCAATCATCGTCTCCTCCGCTTCACGCTCGCATCGGCGCGCGCAAGTACGACCATCGCCGTCAACACGTCCAACCCCAATGCGTTGCCAGACCCCGACTTTCAGCTCTTCAAGGAAGGAGCGCTCATCGGCGGGTTCGCGGGCAGCGCGCCGGCCGTCAGCGACCGCCACACGTACCCGAATCTCACCGCGGGCGACTACGTGCTCGACGTATACGAATGTGCGAACGGCTGCGACGACGATGATGGCACCGAGGGCGACTACAACCTCACTGTGACGATCAACTGAGGCACGCATGAGCACCAAGAAGAATCTCGCCGCACTCGTCACGGCGTTGTTGTTAGGCGCGGCGCTCGGCGGATGTGGCCGCGCACCGCAACCCGAAAACGTGCCGCCGCCGCCCGCCCCGGCAAATGAGCCGATGCCGGCGCCGCCCGCCGACCCGGGTGCCCCACCCGCGGATGGGGCGCCCACCGCGCCCGCCCAACCCGCACCGACCGCGCCCTCGCCGCAGGATTCTTCGCCCGTGCCCACGCCCACGTCGAACGAGCCCGCGCTGGGCGGCATGAAAGTCGCGCGGGCCAGCGCAAAGATGAGCGTCGCGGTCGACCTGCGCTACCAGATCGACGCTGCCGCGCCCGGCCGTCCGGTGACACTGCATCTCGCTGCCGTCCCGCGCGTCGAGGCCACACGCTTCGACCTCAAAGTAGCGCCGGAGTCCGGGATCGAACTCGCACCCGGTGCGCTCACACTCCAAAAATCCGGCTCCGAGAATGTGTACCGGCGGCAGTACACCGTCACGCGCTCCCCCACTGCGCCCGCCTCGGTGGACGTGCTCGTGACCATGGACTCGTCCGCGGGATCGGGCTTCGGGTACTTCACGGTGCCGCTCGATGGCGGAAGTAGTGCGCAAAACCAGCACGATCCGGTAAAACAGCGCTGACCGCACCGCACCACGGACGCGTACACTACGCGCCGTGAATCGCCGGGTCACCAGGAAGGTAAGCTTGCGCGTCGGCTGCCTTCTGGTACTGACGTCCATTTTCGCACCCGCTGCTTTCGCGGCCTGCGTGGGCCAGCAAGGTGGCGATCTCACCGATCTCGAAAACCGCGCCTTTCGCGATCCCGCCACGGCGATGCCGCAGCTCGCGAGCACCTTGGCCTCCTCAACCGACATGCCGACGACGCGTCGCGCGGCGCTGCACGCCATTGCGGCGGACGCGGCACGTCAGCTCGGCTTCTCGCGCCAGAGCATCACGCACGCGGACGCCGGCCTCGCACTGCTGCCCGCGGGTGACATGTCCGATCTCGCGATCCGCATGCGCACCGTGCGCGCGCTGGTATCCACCAACGTCGGCGGCATCGACGCGGCCACCGTCGAGCTCACGCGCGTCGTCGACGCCATCCGCGATCGTCCGCTCGCGCTCGGCTGTGTGCTGCGCGATCGCGGCTGGCTCAATTTCCGCGACGGCAATCCCGACCAGGCGCTCGACGATCTGCTGCGCGCCTATGCGCTGTTGCGCAAGTATGGCAGCCGCGACGAAGCCATGGTCGCGGCCGGTCGACTGTCGATGGCGCAGTTCAGCGTGCGCGACTACACGCAGGCGTTGAACCTCGTCGACGAAACCATCGCTTTCTTCCGCAACGAAAAGGCCAAGGTGCGCCTCGCGACCGCGCTCGACCGCCGCTCCGCCATCCTCAAGGCCGCGGGCCGACTCGAAGAAGCCTACATCGCTGCCACCGAGGCGTTGCGCATCCACGAGGGCATCGGCGATCGCGTCGGCACCGGCCTGTCGCAAATGCGCATGTGCAACGTCGAGATCGACCGCAACGCGCTGGCCGAGGCCGCGCGCTGGTGCGATCGCGCCGAAGTGACGCTGAGCCAGACCAGCGGCATGGACGACAACGACTACCGCACACTGGCCGCGCTGCGCGGCCGGCTGTTCCTCGCGCTCGGCAAGTCGCGCGAGGCCATAGGACAGTTCGACCGCGCCATCGCGCCCGGCGGCGCGCAACCGGCCGACGACATCGCCGAGCTCTACGAGCTGCGTTCGCGCGCACATGCCGCGGTGGGCAACTATCCCGCCGCGTTCACCGACCAGGGGGAATACCTGCGCCGCGTGCGCGAACAAGGCGCGCTCGATCGCATCCGTGAAGTGGCGCAGCTGCGCGTGCAGTTCGAGAACGACCAGGAAAAGCAGAAGATCGCGCTGCTCGAGAAGGACGCGAAGATCAAGGAAGAGCGCATCAACAGCCAGACGCGCACCACGCAACTCGTGGCCTTCGCGGGTCTCGCGGGCCTGGTCGCCGCGTTTATTCTCGGATACGCCCTGCTCTCGCATAGACGGCATCGAGCCGAGCTCATACGCCTCGCCGAGCGTGACGAACTGACCGGCCTGCTGAATCGCCGCGCCATCGTGCGCAAGGCCGTCGAGCTGCTGTCGCGCGCGCGCGAATCGCGTGGCACGCTGATCATCGGCCTCATCGATCTCGATCATTTCAAGTCGATCAACGATCGATACGGCCATGCGGTCGGCGACCAATTACTGCAGCGGTTTGCCGCCGCGCTGCGCACCTCGCTGCACTCACGCGAAGTCTTCGGCCGCTACGGCGGTGAGGAATTCCTGGTGCTGTTCCCCGACTGCACGCTGGACCAGGCACGGCAGGCCGCGGATCGGCTGCGCAACACGCTGCGCGATCAACGCCTGCGCGTCGACGATCAGGATGTCTCCGTCACACTGAGCCTCGGCCTCGCGTCGTACGAGAATGGTGACGTGCTGTTCGATCAGGTCGCGCGCCGCGCGGATATCGCGCTGTATGTGGCGAAGACGCAGGGACGAGATCGGATCGAGGTGTTCAACCCCTCCCGCCATGGTGGCCTGGCGCTGAACGCGGCGCAGCGCCAGAGATAGTGGTGCCGGGGGAAGATTCTCGTGGTTCGCAGCCGGCGGCCCGAGTCCACCGAGGTTGCGCGGCGAACCACGAGAACCTTCCCCCGGCACCACTACTTCCAGACCACCTCGAATTGCTGCCCAACCCGCAGCGCACGCCCCACCCCGTCGATCGGAAACGCGTTCTGCCCGAACATCACACCGCGCAGCTTCGAATCGAACCGGTACGACTTCAATGTAGCTAGCGGCTCCTCGCCGTCCCGCTCGCCACGTTGCTGATCGGTCGTCGTGACGACGCAGCGGGCGCAGGGTTTCGCGATACGGATCGTGATGCCCGCGCCACGCAGCTCGTGCATCCGATCCTCGTCGTACGCGTCCACGCCGTCGATGACGAGATTCGGGCGGAAGCGCTCCATCGGCAGCGCCTTCGGCAGGCGCGCGTTGAGATCCACGAGCGACGCCCGCGAAATCACCAGCATCGGGAAACTATCGGAAAACTCGGTGACGGCGCGCGCGCCCGGTGTCCATTGGGGGCTGCACTCGCGCGGACTGGTGGTATCGAAACGCACCAGCCGCAGTGGTGTCTCGAGGAACGACGAAAGCCACGCGGCGGGTTCCTCGCCGCAGTCGATGCCGCGGCCGTCGAATTTCCACACCGTGACGTCGCACTTGTCGCCGAATGCGTCGCGCGACACCACGAGCGGCGCGCTGCCGGGCGCCGCGAGTGTGAGCGATGCGGCGTCGAGCGCCGTCCCGATCAACGCCAGGCGCGGCAGCTCGCGCTGCGTGACGAACCGGCCGTTGGGCCGCACTACCATCCAATGCCGGTCGCCGGCCAGGCCGGTCGCGTCGACGGTGGCCTCCTCGAGCGCGATGCCGCGGCAGGATTTCACCGGATAGACCGACAGCGCGGTGAGCGTCGCGTGCACGGTCACGGCCGCAGCATGAGCGCGCGCTCGGCGCGTTCGAGGTCGGCCGCGGTATTCACGTCCGCCAACGGCCGCTCGGCCGCAAGCGCGACGCGAATTTCCATGCCGTTCTCGAGCGCGCGCAGTTGCTCGAGCTTCTCGATCTGCTCCAGGCGGCCCGGCGGCAGCGCGGCCAGGCGGCGCAGAGAGGCCACGCGATACGCGTAGATGCCGACATGACGCAGGCACGAGCCCGGCAGCGTCGTCGGCATGTCGCGGTTGCAGGGAATCGGCGCGCGCGAGAAATACAGCGCGCGGCCACCGACCTCGCAGGCCACCTTCACGTTGTTAGGGTCGTTGAAGTCCGCCAGCGAGTCGATCTTCGTTGCGAGCGTCGCGATGTCGGCCCGCGCATTCTGCGCCAGCAGCGCGGCGACCTGGTCGATGATCACGGGCGGGATCAGCGGCTCGTCACCCTGGACATTGACGACGATGTCGGTGTCCTGCCAGCCGCGCTTGACACCGACTTCCGCCACTCGATCCGTTCCAGAGACATGCGTGCGCGCGGTCATTTCGACATCGGCGCCAAAGCCACGCGCGGCAATCGCGATGCGCTCGTCGTCCGTCGCGATGATGACCTCACTGGCATGCGAGGCGCGCGCGCGTTCGTGCACCCATTGCAGCATCGGCTTGCCCGCGAGCGGCAGCAACGCCTTGCCCGGCAGGCGCGAGGAATCGAAACGGGCGGGAATGACGGCGCGAAATTGCATCAGCGCTCCAGCAGTGGATCGTCGGCGGGAAGCTGACGCGCATCTTCCTCGAGCATCATCGGCACTCCCTCGCGGATGGGAAATGCGAGCCGCTCGGCGCGGCACACGAGCACATCCGCGGCCTTGTGCATTTTCAGCGGTCCCTTGCACATCGGGCACGCCAGGATGTCGAGCAGTCTGTGGTCCATGTCTATGCAGTCTGAGTCTTGAAGGCCTTGACGCGCGCGAGCACGAGTCCGATGAGACTGTCGCCCTCGCTTTCGTTGAACTCCGCCGTGACCGGCACGTACCAGCAGCGCTCATCGGCGAACGTAACGCATTTTACGGCATCTTTTTCGGTCATGAGCACGGGCAACCTGTCGCCGAAGTTCAGGTCCCCCGATCTGAAAGCGTGATGGTCGGGAAACGGATGCTCGTAGACCGTGAGGTCGGCGTTGCGCAGCGTGTCGAAGAACCGCTGCGGATTGCCGATGCCCGCGACAGCGTGCACGCCCGCGCCACGAAAGCTGGCAAGCGCGCGCAGGCCACCGGCTCCCGACACGGGACGCGCATCGCCCGCGCGCATGCTCATGGCGAAATGCGTGCCGGTGACGAAGCGCGGCAATTGGAAGTTCGATGCGGTAATTGCGCCATTGACGACGACGGCGTTCACGCGTCGCAGCCGGCGTGGACTCTCGCGCAGCGGCCCGCGTGGCAGCAGGCAGCCATTGCCGAAGCCACGCTGTCCGTCGATGACGACGATCTCGCAGTCGCGTTTCAACGCCAGGTGCTGCAGCCCGTCGTCGGTGATGATGATGTCGGCGCCGTCCGCGACCGCGGCCTTCGCAGCGGCGACGCGATCTTTGCCGACGAACACCGTCGCCTGCGAGCGGCGCGCGAGCAGCAGCGCCTCATCGCCCACCTCGGACGGGCGGCTATGCACCGTGACACGCGTCACGCCGCGCGCGCGCCCACCGTAGCCGCGCGACACCACGGCCACCTTCATGCCAACCGCGGAGAGTTTGATGGACAGCCACGCCACCAGCGGGGTCTTGCCAGTGCCGCCGACCGAGAGATTGCCGACGACGATCACCGGCGCGCCGACGCCCACGCGGTGCCGCAGGCCCAGCCTGTAGAACACACTGCGCACGGCCATCACCGTGCCATACAAGAACGACAGCGGCACGAGCCACGCAGACCCATGCGGACCGTACCAGCTTCTTTCTAAGGAGCGCATCGCGACCGTGCGCGTCGGCCGCGCGTTTTCAATTGCGGAACTCCGCGCGCTTGAGGCTGGCGTAGGCGCCATCATGCGCGACGAGTTCGGCATGCGTGCCGCGTTCGACGATGTGGCCGTCTTCCATGACGATGATCTCGTCGGCGTGCTCGATGGTCGTGAGGCGATGCGCGATGACCAGCGTGGTGCGATTGCGCATGAGCTCGACCAGAGCCTGCTGAATGCGCCGCTCCGACTCGTTGTCGAGCGCGGAAGTGGCCTCGTCGAGGATGAGGATGGGCGCGTCCTTGAGCAGCGCGCGCGCAATGGCGATGCGCTGGCGCTGGCCGCCCGACAGCAACGCGCCGCGGTCGCCCACCGGCGTGTCCATGCCCTGCGGCAGCTCCTGGGCGAACTCGTATACGTACGCGGCACGCGCGGCGGCCTCGACGGCGGCCGGATCCGGGTTGTCCACGCCGAGCGCGATGTTGTTTCGGATCGAATCATTGAACAACAGCACGTCCTGCGTCACGAGCGCGACGTTCGCGCGCAGATCGCGCAGGTTGCACTCGCGCACGTCGATGCCATCGACGAGCACCTGGCCCGCCGTGGCGTCGTAGATGCGCGGCACGAGACCGACGAGCGTCGACTTGCCGCTCCCGGAGCGGCCCACGATGGCGATGTTTTTTCCCGCCGCGACGCGCAGCGAAACGGAATGAAGTACGCCGCCCTTTTCCGCCGTGTATTCGAAGCGCACGTCGCGAAACTCGATCTCGCCCTTCACGCGTGCGAGCGGGTGGCCGTTCTTGAAATCTTCCGTAGGCTCGTCGAGCACTTCGAACACGCTCTGACCGGCCGCGAGACCCTGCTGCAACGGACCGATCGCCGTGACCAGCGTGCGCATCGGAGCGGTGGTGAGCAACAGCGCGGTGAGAAAGCCCCAGAACTCGCCGATGGACATTTCGTTGCTGTTGAACTGCACCAGCGCCATCCACAACACGCCGCCGAGCCCGATGGACGCGATGAACTGCACCACCGGATTGCTCGTGGCCTTCGCGGCGATGAGCTTCATGTTGCTGCGGCGGTTGTGCTCGTTGACCGCTTCGAACTCGCGCGCCTCCTGCTCCTGCGCGTTGAACACCTTGATGACACGATGGCCATCGAGCGCCTCCTTCGACACGCGCGTGACATCGCCCATCGAGGCCTGGATGCGTGCGCTGTAGCGTCGGAAGGACTTCGTGACCCGGCGGACCAACCACGACAGCGGCGGCGCGAGGATCACCACGAACAACGCGAGCTTCCAGTTGAGCACGAACAGCCAGGCGATCTGCAAGACGATGGTCAGTGAGTCGCGGATCAACGCGCCTGTCGAATTGGTGGTGGCTTCCGCCACCTGCTCGATGTTGAAAGTGAGCCGCGAAAGCATCATGGCCGATGACTGGCCATCGTAATACTTCGCCGGGAAGTTGAGATATTGGCGGAACAGATCGCGCCGCATCGCCTTGATGATCTGGCGCGACACGTACCCCGGGAAATAGACGCCGACGTAGTCGCCGACCCCGCGCAGCAGGAAGAGCAGCGGCGCACCGAGCGGCACCAGCCACAGCACGCTCGTGTCTTTCTTGACGAATCCGAGATCGACGAAATTCTGCACCAGGAAGGCGAAACCCGGACCCGTTGCTGCGAACAGCGCCATGCCGACGACGCCGATGAGGAACATGCCGAGGTGCGGGCGTGCATATCCCAACAGGCGCCGATACACCTGCCCGGCATTGATCGGCGCGGCCGCGCGCGTGGCGCTCATCGATTGCTCACTTCGGGGGCTTGGATTCTTCGACCGTCGCGATGTTGATGCGGACGAAGCCGAGCTTTCCGAGCACGTCCATCGCGCTCACCACCGACTGATGCGTCGAGCGCGCGTCGGCGCGCACCGTCACGGGCCGCTCGCGATCGGGCCCCGCCACTTCGAGGATGGCGGCGCGCAGCGTGTCGGGGCTGTTGTTGACCAGCTCGCGGTCGTTGACGCGATACGCGCCGCTCTGCGAGACGGTGACGACCACGGGATCGGCCTTTTGACGCCCGGTCGGCGCGAGACTGGTCTGCGGCAACTCGATCTTGAGCCGGCCTTCCTGCATGAACGTGGACGACAGCATGAAAAAGATGACCAGCAGCAGCGCGATGTCGATGAGCGAGATCAGGTTGATCTCGGGATCTTCCTTCGCCTTGCGCGTCTGCAGCTTCATGATGCCGGGCGCGCGACGCCGTCGGTATTGCCATCTTGGCCGGCACGGTCGGCCGCGCCCAGCGAGTCGGCGAACTTGACCGCGATCTTCTCCATGTCGACGACGATGCGCTCGACCTTGCCGCGCAGATAGCGGTAAGCGATGAACGACGGGATGGCGACCGCGAGGCCACCCGCAGTGGTGATGAGCGCTTCGGAGATGCCGCCCGCGAGCATGCGCGGATCGCCCATGCCGCCGAGCATGACGGCGTTGAACGCGCGGATGATGCCGGTAACCGTGCCGAGCAGTCCTAACAAAGGTGAGATGCTGGCGATGGTGCCGAGCGAATTGAGGAAACGCTCGAGCTCATGGATGACGTGCCGGCCGGTGTCTTCGACGCGTTCCATCATGATGGCTCGGCCACGATCGCGGTTGGCGAGCGCCGCGGCCAGTATCCGGCCCAGCGGCGAGTTCTTCTCCAACGCATCGATGACCTTCGGGTTCACCTGGTTGGACTCCGCGAGCTGCGTGACCCGCTTCAGCAGGTCTTCGGGCAGCACGCGCTTGCGCTGCAGGGTCCAGAGTCGTTCGAGGAGGATGCCGGCCGCCACTATCGAGCAGATGATGATCGGCACCATGAATGGGCCGCCGGCCTTCACGATTTCCCACATATGCCCGGATCATACCGGAGCATTCGGGAGGGCGTCAGGGCAAACGCCGCCAGGCGAAGGGATAGCCATCGGAGCGCGCCAAGCGCCGTACTTCGATGCCCGCCGTCCCGAGGCTGAGTTCGATCGCGCCGTCGCGCCGCGTGTCGAGAATGGCAGCGCCTGACTGCCGCCACCGTTCGAGGATCGTCGCCCGCGCGGCCGACGCGCCGCCGCCCGAGGCGATGGCCAGCCGCGCGGCGGTCGCCCCTATCCACTCGCGGCTCGATGCGAGCGCGCTGGCGTGATGGCTGATGAGCACGGCGTCGCTCGCGACCGCGATGCGCGCCGCGAGCCCGCGCTCGTCCGCGGCGCCGAGGTCGCCGCCGAGCAGCAGCGAGTGCCCGCCCGCGGTCACGCGCACCACGCAGCGATCGTGCCGCGTCCCCGCAGCGAGCAACCTGAAGTCGACGCCGTCCCAGCGAAAAGCTTCATCCACGCAGCGGGCGACCGGCCAGGTGGCGCCGGGCCAGCCGCCGCCCGCGACGATGCGCGTGACGCCGCGCTCGTGCGCTAACAACGCGGCGCCGGCGGCACGGTCCGGATCGAGACTCGGCAGGACCAGCAGGTCGACTCGCGACGATCCGAGCGCATCGAGTGCCGGGATGACCACCTGGCGCAGGCGGCTGCCGCCGGTGTTCCAGGTATCTCCGGTGTCGAACAGCAGCGTGTGCGTGTGCGTCACGATCAGTGCGACGCTGCCGCGGCCCGCATCCAACACGGTGACGCGCGCGTGGGCCGGCCCCGGCATGCGCGAGGCCGGAAATAGCAGCGGCAGCGCGAGCGCGAGACCCGCGGCGCGTATCGGCCAGGGCCAGCGCTGCACTGCGAGCGCACCCGCGATCAGCGCGACCGCGCACCAGCCGGCTGACGGCAACGTGCGGATCACGGCGAACGGCGCATCGGCGAGCGCAACGAGTCCGGGCCACGACCAGTGATAGAGCGCCGCCGCGGCCTCGAACAACGGAGTGCTCCCCTGCGGCATGAAGAGCGCCGCCATCGCACCCGCGAGCACCAGCGGCACCAGCACGAACGAGATCAGCGGAATGGCGACGAGATTCGCCGCGAACCCCGCCAGCGACACGCTGCCGAATACCGCGATGGTCAACGGCGCGAGCGCCAACATGACCACGAGCTGCACGCGCAACGCGCTCCCCGCCGGCATCCGGTCGACGCGAGCGACGACCGTGGTGGTCTCGGTCCACAAGATCACGCCCGCGGCGGCGAACGACAGCCAGAACCCGGCCGCGAGCGGCGCGCAGGGATCGAGCAGCAGGACCGCGATCAACGCCAGTGCCCACACACGCCCCGCGCCCGTGTGGCGCGCCTGCAGGCGCGCGAGCGCGAAGACGCCGAGCATGAGCCAGGTGCGCTGCGCGGGAACCGAGAAGCCCGCGAGCAGCGCATAGCCGCCGGCCGCGGCGCAGCCGGCGCTCAACGCGAACGTCTCGCGCGCAACGCGGCGCGCCGGCGGCACGTGGCGCCACAAGCGCCGCGCGCAGAAGAACGCCGCGAGCGCGAACAACGTCACGTGCAGCCCCGAGATCGCGATGAGATGCGTAGTGCCGGTGGCGTTGAAGACGCGCCATTGGTCGAGCGAGAGGCCATCGTCGAGGCCGACCGCCAGCGCCGTCAACAATGCGGCGGCGTCAGGGTCCGCGACATCGTCCGCGATGCGTGCGGCGATGCGCGCACGCAGGGTGTCGATGGAGACGTTCGCGAGCGCGGAGCGCGCGTTGAGCGCCGCCGGCAACACGCGACCCACGAAGTGAATGCCGTCGCGGAACGCGATGCGCTCGAGATCCGCCCCGGTGAAATTGCGCTGCTCCGCGAACGGCGCGATGCGCACGACGAGACGCCAGCGTTCGCCGACCCTGGGCGCAGTCCCGGGTTCGCGCCATGCGAGCCGCGCGCGCCGCGGACGCGCGTCCTGTGGCCGCACTCCGCCTGGAAAGAGACCCTCGAGCAGCCGCACTTCCGCATCGAAGCGCACATCCGGCCCGGATCGCAGAGGTACCTCGATGATGCTGGCTTCGACGAGCACGCGTCCGTGCGTCGTGTCAGCCGGCAACGTGAGGGCCTGCCAGCGCAACACTACGATGAATGCGAGCAGGCAGCCGACAGCGCAGAGCGCCACTACGCCAAACCCGGCCGCGCGGCGCAGCGGCGTCACCGCGCCGACGCAGATGACGATCGCCATGGCGAGCATCCACACAGGTGACGGTGTCCCGGCGGCGCCCAAGCCGAGCAATATGCCTACGAAGAGTGCGAGGCCGGCAATCACATCGGATCGACGCCGGTGCTAAAGTCGCCCCCGATGCCACGGGACTTCCTGCGCAAGATCACGCCCCGCAGCGAGACGCTGCGCAAGCACTGGGCGCTCAAACCATTCAGCCGCTTTTTCGGCGATCCACGCCTGTGGTCGCCGCAGCGGCGCACGGTGGCGCCCGCGTTCGGCGCGGGAATCGCGATCTGCTTCGTGCCCCTGCCCGTGCACATCCCACTGGCGGCGATGGTCGCGATCTTCTGTCGCATCAACATCCCGACGATCATGCTCGCGCTGCTCCTCGTGAACCCACTGACGATGGTTCCGGCCTATCTGCTCGCCTACAAGATCGGCGTGATCGTCACGGATGCGCCCGAACGCCGATTCGCGTTCGAGATGAGCTGGAACTGGGTGCAGAACGGTCTCGGCCCGATGTGGAAACCGTTCCTCGTCGGCTGCGGAATCACGGGCGCGTTGTTCGGTCTGGTGGGCTACGCGTTGTTCGACCTGCTGTGGCGATACAGCGTGCGCAAGAAATACCGCGAGCGGGCCGCGGCCGCACGCCCTCAATCAGGTGCGTTCGACTAGATTTCCGCGTTCGAGCTCGAGCACGCGGTCCATGCGGGCCGCGAAGCGCCGGTCGTGCGTCACGACGATGAGACTGGTGGTCAGCTCGCGATTGAGCTCGAGCAGCAGCCCGAAGACGTTTTCAGCATTCGTCCCGTCGAGATTGCCGGTCGGCTCGTCGGCCAGCACGAGACGCGGATTCGTCACCAGCGCGCGCGCGACCGCCGCGCGCTGTCTCTCGCCACCGGATAGTTCGTGTGGGCGGTGGATCAGACGTTCGCCCAGACCCACGCGTCCGAGAATGACGCGGGCGCGTCCCTCGGCCGCCGCCTTGGACTCGCGCCGCACCAGCAGCGGCATCGCGACGTTCTCGAGCGCCGAGAATTCCGGCAGCAGGTGATGAAATTGATAGATGAACCCCAGCGTCTGGTTGCGCAGGCTGCCGCGCGCCTTCTCATCGAGCGCGTGGATGTCCTGACCTGCGATGCGCACGGTGCCGGCCGTCGGCTTGTCGAGCCCGCCGAGGATCTGCAACAGCGTCGTCTTGCCGGATCCGGAGGATCCGATAATGGCAATGCGTTCGCCCGCCTGCACGGTGAGGTTCACACCCAGCAGGACCTCCAGATCGATGGGCCCCTGCCGAAAGGCGCGCCGCACATCGGTGGCTTCGAGTACTCGTTCGTCAATCATGTCCATTACTCATGTCGGAGGGCCTCCGCGGGCAGCGTGCGCGACGCACGCCACGCCGGGTAGATAGTCGCGACGGCGGCGAGCAGCAACGCCACGGCCGACACCTGCAGCACGTCGCCCATGCGCACCTCCGCGGGCAGGTCGCTCATCAGATAGAAGCTCGGATCCAGGAACTGTACGCCGAAGGCGCGCTCGACGGCATGCACGACGCTGGTGACGTTCAGAGCCAGCATCCAGCCGAGTGCGGCACCCGCCGCCGCGCCGATCAACCCGATCAACGCGCCCTGCATGAGGAATATGCGCAACACGTTGACGGGTGCGGCGCCGATGGTGCGCAGGATTGCGATGTCAGTCTGCTTCTCCTTGACGAAGATGAGGAGCGTCGCGACCAGGTTGATCGACGCCACCACGATGAGCGTGAGGAGGATGAAGAACATCATCGACTTCGTCAGATCGATCGAACGGAAAAACATGGCGTGGTCGCGCGTCCAGTCGCTGACCAGGAGCTGTCCGGGCGTCGTGATGTTGTACGCCACGCTGTTCATGATCTGCGGCGCGAGGAATGGATCGTCGAGCGCGACGCGCAGTCCCGTGACCCGATCGCCGAAGCGATAGAGCTTCGCCGCGTCGGCGAGATGCACCAGCGCGAGGCCGCGATCGAATTCGTACATGCCCGAGTCGAAAATGCCCGCAACCACGAAACGGCGCATGCGCGGCGCGAAGCCGGCCGGAGTGGCGCTGCCCTCGGGTGTCATGAGCACCACCGTCTTGCCCACCGCGGCGTCGAGCTCGTGCGCCAGCGCGCTGCCCAGAATGACGCGGTACGAGCCCGGCGTGAGTGCGTCGAGCGACCCCGCGGTCATGCGGCCGCCGAGGCCGCTGGCTTTCACCTCTTCTTCCGGGAGAATGCCGCGCACCATCGTGCCCGACACCAGCTCGCCGTTCGCCAGCAGGCCGCGCGCCTCGATGTACGGCACCACCGCCTTGACGCCGGCGCCCGCCGCCACCTCGCTCTGCGCGCGCCGCCACTCCGGCAGCTGGCCGCTCATGCCCCAGATGGTGCCGTGCGCGGTCACCGCCAGCATGCGACTGCGCAGCTCCGACTCGAAACCGTTGAGCACTGACAGCACCACGATGAGCACGGCCACCGCGAGCGCGAGGCCGATGACGGACATCGATGCCACGAAGGACACGAGGCCACTGCGATGCGTGGAGCGCAGATAGCGGATGCCGATGGTCCATTCGTACGCCATGGTCACTCGTACCGCAGCGCGTCGGCGGGCGGCACGCGCGAGGCGCGATACGCCGGGTAGATAGTCGCGAGCAGCGTGATGAACATTGAAATCCCCGCGATCCATGCGACCTGCTCGAAGCGCACTTCGGACGGCAGCCGCGTGATGACGTAGACCTCGGAGTTGAAGAACTCGAAGCGGAACAGGCGCTCGAGGAAGGCGCCGACCGCGCCGGCGAAATGTCCGAGCGTGACGCCGAGCACCACGCCCAGCCCGACCCCCAGCCAGCCGATGACGCCGCCCTGGACCAGGAACACCGCCATCACGCGCCGCGGCGACGTGCCGAGCGTGCGAAGGATTGCAATATCGATGCGCTTGTCGGTTACCACCATCGCGAGCATGGCGACCAGATAGAACGCCGCCACCGCGACGATGAGCATGAGGATGATCGCGATCATCGTTTTCTCGATGCGGATGGCGCGGAAATAGCTGCCGTGATCCACGGTCCAGTCGCGCACCTCGAGGCCGGCGGGCAGCGTGCGCGCCAACGCGGCCGAATGCGCCGGCGCATCGAGCGCCGTGGCGTAGTTCACGTGCAGCGACATGCGCGCGTCCGGATTTGGCAGCAACGCGCGCACGTCGTCGAGCGCGGCGATGAGCAGCGCGCCGTCGTACTCGGGCTGCTCGGCGTCGAACAGACCGGAGACGGTGAACTCGCGCAGCCGCGGCTGCGGCGCGCCGCCGGCATCGGTGGTCGGCACGAGCACGGTCAGCGAATCGCCGGGCCGCAGCATGAGCTGCTGCGCGAGCGTGCTGCCGATGATGACGCGATCGAGGCCGGGTTCGAGGTCCGCGACCTGGCCGTCGATCATGGTCTTGGCGATGCGCGCCACCTCGCCCTCGTGGCGCGGGTCGATGCCCCGCAGTCGCACTGGCAGCATCTCGGGTTTGCGCACCGCCAGCGCCTCCACCTCGAGGTACGGCGACACGGCGCGCACGTCCGGCGCGGCGCGTACGCGCTCGGCGAGCGCGGACCAGTCCGGCGGTTGTTGATTCACACCAGGGGCACCGGGCGCGAGGAACACACGCGCATGCGCCGACAACGACAGCAGCCGATCGCGCAGCTCGCCCTCCAGCCCGTTCATGACCGACAGGATGGCGATGAGCGCCGTGACCCCGAGGCACACGCACAACAGCGAGACCCAGGTGATGAACGAAACAAAAAATTTGTGAGAACGTGCGCGGACGTAGCGCAGTCCGACAAACAGGGACAGAGAATTCATGATCGACTGGAATTCTGAGGCAAAAAGCGGACCCGGTTCACAAAAGCGCTGTTAGGAAGAGTCGGCGCCTGGCGACAGCGGCTGACTTTGCCACACCGGGGCGTATATTTCCGCCGGACGAGATGCCGTCCCCAAGGAGAAGGCCATGCTGGCTCGCACGATGAAGATGACCGTGGTCGCGTTGGCCCTGAGCGCCGCCGTGCCCGCGCTGGCCGAAACCCTGGCCATCGACGGCCAGGTTGCCATCAAACCCGCTGGAATCGAAACACCGCAACGCGGTGCCACCATGTCGGCCGTCGAAGCAAGGTTCGGCGCCCCCGCGAACAAGGCCGGACCCGTGGGCAATCCGGCGATTACGAAGTGGTTCTATCCGAACTTCGTCGTGGTGTTCGAGAACGACAAGGTGCTGCACGCGGTGGTCGTGAGCGGCTGACCTTTAGCGATCGGCGCAGCGCCCGACCTCGAACCAGCGCATGCCGAGCGCTCCGGGCATGAGATAGCTGCACGCGCTTCGCCTGGACGAGACGCGCGCGCCTTTCCGCCTCGGTCCCAAACACGTCGGTGTTTGCCGGTTACTCCTGCTCCGCAGCGCGCATGGCCTGCGCATCGAGATCGGGAAACTCAGCCAGCCAGGCATCGAATGTCGCGTCGGTCGCCAGCCCCTGCGGCAACGTCAGCTTCGGCGTGGTATCGAAGTGCGAATACAGGCGCCGGGTCGGGCGCCCGTACTCCATCGGAAACCAGCGCCAGCCGCAGATCTCGCCGCGCGTGAGGCTTTTCGAATGCACCAGGCCACGCACTTCGATGGTATCGGCGCTCAGTCGCACGCGCGAGCGAGCCACCGACGCGACGACGAACAGCGCATCACGCGGTAGTCGCGCGGCCAGTCATCTGCCAAAGCCGGTCTCGCTTCGTCCCATGCAACAGGCTGGCACATCTTAGCGTCGGCCGGCCTGCGACGAAAATTTGCGTCCCGCGCAATCGAGCGTAAGCTGCCGCGCTTTCGCAATGTCGACCTTTCTCAATCCACCACTACCCGCATTGCGCGGGCTCGCGCGTTGGCGCCAGCTCTACGGCTCGGCGCGCAGCCTCGCGTTGGCCGAAGCCATTGCCGCAGACTCGCGCCCCTATCTCGTCATCGCGCGCGACGCGCGCGAGCTCGACCAGCTTCGCGCGGAGCTCGGCTTCTTCCTGGGCGGCGCGCGCGCGCTGCATGCGCTGCCCGATTGGGAAGTGCTGCCCTACGACGTATTCTCGCCGCATCCGGACATCATCTCCGAGCGCCTCGCCGCGCTGGCCGAGTTGCCGCGCCTGAAGAACGCGGTGGTGCTCGCCTCCGCCGACACGCTCGGGCAGCGCCTCGCGCCGCGCGGCTACGTCGACGGCCGCACCTTCAATCTCGCCGTCGGCGACCGGCTGCCGCTCGACCCGCTGCGCGCGCGGCTCATCGAGAGCGGCTATGCATCGGTGGCTCAGGTCACCGCGCCGGGCGAGTTCGCGCTGCGCGGCTCGTTGTTCGACGTGTTTCCGATGGGTGCGAGTGCGCCCTTGCGCGTGGATCTCTTCGACGACGAAATCGACGCCATCCGCGAGTTCGACCCCGACTCGCAGCGTTCGCTGGGTTCGTTAAAACAGGTGCGGCTGCTGCCCGGCCGTGAGTTGCCGCTGGACGCGGATTCGGTCAAGGCCTTTCGCAGACGCTATCGCACGCGCTTCGAGGGCGACCCGGCGCGCAGCGCCATCTACCGCGGTGTCCGCGAAGGGCTGGCGCCGCCCGGCATCGAGTACTACCTGCCGCTGTTCTTCGACACCACCGACACGCTGCTCGACTATCTACCAGCCGAGACCGTGGTGTGCGCGCGGGCCGACCTGCCCGGCGCCGTCGAGCGTGCCGCGCGCGAGGTGGCGGAGCGCTTCGAAGAACGGCGTCACGACATCGAGCGGCCGGTCCTCGCTCCGCAAGAGCTGTTTCTGACGCCCGAGGAGCTGGCCGCGCGCCTCGGCACGTTCACGCGCATCGAATACGACGCGTTCAAGGTCGACAACGAGCTGCCCTCCGCGGAACAGGATGGCCACAACTTCCCCACCTCGATGCCGCGGGAATGGAAGATCGACCTGCGCGCGGAGCGTCCGCTCGCGCCGCTCGGGAATTTCCTGTCCACCTACTCCGGGCGCGTGCTGCTGGCTGCCGATTCCGCCGGCCGGCGCGAGGTGCTGCTCGAGATGCTGCGCGCGCATGCGCTCGCACCCGCGGCCGTATCGGGCTGGCGCGAATTCGTGGATGGCACGGTGCGTTTCGCCATCACGATCGCGCCGGAGATGGCCGGGCTGAACATCGTCTCACCACCGATCGCCGTGCTCGGCGAAGGGCAGCTGTTCGGGCAGCGCGCGCGGCAAGAACGGCGCCGGCGTCGCTCCCAATCCGATCCCCAGGCCATCCTGCGCGACCTCACTGCTCTCGGACCGGGCTCTCCGGTGGTGCACGAAGAGTACGGCGTGGGCCGCTACATCGGCCTGCAGATGATGCAGGTGGCCGGGCAGGACGGCGAGTTCGTCGTGCTCGAATACGCCGGCGGCGACAAGCTCTACGTACCCGTGCAGCAATTGCACCTGGTGTCGCGTTATTCCGGCGCGGCGCCCGAGAGCGCGCCGCTGCACAAGCTCGGCACCGATCAATGGGCCAAGGCGCGCAAGCGCGCGGCCGACAAGATCCGCGACGTGGCCGCAGAATTGCTCGATCTCTACGCGCAACGCCAGGCCAAGCGCGGTCCGCCGCTGCCCGCGAAGGAGCAGGAATACCAGGCCTTCACGGCCAGTTTCCCGTTCGAGGAAACCGCCGACCAGGCCGAGGCCATCCGCCAGGTGATCGACGACCTGGCGAAGGAAAAACCCATGGACCGCGTGGTCTGCGGCGACGTCGGCTTCGGCAAGACCGAGGTGGCGATGCGCGCCGCGTTCATCGCGGCCCAGGCCGGCAAGCAGGTGGCGGTGCTGGTGCCCACCACTCTGCTCGCCGAGCAGCACACCAACAATTTCCGCGACCGGTTCGCCGACTGGGCTGTTCGTATCGAAACCTTGTCGCGCTTTCGAAGCGGTAAGCAATCGAACGCCGTCATCGAGGGCATCGAGAAAGGCACCGTCGACATCATCATCGCGACGCACCGGCTGTTGCACGCCAACGTGCGTTTCAAGGATCTCGGCCTGATCGTCGTCGACGAAGAGCACCGCTTCGGCGTGCGCGACAAGGAGCGACTGAAAACGCTGCGCGCGGAAGTCCACGTGCTGACCCTCACCGCGACACCGATCCCGCGTACGTTGAACATGGCGCTGGGTGGCCTGCGCGATCTGTCGCTGATCACCACGCCGCCAGCCGAGCGGCTCGCCATCAAGACCTTCGTGACGGAATTCCACGCACCGACGCTGCGCGAAGCCTGTCTGCGCGAATTCCGCCGCGGCGGCCAGGTGTACTTCGTGCACAACGTCGTCGAGACCATCGAGAAGACGGCGCAGGAAATCGCCAAGCTCGTGCCCGAGGCCGACGTGCGCGTCGGCCACGGCCAGATGCGCGAGCGCGATCTCGAGCAGTTGATGGTCGACTTCTACCACCGGCGTTTCAACCTGCTGGTGTGCACGACCATCATCGAAAGCGGCATCGACGTCCCCACCGCCAACACCATCATGATCGACCGCGCCGACCGGCTCGGGCTCGCGCAGCTGCACCAGCTGCGCGGGCGCGTCGGCCGCTCGCATCACCGCGCCTATGCCTATCTATTGACGCCGCCGCGGAAGGCGATGTCGGCGGACGCCGTGAAGCGCCTCGAAGCCATCGAGTCGCTGGAGGATCTCGGCGCCGGATTCGTACTCGCGACGCATGACCTCGAGATCCGCGGCGCGGGCGAGTTGTTAGGCGAATCGCAGAGCGGAGAGCTGACCGAGATCGGCCTTTCGTTGTACCTCGACATGCTCGAGCAGGCCGTGAAGGCCATGAAGGAAGGCCGCGAGCCCGCGCTGGATCGACCGCTCGCGGCGACCGCCGAGGTGGAGCTGCGCATCCCGTCGCTGCTGCCGGAGAGCTACGTCGCCGAGGTGCCCGTGCGCCTGGCCCTGTACAAACGCCTGGCCGCCGCGCCCGACAATGCCGCCATCGACGAGCTGACCGAAGAGCTCGTCGACCGTTTCGGCCCGCTGCCGCCGCCTGCCACGAATCTGCTGCGCGTCGCCAGACTCAAACTCACCGCGCGCACGCTCGGAATACGCCGACTCGACCTCGGGCCGCAGGGCGGCTATGCGCTGTTCGAGGAGGCGAACCAAGTAGACCCGCGCGCGGTCATACGTCTCGTGCAACATCCCGACCGAGACTACCGGCTCGAAGGATCACTGAAGCTGCGTATCTCGGTGGAATCGGAAACCGAGGCTGAGCGCTTCGAATTCGCCGAGAGGTTCCTCGACGGACTGCGCGGCCTGCCCGCAACGAAGGCCGCACCGAAGCCCGCGCCGGCCGCGACCCCCGCCGCGAAACGACCCTCTCCGAAGCAAAAATAGACGACCCGGTATACTCGCACCCCATGACCTCATCCGGCCGCTCGCGCATCGCCCTGCTCGCCACCGTGCTGGTGCTCGCCGTCTTCGCGGGCAGTGTTCAGGCACAGGCGCAGACTGCGCCGCCGGCACGCATCTACAACGTCGAGATCATCGTCTTGCGCAACACGACCGGAGTGGGCGGCGTGGAAGACTGGACCGTGCGCCCGATCGCGCGTGGCCCCGACAAGCCCGACTCCACCGTCACCGGGCGATTCGTGCAATCGCTGCCGGCCGCGGAGTTCAAGCTCGGCACCGTGGCCGCGCGGCTCAGGAATTCGTCTAACTATCAGCCCATCGCCCACTTCGCGTGGCAGCAGACGGCGAGCTCGTGGGGCTCCCGCGCCGGCTTCACGGTCGCCAAGCTCGCGGGCAATGTGCCGGGGTTGACGGGCATCTTCTACCTCGAGAGCGGCGCCCTGCTGCACCTCGGCATGTCGCTCGACTATCAGACGTCCAACCCTCCCACGGGGTTGTCCGCGCCGTCGGGCACGACGTTCACGCTCGCCGAATCGCGCCGCGTGCGGGTCGACGAGCTGCAGTACTACGACAGCCCCGCCTTTGGCGTCGTCGCGTTGGTGACTCCCGCGAATCGCGGCACCGGCGGAAGATAGCGCGCGCGGACGCGCGGGACTGGAGCGCGTGGGCCGTCGTCGTGGAGAAACGCGATTTCCGTGCCGACCGCGCTTCCTCACCAACGTTTTTTCGACCTGTTCCATTTGTACAGGGCCGCGGCAAACAGGTTGTAGCCACCACGGCATAGGTGCTTCACGACCGGCAGCCCGAGGATCCCGGCCTTCCAGCGCTCCGCCGGAGAATTTCTCCAGATGGCCAGGATGGCATCGAATCCCACCTGCAGCTTTTCCTGCTCGTCGACGACGTGCAGGCGTTCTCGAACGAACTCCAGCTCGGCGTGGAGCTCCACTACGAGCTCATTGTCGCGGTGCACGTCCGCCCACTGGATCTCGCAGCTGCTGCCCTTTTCCATCTGGCTTTCGATGCCGGCCTTGCACACGGGGCAGGCCGAGTTGTAGTAGACCTTCATCGTGACGGCCCACTCTTCCTCTAGCTGAAATCGTTCTCGTCCGCGACGATGACGCGGTTGCGTCCCTGTTCTTTCGCGCGTGCCACGGCGGCTTCCACCGCGCGCAGGAATCCCTCCGCCGTGTCGTCGGGTCGCGCCATGTGGATGGCGACGCCGCCGCTCACGGTCACGAATTTCTGCTGCGAGCGAGGGTGATGGATCTGCTGCTCGCGCACGCGGTGCGCGACGGTGGAGGCATGCTGGATGACGTGATCGCTCTGGGTGCCGTGCATGAGCACGATGATGCTCGCGCCCTCCCAGCGACCGACCATGTCGGTACCGCGTCGGAAGGCGCCGGCGACGGCGCGCGCGACGCGCTTCACCAGCGCATCGCCGCCGGTGCGGTCGAAGATTTCGTTGTAGGGTCCCAACTGGTCGATGTCGAACAGCAGCAGCGCGATCTGGGTCTTGTCGCGTTGCGCGAGCGCGAAGTCGCGCTTGAGCACGTCCTCGAAATAGTAGCGCGATGCGAGCCCGGTGAGACGATCCTCCCGCACCCAGTTCGGCAACCCGCGAATGCCGCTCTCGCCCGTCGTGGCACGCGCGCGCGCGCCACCTTCGCGGTGATAACCGATGTAGTGCGTGACCTTGCCCTCGGCGTTCTTGAGGGGATGGATCTGCATGTCGTTGACGAACACGGTGCCGTCCTTGCGGCGGTTGCGCAGCAGCGCGCGCGTGGCCTCGCCCTGCCGCAGCGCCTCGCGCAGCGTATCGAGCTCCTGCTGATCCCGGTCCTCGCCCTGCAGGAACCGCAGGTTCTTGCCGATGAGTTCCGCCGTCTCGTAACCCGTCAGGCGCGTGAAGGCCGGATTGGCATACACGACGATGCGCTCGCCTCCCGCCTCGCAGATGACGACGCCGTCGGGCGCCACGTCGAGCGCCGGGCGCAGGAATTCTCCCGGCAATCCGTTCATGCGTTACCCGCCGTCAGACTGAGCTGCGGTACGCGCGCCGAACGCGCCAGCAATTCCTGCGCTCCGTACCACGGCGCGCCGGCATACAGCTCTTCGCGCTCGGGTGCCGCGCGACCGCGCATGCGCACCAGCCGCAGATGCGCGCTCGGATCGAGCTCGTGCTGCAGCTCGTCGAGTAATTTCGCGACCGCCGGGCGATCGTTGCACACCGGCAGCACGTCGCAACCCGCGGCCAGCGCGGCGGCGGCGCGCGCGACGATGTCGCCGTACGACCCCAATTCCCTGGCCCCGCCCATCGACAGATCGTCCGAGAACACCGCACCCTCGAAGCGCAGCTCCTCGCGCAGTCCGTTCTGTACCCAGCGCCGCGACAGGCTCGCGGGCTCGGGCGCGACGGCGGGGAACAACACGTGGGCCACCATGACGCCCGGCAGGCCGTTGGCCATGAGGCGGCGATATGGCAGCAGATCGTCGGCGAGCCCCGCCCAGTCGCGTCTATCTACCGGCAGGGACTGGTGCGAATCGGCGACGACGGCGCCATGTCCGGGAAAGTGTTTGGCCGTCGCGGCCATGCCGGCATCTTTCATGCCCTGCAGGTACGCGAGCGCGAGCTGCGCGACGGCCTCGGGCCTGGAGTGGAAAGCGCGATCGCCGATGACCTCGCTGACGCCGTAGTCGAGGTCGACGCAGGGCGCGAAGGACAGATCGACACCGTGCGCACGCAGCTCGGCGGCCATGAGCCAGCCCATGGCGCGCGACAGGGTCAAACCATGCTTGGGATCGAGATCGAATTCCTGGCCGATCCGACGCGCCGGCGGCAACGCCGAGAAGCTGCCCTTGCGAAAACGCTGCACGCGCCCGCCCTCGTGATCGACACCGACCACCAGTGACGGCGAGCGGACGGCGTGGATGTCGGCCACCAGGCGCGCCAATTGCTCGGAGTCCGCGTAGTTGCGCGTGAACAGGATCACACTGCCCACGAGCGGGTGGCGCAGCACATCGCGGTCCTCGGGCGTGAGCTCGAGACCGGCAACGTCGACCATCAGTGGGCCCAGCGTCACTGCCTAAAAACCTATCTCAGGAGCCCCCTCAAGATGCCCGATCGAGCACCGCCACGGACTCCACGTGGGTGGTGTGCGGAAACATATCAAGGACACCGGCGGCGCGTAAGCGGAAGCCCAGCTCATGGGTCAGCACTCCAAGGTCCCGCACCAGCGAGCCCGTGTGGCAAGAGATATACACCACCCTGCGCGGGGCCAGATGTGCGACGGCGCTCAAAACCTCTCGTGCGCCGACCCGCGGCGGGTCTAACAGCACCGCGTCGAAGCCGCCGCGCATCCAGGGAATCGTCCTGTCGGGGGCTACCGACAGGTCGGCAACGTGGAATTCGGCATTCTCGATGCCGTTGAGGGCGGCATTGGCACGGGCGCGCTCGATGAGACCGGCCTCTCCCTCCACGCCGACCACGGACGCCGCGCGCCGCGCCAGGGGCAGCGTGAAGTTGCCGAGACCGCAGTACAGGTCGAGGACCCGATCGGTGGGACGCAGCTCCAGTAGTTCGACCGCGCGCGCGACCATCGACCGGTTGATGGCGGCATTGACCTGCACGAAGTCGGTCGGCCGGAAGTCCAGGCGCAGATCGAAGTCTTCTATGCGGTAGTGGAGGTCCAGCGGCCCAGGGGTGAGCGGCGCCACGGTGTGCAGACCGCCCGGCTGCAACAGGATGCGCAGCCGCTGTTCGCGCTCGAACGCGCGCAGGCGCTCGAGATCGGATTCCGGCAATGGATCCAGCACGCGTACTACCAGCACCTGCTCGCCGTCGGACAGCGCCACCTCGATCTGCGGAATACTCTCGCGCCGCTCGAGCTCCGTTAACAAACTACCGAGAATGCCGACGAGCGCGCCGACGGGCTCGGCCAGCACCTCGCAGCGCGTGACGTCGGCGACGTACTTGCCCTGCTTTTCGCGGAAGCCCACCAGGCTGCGTCCTTTCTTCGAGACGTAGCGCGACGACAGGCGGGCGCGCCGACGATAGCCCCACTCAGGGCCTAACAAGGGTGGCAGCCAGGATTCAGGTACGACGTTGCCGATGCGCTGCAGGTTGTTCGCGAGCTCATTCTGTTTCACGGCGATCTGCGCCGCGGGCGCGAGGTGCTGCAAGGCGCAGCCGCCGCACACGCCGAAGTGCGCGCATTTCGGCGCGACGCGATCCGGCGACGGCTCGTGCACTTCGACCAGCTCGGCCTCATCGTGCGATTTGTGGAAGCTGCGGCGCCGGAACGAGATGCGCTCGCCCGGGAGTGCGCCCGCGACAAATACTGTTTTTCCGGCGGCTTTGCCGCCTGTTGCATCTTCGGAATTGGCCGCGCCCCGCACGACGCCCTCGGCCTCGTGCGTGAGATCCACGACCACTCCGATTTCAACGGCCCCTTCCTTCGAACGAGCTGCTGCGCGCCCCGCCTTGCTCACTCAGCGCTCCACGCCGCCAGGAACTCGTCGAAGTGCGGCTGCTTCGCATCGGTGAGCCACGCGCGAGTGCGCGTGAGTTCGTCGGCGAGGGCGCCGTCCGTCAAGCGCCCGCGCATATGTTGGAAGCGCAGGAAGATCAACCAGGTGTTGATGACGTCGGTCTCGCAATAGCGGCGGATGCGCGTGACCTCGCCATTTTGATAGGCGGCCCACACCTGCGATCCATCGAAGCCGAGCTTGCCCGGAAAGCCGAGCAACACCGCCGTGTCGGACAGCGAAGCGCGCGCCCGCGCCTGGTAACCGGACAACACGTCCATGACGTCGATGTGGCGCCAGTGGAAGCGCCCCAGGTAGTTGTTGTAGCGAAACGCGGTGTCCTC
The DNA here is from genome assembly GCA_043747875.1 of Pseudomonadota bacterium. GTDB lineage: Bacteria > Pseudomonadota > Gammaproteobacteria > Steroidobacterales > Steroidobacteraceae > CADEED01. Next base: position 50,375 of record JAYTOI010000203.1, on the reverse strand, counting down.
GTCGCCGGTTTCCCAGTAGCGCGGCGCCTGCACTTTGAAACGCAGCGCGCGGTAGTGCAGCACCGGCAGGTCGAAGCCCCCGCCATTCCAGCTCACGAGGTCGGGCGAGAACTTCTCGAGTCCGTCGAAGAAACGCAGCACGAGCTCGCGTTCGGGTGCGTTCTCCTCGCCCAGGCTCCAGACGCGAAAACCGTCGCGCGAGCGGAAGGCGCACGAGATCGCCACGATGCGGTGCTGCTCGTGCGGCAGGAAATCGCTGCCGCCTTCCTGGCGCGCGCGCGCCTGCATGGCCTTGCCGACCTCCTCGTCCGAGAGGCCCTCGAGGCCGAACAGTCGCCGGCCGAACTCCACGTCCGGCACGGTCTCGATGTCGAAGATCAGGGTGTTCAACGGCGGGCCTTCTTTTTCTGTTTCGCTTTCTTTTTCTTCGCGGCGGCGCGCTCGAGCACCGCTACGGCGACGATCAGGCCGGCCTCGTCGGTCAACGTGACGTGCCCGCCTCCGACGCCTAACTTTCGCCGCACTTTCTCACCGCGCGGGGAGTACACGACTTCGGGCCGTCCCCAGGCGTTCTGAACGATGCCCACGTCACGGATCCAGATGCCGTGCGCGAACCCCGTGCCCATGGCCTTGACGATGGCCTCCTTGGCCGCGAAACGCATGGCGAGAAAGCGCTCGGTGCGCTTGGTGCGCGCCATCTGCGCGCGCTCGGCCGGCATGAGCAGCCGCTCGACGAAGTGATCGCCGTACTTGGCGAAGACTCTCTGAATGCGCGCGGCCTCGAGCACATCGACGCCGATGCCGAAGATCATCGGCGCGCCTCGATCATCAAAGTCTTCATCTCGCGCACGGCAGCCTCGAGGCCCGTGAAGATGGCACGCGAGATGATGCAGTGGCCGATGTTGAGCTCTACGATTTCGGGGATCGCGGCCACCGGCGCCACGTTGTTGTACGTGAGGCCGTGGCCCGCGTGCACCTCGAGCCCGAGCTGAGCACCACGCCTGGCCGCCGCGGCGAGCCGTTCGAACTCGCGCGCCCGTGCGCCGCCCGACGCCTCGGCATACGAGCCGGTGTGCAGCTCGATGACTGCCGCGCCGGAGCGCTTGGACGCTTCCACCTGCGCGGGATCCGGTGCGATGAACAGCGCGACGCGGATACCCGCGGACGCGAGCCGTTGCACGCCAGCCGAGATGCGCGCTACGTCGGCTGCGACGTCGAGCCCGCCTTCGGTGGTGATCTCCGCGCGATGCTCGGGCACGAGACAGCAATCCTCGGGCCGAACACCGGTGGCGATGCCGAGCATCTCTTCGGTGAGCCCCATCTCGAGATTCATGCGCGTCTGGAGCAGCGGCCGCAGCGCGTGCACGTCGCGATCCTGAATGTGGCGCCGATCCTCGCGCAGATGCAGCGTGATGTTGTCGGCGCCGGCCTGCTCGGCGAGCAGCGCCGCAAGCACCGGATCGGGATACGGTGCACGGCGCGCCTGGCGGACGGTGGCGACGTGATCGATGTTGATGCCGAGCTCTATCGATTTCATGACCTACCCTCGTCGCAACATCGAGCGCGCGACATTGCGCGTGCGCAGCTCGCGGCCCTCGAGACAATGATCCAGTGCCTGGCGCAACACGCGGCGCGCCGTGTCCAGCGCGGCATCGTCGGCCAGCGCTTCGTCGCGCAGCGCGCGCAACGCGCGGCCGGCATAGGCGCCCGGTGCATCCTCGCGCACTGCGCTGAAACCGTCCGAGGCGCGAAAGTGATAGTACGCATCGGGCTCGAGGTCGAGCTCGAGCCCATACCCGATGGACGTGAGCAGGCGCTTCTCGAAGACGCGCAGCGCAGGCTCGGGCGCGGCGTCGATCGACAGCCGTTCAAGGGACTGCGCGTAATCGCGGAACAACTCCGGCTGCGGATCGTGCCGCGTCGTCAGGTTGATGATGAGCTCGTTCAGATAGAACGCCGCCATGAGGCGCTTCGGCGGCAGCGCGAGCGCCTCGCTTTGAGCTTCGGCAGCCGTCAATTGCGCGGCATCACCACGGCCGTTCCACGACAGCAGCAGCCGGCGGAACGGCATGAGCAGCGGTGCGAGCTTGGATTTCGGGCCGCGCGCACCGCGGGCGAACAGCGTGATGCGGCCGTGCCGCTCGCTGAACACGTCGAGGATGCGGCTGGTGTCGCGATATTGGCGGTGGTGGAGCACGTACGCGGGCTCGAGGGAGATGCGCTCGCGGGGCTGCATTAGGGCCTGCTCATGCGTGGACCTGGCTACTCCATGCCGAGTTGCGCGAGCGCGCGCGCGTCGTCGGCCCAGTCCTCGCGCACCTTCACCCAGAGGTTGAGATGCAGACGCCGGCCAAGCCGCTCGTTGAGCTCCTCGCGCGCCTTCTGGCCGATGCGCTTGAGGCGCGATCCCTTGGCGCCGATGACGATCGGCTTCTGTCCTTCCCGATCCACCCAGATGACGGCGTGGATGACGAGCTGGCCGTCCTCCTCGCTCTGCTGCTCGATTTCGACCGCGATGCCGTACGGCAACTCTTCGACCAGCTCCATCGTGAGCTTCTCGCGGATCGTCTCGGAGATCTGGAACCCGATGCCGCGGTCGGTGCGCTGGTCGGGCGGAAACAGCTCGGGCGATTCGGGCAGCCGCGCACTGATCACGGCGAGCAGCCGGTCGAGGTTGACGCCTTTCTCGGCCGACGCGGGCACCACGTCGAGGAATGCGTGCTTGCCGGCGAGCTCGGCCGTGAACGGCAGTAGTTTGTCCTTCTGCGGGACCTTGTCGACCTTGTTTATGACCAGGATCGAGTCGCGCCCGGAATCGCGGATGCGCTGGAGCACGGCCTCGTCTTCCTCGCCGAAGCGCAGCGCCTCGACCACGAATACGATGAGGTCCGCGTCGGCGAGCGCGGCGGCCGCGGTGCGGTTCATCGCGCGATTCAACGCGCGCCGCTCGCCGAGATGCAGGCCCGGCGTGTCGACAAAGGCCACCTGTATTCCGGGGCGGTTGAGCACGCCGAGGATGCGATGACGCGTGGTCTGCGGGCGCGACGTGACGATGGAGAGCTTCTCCCCGACGAGCGCGTTGAGCAGCGTGGACTTGCCGACGTTGGGACGTCCGACGAGTGCGGCGAACCCGGCGCGAAATGGAGTGTGCTCAGTCATGGAGTCCTAATGCGCGTAACGCCGCCTGCGCAGCCACTTGTTCGGCGCGGCGGCGCGATGGCCCCTCGCCCTCGGTTTCGACCGCTGCGTGCTGCACCGCGCAGGTGACCAGGAACACCTGCGCGTGCGGCTCGCCGCTGGTGCGCTTCACGGCGTAGAGCGGGAGCTGGCGGCCGATGGCCTGCAGATGCTCCTGCAAGCGGGTCTTGGCGTCCTTCAGCGTCGACGGCTCGGGCAGCGCGGCGATCTTCTGCTCGAACATCGGGCCGACTTTGGCGCGCACCGCATCGAGCCCGCCGTCGAGATACAGCGCGCCACACAACGCCTCGAACGCATCCGCGAGGATGGACTGGCGGCGGAACCCGCCGGTCTTGAGCTCGCCCGAGCCCAGCAGCAGCAGCTCGCCGAGCTGCATGGACGAGGCGATCTCGGCCAGCGGCTCTTCGCTCACGAGGCGCGCGCGCAGGCGCGAAAGGTCACCCTCGCTGGCCGTGGGGAATTCGCGATAGAGGCGCTCCGAGAGCAGCAGATTGAGCACCGAGTCGCCGAGGAACTCGAGGCGCTCGTTGTTAGGGCCTTCCGCGCTGCGATGCGTGAGCGCGATGACGAACAGCGCGCGATCGCGGGGCTCGTAGGCCAACCGGGCAGTCAGAGCGTCTGCTTGCCCGGTCGACGTCATGCCCATGACCGCCGCCGCATTCAGTTTGCCGCCGCGTCCTTGCCGATGACGACGGTCTTGTCGAACGCCATCGTGATGAAGAAATTGCCGAACAACTTCTCCGTGCGCTCGTAGTTCGCGGTCATCTGCCAGCCGTTCTCGCCTTTCTTGATCTCGATCTCGCCGACCTTGGGGTCGTCGATGTAGCTGGTGTCGAAGCGCTTGTCGAGCGAACCGTGAATGATCTGCGGCGTCAGAGTGCCATCGCTGCGCAGCTTAGTGGCCGTCTCTTTCATGGCGGTGATGACTTTGTAGTAGTTGAAATAGACCGGCCCGGCGCGCAACCCCACGTAGAACAGCACCGCGATGGGGGTGAGCAGGAAGAGCCAGCCGATCATCGTCACGCCGCGTTGATTTTGCATCATGTGCACTCCCTCAGCCGTTCGTTCGCTCAATGCAGTTATTCACTCGATGCCTTGGCCGATGCGATCCCAGTTGACCCAGCTGGAGCGCTGCAGGTCGAAATTGAACCAGATTCGCGTCGCCTTGCCGACCAGATTCTCCTCCGGGACGAGACCCCACGCGCGACTATCCGCGCTGTTGTCGCGATTGTCGCCGATCGCGACATAAAAACCCGGCGGCACGACCAGCGCATCAATTCTCTCGCCGCTCAGCAGCTGCCACGGCGGATCGCCGGAGTCCTTGCCACTCGCAGGGGAGCTCTCAATGCACACCTTGCGACCGGCTTCCTTGCGAAACTTCTCACGATCACAGGCGGGCAAGTTATCGGACCCGGCGATCTGAGGATTGTCGGCACTTCGCAGTCCGTCTCCGGAGCGGCACGACATGACCTCGTGGGTGTGATTGCCGATGGTCTCCGTGGACAGGCGCACGTCGACATAACAACCATCGGTGTAGCGTCCGGCGTCCTGAAGCGCAATCGTCTCGCCGTTGATGACGAGATGATCGTCGCGCACCTCGACGCGGTCGCCCGGCAGCCCGACCAGTCGCTTGATGAAATTGGTTTTCGGATCCGGCGGATGACGGAACACCACCACGTCGCCACGCTGCACCTCGCCGAACTCGACGATCTTGCTGTTGAGCACGGGCCAGCGCAGTCCGTAGGCAAATTTGTTCACGACGATGAAATCGCCGTCGAGCAGGGTCGGCATCATCGAATCCGAAGGAATGCGGAAGGGCTCGAAGATGAAGGCGCGCACCACCAGCACGATGAGCGCCACGGGGAAGAAGCTGCGGGCATAGTCGACCGTGCCGGGATCGTGGACCACGGGCGCCTGCTGCTTCGGGTCCGACGTTGGCGGTGGCTGCGGCGTAAAGGGCACCAGGGCGGCAACGCGGTTCTTGCGGAATACGAAGTGATCGATGGCCCACACCGCGCCCGTGCCGAGCGACAACAGGGCCAGCACGAGGCTGAAGTCGAGTGTCTCGGCGGTGATCATGCGCACGATCACCGCGACGACCAGCACCGGCAGGATGAAATACGCGGCGCGCGTGAGCGGCGGATCGGCTACCGAGACGGAGCCCGCGGCGATCTGCCGGCGCGGCGCGAAGAACCAGCTGTCGATGAAGCACCACAGGCCGATCGGCACGGCGAGATAGCTCAGCGGCAATGCGATGTCCTTGACCCACCCGAACACCGCCGGCACACCGAGCCACACGACCACGGCCAGGATGGCAACCGGCATCACGCCGTACACCACGCGCATGATCCACGGCGGGCGCCTCGGCTCGCCGCTGCGCTTGCGCGGCCGCTTCGGTTCGAGCACCCAATGGTCGTACGCCGCAAGCAGCGCGAGCGGCACCGCAAGAACGGCCAGCGGCACGACCAACACCTGCGCCCATGCGAGCACGGTGCGAACGCCGATCGTCACGGCAACGGCGATGAGCACCCACAGCAACAGGTTGTAGGCAGCGCGCGCCAGCACCGGCGGCGGAGCGGGCTCGTCATCCTCGTCGCGCGGCCGCTTCGGCTCGGCGATGAACTTGTCGTACAGGCAAATGAGCACGACCGGCACGGCGAGCGCGCTGCCGAGCATGACCAGCGAATCCATGAGTTGTTTGAGCATCAGCGTTTACTTCTTTCCGACTTTGAGGACTGCGAGGAAAGCCTCTTGCGGAATCTCCACCTGGCCTACCTGCTTCATGCGCTTTTTGCCCTCTTTCTGCTTCTCCAGCAGCTTCTTCTTTCGCGAAATGTCGCCGCCATAACACTTGGCGAGCACGTTCTTGCGCAAGGCCTTCACGGTAGCGCGCGCGATGACGTGGCTGCCGATGGCCGCCTGCACCGCCACTTCGAACATCTGGCGCGGGATCAGCTCCTGCATCTTGTCGACGAGCTGGCGGCCGCGCTCGTAGGCCGAATCCTTGTGCACGATGAGCGCCAGCGCATCGACCTTGTCGCCGTTGATGAGCACGTCGAGTTTGACCAGCGGCGCGGGCTCGAAGTGACTGAAGTCGTAGTCGAACGACGCGTAGCCGCGGCTCGTCGATTTTAGGCGATCGAAGAAATCGAGCACGACTTCGCCGAGCGGCATCTCGTATTGCAGCGACACCTGGTTGCCGAGGAAGAGCATCTTCTTCTGCCGGCCGCGCTTTTCGTTGCAGAGCTGCAGAACGCCACCGACGTGATCCGGCGGCACGAGGATGTTGGCAATGATGATGGGTTCGCGCAGCTCGTCGATCTGGTCGACGGGCGGTAGTTTGGTGGGATTGTCGACGAAGCGGACGTCGCCGTCCGTCGTCTTCACTTCGTAGATCACCGTCGGCGCGGACGTGATCAAATCGATCTCGTACTCGCGTTCGAGACGTTCCTGCACGATATCCATGTGCAGCAATCCGAGGAAGCCCACGCGGAAGCCGAATCCCAGCGCGGTGGACACCTCGGGTTCGTAGTGCAACGCCGAGTCGTTGAGACGCAGCTTGCTCAGCGCGTCGCGGAATTTGTCGTAGTCGTCCGCGACGATGGGAAACATACCCGCGAAAACGCGCGGCTGTACCTGCTTGAAGCCGGGCAGAGGCTCCGTCGCCTGCTTGTGTTCGAGCGTGATGGTGTCGCCGACCGGCGCGCCATCGATTTCCTTGATGCCCGCGATGACGAAACCCACGTCGCCGGGGCCGAATTCGCGTGCCGCCACCGATTTGGGCGTGAAGCGGCCGATCTTGTCGACGAGGTGCGCCCGACCGGTCGACATGACGCGAATCTTGTCGCCGACCTTGAGCGTGCCGTTGAAGATGCGCACCAGTGTCACGACACCGACGTAGTTGTCGAACCAGGAGTCGACGATCAAAGCCTGCAGCGGCGCATTGGCATCGCCCTTCGGCTGGGGGATGCGCTCGATGAGCTGTTCGATCAACTCCTCGACGCCCTCGCCCGTCTTGCCGGAGACCTGGAGCGCGTCATCGGCCGAGATGCCGATGATCTCCTCGATCTCCTTCATGACGCGCATCGGGTCGGCGGACGGCAGGTCGATCTTGTTGATGACCGGCACGACTTCGAGACCGAGCTCAGTGGCCGTGTAGCAATTGGCGACGCTCTGGGCTTCCACGCCCTGTGTGGCATCGACGACGAGCAGCGCGCCGTCGCAGGCGGCGAGCGAGCGCGACACTTCGTACGAGAAGTCGACGTGTCCGGGCGTGTCGATCAGATTGAACTGGTAGCGCTCGCCGTCGCGCTTGGAGGTGTAATAAAGAGTGACCGACTGCGCCTTGATGGTGATGCCGCGCTCGCGTTCGAGCTCGAGCGAGTCCAGCACCTGCTCCTGCATCTCGCGGGCCTCGAGCCCGCCGCAGATCTGGATGAACCGGTCGGCCAGCGTGGATTTGCCGTGGTCGACGTGGGCGATGATCGAAAAGTTGCGTATCCGCTGCATCAGAAAGGTCGGCCTGCCGCCGTGAGAGACGAGCGGGAGCGCGTCTGGAGCCGGCAAAATTAGCGCGGGATTATAGCCGCACGACCGCTCATCAACCTTAAAAGTTCGTTGGAATTCAGCGTGTAATGGCAAATCACGCTGCTGTCGAGCAATAACACGGGGACTTTGAGTCCGTAGTGCCGTGCCCACTCAGCATCAGCATCGACATCGAGCACCTGAGGATCGGGGATTTGCCCACTGCGCACCAGCGCGGCGAGTTCGTGGAGCATGTCCTCGCACAACGCGCAGCCCTCACGGGTCAGCACTACGAGCCCAGTCGGGAGGGCACGGTCGGTCATCGACTCGCTTCATCAATGAGTCCCCCGAGGCTCACCGGCGTGGCCACCCGACGACTCTTGCAATTACTTGCGGCGCGGGGCCGCGCCGAGTCCGAGGGCTTCACTCGCGGCCTTTGGCGCCTTCACTTCCTTGGCGATGAACTCGACGGTGCCGGGGGGCACCTCACCCACGGCCGTGACCTGGTGACCATCGACCACCATGGAGAACAGAGAAGAGGACCCGACGCGAGACGGGCCTTGCTCGGGTTTCAGATCGGGCTTGCGCGCCTCGACGAACACCGACACGGACGCGATGCCATCGGTGAACACGAGATGCGCCACCGGTTCGCTGGAACCCGGCATTGCCTGCGCGGACCGCGTCGCCATGCGGAAGCCCGGCGGCAAGCGCATCGCCTCCCACAAGGCCGGCGCGACGTTGGTCGCCACGCGCCGGTCGGCGCGCAGCCAGCGGTAGGTGGACGCATCCATGCTCGGCTTGAACATCGAATCGGGAATGCGCTCTGGAAGATCGATGGCCGAGAAGACAATCTGCTCGATGACGGCGCCCGAAGAATCGCAGAGCTGCGTCTTGAGCGGCATCGACGTCTCCTCGTCGATCCAGAGGCGATAACCGTAGCGATAATTGTCGCGCGGGTGCAGCGCGATGACACGCGTCTTGCGGCCAAGCAGGCGCTCGCGCTCGCCGCCGCGAATTTCGTACACCATCGAATCGCTCTTTTCGAGACTGGGCAGCGCGCCGAGCAGCAGACCATCGGGCGCGCGGCGCTCGACGAGGACAGTGCGCCTGTCGGGGAAATAACACGTGAGCTCGTCGCCCTCGCGAATGAACTCGGTTCCAGGACCGTCGAGTGACAACAGGCGTTCGGAGACGTCTCGACCCCGCACGCGGTGGATGATGCGCAGCGTTTCGATGCGGCCGGCGTGGTTGTGCGTGAAAACACCGATGTAGTTGCGCGACGTCAGCGCGCGATTCATGCGGTCGAGCCAATCCTTGGGTTCGGCGCCGAGGGCGACGCCCGCGGCCAGCAGCAGCGTCAGCGCGGCAAAGCGCGCGTTCAACAGCCGGGCGCGATCACGGCGCATCGGGAGCTCCGCTGCTTTCATTCGGATCCGCGCTGTCTACCACGGCCGGCTCGGCCGGAATTTCGGTGCCGACCAGCGACAACAGCGCCATGCGACGTGACAACGGACCGGAGTATTCACTATGCGCGACCACGTAATTCGCGAGCCGCGCCGGTGGCGCGAGGCTGGTGTGCGAGCTCGGAGCCGGAGTGCTGTACCGCTCGGGCTCATCGGTGCCCGATCGCGCGGCGGCCGCGGGCGCCACAGCAGCGGTGAACGGAGCAGTCGCGACGACCGCGACGGACTGGGGAGCGTTGGCAAGCAGCGTGTTGGTCTCAGGACCTGGACCACGCAGCCAGAAGATGGACACCGCGGCGACGCCCGCGGCAATGCTGGCGCCGACGGCCGGCCGGGTGAACCGAGCCCAACGTCGTGAGAAGACCCCAGCGGCATCCGCTGCGGCGGACGGCCTGGCGGAGATGCTGTCCGCGGACTCTCCATAGATAGGGTCTTGCGCGAGAGCCGCCTGAACGCGCTTGGCCACGCGGTCGTCGAGCCTCACTCCCCGCTCCGAGCGCAGCGCGGCGCCGATCAGGGAATAGCGCGACCATTGAGAACGCAGCAGGTCGTCGCGAGTGAGGCGCCGTGCGAGCAATTCGCATTCCGCCGCCGGCAACTCACCATCGAACATCGCGGAAAGCTGGCTCACTCTTTCGTTGAGGCTCTCGCTTTGGCGCTCTTCGTTCATACCATTTCCTCGGTGCGGCCCAGGCCGCCTTCAAATACTTCGCGCAGACGTTTGTCGATCGCCTCGCGTGCTCTAAAAATGCGTGAACGCACCGTCCCGACGGGACATTCCATGGCGGCGGCGATTTCCTCGTAGCTCAACCCGTCGAGCTCGCGCAGCACGATGGCCGTCTTGAGTTCTTCAGGCAATGCATCGATGGCAGAGTTCACGATGAGACGAATTTCTTCGGTGAGAGCCATGCCCTCGGGCGTATCGGGGTCCTGAAGCTTGGCCTGCACGCTGTGCGATTCCTCAGGGTCGGTCAGGTCCAGGTCGTAGCGGATCGGACTGCGATCGCGCGAAGCGAGCTGATTCTTGGCAGTGTTGATCGCGATTCGATACATCCAGGTATAGAAGGCGCTGTCGCCACGAAACTGGGGCAAAGCCCGATAAGCCTTGATGAATGCCTCTTGCGCAATATCTTCCGCTTCCGCCGGGTTTCGAACGTACCGCAACACCAGCTTCACCACTTTGTGCTGGTACTTGCGCACCAGCAGATCGAATGCGCTCTTGTCTCCGCGCTGCACGCGCTGCACGAGGACCAGATCGCTGTCTTCGGTAGTCACCGGCGCACCACGGCAACCGGCTGGCTGAATAGACCCTGAACGCCTTGGAAAGTTTCAGTCCGGGGCGTTTCTAATTGGATGATTTTGAATGACTCGTGATGCACTTCAAACCTTGGGCGGGATGGTATCAGCTTGGGCTTTGACCGCGCCGGGAACGGCGCCCCGCCGGCCATTCGAGCCTCTGGCAGAGCCGCCGAAACGCCGCCGGATCCTGCGCGGCGCCGTCGAGCAGCAAGGCATGGCGACCGGCTTCCGTCTGCACCGTCAGGATGAGCATCCGCGCACCCAGCCGGAACGAGCCCGGCGCCAGCGTCGCGCCGAGCGGCGCGCCGTGCGATCCCAGCCAGGCCAGGAGCGCGCCCTCGTCCGTCCAGCCCAGCGCCCGCACCGCGTGCCGGCCACGCAACTGCACTACGCGACGCACGCAGGCGGCGTAAACCGGAGCAAGCATCAGGCAGATGGCGATGCGCACCCCGAGCGGCAGCGAGGCGGCGAACACGGCGACGCACATCATAAATAGCCAGACGAACGCCGCCGCGACGACGCGCCGCGAAGGAAAGAAATCAATCCGCTCCGCGCAGCGCGCGGCACAGCGCGGCGTGGCGCGGGTCGTTCGGGACATCGCCGGCGATGAGATACCGCGCTATATCGGGGTCGGGCAATTCGAGAAATTCGACGAACGCGGCGCGTTCGTCGCTTGCGGCACGATCGTGTCGATCACGTAAATACCGCAGCAGCAGCAGATCCAGCTCCTTCATGCCGCGCCGGCAGCGCCATTCGAGCATTCCCAGCCGCTCACGCGCCACGGAAATCGTCGCCCCTACTTCGAAAGTGAAGGAGGCGCCGTCCATGAAGTTCGGAGAAGGTTTTCACTCGGCTAATGCTGGCGCTCCAGCATCATCTTTTTGATTTCGGCGATGGCCTTTGCGGGATTGAGGTCCTTCGGGCAGGCCTCGGTGCAATTCATGATGGTGTGGCAGCGATACAGCCGGAACGGATCTTCGAGCTCGTCGAGTCTTTCGCCCGTGGCCTCGTCGCGCGAATCGATGATCCAGCGGTAGGCTGCGAGCAATGCCGCCGGCCCGAGGAAACGATCGCTGTTCCACCAGTAGCTGGGACAGGCAGTGGAGCAGCAGGCGCACAGGATGCACGCCGAAGGCCGGTCTATCTTCTCCTGATCCTCTTTCGACTGCTGCCGCTCGCGATCGGGCGGTGCGGGCGTGCGCGTCTGCAGCCAGGGCTTCACCGCCGCGTACTGCGCGTAGAAGTTGGTCAGATCGGGGACGAGGTCTTTCACCACCGGCATGTGCGGCAGTGGATAGATCTTCACGTCGCCGCGTACCTCATCGCAGGCCTTGGTACAGGCGAGCGTGTTCGTGCCGCCGATATTCATGGCGCAACTGCCGCAGATCCCCTCGCGACAGGAGCGGCGGAACGTGAGTGTCGAGTCGATTTCGTTCTTGATCTTGAGCAGCGCGTCGAGAACCATCGGCCCGCAGGTGTCCATGTCCACTTCATACGTGTCCATGTGCGGGTTCCTGCCCGAGTCGGGATCGAAGCGGTATACGACGAAGCGCCGCACTTTCTTCGCGTCCGGGCGCGCCTTGAAGATCCGGCCGGCGGACTTGTCGATCTTCGAATTGGCGGGAAGCGTGAATTCAACCATCCGGGAAATCCTTCAATACGTTCTCGCCTTGGGAGGGATCGGCTCGACATCCGTCGTCATGGTTTTCATGTGCACGGGCCGGTACTCGATGCGCGTCCTGCCGGCCTCGTCGACCCAGCACAGCGTGTGCTTCTGCCAGTCCGCATCGTTGCGATCCTCGAAGTCCTCACGCGCGTGGGCGCCGCGGCTCTCGGTGCGATTTTCTGCGGACACGATGGTGGCCGTGGCCTGGCCGAGCAGATTGTCCAACTCGATGGTCTCGATGAGATCCGTGTTCCAGATGAGACTGCGGTCGGCGACCTTCACGTCGCCAAACGAGGCGAAGGTCTGCGCGAGCGCACCGACGCCCTCTTGCAACGTCTTGCCGGTGCGGAACACCGCGGCGTCGCGCTGCATGATTTTCTGCATCTCGAGACGGATCTCGGCCGTGGAGCGCGAGCCCTTGGCATTGCGCAGCCGGTCGAGCCGCGCGACCGCGAAATCGCCGGCCTCCTTCGCGAGCGGTGCATGACGCACGCCCGGCTTGACGATCTCGGCCGCGTGGCGCGCGGCTTCGCGCCCGAAGACGACGAGATCGAGCAACGAGTTGCTGCCGAGCCGGTTCGCGCCGTGCACGGACACACAGGCCGCCTCGCCGACCGCCATGAGTCCCGGCACCACCGTGTCGGGATCGCCGTTCTTGAACGTGACTACTTCGCCGTGCACGTTGCAGGGAATGCCCCCCATGTTGTAGTGCACGGTGGGCAGCACGGGGATTGGCTCCTTGTTGACGTCCACGCCCGCGAAGATGCGCGCCGTCTCGGCGATGCCCGGCAACCGCGCATGAATGACCTCGGGACCGAGGTGCTCCAGATGCAGATGGATGTGGTCCTTGTCCTTGCCGACGCCGCGGCCGCCACGGATCTCGATGGTCATCGAGCGTGACACGACATCGCGCGAGGCGAGGTCCTTGGCGTTCGGCGCATAGCGTTCCATGAAACGCTCGCCGTCGGAGTTGGTGAGGTAGCCGCCCTCGCCGCGCGAGCCTTCGGTGATCAGACAACCCGAGCCGTAGATGCCGGTGGGATGGAACTGCACGAATTCCATGTCCTGCATCGGCAGCCCGGCGCGTAGCGCCATGCCGCCGCCGTCTCCGGTACAGGTGTGCGCGGAGGTGCAGGAGAAATACGCGCGGCCGTAACCGCCGGTGGCGAGGATGACGGTGTGCGCGCGATAGCGATGTAGTTTGCCGGTGGCCAGGTCGAGCGCCACGACACCACGGCAGGCACCGTCCTGCATGATGAGATCGAGCGCGAAATACTCGATGAAGAACTCGGCGTTGTGCTTGATCGACTGCTGATACAGCGTGTGCAGCATCGCATGGCCGGTGCGGTCCGCGGCCGCGCAGGTACGATGCGCCGTGCCCTTGCCATAGTGCGTGGTCATGCCGCCGAACGGACGCTGATAGATGCGTCCATCACCGGTGCGTGAGAACGGCACGCCGTAGTGCTCGAGTTCGATGACGGCCGCGGGCGCCTCCTTGCACATGAACTCGATGGCGTCCTGGTCGCCGAGCCAGTCCGAGCCCTTGATGGTGTCGTAGAAATGAAAGCGCCAGTCGTCCTCGCCCATGTTGCCGAGCGCGGCCGAGATGCCGCCCTGCGCCGCCACTGTGTGGCTGCGCGTCGGGAACACCTTGGTGATGCATGCGGTAGATAGACCGGCCTCGGCGAGGCCCAGCGTGGCGCGCAATCCCGCGCCGCCGGCGCCCACCACGACGACATCGTAGCTGTGATCGATGAATTCGTAGTCGCTCATGAGTACAGGGATACGCGCAACAGCGCGAACAGGCCGGCGAACGTGGCGCCGACGTGCGCAGAGGCGGACAACAGCAGCAGCGTGGTCTTGGCCGCCTTGCCATGCACGTAGTCTTCGATGACCACCTGCACCCCGAGCTTGGAGTGCCACGCGAGCGTGACGACCAGCAGCATCGCGAGCACCGCGGGCCAGGGCTGCGATAGCCACTCCTGGATCTCGACGTACATGCCGGCATGGCGGCGCATCAGCCCGATGAAAAACCACAGCGAGAGCGGGATCAGCGCGATGGACGTCACGCGTTGCTGCCACCAGTGTCCGACGCCCTCGCCCGCGGAGCCGCGGCCGAGCACTTTGCCGAGCGGCGTGCGCAGGCTCATTCGACCCCCTTGGGAGTGAACATCGCGATCCACACGAACAGCGCAAACAGGATGATCGTCGCGCTCACGACCCACGCGCCGCTGCGGCGCGCCTGCGCGCGCTCGAGTCCCTTGCCGGCATCCCAGAACAGGTGACGAATGCCGTTGCAGAAGTGATAGATGAATGCCAGCGCCCAGCCGGCCAGCAGTAGTTTGAACACGCCGGTGCGCAGCAGCGCCACGGCGTTCGAGTAGGCATCTGGACCCTGCGCCAGCGCCATGAGCCACCAGGCGAGCGCCAGGAACGCGACCGACAGCGCCAGGCCCATGATTCGATGCAGGATGGACAGCGCCATCGTGTACATGAACTTGTACACGCCGAGGTGCGGTGAGAGCGGGCGCTGATTCATTCCCTACGCCTCAGAAGTCGATGCAGCGGCCATTTCGCTCCCAATCGCCGAAGCGCGTAGGTTCGGGGCCCTGTGGACCGCCGCGTTCGACGCCGCGGGGAATTTCCGCGGCCGGACGCACCTGTGGCGCGGGCGCGGCATCGGCATCGGCGGCCGCTGGGCGCAAGGAATCTACGTCGGAAGTGGCATTCGGCACGGGCGCGAAGTCTGCCAGAATCGCATCTGGACGACCACATGAAAACCCTGCAAAAACAAAGATGAGCACTCCTGCCGACACGGCGAACGGTCTGGATGGTGGCGGCTTCGGCGTGCTGGCATTCCACGGCGCGGACAGCGCGAAATTCCTGCAGGGCCAGCTTTCGGCCGACATGGAGAAGTTGGCGCGCGGAGCAAGCACGCTTGCGGGCCTGCACAATCCACAGGGCCGCGTCATCGCCCTGCTCGGAGTCGTGCGCACGTCGGCCGAAGAATTCCTCGCCGCGCTACCGCTCGAACTGGTGGAGCCGGTGGCGCAGCGCCTGCGCAAATACGTGTTGCGCGCCAAGGTGCGCATCGAAATCCCCGGCCCCACGCTGCAAGTGTACGGCGTCGAAGCGGGCGCGCGAATTGCGGAGATTTCCGAAATCGCCTGGGCCGACCGGCGCTTGCTGTTGGTTCCGGTCGGGCACGAGCGGTACGGCGCGCCCGGTGCCGAAGCGGAACGCTGGACGCTCGCCGACCTGCGCGCCGGCATGCCGCAGGTATATGCCGCGACCAGCGAGCAGTTCGTCGCGCAGATGCTCAACCTCGACCTGTTAGGCGCGATCGCGTTCGACAAGGGCTGTTATACCGGCCAGGAAGTCGTCGCCCGCGCGCATTACCGCGGTCGCGTGAAGCGACGCATGCAACGCTGGCTGAACCCGAGCGGCTCGGAGTTGCGGCCCGGCGATGCGGCGCGCGGCCCCGACGGACGCGCGCTCACCGTGGTGCGCGCCGGCCCTCGCGATGCGGGCGGACAGGAAGTGCTCGCGGTGGGCAACTACGCGGCGACCGCGGAGGAAGGCGCCCCGCCAGTCGTCGCGCCCGCGGCCACCACCGACTCCGGTGCGGGCATCGTGGTCGGCGGCCCGCTGCCGCTGCCCTACTCGTTACCGGAATAGCCCGCCCCCGGCCGGGCGCCGGGCTCTAACTACCGCCGCGCATCTGGCGCGCGAGCCGCCACGCCACGGCGGCCAGCGACAGCACGCCGACACCCAGCGCGGCCCACAGCATCGCGAGGCGCCAGTTGCCGGGCGGCGGCGGTGCATGCAGCCGCTCCACTCCACCAGCCAACCGCGGCGTCCCCACGCGCGCCAGCGGCTGCTCCAGCACGGCACCGCCGCCCGGCAACGCGGCACCGGGCACGAGGCGATCGAGCGCCACTTCGGCGTTTTCGGCGGCGAAATTTCCGTAGACGAGCTCGAACGGCGCCGCGCCGCGCGCCACGAACACCACGCGATGCGCGAGCCATCCGGCCCGCAGCCCGGGAACCGCAGCGCCGAGACCGCCGCCGCGCGGATCGACGACTACGCGCCAGTAGCGACTGGACTGCGCCGGTATCGTGAGTGGCCCCGAGCGCAATTCGGCGGCTGATGTCTGCAGGCGATGTACGGCGGTGCGCGCGACGGGCTGCCACGGTGCGGCGGGCGCCCGCCGCGCGAAGTACTCCACCTGCGCCACGGTGTTGAGCTCGGGCAGCTCGAGCTCCAGCCGATCCACCGGCACGTGGGCGCCCAGATCGAACAGGTACTCGCCGGCGGCACCGGCGACCCGTCGGCCCGCCGCCTCGATCATCTGCCTATCTACCGCCACGCTCGTCGCCCGGTAGGTCGCGGCGACGCCGTCGAAGCGCGGCAGCTTCTCGCCCGGCTGCGCGCGCAGACGCCAGAACCGCATGCGGATCGGCGGCTGCAGAGTGACGCCGAGTTTCTCGAAGACCTGGCCGCCATACCGCAGTCGCGCCAGCGGCACGCGCGCGTCGACCGCGGTCCAATCGACCAGATCGTTGCTGACCTCGAGCACCGCCGTGACGGAATAGTCCGCGTCTTCCGATGACGCGAAGGTCAGCGTCTCGATGGCTTCGACGGCGGGCTGCGCGTCGATGAGGATCGCCGCGAGTGGCGCGTCGAGGCGTGGCATGGCGTCATGCCGTCGTACCTCGAGAGAGTCGCCGCGGATGCTGAGACTGAACTCGGCCGTCGCGACCCCCGGATCTCCGCGCAATGGAAAGATCGGCAGGCGTTGCGCGGCTGCCGGGCGCACCACATCGACCGGCGGCCGCTGCAGAGCGAACGGCACCACCTCACCTTTGCCGTTCAGCACGCGCAAGTCGCTCAGCCGGGGATCGATCGCTTCACGGTATACCGCGATCGGCAGATCGAGCCACTGCAACGGCGCACCCGCCCACAGCTCGACGGGCATCGCGTACGCGAAGTCCTCGCGCAGCGCAGCCTCAGCCGTAACCGGCGCGGAGCAAAGCCAGGCGGCCGCGACCATGGCGACCCTCGCGATCACGGGGGTCCGGGCACCCACACCCCGCGCGCTCATCGCACCGCCTCTGCTGCGACCGCCGCCGGAGGCATCGGCGAGAATCGTCCGATGATGAGCATCAGCACTCCGACGCCGATGAACGAAACTATGCGCGCCACGGTGCCGGTGCGCGACAGGTCCACGAGGAACATCTTGGCGAGCACGACGGCCAGCAGCCCCGCGCCCGCGAACCACACCATGCGCTGCAGGCGCTGGGTGCCGAACACCATGCTGCCGAGCGCGAGGACGCCCCAGAAGATGGACAACGACGCCTGCACGAGCGTCGACGCCATGAGCACGTCGAGCTCGTAGGCGATGCCGGAGGCGTGATGAATGAACCGCAGGAGCATCGCGTTCAGCAGCGCGAACACACCTGACGCGAATCCGCCCAGCAGGACGCGGCGCGTATCCGGCTGCTGCCAGCGGTTCGCCGCGGTGCGCCGCAGGTGCAACAGCCAGCTCGCGATTCCCGCCAGCGCTAGGGTCTGCACGATCTCGACCGGATTGGCGATGGGTAGATAGGGCAAGGGCCGTGCGCCGGCGTCATCGAAATTCAGGGCCATCACCCACACCCACAGGTACAGCGCCAGCGCCGCCACGCCGACGCCCGTGTAGGTGCGTTCGTGCGTGCTCACCGGCCAGCGCGCGCGCATCGCCGGCATCAAAATGGCCGCCAGCGCCAGTGTCGGCACCAGCCCCGACACGATGCGATGCCAGGCCGCGTCGCCGAGCTTCAGATTCTCGATCTGCCACGCGAGCTCGAGCGTCGACACCGCCACCACGAACCACAGCGTGACGAGATGCAGCACGGGCTCGGTGGCGGACTGCACGTGGCGATCACGCCAGCGCAGCAGCCAGATCCACGCCACGAGCGCCGCGGGCCACGCGTACACGCCGGCGCCGACCAGCAGATGGTCGTCATCGATCAGGCCCGCGACCGCCAGGATCAGCATCACGGGTAACAGAAGCACGGGCGGCGTGCGCGCCACCTGCCAATCGTCCCAGCGCGATAGCGCGACGCAGCCGAGCGCCGTCGACGTCGCGAACCCCACAGTGGCGGCCAGCCAATGCCGCTCCGCCACGAACTCGACCATCTCGTTCAATCCGGCGAACGACCACCAGCACAACGCCCAATAAAACGGCACCGCCGTGAGCCAGTGGAAATTGCGCGGCAACTGCCCGCCATACCGATGCGCGACGCGCGCGGTGGCGAGACCGCCGACGGCGATCAACAGCGCGCCGACGAACTCGCTGTTCGCGAGCGGAACGTGCGCCGGCACGACGTCGTGCCCCACCGCGAATGCGAACGCCGCGCCCAACTGCAGCAGCAGGCCGGATGCGATCGCGAGGCCGCGGTCCTGGCGCAAGCCGATCCAGAAGATCGCGGCGCCCTCGAGCGCCCATGTGCCGGCGGTCCAGTGACCGTCGAGCGCCAGCGGCACCGCCAGCGTCGCGAACGCCACGCCGAGCGCGAGGAAGGATTCGGCCAGCAGGCGCAACTGCTCGCGGCGCCGGCGCCAGATGTAGCTGGCGAGGAATAGATAGACCGCGCTGAGCGCGAGCGCGCTGAATGCCAGCGCGTACGGACGGCCCCGTACCAGCGCGGACTGCAGCAGCATCGTGACCACTGGCGTACCGAACACCAGCGTGCCGTCGACGTAGTCCGTCAGGCGCGGCGCGGTGCGCAGCGCGAACAGCAGCGCGACCGCGACGAACATGAAGAAGAACAGCACCACGAACGGCTCGGTCGTCGCGAAGTTCTCCGGCGCGTAGCGCAACACGCCCCACGCCGTGCCGATGCCGTACGTGAACACGAACGCGAGCAGATTGAGCGGCCGCCACGCCTTGAACCACGCGATGGCGACGATGCCGGCGTTGAGCAATGCGTAATAGCTGAACAGGACGACGTGATTGCCCTCGCCCGTGGAGGTGAGGATCGGCGCCATGAATCCGCCAAGCGCGCCGAGCACCGCCAGCACCAGCGCGTTCTGGCCGACCGCGAGAAACGCCGCGAGCGCGGCCACCGCCACGAGCATCGCGAAGGTAGCTCCGGCCGGCAGCAGGTCGTAGAACTTCAGGGCCGCGAACGCGGTGAGATACAGCAGGCCGACACCACCGCCCTGCAGCGCGAGCGCATACGAGCGCATCCGGTCGCGCATGCGCCAGCCGAGCACCAGCAGCGCGGCGCCGCCGAGCGCCGCGCCCGCGAGACGGAATTCGATCGGCAGCATGTTGCGGTCGACGGCGAACTTGAGCAGGAAACCCACGCCGATGAACAGCACCACGATGCCGACGCGCACCACGAGATTGCCGCCGAGGAACCAGTCGCGAATCGCGCCGACGATGCTCGGGAATTCGTGCTCATCGGCGATCCTGCGCGGCGCGCGCAGCGGTTCGCGCGCCAGCGGCGGCGGTTCGGTGCGCGTGGCGTCGGCTGGCGCATCGGCAAAGCCCGTGGCCGCATTCGTCGGCTGCCACTTCGAATCGGCGACCGGACCAGACACAGTGCTTGGGGACAACGCGCGAGTGGGCTCAGGCAGCGGACGCGGCGCGCGCGATGCCGGCGTTTCTTTTTCGTAGACAGGCGCCACGCGCGGCTCTGGAGCCGGCGCCGATTTGCGGTCCTGAAACGCGCGCTCGCGCTCGTGCCGTTCGAGCCGCGCGAGCACTTCGTCCTGCGCGTCGAGACGCGCGCGAATACTCAGGTGCATGCCGATCGCGTATCCGAGCGCGGCGCCCGCCAAAGCGCCGGCCCACTCGGCCAGCATGCCACCGAGCACCAGCCCGACCAGCGTCAACACGAATTGCATCGATACGACCTCTACCGGCGCTGAGCCGGCGGAACCCGAATCCGCGAATCAGCGACGTGCGAAGGAGATTAGTACCTGCGCGTACTCGGCGGCGCGCGCGGGCGTCAGCACCGGATGGCTGCCTTCGAATTTGTGACCGCGCGAGTTGCGTGCGCGCTCGAGCGCGCGATTGTAAGCCGGCGCGAGCGAGTCGGAATCCGAGGTCATGACGAGGACACGCTGCGACACTTCGCCGAGCCGCGCGAGTACGTCGTAGCCGGCCCTGCCGCCACGCGCGTCGCTGTCGGCCGCGATCGCTTCGTAGCCGAGCTCGAGATAGTCGCGCATGTATTCATAGACGAGCGGCAACGTCTCGGGTGTGAGCTCGAACGCCGGGTCCCAATCTTTGAGCGTGCGCACCGTGACCTCGAACGCGAAGCTCTTGTGCGCGCCATCGGCGCCGAGCTTGGGCGACAACCCCGCCGTGGGCGTCGTCATCTTGCGCAGCTCTTCGGGCGCGAGGCCGGGGACGCCGTCGAGCACGGCACCGGTCACCTGCGCGGGTGCGGCGAGCAGCATCTCGACGGCGATCGACGCGGAGAAACGACCGCCGATGACGGTGTATGGAACGGTGTGTAGCGAACCGCAGGCCTCGAGGATGTCGGCGGCGTACTGCTGCATGGTCCAGTTGCGATTTTTCTTGTGCGAGCGACCCGAGCCCGCAACGTCGAAGGCGATGGCACGAAAGCCGGCGCGCGCCAGATGCGGCATCACGTGGTCGAACATGCGCCCGCTGCCCGGCAGCCAGGGGAGCAGCACGATGTCGGGTCCGGCACCGCAGGCCCGGAAGTGCAGCTGCCCGCTGAGCGTATCGGCGAAGCCGTAGCGCATCGGTGTGACAACGCGGTCTTGCGCGGCACCTGATCTCTCTCTCATCAAACTTCCCTTGTTGTTTCGGTCGCGTTCGGAGCGTGCGCCAAGTGTACCTGCCTTAAGGAAAGTATCTAAGGAACCTAGAGATCGATCGACTCGACCGCCTTGGCGGCGATCGACGAGCCTAAAAATCGCGCGCCGACACGGGCAAAACGCTCCGGACTATCGGTTGCCAGCAGGCGCAACGACCCGGTGCGTGCCGGGCCCGCCGCGAGCGCACGCGCGGCCAGATCCTGCGCCGTGGCACGTGCCGTGGTCGCCGCGGAATCCACCACGCGCCGGCCGGACCCGAGCTGCCGGACGATGGACGCGGACAGCAGCGGAAAATGCGTGCAGCCCAGCACGACGGTATCGATACGCCCATCGAGGTGCGCCAGGTAGCGCTCGGCGACGGCGTCGACGGCCGGGCCTTCGCTCCACCCCTCTTCCGCCAGCGCGACGAACACCTGGCACGCCACCTGCGTGACGTACGCGCCCGGACGCAGCGCAAGGATGGCGCGCCCATATGCGCCGCCGTTCACCGTGCCCTCGGTCGCGAGCACGGCGATGCGTCCGGTGGTGCTGGCGTCGCAGGCAGCGCGCGCGCCGGGTTCGATGACACCGCTGATGGGCAGCGTGGGAAACCGCGTACGCAGCGCCGGCAATGCCGTTGCGGACGCGGTGTTGCACGCGACGACCAGTGCCTTGATGCCCTGCGCGTCCAACGCCTCGGCGGCGCGCACCGAATAACGCGCCACTGTCTCCGGACTCTTGGTGCCGTACGGCAGCCGCGCGGTATCGCCGAGGTAGACGAAATCCTCGTGTGGCAGCGCCGCGATCAACGCGCGCAGCACCGTGAGGCCGCCGACACCCGAATCGAACACGCCGATGGGTCGGGTGTCGGCCACGCTCATCCCGCGTCGTGTTCGGGCCGCATGTGCGGAAACAGCAGCACGTCGCGGATCGACGGAGAATCCGTGAAGAACATGACCAGCCGGTCGATGCCAACGCCGAGACCCGCGGTCGGAGGCATGCCGTACTCGAGCGCGCGCACGTAGTCGGCGTCGTAGAACATCGCCTCGTCGTCACCCGCGTCTTTGCGCTCGACCTGCGCACGGAACCGCGCGGCCTGGTCTTCGGCATCGTTGAGCTCGGAGAAGCCGTTGGCGATCTCGCGCCCCGCGATGAAGAACTCGAACCGGTCGGTGAGGAACGGGTCCGCATCGTTCATGCGCGAGAGCGGGCTGACCTCCGCCGGGTACGCGTATGCGAACGTCGGGTCGAGGAACTGGTCCTCGGCGAACTTCTCGAACAGCTCGATCTGCAGCTTGCCGGCGCCGTCGCCGGTCTTGAACGGAATACCGTGCTTCGTGAGTAAACCTCGCAAGTAGGCCACGTCGCGCGCCTTCGCGGCATCGAACCCGGGTGTGTACTTCGCCACCGCGTCGGCAACGGTGATGCGCGTGAATGCCTTGCTGAGGTCGTACGCCCGTCCTTGATAAGTGATGTCGCGACTGCCGGAACACACGTCGGCGAGTCCCTGCATCGCGCGCTCGACCATGATCATGAGGTCGTTGTAGTCCGCATACGCGACGTACAGTTCGAGCATCGTGAACTCGGGGTTGTGCCGCGTCGACACGCCCTCGTTGCGGAAGTTGCGGTTGATCTCGTACACGCGCTCGAAGCCACCCACCGTGAGGCGCTTCAAATACAGCTCCGGCGCGATGCGCAGGTACATGTCCATGTCGAGTGCGTTGTGATGCGTCTTGAACGGCCGTGCGGCCGCGCCGCCGGGAATGGTCTGCAGCATCGGCGTCTCGACCTCGAGGAAGTCCATCGACTCGAGGAAGTCGCGCAGATATTTGAGCACCCGGTTGCGCGTGATGAAGACGTTGCGACTCTGCTCGTTGACGATGAGGTCCACGTATCGCTGGCGATAGCGCATGTCGACGTCGGCCATGCCGTGCCACTTGTCGGGCAGCGGCCGCAGGCTCTTCACGAGCAGGCCGAGCTTCTCGACACGCACCGACAGTTCGCCAGTCTTCGTCTTGAACAGCGTGCCCACGGCCGCGAGGATGTCGCCGACGTCATACTTCTTGAATGCCTCGTACGAATCGCCGAGCACGTCGCGCTGCAGGAACACCTGGATCTGTCCGGTGCGATCCTGGAGCTTCGCGAAGCTCGCCTTGCCCATGACGCGCTGGAACATCATGCGGCCCGCGACGTGGACGCGCACTGAGTGCGCCTCGAACCACTCGGGCGGCTTCTCGCCGTACTCCACATTCAACAGCGAGGCCAGCACGTCACGGCGGAAATCGTTCGGAAAGGCGGGCACCCCTGCGCTCTTCGCCTGCTCGCGCCACGCGGCGAGCTTGGCGCGCCGCTCGGAGATGAGCTTGTTTTCGTCCTGGTTCGTTCCTTCCCGGGCCGGCGGAGTATCGGTGGGACCACCGCCTTGTTTATCAGGTGTCACAGTCCCGCCTTCAACGATGCTTCCATGAATGGATCGAGGTGCCCGTCGAGCACCTTGCCGGTGTCACCGATCTCGACGTCGGTGCGCAAATCCTTGATGCGCGACTGATCGAGCACGTACGAGCGGATCTGGTTGCCCCAGGATACGTCGCTCTTGGAATCCTCGAGCACCTTGGCCGCGGCATTGCGCTTGTTGAACTCCAGCTCGTAGAGCTTGGCCTTCAGCATCTTCATCGCGGTGGCGCGGTTTTTGTGCTGGCTGCGCTCGTTCTGGCACGCCACCACGATTCCGGACGGTTCGTGCGTCAGGCGCACGGCAGACTCGGTCTTGTTGACGTGCTGGCCGCCGGCACCGCTGGATCGATACACATCCATCTTGATGTCGGCCGGGTTGAGCTCGACCTTGATGTCGTCGTCGACCTCGGGGGAGACGAACACCGACGCGAACGAGGTGTGGCGGCGATTGCCGGAATCGAACGGCGACTTGCGCACCAGACGGTGCACGCCGGTCTCGGTGCGCAGCCAGCCGTAGGCATATTCACCCTTGACCTCGATGGTCGCGCTTTTCATGCCCGCGACTTCGCCGGCCTGGGAATCGATGACTTCGGCTTCGAAGCCGCGCGCGGCGGCCCACTTGAGATACATGCGCAGGATCATCTGCGCCCAGTCCTGCGCCTCGGTACCGCCCGCGCCCGCCTGGATGTCGAGGAACGCATTGTGCGAATCCATCTCGCCGCGGAACATGCGCTTGAACTCGAGCTTGCGCACCTGGATTTCGAGCGTGGCGGCGTCGCCCTCGATCTCGCGCGCCATGCCCTCGTCGTTTTCGCCCTCCGCGAGCTCCAGTAGTTCGACGGCGCTGCTGACGCCGCCCAGGGTCTTGTCCATGTCGGCCAGGTCGGTAGTAAGGCGCGCGCGCTCCTTGCCCAGCTCCTGCGCCTTCTCGGGCTTCTGCCAGATCGTGGGGTCTTCGAGCTCGCGGCTTACTTCTTCGAGCCGCTCTTTCTTTTGGTCGTATTCAAAGAAACCCCCTCAAGGAGTTTATGCGCTCCTCCAGGTCTTTGAGCTGACGCTTCAGTTGGCCGAGTTCTAGGGGCATATGGGAATCGAGCCATTTTTCGATGGATTGGGCGGGCGCGCATCCTACCTGAGCTGACGTTCCATGAATATCGACAAAGGATCCGGCTGGTAAGGGGGAAACGCCGGGACTTCCTTGAACCCCGCGCGGCGGTAGAGCTTCAACGCGCCGACGCTGACATTGCCCGTCTCCAGCCGCGCCAGCGGCAGCCCCTGCCCGCGCGCCCAGTCGAGCAACTTCACCAGCATGGCGAGCGCGATGCCGCCGCCGCGCGCCTTGGGCTTGAGGTACATGCGCTTGAGCTCGGCCCACTGGCCGCAGTGCTTCGCTGCACCGCAGCCGACGAGCTCGCCGTTCTGCTCGACCACCAGGAACACGCCCTGCGTCGTGATCAGCGTGTTGGCCAGCGTCTCGGGCGAATCGAAGTGATTGCTCTCGGCCGGATACAGCGCCGAGTTGAACGCATCGAGCTCGGCGATCAGCGCGCGCACTCCGGGCTCGAGCGGATCGCAGGGGCGGATGATGTAGCTAGCCTGCGGCGCCGTCATCGCATCACGTGATCGACGAGCAGTTGCAACCGTCGCTCGCCGCGGTACTCGTTGATGTCGAGCCGGTAGACAAGGCGCACTTCACCGTCCGGCAGCTGCGGAGAATCCCCCGAGACAATGAAATTGAACGCTATGGCGTCGAACGAGCGCGCCGCGTCGCCGGTCGTCACCCACATCTTCAGATGCTTGTCGCCCACGACGCGTGCGTTCTTGATTGCGAACCGCCCGTCGAAGCTCGGCTCGGGAAACGCCTGCCCCCACGGGCCGCCGTCGCGCAGCGCCTGCGCGGTCTCGAGCGCGATTTCCTCGCTCGCGAGCTCGCCGTCGGTCTCGACGCGGTTGGATGGAATGGACGGATCGCGCCAGCGCGCCACTTCCTCGTCGAAGGCACGCGCGAACGCGTCGAGGTGGCGCTCCTCGATGGACAGTCCCGCCGCCATGGCGTGGCCACCAAAGCGGCTGATGAGCTCCGGATGGCGCGCCGCGATGCCGTCGAGCACGTCGCGGATGTGGATGCCGGGCACGGAGCGCGCGGAGCCGCGCAGCACACCGTCGCCCGCGTGCGCGAAGGCGATGACGGGACGGCGGATGCGGTCCTTGATGCGTCCCGCGACCAGCCCGACCACGCCCTGGTGCCACTGCGGATCGAACAAACAAACACCGTGGCGCGTCGGACCTCCGGCGTCCGGATCGCGCAGGCTCTTGACCGCCGCGAGTGCGACGCTCTGCATTTTCGCCTCGATCTCGCGCCGCTCCACGTTCAGCGCGTCGAGCCGCAGCGCGAGCGCCAGTGCCTCGGCATCATTGTCGGCCAGCAGACAGCGGATGCCGATCGACATGTCATCGAGACGGCCGGCGGCATTGAGCCGCGGCCCGATCGTGAATCCCAGGTCCGCAGCCGTGATCTGCGCGCCATTGCGCTGGCCGATCGACAGCAGCGCGCGGATGCCCGGGACCGCGCGGCCAGCGCGGATGCGCCGCAGGCCCTGCGCCACGAGCACGCGATTGTTCGCATCGAGCGGCACGAGATCGGCGACCGTGCCGAGCGCGACGAGGTCGAGAAAGTCAGTGACCGGCGGCATCACCACCGTGCCGCGCACGTCGAGCGCGCGCCGCAACGCGGCCATCACGTAGAACGCCACGCCCACGCCGGCCATCGCGCGCGAGCCGAAGCGACTGTCGGGCAGATTCGGATTCACGATCACATCGGCCGCCGGCAGCGCCGCGCCCGGCAGATGATGATCGGTGATGAGCACCTGGATACCACGCGCCCGCGCGGCGGCGACACCGACGATGCTCGAGATGCCGTTGTCCACGGTGACGATGAGCGACGGCGCGCGCAGCGCCGCCAACCCGACAATCTCGGGCGTGAGGCCGTAGCCGAATTCGAAGCGGTTCGGCACCAGGAAATCGACCGCTGAAAATCCCCAGGCGCGCAGGCAGCGCACGATGAGCGCGGTACTCGTCGCGCCATCGGCGTCGAAGTCGCCGACCACGAGGATGCGCCGCTCGCGATGCTCGAGCAGCAGCGCGACCGCAGCGTCGATGCTCTCGAGCGTGCCGACGGGCACGAGACGATCGAGCGTGAGCGCAAGGTCGTCGCTCGAATGCAGACCGCGCGCGGCGTATGCGCGCCGCAGCACCGGGTGCAGACACGCATCGAAGGTGGCGGTGTCGCAGATCGTGCGGCGTTCGATGACCAGATCCATGAGTGGCGCGATTATGCCTTCGCCTGGCGCGCCGGGTGCCGCAGGTTTTCGAGCCAGTGACGACGGCGCCTCCAGAATCGCAGCCCCGCATGCCGCGACACGCGGAAGCAGCCATCGTTGGCGACGATCTCGAGCTCATCGAGCGCACGGCGCTCGAGCGCCGCGCGCGCCGGAGCGAGCCACTGGACATCGAGCTGCGGCAGCGACTCCGCGGCGGCGCCGTTGTTCGCAAGCTCGACGATCGAATGCTCCATTTCGGGCAACGCGTCGAAATGCGGCGGCGCAGGCTCGAGCAACCGGCCGGTGGTTTCGCGCGCCAACGCCGCGAGCCACGGATCTTCACCGTAAAAAACCATCGTCGCCTGACTCGCGCTCTGTACAGAGGGCTCGGGGCCCGGCGATTCGTACGCGCCGCCACCCCAGAGCCACAGCGCGGACACGGTCAGTTGCCCGGCGCGTGCGCGCGCCAGATTGAGCGGCGCATCGTGCAGCCACATCTCGATCTCCGCGGCCAGACGACGCAGCGCACCGGCATGCGCCGGCGGCAACGCGGCACCGACGTCACTGTCGAGCAAGCGCGCCGGATCGGTGGTGACGGCAGCGCCGGTCTCGATTCCCGTGAGTAGAAACCCGCGTGCTCCAGCATCGAACAACGCCTGTGCGTCGCCGAAATCCCGCGCGAACGCGGCGCACCAATGCGCGCGCTCTTCCGCAGTCGTGCGCAGCAACCCGCGGTCGACGAGCCGCACGTGATCGAGGCGCGCTTCGAGATGTACCGGAACGGCGAGCCACGCGCCGCGCGACTGCGCCTGCCCGGGCGCGAGCAAGACGCGTGCCGCAAGCTGTGCGTACGGAAGGCGCAGCAGCGCCGCGCGGCCTAGTCGCCTGGCGAGCCAGCCGCGCCAGTCGCCAATAGAGACGCGCGCGTCTGCAAAACGCAGCAGCCATTCGAAATGCGGCAGGTAGATCGGCGTTGTCGACGCGTCGCGGCCGCCGTCCTCCGGCAGGTACAGATCGGAGAGAATCAGCGTCAAGCGTCGCATGCCGGTATCGTATAGCGGACCCATGAAATTCACTCAGCAGCGTCAGGAAGGCATCAACCTCATCCGCCGATATGGCGCCGACTTCATCGCCATCGGCGAACAGGAGCTGCGCGCGAGCTGCATCGTGACTGCGACGACGATCGATCCGTGGATGCCGCACAGCGTCGGCGAACTGGCGGTCGAGCATCTCGCGGCGCTGTTCGAGAAGCAGCCGCAGATCGTCGTATTGTCGACCGGAGCGCGTCAGACCTTTCCGCGCGCGGCGCTGCGCGCAGAATTCGCGACGCGCAAGATCGGGCTCGAGGTCATGGAAGTGGGCGCCGCGTGCCGCACGTACAACGTGCTGGTGGGCGAGGAGCGGCGCGTGCTGGCCGCCATCCTGATTGTCTGAGGGTCGCGCCTTCGAAGAGATCCGAGTGAAGGCACAGGGGGAGAAAGTTTGTTTAGCGAGGCCAATGTTCGAAGCTGACAGACTCGATTACTGGCGAATTTCTTCTTCTTCTAATCGGATTGTTCTTCTTGTATCCGCGACTTCCCCGTTCTCCCCTGTGCCTTCAACCGGATTTCCTCGTTACATTCGTGAGGAGATGTCGGCAAGCGGCGACATGAAAACATGTTAAATACCTACTGACAAGCCCGGCTCTTTCTGACAGGCCGTATGTCCAACAAGACGGCGGACCCGATACCTCTCTCATTTCCAGCACAAACAAGGTTTTACGCAGAAAATCGAACACCAGAAATCGCCCGAATTGCGCGCTGCACGAATGTCAGGCGGTACCGCCGAGCATCGGCACGAAGGCCACGGCGCCGAGGATTTCGCGGTCGATCTGGTCGTCGCGGCGCGTGAACCGCAATAGCTTCTGCGCGCCTTCGGGACCGACGGGAACGATGAGCCGCCCGTTGTTCGCGAGCTGTGCGAACAGCGCCTCGGGCACTGCCAGCGGCGCCGCCGCCACCAGGATTGCGTCGAAGGGCTTCTGCGATTTC
Organism: Pseudomonadota bacterium; assembly: GCA_043747875.1. Taxonomy (GTDB): domain Bacteria; phylum Pseudomonadota; class Gammaproteobacteria; order Steroidobacterales; family Steroidobacteraceae; genus CADEED01. Next base: position 21,601 of record JAYTOI010000203.1, on the reverse strand, counting down.
CACCCGACCGTGCCGTCACCGTGCTTGAGCATCACGTTCTTGATGCCGAGCTCTTTGAGCGTCGCCTTGGCGCGCTTCGCGAGCGGCGCGATGCGCTCGATGGAGTAGATCTTTTTCACCAGCGGCGCGAGCACTGCGGTTTGATAGCCGCATCCCGTGCCCACCTCCAGCACCTTGCCGAGCTTGCGCCCGCCGTCGAGCAGCGCCTCGGTCATGCGCGCCACGATGTACGGCTGCGAGATGGTCTGGCTGAAACCGATCGGCAGCGCCGTGTCTTCGTATGCGCGTGATGCAATCGCCTCGTCGACGAAGATGTGCCGCGGGACATTGCGAATGCGGTCGAGCACCGCGAGGTTGGTGATGCCCTGCCCCTGCAGGCGATGTATGAGCCGGTCGCGGGTGCGCGCCGACGTCATCCCGATGCCGGCGAGTCGTCGCCCGTTCACGCTCCGGTTCCGACCCAGCTGCGCACGTCATCGAGCGCGGCGTGGTTCGTGAGATCGACAGTGAGCGGCGTCACCGAGACGTAGCCCTCCGACACTGCGTGAAAGTCGGTGCCTGGTCCGGCATCCTGGCTCGCACCGGCTGGTCCGACCCAGTACACGGGACGACCGCGCGGGTCTTCGGCCTTGATGACGGCCTCGGAGCGATGGCGGTTGCCGAGCCGCGTCACCTTGATGCCTTTCACCGCTTCGAGTGGCAGGTTGGGGACGTTGACATTGAGGATGGTCGCGCGCCCGATGGCCAGCACGAGCGGCGTCGACAAGAGACGCTCCACGATCACGCGCGCGAAGTGCGCGCCGGTTTCGAAGTGACGCTGCGCGTCGCCGCGCACGCCGTCGGTGTTCAGCGAGACGGCGACCGCCGGCTTGCCGAGAAAGCGACCCTCCGTGGCCGCGGCCACGGTGCCCGAGTACAACACGTCGTCGCCCAGATTCGCGCCGTCGTTGACCCCCGAGACCACCATGTCGGGCTCGAATGGAAAGAGACCGGAGAGGGCCAGGTGCACACAGTCCGTGGGTGTGCCGAGACAGAAGTAGACATCCTGATCTGCCTTGCCCACCCGCAGCGGCACGTCGAGCGTCAGCGAGTTGCTCGCGCCGCTGCGATTGCGATCGGGCGCCACGACTGTGAGATCGCCGAGACCTTTGAGCGCTTCGCGCAGCGCGATGATGCCGCGCGCGCGATAACCATCGTCGTTGGAAATGAGGATTCGCACCGGCGCGCAATATACTCGTTGGTCGAACGCGGAGGTAGCTTGAGCGGCAAACGCAACGATCCGGAGGACACGCTGTTTCGCGAGGCGATGCGCGACGTGAAGCCGATTGCACCGCGAGCGCGCGTGCCGGTCGCGAAGAAAAAGCCGCCGGCGCGGGCGCGTTTCACCGCCGCGGATCGTGCTCTGGTGCTCGTCGAGAGCCTGGCAGGCGCCGGGCCGGAAGATCTCGGCGATACCGGCGACGCGATTTCGTTCCGCCGCGTGGGCATTCAGGACCGCGTGCTGAAAAAGCTGCGGCGCGGCGAGTACCGCGTCGAGGACGTCTGCGATCTGCACGGCTTGCGCGTCGAGGAAGCAAAGGCGGCGCTGCGCGCCTTTCTCGCCGAGGCGCTGGGGCGCAACCTGCGCTGCGTGCGCATCATCCACGGCAAGGGCATGAACTCCGGGCCGCGCGGTCCGGTACTCAAGGTGGCGGTGAACATGGTCCTGCGCAAGACTGCGCCGGTACTTGCGTTCACTTCCGCGCGCCGCGTGGATGGAGGGACGGGGGCGATCAATGTGCTGCTCGGGTCGATACCCTGAAATGGGGACATTCCTCGTTTCCTAGCAAACTGAGAATGCCCCCATTTCAGCGCTTCTTCGTGAAGATCTTCCGAAGCAACTCTTGCGTTGCCGGCCTCAACCACATCTCCGCGCCCGTGTTGCCGAACTCGCGCTCGGCGATGAGCGCATGGCCGGGATTCCCGAACAGGTCGATCAAATCGCGGCGCACGAGCGCGCGCGTCTTCAGCATCGCCTCGCGCGGCAGCGCGCAGATCTCGCGCGCCATCTCGAGTGCGCGCTGAACGACCTGCGCGGGATCGCACAGTTCGTCGACGAGCCCGACCCGCAATGCCGTCGCAGGATCCATCAACGTGCCACGCGTCAGCAGCTGCGCCGCGTGTCCGCCGACCAGCCGGCGGAATGCGCCGTGGATCACCGTGCCCGGAAACAAACCCACTTGCACTTCGTTGAGCCCGAGTCGGAACTCTCCATTCGCCATCACACGATAGTCGCCGTGGATCGTGAGCACCGTGCCGCCGGCCGGGCAGTGGCCCGTGATACCGAAGATCACCGGTACGGGCGACGCTGCGATCGCACGTTGCGCGCGCCACAGATTGATGAACACCGCGGTGAGCGCATCGCGTTCCAGCGCCAGCAGCGCCGGCACATCGAGGCCGGCCGAGAACAGCCCGGGCTGACCGGTGATGACGATGGCGGCCTCCTCGCGCGCCGCCTCGACGGCATTCGTGAGCGCGACCAGAAATTCACCGTTCAGCGCGTTCACCGGCGGCCGCGCGAGCCGCAGCTCTCGCATCCGCCCACACTCACCGGGATGTTCGAAAATCTCGAGCATGGTCATTCTCCGCCTGCGACATCCGTGATGATCTCGCGAAGCACGGTCGTCGCAAAGCTGCCCGCGGGCAAGCTGAATCGCATACGCAACACGTCGCCCGCGTACTCGTAGTCGAGATCGCGAACCCGCAGCCGCAAAGCGCGGCGCTCGCCGCGCATCTGTGCAGCGCTCACCACGGCCAGCACCTCTGGAAACGACGCCGCGACCGAGTCTTCCAGGGCGCGCACCGGGTCGCGCGCCAAAGATTCGTCCATTCCGACCAGCGGACCGGTGGGATGAACCTCGAGCGCAGCGCAGCGCGCCACGAGCGTTTCGTCGAGTGCGTCGACCGCGAACACGCTGCCGCGCCCATCGAGATTGGCGACGTCGCCCGACTGCAACCGGTCCCAGGTACCGCGCGTCACCCGATCCGCGAGCACGGCGTTGAACACCACGCTGCGCGCCGCCGACAGCACGAACCCGTCATCGCCCCGGCCGCGCCGCGCAGAGCCCGACCGTGTGCCGGCAGCCAGCGCCGCCGCGCGACGCAATACGTCGACGAGATTGCCGGCGTCGCGCCCGAAGCGCTGCGGGCCGAAATAGTTAGGCGAGCCGCCCGTGCCGATGCGCCCGAGCCGCTCGCGCAACGCACCTCCATCGCAGGCCAGGCCGCGCACCACGATCGCGAAGCGATTGCCCTCGAGCGCGCCGCGCGGCAATTTCCGTTGGTGCGGGGCGGCCGACAGCACCTCGAACCCCTCACCCGCGAGGCCGATGAACTCCTCCGCGGCACGTTTACCCCGCGGCACCGTGAAGTGCTGCGTCGCCACCGCGTTGCGATCCTTGAGGCCCGCGAAGCCGACCTCGAACGGCTTGCAACCGGCCGCGCGCGCGAGCTCGCGAGCCACCCACTCCGTGTTCGCACCGCGCTTGCGCACGCGCAGCAGCGCATGGGGCCCCGCGCCCGCGGCCTCGAAGCCGAGCAGCTCGTCCACCTCGAAGTCCTCGGGCGAGGCGCGCAGCGTGCCCTTGCCAAGCGGGCCTTCGCCCCAGGCGATCGGAGGCGCAAGCGCCGCGCGCCGCCAGTGTTCAGGGATCATCGGTAGTTCCGGTCAGGCTTTTTCGGAAGCCAGCTCTAACAACACGACGGCCTGCGCCGCGAGCCCTTCGTTGCGGCCGATGAACCCCAGATGCTCGGTGGTGGTCGCCTTGATGTTCACCTGGTTCTCGGTGACGCCGAGCATCTGTGCGATGGAGCGCCGGATCTCGAGCCGGTACGGATTTACCTTCGGCATCTGCGCAAGCAGGGTGATGTCCGCGTTGCCCACCTTGAGCTTGCGCACCCCGAGCATCTCGAGCGCGGCCGAGATGAAACGGCGGCTGTCGGCGCCCTTCCACATCGGATCGCTGTCCGGGAAGTGCATGCCGATGTCGCCGAGCCCGGCGGCCCCGAGCAGCGCGTCACACAACGCATGCAGCACCACGTCGCCGTCGCTGTGCGCGACCACGCCGCGCGAATGCGGGATGCGCACACCGCCGAGCACGATGGAATCTCCCGGACCGAAGGCGTGCACATCGAAGCCTGAACCGATTCGCATCAGGATTTCTCCAGCATTGTTTTCTGCGCCATCGCGTGCTGCGCCAGGATGGCCGCGGCGAGCGCGAGATCGTCCGCCGTCGTCACCTTGATGTTATCGGGGCGACCGGCCACGAGTCGCGGTTTGAAGCCGAGCCACTCGATTGCCTGCGCTTCGTCGGTGGGCACGCGACCGGCGGCAAGCGCGGCATCGAGCGCGCGCGCGAGCAGCCCGAGGCGAAAGACCTGCGGCGTGGCCGCGCGCCACAAACCCGCGCGATCGACCGTTGCTTCCACCGCAGAGACCGCGCCCGCTTTTTCGACTGCCTGGGCGCGCTTCAAAGTATCGGCCAACGGCACCGCGAGCAATCCACCCGCCTCGTGCGCCGCCAGCTCATGTTTGAGCGCGGCGAGATCGGCGGCAGTGAAACAGGGACGCGCGGCGTCGTGCACCATGACCCAATCGTCGTCACCCGCGTGCGCGGAAACGGCCCTCAAGCCGGCCCGCACCGACTGCGCACGTTCGGCGCCGCCGTGCACGGTGTCGACGTTCCACAAACGACGCACCGAAACGCGCGGCCAATGCGGATCATCCGCCGCGATCACGACGACGATGCGGGCGCAGTCGGGGTCCGCTTCGAACGGCGCGAGCGCGTGCTCGAGTACGGTGAGGCCCGCGAGCTGCGCGTACTGCTTGGGGACGGCTGCGGCGAATCGCCGGCCGCTGCCCGCGGCTGGGATCACGACGAAGTACTTCATCGCGGAATTATCTCAGCGCGCGGCGGTTTGCGTGTGCGGAGTCTGCCGGCTGGTGGTCGTGCCCGACGAACGCGTTGGCACGACCTGATAGAACGTCTCATTTCGGCCGATCATGCCGAGCTCGCTGCGCGCGCGCTCTTCGATGGCCGTCATGCCCGATTTCAGATCCGCGACCTCGGCGACGAGTTGCTGGTTGCGCGCCGTCAGCTCGTCGTTTTCCGACCTCTGAAGGTCGACGGCCTCCGACAGCCGCGCGAGCTCGCGCACGCCGTCACCGGACAGCCAGAGCCGGTACTGCAGCAGCAATACGACGGCGATCAACGATGCAGCCAGCCATCTCACGGGCGGCGGACCTCTTCAAAGACGTTGTACACAGAGCAGTAGACTAAACTAAACTAAGTTCACTGTGAAGCCCAGCAAGGTCAACATCCACCACGCCAAGACGCATCTGTCGCGCCTCATCGAGGACGTGGCCAGCGGCAACGAAGTGCTGATCGCGAAGGGCGGAAAGCCCATGGCGCGGCTGGTGCCGCTGCGGCGCGACGACACGCCGCGGCGTCCGGGGATGCTCAAGGGCAAGCTGCGCATCGCGGACGACTTCGAACGCGTCGCGTGACGCCGGCGCCCTCCCCTACTCCGCCTTTGCCACCATGCGCCTGCTGCTCGACACACAGATCTTTCTCTGGTGGCTCACCGACTCGCGCAAGCTCGGCAAGGCCGTCCGCGAACGCATCGAGAAGGCCGACGAGGTTTTCGTGAGCGCAGCGTCCATCGTGGAGTGCGAGCAGAAGATTGCCGCGGGCCTGTTGGAGGCGGACGCGGAAGCGCTGGCGCAGGGCATCACCGACAGCGGCTTTCGCGAGTTGCCGGTGCGTGCGCGTCCGGCGGCGGCGGCGGCCTCACTGCGCCCGCTCGCCGGCACGGATTTTTTCGACCGCCTGCTGGTTGCTCAGGCGATGGCCGAGCCGCTGCGGTTCATCACCGCGAACGCGGCATTGAAGCAGTACTCGGAGCTGGTCGAGGTCGCGTGATCGCGCGGTCGACTACTTCGCCACCGGCTTCCCATCCGCATCGATGACCTGCACGTCACCCAGATTCAGCGCGCGTACGCTCTTCTCGATCTTCGCGAGATCGCCGACCACCACCCACGTCAGCGCGTCCGGATGTATGAGCTTGGGTGCCGACGCCTGGATGTCGGCCGGCGTGAGCGTCGACAGATCGCCGACGAAATCGTTCCAGTAGCTGTCCTTGAGGCCGAACGTGAGGATCTCGCTGTACGAATCCGCGATCTCCGCGGAGGTCTCGTTGCTGCCCGGCAAGGCGATCGCGATGCTGTCTTTCGCGAACTTGATCTCCGCCGCGTCGGGTTTGCGCGCGCCCAGCACGTCGCGCAACTCCTTGCGTATCTCGAGCATCGACTCCGCGGTCTTGTCCGTCTGCACTGCGCCGCCCGCGCGGAACATGCCCTGCCCGATCGTCTCCGTGATGCGGGTGCCCACACCGTACGACCAATGCTTGTCCTCGCGCAGGTTCATGTTCAGCCGCGAAGTGAAATTGCCGCCTAACAACGTGTCGAGCACCTGGAAGCGGATGTGATCGCGATCGGCACGGGTCGGACCGATGGCCGCGGCGGTGATCTGCGACTGCTCGGCCCCTGGCCGGTCGATGAGGAACACGCGCTGCTTGTCGGCCAACATGACCAGCGCGATGTCCTTGACTGGTTTCGCGGTCGCCGGCGCGCGCCATGCGCCGAGGCGCGCGTCGAGCAGCGGCTTGATCTGCGCCACGGTCGTGTCGCCGACTACGAGCATCGTCGCGTTGTCCGGCCGCACCCAGGCCTTGTAGAAGCCCGCGAGCTCCGCGCTCGTCAGACTCGTGATCGCGGCCTCGGTACCGGTGCCCGAACCGGGATTCGAATACGCGTGTCCCTCACCGTAGATGAGTTTCGGCAGCACGCGGCCGATCGCGCCCTGCGGCTGCGCCTTCTCCTGCTGAATGCCGGCCAGCGTCTGGCCGCGCAGCCGCTCGAGCTCCCGCGCCGGAAACGTCGGGTTGAGCAGCACGTCTGTGTAGAGGTCCAGGGAATCGGACAGCCGCGCGGAGAGCGCGTTCATCATCAGGAACGAGCGATCGAGCGTCGAGCCGACATTGAGCGTCGCGCCGAGCGACTCGGCGCGATCGGCGATTTCCGGGGAGCTGCGGGTCCGGGTTCCTTCCTGCAGCATCAGCATGGCGAGTCGCGCGGTGCCAGGCTTGGCCTGTTTGTCGGCCGCGAATCCGACATCCGCGATCATCGTGATGTTCACGATCGGCGCGTTGTGCCGCTCGATGACGACCAGATCCATGCCATTCGCGAGCTTGGCGCGCGCCGGCGCCGGTAGTTTGAGCGCGGGTGGTTCGCCGGTGGCCGGCATCTTGCTGCGATCCGCCGCGGCGGCGGTCGTGGAGTAGTCAGGAACAGGATTCACGTTGACCACGAACACGCCGTCCGACAGCCAGCGTTTCGCGGCGCCCTGCACGTCCGCGGCGGAGGCGGCGGCGACCCAGTCGAGCCTGGTCTTGTAGAAATCCGGCGCGCCGCCGAAGACCTGACTCTCGGCGAGCACGTGCGACTTGCCGCCGAAGCCGTCGATGCGTTCGATGCCGCGCGCAAAACTCGCGAAGTTCGTGGTGCGGATGCGCTCGACCTCGGCCGGGGTCGGGCCGGTCGCGAAAAATTTCGCCAGTTCCTCGTCGAACGCCTTCTCCACCTTGCTGGGGTCTTCGCCCGGTTTGACCGTGATGACGAACTGGATCTGCGAGCCGAGCTCGAACGGACCGACGAACACCGCCACCGCGGTGGCGGTGCGATCGGTGTACACCAGTCGCTTGTAGAGGCGGCTGTTCTTGCCGGTGGCCAGAAGATCGCTGGCCATGTCGAGCAGCGTGAAATCGCGGTGCTTGTAGCCCGGCGTGTTCCAGACCTTGTATATGCGCGCCTGCGGCACATGATCCTGCAGCGACGCGCGACGGGTGCTGCTCATCTTGGCGATCCAGTCTTCCTGGCGCTTGATGACGGGGCCCGACGGAATGTCGCCGAAATATTTCTCGACCTTGGCCTTGGCGTCCGCCGCGGTGATATCGCCGGCCAGCACCAGAACCGCGTTTGCGGCACCGTAATAGGCACGAAACCATTCCTTCACGTCGTCGAGCGAGGCCGCGTTCAGGTCGCCCATCGAGCCGATGGTCTCCCACGAGTACGGATGGCCCGCCGGATAAGTGCTTTCAGTGATCAGTTCGTCGACCTTGCCGTACGGCTGGTTCTCGCCCTGCCGCTTCTCGTTCTGCACGACCCCGCGCTGCTCATCGAGCACCTTCTGGTCGATGGCGCCGAGCAGGTGGCCCATGCGATCGGATTCCATCCACAGCGTGAGGTCGAGCGCCGAGGTCGGGACGTTCTGGAAGTAGTTAGTACGATCGAGCCAGGTGCTGCCGTTGAGCTTGGTTGCGCCGGCGCCCTCCAGCGCCTTGAACCAGTCGTCGCGGTAGTTCTCCGAGCCATTGAACATCAGGTGCTCGAACAGGTGCGCGAACCCGGTGCGCCCCGGACGCTCGTCCTTGCTGCCGACGTGATACCAGACGTTCACGGCCACCACCGGCGCCTTGTGATCCTCGTGCACGATGAGCGTGAGCCCATTGTCGAGCACGAATTTTTGATAAGGGATGTCGACGGCTGGAAGCGGCGCGCCGGCGGGCGTTGCAGCCGGCGCGGTGCCGGCACCCAGCAACACGCATAGAAGCACTGTGACACTCGGTGTTTTCACGTTTCTCTCCGGAATCTGACGGCCAGGATCAAATGCTAACTCGCTGCCATCGGGCCGTGCATTCCCCACGGCCAGCCGAGCGCCCGACGGGCCGAAGCGAAGCGCAGGCCGCCCGGACCGGCCGGTGGCGTGCACGCACGGCGCGCTTTATTGCCCCTGCGCCGATGTGAAGCCGCGGCATACCACCGCCAGCTTGTTACCGTCCGGATCGCGCACGTAGGTGGAGTAGAAATCCGGGTTGTAATGCAGCCGCAGGCCCGGCGCTCCTTCGGAGATTCCGCCGTGCGCCAGCGCGGCGGCGTGGAACTCCTCCACCTGCCGCCAGCTCTTCGCCCACAGGGCGAACATGCTGCCGTTGCCGGCGGTGGCCGCTTTGCCGTTGAACGGCTTGCACACCCAGAGCGCATCCTGCTCGGCGCCCTCTTTCTCGTACCGGCCCCAGCCTATCCACCCGGTCCAGCTCGTCTCGCTCTCGCCCGAGGTGTCGCAGCGCGAGTACCCGAGCACGCCGAGCGTCGCGTCGTAGAACGCGGCGGAGCGCGCAAGGTCGTTGGAGCCGAGGCATAGATAGGCGAACATGGGTTTCATGACGTCGCACCTCGACCCGCGCTTCGCGGTACACCCAGCAGAGCGTGCCCGACGCCAGCGTAAGACCTTCGGCGGCCTAGATCTTCACGGGGAAGGCATCCTTGCCCGCGTACCGCACCTTGCCACCCAGCTCGCCTTCGATGCGCAGCAGCTGGTTGTACTTCGCGATGCGGTCCGAGCGCGACATCGAGCCGGTCTTGATTTGCGAGGCCGCCGTCGCCACCGCGATGTCCGCGATGGTCGCATCCTCCGTCTCACCCGAGCGATGCGAGACTACGGACGAGTAGCCCGCCTTGTCGGCCATGTCGATGGCCGCCAGCGTCTCCGTGAGCGTGCCGATCTGGTTGACCTTGATGAGGATCGAGTTCGCGATCTTCTTGTCGATGCCTTCCTGGAGGATCTTCGTGTTGGTCACGAACAGGTCATCGCCGACGAGCTGGATCTTCTTGCCCAACGCCTTGGTCAACGTCGCCCAGCCGTTCCAGTCCTGCTCGGCCATGCCGTCTTCGATGCTGATGATGGGGTACTTGGCCACGAGCTTCGCGAAGTATTTCACGAACTCATCCGATGAGAATTTGCGGCCTTCGCCGTGCAGGTCGTACTTGTTCTTCTTGTAAAACTCCGAAGCCGCGACGTCCATGCCGAGATAGACCTGCTTGCCGAGTTTGTAGCCTGCCTTCTCGACCGCCTGGATGATGACCTTGATGCCGGCCTCGTTCGACGACAGGTTCGGCGCGAAGCCGCCCTCGTCGCCCACGGCCGTGGTGAGCTTCTTCGCCTTGAGGATGCCCTTGAGCGTGTGGAAGATCTCCGCTCCATAGCGCAGGGCTTCGCTGAACGAGGGAGCGCCCACGGGGATGATCATGAACTCCTGCACGTCGAGCGAGTTGTCCGCATGCGCGCCGCCGTTGATGACGTTCATCATCGGCACTGGCATCACGGGCTCGCGGCCCTTCGCGAGGTATTTCCACAGAGATTGCCTGGAATCCGCGGCCGCGGCTTTCGCATTCGCCAGCGAAATCGCGAGCAGCGAGTTGGCGCCGAGATTGCCCTTGTTGTCCGTGCCGTCGAGCTCGATCATCTTCGCATCGAGTGCTTCCTGGTCGGCCGGATCCTTGCCTAACAAGGCGCCCTTGAGCACGCCGTTCACGTTGTCGACCGCTTTGCGCACACCCTTGCCCAGGTACCGCTTCTTGTCGCCATCGCGCAGCTCCACGGCCTCGCGCGAGCCCGTCGATGCGCCAGAAGGCACGGCAGCGCGGCCCATGATTCCGGAATCGAGATAGACGTCGGCTTCGACCGTGGGATTGCCGCGCGAGTCGATGACTTCACGCCCGACGATATCAACGATGCGACTCATAGAAGGCTTTCCTCGAAAGGTTGTTGTTTGACGGCGATGTCGAGCTGCTTGAGCGTCGACAGGAGATTTTCCATGCGCGCCAGCGGCCAGGCATTGGGCCCGTCGCTGAGCGCTTTTTCAGGATCCGGATGCGTTTCCATGAACAGGCCCGCGACCCCGGCGGCCACGGCTGCGCGGGCCAGCACCGGAATGTGCTCGCGCTGCCCGCCCGAGCTCGAACCCTGCCCACCCGGTAGTTGGACCGAGTGCGTGGCGTCGAACACCACGGGCGCGCCCGTCGCGCGCATGATCGACAGCGAGCGCATGTCGGCGACCAGGTTGTTGTAGCCGAAGGAGAAGCCGCGTTCGCACACCATGATCTGCTGGTTGCCGGTGGAACGCGCCTTGTCGACCACGTTCTGCATCTCCCAGGGCGATAGGAACTGGCCCTTTTTGATGTTGACCGGCTTGTTTTGCGAGCAGACGTTCACGATGAAGTTGGTCTGACGCGCCAGGAACGCCGGCGTCTGCATGACGTCGACGACGCTGGCGACCTCCGCGAACGGCGTGTCCTCGTGCACGTCGGTGAGCACCGGGACGCCGATCTTCTCGCGCACGCTCGCGAGCACCTTGAGGCCGGCGTCGATGCCGGGGCCGCGAAAACTCTTGGCAGAGGAACGGTTCGCCTTGTCGTAGGACGCCTTGAAGACGAACGGCAGGTTCAGCTTCGTGGTGATTTCCTTGAGCCTGCCGGCGATCTCGTGCGTGAGGGTTTCGCCCTCGATGACGCAGGGACCGGCGATCAGGAACATCGGCCGGTCGATACCGACCTGGAAATGGGCGAGTTGCACGTGGGTAAGGGCCTCGTAAGCGAGCGCGAAGGATACACGCGGCGGCCCGTCGCGCGGGAGTCCCGCGAGCTTGATTGGCAGTCACGAAGCGCCTGCTGGACGACTGGCGCGAGTTCCGAACTGTCGAAGCCTCGATGGGGATGTCTCGCGCGAGCCAATCCAGTGCCAATCGCGATCGGTTGCCGCGCTCCGGCCCTCTATTCACCGCATCGCATACGGATGCCACCGTCCTCGCGCGGCTCGACACCTGCGTGCGCGATCAGCGTTGGGATACGCTGGGGAGCTGCGATGCCTCGATGGCATCCAGCGTCTCCTGCGCGGCTTCTGCCGGGGCTGCATCGTCGCCGTGATAGATCACCGCGCGCACGGCCTCGCGGATCGCGCCGTCCGCGTCGCCCTGGGCCAGCGCAATCTCGCGCAGCGAGCGCAGCGCGAGCGGGCGGTCGACCCCCGGCTCGCCATTCAACAAGACATTGCGCAAGACCGGAATCGCGTCCGCGCGCGACGCGCGGGTCAGACCGACAATGGCTGTCGCGCGCTTCGCCGCGTCACCACTGTTGACGTCCGCGACGAGGCGCGCCAACGGCACCGATGCATCAGACGCGATTTCGGGCTGCGCCGCGGATGGCGGCGCCACGGGTGCGGCCAGGGATGGTGCTTCCGCGGGTGCGGCCGCGACACTGGTCGCGGGCGCGGCTGCGGGCGTGGGCACGGGCTCCTCGTCACGCGATGCGAACCAATATGTGCCGCCGAACACGGATGCGGCAGCCGCGATGAGCACCAGCAATTGCCTCACGCCCCACCTCCTAACAACAATGCGATGCGCGAGCATGACCAGTACGCCGCCAGCGCGCCGATACCATACAGCAGCGGCGTACGGCTGAGCTGCACCGCCCGCCAGTCGCGCGATACGCGCCAAGCGCCCCAGGCCACGGCCACCGCCAGCAACTGCCCGGCTTCGACGCCGAGATTGAACGTGACCAGCGCCGCCGCCAGATGCCGCTGCGGCAGACCGATTTCCGCGAGCGCGCCGGCGAAACCGAGACCGTGCACCAGGCCGAACAGGAACGCGACCAGCGCCGGAAGGCGTCGCGCCAGCGTCTGGCGGTCGCGCAACGCCTCGGCGGCGACCAGCACGATGGACAGCGCGATGGCCGCCTCGACCGGGGGCGGCCGCAGCGTGAGCAGCCCCAGCGCCGCGCTCGCGAGCGTCAGGCTGTGCGCCAGCGTGAAGGCGGTGATGGTCCAGACCAGCCTGCGGTTGAAGCCGACCAGCAACAGCAACCCCGCGACGAACAGCAGGTGATCGATGCCGCCGAGGATGTGCTCGACGCCTAGCACTAGATAGGCGCTGGCGATCGCGCCGAGGCCGCGCTCATCGTCGGCGGAGCCGTACAGGCGCGCCTCGCGCTGCCGCTCCGTGAGTGTGTACACGCGGCTCTGCCCGTCGCGCCAATAGACCTTCACCAGGGCTGCCGAATAGCGCTCGCCCACGCCCTCGATGGTCAGCACGCCGCGCAAACCCGCAGCGCCGCAGCGCAGGACGTTGGCTTCCGCGCTGCAGCCAGCGGGCCACACGGGCGTGAGCTGGTCTGCAACCGGCAGACTGCCGCTGGCGCCCCATTGCCAGAGGAATTCGCCCGCGCGGGTCTCGCGCAGCTCCATCTCGGCCAGGGTCATCTCGTGCGCCGTCGCCGGGCGCGAGATCATCGCGATCAGCAGCGCGAGCGCGATGAGTGCAATCGCCCTCACGGCTGCGCCTGTTTCACGGTGTACTTGCGCGCAAGCGCGCGCACCGCGGCACTGCGCTGCTCGGCCATGACGGCGTCGGTCCAGTCCTGCAGAACGACGCCGCTCAACTCTTCGAATGTGACCGGCGCCGCGGCCGTAAACGTGGTGAGGCGCACGACACGCGTTCCATCGCGTCCGGCGATCGCGCGCCACTCGCCCGGCGGCGACGCCTCGAGCGCCGCGGTGAACTCCGCGCCGTAGCTGTCGACGAGGTTCGAATGCGGCCGGCGCGTGAATACACGCAGGTCGGCCTCCACGTCGCCGGGCGTGCCGGCGTTCAGTGCGGCGGCGAACGCCTGGGCCGCAGCGGCGCCACGATCGCCGGAGACCACAGCCTCCTCGAAATCGTAACGCGCCGGTTCATCGTATTTCGCGCGGTGCTGCTCGAACCACCGGCGCAGCACCGCCTCGTCGACCGGCGGTAGTTTGGTGCCCGCATCGACCACGCTGAGTGCTTTGAAGATCACGCGCTCGCGGATCGCCTTGTCGCCCTTGTCCAGACCGAGCGCGAGACCCTCGCGGTACAGCACTTCGTTGTCGAGCCAGACGCGCCGCAGCGCGTACAGCTCGTCGGGCTTGGGCGCGCGGCCGCGCGCGTCCTGGAACACCGTGATGGCCTGCGCATCCACCTCCGCGTCCACGAGGATCGAGCGCGGATCGTCGGCGCGGCTCGCGATGAGGTGATCGACGCCGAACAGCACTGCGCCGAGTATCAGGAAGTGCACCAGCGGCTCGCGCAGCCAGCCCGGGGCCGTCCACCGGCGCGCGGGGGTTGCCGCGGCCTGCGCGGCGGGTAATACCTTCGTGTTCATGTTGGCATACATTGAGATGTGCAAAAAACGCCGCGCGTTGCCGCGCGGCGTTCGGTTCGCATCGTCCTTACTAACTACTTGACGCCCGCGACGAGCGTCGCACCCTTCACCTCGATGAAGATCGGATTGCTGTAGAACCACAGGTCCGACCAGGCCGCGACGTCGAAGGCCGAGAACTTCTGCCCGTTCACCATCGGCAGATGCGCCGGACAACCGTCGATGGCCGTGCCGGTGTACGGCGTGCCGTTGGCGGGGATGCTCGTCCCCACGGTCGTGCACGGAATGCGCAGATTCGCGTTCGCCGGCACTGCATCCGCACCGCCGGGCAGCGTCGGATTGATGCCCGTGCCATTCGTCCACAGATCGGCCAGCGGGTTGCCGTTCGCGTCGGTCTCGAACGGCACCGCCGCCGGCAGATTCGAACCGCGCAGGCGCACGTACTGCGACGAGGTGACGTCGCGAATGCGGAACACCATCGTCTTGAACTGCCTGTCGCCCGACGAACGCCAGTTGGCCTTGCTGAACGTGCGCAGGATCGCCGCGCTGGTGTTCTTCGCCGCCGCCGGCACCGTGCTCAGGTCCGGATTCGAGATCCAGGTGTTCGGCCATTGGCCGGAGTAATCCGCCGCGCCGGGCGTCTTGTAGCCCGTGACCATGCCGCGAATCACGTCGACGTGGTCGAGCACCGGCCGGTTGATCGCCTGGGTGATGCCGACCTGCGCCAGCGAGGGATTGGCGAACGTGTACGGCGAGTAGTTGGTCCCCGATGGATCACGCACGGCGATCGCGATGACCACCTCGGAGCCAGGGCGCACCGTGAGTTTCTCGCCCAACGTGGCGCAGCGCGCATCCAGGTCGACGTCGGTGTTGTCACGGGCAGCGGCCAGCACCGCCGCTTCCAGCAGCGCGTTGCCGAGCGCGTCATGCAGACGCGTGTCCTCGCACGCGACGAACGCCAGACGGTCGATGATCTGCCCGCTCGACGCCCAGCTGTTGCCGCTGCGCAGGCCATCGACGATGGCGGACGGCGTCAGCACCTTGTTCTGGGTGTGCCGGTCTTCGAAATGCCGGCCGCGCCGGTCGTTGTCCGTCTCGACCATGACGTAGTCACGCTGGTATTCGCCCGGATAGAAGTCCTGGCTCGAGCGGCGGTCGTCGGGGCCGAACATGCCGCGGTTGTGCCAGTCGGAGCTCGCGAAGAACCAGAAGTTGCGGCCTTCGCCGAGCAGGGCATCCCACACGCCGCCGATCTGCGCGCCATAAACGCCGGTGCCGCCATACGTGGTGCCGCCGACGCTGTCGACGTTGCCGATGGTGGCGCCGAAGTTGTTGCGACGAACCGTGTACTCGCCGCGCGCATCCGAAGCGCCATGGCCCGGCTGCGTCTCCATGCCAAAGGCCACCGTGGGCGCGGCATTGTTGAAGTTGCGCAGATGCTCGATGTTGAAGCCATTGTTGCCATTGGGGTTGAACGGACCCGCGCGCTCCAGATGCGCTGGCACGTAGTAGCTGCCTTCCGGATGCTTCTGCGCCATCCACTTCATGGCTTCGACAGTCTTCAGGTGACCGAGGTTTCCAGTGCCGGTGCCGCCGGCAGGCACGAGCTTGGCCGCTTGCGCATTCCAGCTCGGGTCGGACGCGTTGAGACTGCCCGTGACCGTGCAATCGAAGTTGTTGCCGATGCCGCTATCCACCGTGGTATTGCCGCGGCTCGTGTCCGTGTCGCCGCGATCGAAGCAGTACGACCACTGCGCGAGCGCGGTCGCGTTGCCCAGCGGCGAGTAGCCGGCCGACTGCGGCAGTTTGGCACGGTAGATAGACGCAGGCAGCTGGCCCGCGATCACCGACATCGAACCGTGCTCGTGACCGGCGACTACGGATTCGAGACCCATGAACACCGGCACGCCCTTGAGCGCCGTCAGATACTCGGCCACCGGGTATTGATACTCCTGCACCGATTGCCAGCGCCACATGACCTGGTTGGGCGCGGTGCCCTGCACGCGGCCCTTCAGCGGCACTGCTGGATTGGTGTTCTGCCAGCTCGTGTTCGGCCCCTGGATCGTCGCGCCGTCGGCAGCGAGCACCACTGGATAGGCCGGAGTCGCGAGCGTCGCGTCCTCGATCAGCGTGCAGTTGCGATTGCCATTGCCACCGTGCCCGGCCTGCACGAACCAGTCGAGGCCCCAGGGCGTGTCCGCCTTGTCGGTGGCCTTCTTGACGAGCTTCTGCATCGAGATCGAGCCGTCAGAGCACGTCGTGTGGTTGTGGAAATCTCCCGAGACATACTTGCCTTGCTTGCTCGACTCACCGCGATGTCCACTGGCGCTCACCGTGGCGCTCATGGCGGCAGCGCCGAGCGCGCCCGCGATGGCCACCGCGATCTTCTTTCTGCTGAACTGCCTTTTCATTGAGAAACTTCCCCTGATGATCTTTTTGGAGCCTGTCGGCGCGAGGACGGTACGAGCGCCGTGTGACCGTCCGATGAACGGGAAGTGATTGCCGCGGGCGGCGAACGCGCTGTCACGAATCTGTCGCAATTCCGTAACTAGTATTCGCGATGCACGAAGTGATCGGCCTGTTTCCCACGCCCCTCATGCGAGCGCCCAACGTACTCGGTGCGGATTTGATCGCCGGTTTGATCGCGCACTTCAGCGCGAACGTCGACCGCGCCAACAATTCCTCGCCGAACCTGTCGCACACCGCAATGCTCGAGCCCGGCGATTCGCCGTTGCTCATCGAAGCCGCGGCACTGCTGACACCCCTGCTACCCGAACTCGGCGCGCACATGTTCGGCGAGCGCCTCGGCTGGTCCCTCAAGGAAATGTGGGTGAATGTGCTCGACACGGGTGGCCGGCAGGCCATGCACAACCACGCGAACAGCTTCATTTCCGGCGTGGTGTATCTCACGCACACGCATCCCGACGCCCGCACGGTGTTCATGAAGTCGCCCGGCGGCAGCGACTTCACCTTCAAGAACGACCACGCCGGCGTGACCACCGGCGTGTACAACGCGGACAAGTGGATCAGCATGGCGCCCGAACCCGGCGACGTGGTTCTGTTCCCTAGCTACCTCATGCACGCGGTGCCGGTGAATCCCGGCGGCCGGCGCATCACGCTGGCATTCAACGCGATCCCCACCCACCTCGACTCGTGGGGCTATCGCGTGTCGTTCGCGGGGTGAACGTCGTGAACGCGGCTGGCACTCAGTCCGGAATCTGCGGCTCGACCACCATCTTGAGCAAGTTGAGCGACTCCTGCCATCCGAGATAGCTCAGTCCCTACCGACACTTCCTTGAACGTGATGGAGACGTCCATGGCACCGGGCATGTTCGGGTCTTCGAAGCGGTCTTCATAGCGCAGCTTTTCACCGGGCACGAACTCGAGATAACGACCACCGAAGGCGTGGCTCTTGCCCGACGAGAAGTTAGTGAACGACATGCGGTTTTACCACCCGCTCGCGCATCCATCTCGTGGACCTTGCAGGTGAAGCCATTCGGCGGCAGCCATTTCGCCATGGCGTCGGCGTCCGTGAAGGCCTTGAAGACCCGCGCGGGTGGTGCCTTGAGGACGCGATGAAGACGAACGGTTCCCGGTATTGCAATTCTCCAGTTCAAGGCGGTCCGTGCCGCCGAGTGCGCAAAGATAGGAAACGCGCGTCAGGCGCGCGATCAAAGCTTTCCTACGTGCGTGCGCTCCATTTATTTGTTAGGCGGCAGCGAAGGCCAGCGTACCGTCAGGACCAGAGATTCCTCGTTCGAGCGAAACGAGTGCGGCACGCCCGGCCCAAACAGCACGAAGTCTCCTTCCTTCTCCAGCGCAACTTCACGGTCCGGAAATTGCAAAACAAAACTTCCGCGAATGAGGATGTTGAGCGTCTTGACGGCATTGCCCGGCGCCCATTCGCTGCGCGCCTCTCCCTTTGCATGCGTGTACCACTTCAGCTCCAGGTCGGAGGTGCGCAGTGGGCTGTCGTCACCCGGCATGAAGTGCCCAAGGAACCAGCCTCGCGTGTCTTTTGAAACGCCGGCGACGTTTCCGGAAATCGGGGTGGTCGTATTCGAGCTCATATTATTTTCCATGAAGATGGCGATTGGGAACGTGGCCGAAAAGCAGAGCCGATGTCTTCGTCGCTTCGAGCAGAGTCCCGAAGTCCGCCGCGACATGGACCAGCGACGCGCCTGCCGGCGGCCTGAACGCGCAGAGCATCGATTTTCTTTGCCAAAGCTTGCTGCCTGACGAAGCGTCGGACAGGTCGAATCTCCTCTAACTACGGCCGGTCGCGAACGCCGGCCGCCCGATCTGCGGGCCTGGAGACCGCGAGCCCGCCGAAACGAGGCGCTATGCCGGTCGAGACCATTGTCGGCGTATCCCGACAGTTTGCCGCGATGTTTGACACTTGTGAACCCGCTGTGTAGTTACGTTCCACGATCTCGCACGAGATCCACACGAGTTTCAGGTTTAGGAGGTTTGTCATGGCGTTGTGGAAAGATCAATCTGGACGGGAGCAAAACGGCCCGGACCCCGCCGTAAAGGCGCCCGAGAAGGTAGCCGTCCTGAGCGCGGTCGGTGAGCCGCCGGCGCGTGCGGCTGCAATTCAGAATCGCACGGATGCGACGATGAAAGAATCCATCATTGCCGCCGGGCTCATCATCGAAGGCAAAATCGATGGCGCAGGACACGTCCGCATCGCCGGTGAGTTCAAAGGCGATGTCAACGTCCGCGGCAATCTCACCATCGAACCGGGCGCGCACCTGACCGGCGGCGTAAAGGCCGACACCGTGATCGTCGGCGGCCAGCTCGACGGCAACATCGATGCGGCCTCGCGCGTCGAACTACTGCAGACCGGTGTACTGAATGGCGAGCTCAAGGCCGGCTCCCTCACGGTGGCGGCCGGTTCCCGCATGCGTGGCCGAGCTGAATTTGGTTGGGACGAGAAGCCCAAGCACTGAAGAACAATATGAATGGCCGAGTTGGCGCGCCCGGCAAGACCAGGACCTGCCCGCACTGCAAGACAATCATCCTGGAGAGCTCCAGCGTCTGCCCGGGTTGCCACCATCACCTGCGGTTCGATCCCACTTCGAACATAGATGGCCGCGCCCCGCCGACGTTCTCCGCGTTGCGGGTCGAAGGCGCGTTTCGCAATCCGGAGGGCGCCGATGCGTGGGAATACTCGGTGGTGGTCTCGATTCGCAACGATCGCGGCGAGGAAGTGGCCCGCAAGGTGGTGGGAGTCGGCGCCCTCCATCCCACCGAGAGCCGCACCGTCACTTTGTCAGTCGACGTCTTCGCGCCGCGCGGTACGAGGTAAGTGCGTCGGGCAAGGTTTGAAGGACTATAGGCGCATAAGAAATGTCGAGGCGGATCACACGCTCGTTCTTCAGATGAGCGCGTAAGTTCTTTGAATGCCTTTTGTGATGCGTCCGTTCCATCACAAGAATTACATCTGCCCACTCGATAACATCGGTCGAATTGGCGAACCCGCGCTCTGATCGGCACCGGCCGAGGCGACCTCGAAGCCTGGCCGCATGAACCTGGCACTTTATTCCCCACGCGCGCGCTCCAGCGAGGTGTCAGGAAAATTTGCGCCCCAGCGATTTGTTAGCTGCCAGCACGATCACGGTTCACTTGGCTTTGTCACTGGATTCGAGGCGCGGGGCGACGATTTCACGCGTTTGAGAGCTGGGCACGACTGGGATAATTTCGAACGTTACACCCATGCCTCGCCAGTTGAGCACCCACTCCTGCAGTAGCCTCAGGTCGTCGCACTCCATGAGCTGAAAGCACCGCGCGAAGTTGGGCTCGACCCAGCTATCGACATACTTGAGACCCTCTGGGATGGAGCGCCCACCATCGCGTACGCGTTGGTAGATCGGAATCATGTCGTTATCGCGAAATCGCTCGATGACCATGAACAGCACGTACGTTCCTCGGTTCGAAGTGCAATGTCGCCCGCGGCCTAACGGTTGAGCTGAGTGGCGCGCACGTCGGCGTTTGGACTTGGCACATTATCTCTCACGCGTCCGCTCCAGCGAATATAAGGGAGTTCCCCTCCTCTGAAGCGACGTGAGTCGCACGGCATCAAAGTGCCAAGATTGAGTTTGCGTGATCAATCTAAACCAGCGAAGGGGAACTCTATGAACGAGATTACTACCGTCGGCGCGGACATCGCAAAGGAAGTTATCGTGGTGTGCGCAGCCGATGCGCAAGGCCGCCCGATCTACTTCAAACAGTTCAGTTTTTCAGGCTTTGCCGAGTGGGCCGCCAACTTGCCTCCGTGCCTGATCGCCATGGAGGCGTGCAGCTCGGCGCATCACTGGGCCCGATATCTCACTGCGCGTGGCCACACGGCAAGGCTGATGGCCGCTGAGCTCGTGGCGCCCTTTCGCATGAGCCGTGGCGCCAAGAACGATCGCAACGATGCGCAGGCGATCCTGTGCGCGGTACTTCAGCCGAACATGCGCTTCGTGACCGTCAAGTCGATCGATCAGCAGGCGATGCTCGCATGGCACAGCGCACGCGCTGGCTATCTAGAGGAACGCAAGCGGCTGATCAATCGCACGCGCGGCATGTTAGGGGGCGACCGCCGCGCGTCGCCTGAGTGAGTCGGTTCATTCGCGTCATGGGCATCTCACTCAGAAGTCTTGATAGAAGCCGCTTTGGCCCGTTTACTACGGGCATTCAGATATTCTGCAAGCGTAACTACTACAAAGAAGACCGCGAACACACCAAATAACTTTGCAAGTGCCCACACCTCAAATGCGGCTGCGCCAATCGCCACTGCCCCCAAGAGTCCAACAAGGCGCACCCCGCTGCGAACACGCACCTCTGACTGCTTCGCGTATCGCTCGAGTTGAGTTCGGTTGACGGTCATTGAATCCTGGCGATGTCTGGAAGCGCACGTAAACCTTTACGCGCCACCTAACGGTTGAGCTGAGCGGCGCGCGCGCCGACGTCTGGACTTGGCACTTTATCTCTCACGCGTCCGCTCCAGCGATTTGTTAGACCCCAACACCGCCGCCTCGCTATTTGTCACCAAAGTACCGATCACATATGGCTTTGCTCGCTTGGCAACGAATCGCCCTGTCCATGTAGGCACCGTCAGGCCTATTTATGATCTGTTGTTTAATCATGGATGGATACGCGGGATGTCCAGGCGGCGTAAAGAACCAGACTACGAGCGCGTTGCTATCGTTTGCCACCAACCAGCCATTCTGCTCCTTGAACGTAACGCCAGCCTTCGCATGAAGCACGGTAAGTGCTTCTTCGAGCGTCGAATACTCAATTCCAGACTTACCCGAAGGAACAGGTTCGTCCGCAAGTGCTGACATACACGCCCCAGCAAAGAGGGCAAGTGCGATCCGAGGAAACAAGCGCTGGTGTTTCATTGGGGTCTAACGGTTGAGCTGAGCGGCGCGCACGCCGTCATTTGGGCTTGGCACTTTATCTTGCACGCGTCCGCTCCAGCGATGTGTTAGGCGGCGAACCGCC
>JAYTOI010000202.1:0-17895 GCA_043747875.1 Pseudomonadota bacterium | reverse complement strand
CTCCGCGTAGCGCGTCAGCTTGCTTTCGGTGTAGCGCATGGCCGCGAACGACTTGGGTTCGTCGGTCGAACCCCAGTTGCCCTGGCCATCGACGATCGGATAGCGATAACTGAAGTCCTGCGCCATGAGAACCATGGCTTCGTAGCAGGCTGAATCGCCGTGCGGATGGAACTTGCCGATGACGTCACCGACGGTACGCGCGGATTTCTTGTGCTTCTGGCCGGCCGACAGACCGAGCTCGCTCATGGCGTAGATGATGCGGCGCTGCACGGGCTTGAGGCCGTCCGACAGCGACGGCAGCGCGCGATCGAGGATCACGTACATCGAATAGTCGAGGTACGCCTTTTCAGTGAAGGTGCGGAGCGGTTGCTTCTCCACGCCTTCGAAGTTCAGTTCGTCTTGCATGTCCTATCCGGTGTCCGACCTGGCATCAGGGAACGACGTCGGCGAGATTGCCCTTCTCTTCCAACCAGCCTTTGCGGTCGGAGGCGCGCTTCTTCGCGAGCATCATGTCCATGATGCTGTCGCTGTCGTCCTTGGCGGAAATCGTGAGCTGCACGAGCCGGCGCGTGCGCGGGTCCATCGTGGTCTCGCGCAACTGCGAAGGATTCATTTCGCCGAGACCCTTGAAGCGCTGCACGTGCGGCTTGGCTTTGTTCTTGGGATCGCTTTCGATTTTCTTGAGCAGGGAGTCGCGCTCGGAATCATCCAGCGCGTAGTGGATGTTCTTGCCCGCGTCGATGCGATATAGCGGTGGCATGGCGACGAACACGTGGCCGTTGGCCACGAGCGGCCGGTAGTGCCGCAGGAACAGCGCGCACAGCAGGGTGGCGATGTGGAGTCCGTCCGAGTCGGCGTCCGCGAGGATGCAGATCTTGTGGTAACGCAGGTTCGACAGATCGGGCGTGCCCGGATCGATGCCCATCGCAACGGAGATGTCGTGCACCTCCTGCGAGGAGTTGATCTCGCCGACGGACACTTCCCAGGTGTTCAGGATCTTGCCGCGCAACGGCATGATGGCCTGCGTCTCGCGGTCGCGCGCCTGCTTGGCGGAGCCGCCGGCGGAGTCGCCTTCCACCAGGAACAGCTCCGAATGTTTTGGATCCTGGTTGGTGCAGTCGGCGAGTTTGCCCGGCAGCGCGGGACCGGCGGTGACGCGCTTGCGTTTCACCTGCGCCGCGGCCTTCGTGCGCTCCTGCGCATTCTCGATCGCGAACTGCGCGATGCGCTCGCCGGCGTCGGGATGCTGGTTGAGCCACAGGGACAGCGAATCGTGCACGAAGCTCTCGACCAGCGACGCGGCGTCGCGCGTAGCGAGACGCTCTTTCATCTGGCCGGCAAACTGCGGCTCCTGGATCTTGATCGAGAGCACGAAGCAGGCCTTGAAGAACACATCCTCGGGCGTGAGCTTCAGGCCGCGAGGGACGAGATTGCGAAACTCGCAGAATTCTCTCACCGCGCCCGCGACGCCGGCGCGCAAGCCGTTGGTGTGCGTGCCACCCTCGGGAGTCGGGATGAGATTGACGTAGCTCTCACCGACGGCGCGCTCCGCGTTCGGTGTCCACACCAGCGCATATTCGACGGCGTTGACCCGCGGGTTGTCGTTCTTCGCGAAGATGGGCTCGGCCGGCAGCACCTCTTCTTTGCCGACCTCTTCTTTCAGATACGCGGCCAGGTCGCCGGTGAAGAACCACTCGTCCTTCTCCTTCGTCGCCTCGTTCTCCCAGGTGATCTTCAGACCCGGGCACAGCACGGCCTTCGCCTTGAGCACATGCTTCAACTGCGGCACGGAGAACTTGTCCGAGTCGAAGAATTGCGGATCGGGCCAGAATCGCACCGTGGTGCCGGTATTGCGCTGGCCGACGCTGCCGACCACTTCGAGCTTCGAGGAAATTTTTCCTTCCTTGAAGCTGATGTTGTATTCCTTGCCGTTGCGCTTGATCCACGTCTCGAGCTGTTTCGACAGCGCGTTCACCACCGAGACGCCGACGCCGTGCAGGCCGCCGGACACTTCGTAGTTCTGGTTGCTGAACTTTCCGCCCGCGTGCAGGCGCGTGAGGATCAACTCGACACCCGACACCTTTTCTTTCGGGTGGATGTCGACCGGCATGCCGCGCCCGTCATCCGCCACGGACAAGGAATTGTCCTTGTGCAGGATGACGTTGATTTCCTTCGCGTGTCCGGCGAGCGCCTCATCGACGGAGTTGTCGATGACCTCGTGCGCGAGGTGGTTTGGTCGCGTGGTGTCGGTGTACATGCCCGGGCGGCGGCGCACGGGCTCCAGACCAGAGAGAACTTCGATGTCGGATGCGGTGTAGGACATTCGCGACCGTGGCGGGAAACGGAAAAACGCGGTCTGTCAGAACCGCGCGGCGCGAAAGTTTACCAGCGTTACCGCAGCTTGAGGCCCGCGAATCCCGTGCGATCAGGAGAATTCGGCTCGCAGACGCTTTCCCCAGGGTGTGAACATGAGGCCGAAGACCAACGATCCGATGGTCACCGCCTGCACCGCGATATTCGTGATTTCATCGATCGTGGTCGACGCCACCGCAAGCTGCGGCAGCATGAGGTTGGCTTCGATGCCCGACAGCGACTGCAACCCGAACACGCCGAGCATGACCACCGCGATACCAATGGCGAGCGCATTGAAAACCAGGAACCAGCGCGACGAGTGCGCCACCGCGGGCCGGCGCACCGTCTGCGCTTCGATGCGCGACCACACCGCCGCGTCGAAACTCTTCGGGAGGCGCGGCGCCTTCATCTGATTGCGCAGCGACCGCTCGAGTCTGGCTTCGATGACTTTGTCGTTCATACGGTCTCCGACGCGCCCGCGAGGGCGGCGAGTTTCTTGCGGCCCCGGTGCAGCAACGCCTTCACGGTACCCGTGGGCATCGACAACAACTTGCCGACTTCCTCACAGCTTCGATCCTCGAGATAAAAAAGCACCACGACGCGGCGATAAGGTTCCGCAAGCTGTTCGAGCAACCTCGAAACATCGTATTCCGCCGCGGCCCGCGTCGCCATTTCCGAATCGGGTGACGCGGCGCCGAAGGCCAGCGGATCCTCGTCGTCCGCGGCCTCGTTGAAATCCTCGAGCGGCACCAGCCGCCGCTCGCGCGCCACCGCCGTGAGACAGGTGTTGCGCGCGATCGTGTACAGCCAGGTGGACAGCGCCGCGCGCCCGTCGAAAGAAGAAAGCGCCTGCCATACCTTCACGAACACCGTCTGAGCCATGTCCTCGGCCAGCGCGGTATCCCGTAAAATCGAAAACGCCAGGTGCATGATCTTCTGGCGATAACGGTCCATGAGGCCGTCGAGCACGAAATGCCGGTCGCCGCGCCGCAGCGCAGCGACCAGGTCGGCATCGCGCTCCGCGGCGGCGCTCGGGGGCGGGTTTTGCACGCCCGGGTTCATGGATAAGGCTGCCTGCACGTGCTTGATACTGTGCAGCCGTATAGCGGGTTGCGCCACACAGCTGCAACCGGATGCCCTGATGGCCGGTATCAAGGGCGTGCGATCGAACAATCCGGAGTTAAACCCCTATGCATCCTGAAGCTATTGGCGTCTTCATTCCCATCGTGGCCATCGTCATGGGCATCGGCATCGGCATGCTGGCGATCTGGTCCGAGCACAAGCGCAAGGCCCAACTGCTCGAGCAGAACCATCGTGAGCGCATGCACGCCATTGAAAAGGGAATCGAGCTTCCGCCTCTTCCGGCCAATCTCGTGAGCACCAGCAATGGGCCCGCGACGGCCTCGGCGGCGAAGTCACTGCGCAGCGGCATCATGCTCACTCTGATCGGCGTCATCCTGTACGTCGCTCTGGTTCGCGCGGGTGGCCGTGATGGCGCCTTGTTCGGGCTGATTCCGGCCGCCGTCGGCATCGCGAACTTCGTCTACGCCGCGATCCTCTGGCAGAAGGAAAAGGAAGGAAACAAGCCGCGGTGAGCGCCGCTCAGTCGAGGTCGGAGAGCAGCGCGGCGTGCACGTTCGGCGTCAACTGCGCGATCTCGTGCGTGTAGTCAGGATGGTCGATGCCGACGGCGATCGCGCCGCCGGCCTTGAGCTTCGCGACCATGGAGTCCGTGAGCTCGAAGCGCAGAAAATGCACCGCCGAGGTCTTGGTCTCGTTCGCGCGCTCGAGGTCCTCGTCGGCGATGGCGAACAGGCGCTCGCAGCCCGCGACGTCGATCCAGCAGCGATCTTCGATACCGCGCAGCTTCTCGAGCTGCGTCTTGCGAATGTCGGGGTCTGTGAACTCGATGAGCAGCGTCACCTTCCAGTTGCGGCCGTCGGGGATCAGCGGGTTGTACGCGGCGAGCTCGTCGGCGATACCCTCGGCCTCGAAGATGCGCTCGGTGCGCAGCATCTCCTGAACCTGGTACTGCACGGTGAGGCGGTCCTCGAACAGCCACGTGGTGTGCGGACCGACGCCGATCTGGCGGTCTTTCTTGCGCGCGATCACGCGCGCGCGGAAGTCGATGCGCTCGCGCGCGTAGCGCTCGAGGGACAACAGGTCTGTTTCGCGGAGTTTTTGCATCGCGCTATCTACAATCCGTAGGCTTTGCGCACCAGCGCCATCGGATGTTCCGGCTCGCGCGCGGTCCCAGCCTCGCCGGTAGATAGTTCGCTCTCGATCTGGCGGCCCGCCATCGGGCAATCGCTCGAGTAGTGGTCGGACTGCGCCTGCGCGACCCTGGTGAACACCGGCCGGCCGATCTTGACCGACGCGGCGCGGAATTCCTTCTTCACGGCATACGTGCCGTTGTGACCCGAACAACGCTCGATGACGTCGACCGTGGTGTCGGGCACCAGGCGCAGCAGGTCGCGGGTCTTGAGGCCGATGTTCTGTACGCGCAGGTGGCAGGGCACGTGGTAGCTCACCTTGCCGAGCTTGTGGGTGAAATCGGTGCGCAGCAGGCCGGCTTTATGCCGAAGCATCAGGTACTCGAACGGATCGAAGATGCGCGCCTTCACGGCCTGCACGTCGGCGTCGTTCGGAAACATCAGCGGCAGCTCCTGCTTGAACATGAGCACGCAGGACGGAATCGGCGCGACGATGTCGTAGCCTGCGTCGATCAACGTCTTCAACTGCGGGATGTTGAAATTCTTGTATTTCTCCACGGTTTCGAGGTCGCCGAGCTCGAGCTTCGGCATGCCGCAGCACTTCTCCTTGTCGACCACTTTCACCGGAATGCCGTTGTGCTCGAAGACGACCGTGAGATCTTCGGGCAGATCCGGCTCGTTGCGATCGCCGTAACACGTGACGAACAGCGCCACTTTGCCGCGCGTGGTGTCGGTGGACCTGGGCGCGAGCGCCGCTTTTTCAGAAGCTGCCGTCGCGACCTTGCGCGCCCGCGCGCCGCCGGTCTTGGAATGGAACTTCGGAAGCGGCGCGGTGGCATCGATGCCGAGCACCGCCTCTAACAACTTGCGTCCCGCCTTCGTGCCGTTGACGGCGTTCACCATCTCGGCCACCACGGGAATGCCGGCGATGCTGCCGAGCGCCCGCGTGTTCGAGAGCAGTTTGTCGCGCAAGCCATGCTCGCCCTTGCGATGCTGATGGTGCTTCGCGCGCAGCATGAGGTGGGGGAAATCGACGTTCCAGGGATGTGGTGGCACGTACGGGCACTTCGTCATGAAGCACATGTCGCACAGGTAGCAGTGGTCGACGACCTCCCAGTAAACCTTCTTGTCGACGCCGTCGAGCTCGAGCGTCTCGCCCGCGTCGATGGCGTCAAAAAGAGTCGGGAAGGAATTGCACAGCGAAAAGCAGCGCCGGCATCCGTGGCAGATGTCGAAGACGCGCTCGAGTTCTTTCTCGAGCGCCTGCGGATCATTGAACTCTGCGCTGCGCCAGTCGAGCGGGTGACGCGAGGGAGCCTGCAGGCTCCCTTCGCGTATTCCGGAATCCGAAGCGCCCACGGACGAAAATTTCAGATCGCGTCCAGAGCCTTCTGGAATCGGTTGGCGTGCGAGCGTTCCGCCTTCGCGAGCGTTTCGAACCAGTCGGCGATCTCGGAGAACCCTTCTTCGCGCGCCTGCTTCGCCATGCCGGGATACATGTCGCTGTATTCGTGCGTCTCACCGGCAATCGCCGCCTTGAGATTCGCCTTCGTCTCACCGATTGGCAAACCCGTCGCCGGATCGCCCACCGCTTCGAGATATTCGAGGTGGCCGTGCGCATGCCCCGTCTCGCCTTCAGCGGTGGAACGGAACACGGTCGACACGTCGTTGTAGCCTTCGACATCCGCCTTCTGTGCAAAATACAGATAACGACGATTCGCTTGCGACTCGCCGGCGAATGCGTCCTTCAAATTTTTCTCGGTCTTGCTGCCCTTCAAATTCACGGCTTCCTCCTTAAACTAGTATCCTGTCGAGAATAGACTTGTTCTAATAATAGAACAGCACTGTACGACCCGATGCGCGCAGGCGTCAATCGGGAGAACAATCGAAATCCACGGCGACGTCAACCGATGATGCATCGTTGCTCTTGTGCGTGCTGGCGTTTAACGTCGCGCGCGTGAAGACAATCCCCCAGAAGAAAGACAAGCCTCCCGACTTCGAGCAATCGCTCGCGGAGCTCGAGGCACTCGTGGCCAAACTCGAGCAAGGCGACGTGCCGCTCGAAGATGCGCTCGAGACTTTCGAGCGTGGCGTCGCGCTGACGCGTCAATGCCAGACCGCGTTGCGAACCGCGCAACAGAAAGTCGAGGTGCTGCTGGCACGCAACGGCACCGAAGAAATCGAATCGTTCTCGGATGACGACGCCGATGACGGCGACGATGACGAACGCTGAATCGGCGCGTACCGACGCGCGAACCTTTCTCCACACGCGGGTTCCCGAATTGCAGGCGCGCGTCGAACGGGTGCTGGGGCGCGCGCTCGACGTCGCCGGTGGTGCGACGCCGCGGCTGCTCGAGGCGATGCGCTACAGCACGCTGGCCGGCGGCAAACGCGTACGGCCGGTGCTGGTATACGCGACGGGCGAGGCGCTCGGCGCGCCGCTCGAGCTGCTGGACGCCCCGGCGTCCGCGGTCGAGCTCATCCATGTGTACAGCCTCGTGCACGATGACCTGCCGGCGATGGACGACGACGACCTGCGGCGCGGACGTCCGACCTGTCACCGCGCGTTCGACGAAGCCACCGCCATCCTCACGGGCGACGCGCTGCAGGCGCTCGCATTCGAGATCCTGGCGCATGCGTCGCCGCAGATTCCGGCGGCGGCGCGCATCGAGATGCTCGCTGTGCTCGCGGACGCCATCGGCACGCGCGGCATGGCGGGTGGTCAGGCAATCGATCTCGAAGCCGTACAGCAGAAGCTCGATGAGCCCGCACTCGAGCGCATGCACCGGCAAAAAACCGGGGCGCTGATACGGGCCAGCGTGCTGCTCGGCGCGATCGTTGGAGGAGGGGCCGCAGGCGTATCCGACGCCGAGCGCAGCGCGCTGGCGGAATTCGGCGCCGAGATCGGCCTCGCATTCCAGATCCAGGACGACATCCTCGACGTCGAAGGCACGACGGCCAGCCTCGGCAAACGCGCGGGCGCCGACGCCGGCTTGATCAAGCCGACGTACCCATCCGTACTCGGCCTGGAATACGCCCGTACCCAGGCGCTCGAACGGCGCGGGCGCGCGGTTGCGGCTCTCGCCCCGTGGGGCGCGCGCTACGATTCCCTGCGCGAATTCGCGCATTTTCTCGTCGCGCGCTCGAGCTGACGGCCGGCGCACGGTGCGTCCCTCCGCGTGTACACTGCCGCGGCAATGCCCGCTGCCCCTGAAGTCCTGCCGCTGCTCCAGGCAATCAATCTGCCGTCTGATCTGCGCGCCCTGCCCGAGGGCCGCCTCGAAGATCTGTGCACGCAGCTGCGCGACTACCTGATTCGCACGGTCGCGACCCGCGGCGGCCACTTCGCGGCCGGTCTCGGCACGGTCGAGCTCACCGTTGCGCTGCACTACGTGTTCGATACCCCGCGCGACCGGCTCGTGTGGGACGTCGGCCACCAGGCATATCCTCACAAGGTGCTGACCGGGCGCCGCGAGCGTCTCGACACCATCAAGCAGGCCGGCGGTCTGGCGCCCTTTCCATCGCGCGGTGAGAGCGAGTACGACACCTTTGGCGTGGGTCACTCGAGCACGTCGATCAGCGCCGCGCTCGGCATGGCCGTGGCCGCGGAGCTCGCGCAGGAGGACCGCAAGGTCGTTGCGATCATCGGCGACGGCGCGCTCACGGGCGGCATGGCCTGGGAGGCGTTGCTGAACGCCGGTTCGCGCAAGAACACCAACCTGCTCGTCATCCTCAACGACAACGACATGTCGATCTCGGAGAACGTCGGCGCGCTGTCCAACTACTTCGCCAACGTGCTCTCGGGCCGCATGTACGCCACGCTGCGCGCCGGCGGCAAGAAGATTTTGAAGCAAATGCCGACCATGTGGGAGCTGGCCAGGCGTTCGGAAGAAATGATGAAGGGCATGGTCCTGCCCGGCACCATCTTCGAGGAGTTCGGCTTCAACTACATCGGGCCGATCCACGGACACGACATCAAGGAGGTCGTGAAGACGCTGCGCAACATGCGCAACCTCAAGGGCCCGCAGCTGCTGCACGTCGTCACCCGTAAGGGCAAGGGCTATGACCCCGCCGAGAAAGATCCGATCAAATGGCACGGCCCCGGTCCGTTCGATCCGGCCAGCGGCACCATCTTCAAGGAAAAGGCGCTCGGGCCTAGCTATTCGCAGATCTTCGGCAGATGGCTGTGCGACATGGCCGCGCTCGACCCGCGCATCGTCGGCATCACGCCTGCGATGCGCGAGGGCTCGGGCCTGGTCGAGTACTCGAAGAAATTCCCTCAGCGCTACTTCGACGTGGCCATTGCCGAACAGCATGCCGTGACGTTCGCGGCCGGCCTCGCCTGCGAGGGACTCAAGCCCGTGGTCGCGATCTATTCCACTTTCCTGCAGCGCGCCTACGACCAGCTCATCCACGACGTCGCGCTGCAGAACCTGCCCGTGCTGTTCGCTCTGGATCGCGCCGGCCTCGTCGGTGGCGACGGCGCCACGCATCAGGGCTCGTACGACTATTCCTTCCTGCGCTGCATCCCGAATCTCACCGTGATGGCGCCGGCCGACGAAGACGAGTGCCGGCAGATGCTCTACACGGCGACCACCATCGACGGCCCCACCGCCGTGCGCTATCCGCGCGGCCAGGGTCCGGGCGTCGCGCAAGTCGAGGAGATGACGGCGCTGCCCGTGGGCAAGGCACAGATGCGTCGCACGGGATCATCGGGACTGCTCATTCTCGCGTTCGGCGCGCTGGTGAAGTCCGCCGAGCTCATCGGCGAACGGCTCGATGCCACCGTGGTCAACATGCGCTTCGTGAAACCGCTCGACGAAGAGCTCGTGATCCGCCTGGCGCAGGAACACACCGCGCTCGTCACGATCGAGGAAAATGCCGTGGCTGGCGGCGCGGGCTCCGCGGTGGTCGAACTGCTCGCCAATTGCGCGAGTGCGCTACCGACGCTCACGCTCGGCATCCCGGATCGCTTCGTCGAGCACGGCTCCCGCGAGGAATGCCTCGCGGCGGCGGAACTCGATCTGGCCAGCCTCGATACCGCCGTCGGACGTTTTTGGGAGCAGGTGCCGCGCTCGAAATTGATGGCCTCCGGGACATAAATCGCCCAATCGGGCGCCCGCAGGAACATATCCGGCCCCTGCCTCATTGGAGGGGTTGAATGAACGGCGAAAGCCCGCAAACTGTGCGGGCATTTTTTTTCGAGCATCAGGCCATCACATGAACACCGCCGTCGCACCCAAGGCTCAGGTCCTCTCCGTCGAAGACGTGCAGAGCCGCGCCGACACGCGCCAGATCCCGATCAACCAGGTCGGCATCAAGGACATCAATCATCCGGTGAAGGTGAAGGATCGCTCGGCCGGCGAGCAGCACACCGTCGCAAACTTCAACATGTACGTGAACCTGCCGCACAATTTCAAAGGCACGCACATGTCACGCTTCGTGGAGATATTGCATCGCGAGCGGGAAATCTCGGTGGAGTCTTTCGGCAGCCTGCTCGCCGAGATGACCGACCGTCTCGAGTCGGACTCTGGCCACATCGACATGTCCTTCCCGTATTTCGTGATGAAGAAGGCGCCCATTTCCGGCGTCGAGAGCTACATGGACTATCGCGCCAGCCTCATCGGTGCGCGCAAGAACGGTGTGACCAGCATGTGGGTGCGCGTGGTGGTGCCCGTCACCAGCCTCTGTCCCTGCTCCAAGAAGATCTCCGAGCGCGGCGCGCACAACCAGCGCTCGCACGTGACGATCAGCGCGAAGCTGCGCGAGCACATGTGGATCGAGGAGCTCATCGAAATTGCCGAGAGCGAGGCATCGTGCGAGCTGTACGGCATCCTCAAACGCCCGGACGAGAAGTACGTCACCGAGCGCGCCTACGACAATCCGAAGTTCGTGGAAGACATGGTGCGCGACGTCGCGGTGCGGCTGAACGACGAACCGCGCATCGCTGCGTACGTGGTGGAGTCGGAGAACTTCGAGTCGATCCACAACCACTCCGCCTATGCGTTGATCGAGCGCGACAAAGACGAAGAGAAGTGATCGTGAATCGCGCGATCTGATTCGGAATCCCGCGGCCGGCGCGCCGCCCTCCTGCGACCTGCGTCACAAAACAATCGTCGTATCGATTGCCGCGTTCCCCGCATCGGGTCCAATGGAGGTGCGATGCCGGCGGTTCCCATCGCCGTTCAGGGAAGTGACATGTCGCTCGCGGCTCTAACAACCTCGATACGCGTGGTGGCGCTGTGGTGCATCGTCGCGTGCGGCGGCACACGGGCGCTCGCGGCCACGCTGGTCGTGCGCGCAGCGCACGCCGACGGCAGGTCGCTGGCAGGCGCCGTGATCACCGTCGAGGCGCAGGCGCCGATGCTGGCGCCGCCAGCGCCCGTACAGGCGGTGATGGACCAGGTGAATCTGGCGTTCACGCCCGACGTGCTGGTGGTGCCAGTGCGCTCCACCGTGCAGTTTCCGAACAGTGACGCCGTCAGCCACCAGGTCTATTCTTTCTCGAGCGCGCGCCAGTTCCAGCTGCCGCTGTATCGCGGCAAGCCCTATCCACCGGTGTCGTTCGATCGTCCGGGTGTGGTCACGCTCGGCTGCAACATCCACGACAACATGCTCGCGTACATCGTGGTCACCGGCGCGCAGTTCCTCGGCCGCAGCGATGCGAACGGCGCCTGGAGCGCCGGCGTGCCCAACGGCCGTTATCTCGTACGTCTGTGGCATCCCGCGCTCAACGAGCCACGCGCAGTCGAAGGCGTGGTCGAAGTCGGCGGCGACCGCGCGAGCATCGAGTTGCGCGCCACGCGGGGGCTGCGTCCCGCGCCGCACCGGGCGCGTCCGCACTCATGGGACTACTGAGCAGCCACTCCGGCTCGCAGCGCCGCGGCACGCTGCTCGCGTGCGCATTCACTGCGTGCGTGCTCGCGCGCGGCACGCCCGCCGGCGACTGGGAGCTGGCAATCGACCTGCGCGCGGTGCAGTCCGTCGGACGCGAATCGTTCCTCGCCAACGGTCAAGGCAAGCTGCGTTACGACGCCGATCACGAAGGCATCCGGCTCGGCCGGTTGCGCGCGGCCTGGAACCAGCCGTTGGGTGACGTGTTCGCCCTGCACGCGGAAGGCTCGACCTGGGACGACGAAGACAAAGCGCCTTTCGATCTCACCGAGGCCTATCTGGAATATCGGCCCTACCCACGCGCCGGCTTGCGCACGCGCCTGCGCCTCGGCGCGTTCTATCCACCGATGTCGCTCGAGAGCCGCGCGCTCGGCTGGGAGACTCCGTACACCATCACGCCGTCGGCGATCGGCGCGTGGATCGGCGAGGAAATCCGCACGGTCGGGTTGGAAGGCCAGGTCGACTGGCTGGGCACGCGCCTCGGCCACGCGTTCGAGGTGCAGCTGACGGCGGCGCTGTTCGGTTGGAACGATCCGGCGGGAACCATGCTCGGCACGCATGGCTTCGCGTTTCACGACCGGCAGACCACGCTGTTCGGCCGCGTGGGCACCTATCAACCCGAACCCGCGGAAGCCAAAAAAGAATTGTTCGCGGAGATCGACGGCCGCCCGGGTTACTACGTCGGCGCGCAGGCGCGTTATCTGGATCGCGCGGCGCTCAACGTCCTGCACTATGACAATCGTGGCGACCCGCGCGCGCCGGCGCCCGAGCTGCGCGATTTCGCCTGGCACACGACATTCGATGCCGCGGCGTTGCGCGTGGAAACCGGCGGCGACTGGACCCTGATCCTGCAGGCCCTCGAAGGCGAAACGCTGATCTGGCCTTCGATTTGGTTCGACTGGAAATTCGAGTCGCGCTCGGCACTCCTTGCCCGGCGCTTTGGCGCGCACATGCTCGCTGCGCGCTACGACGAGTTCGGCGTGCGTTTCAGCAGGCCTGGCTTCTCCGCTGAAAACGAGAGCGGCCACGCGTGGACCGCCGCATGGACATACGAGCGCGCAGACCCGTGGCGCTTCGCGCTGGAGTGGCTGCGCGTGTCCAGCCGCGTGCGCCAACGCGCGCGCGGTCTCGGCGAGGCACCACTGGCGATCGAATCGAAGGTCGAGCTGTCCGCGCGATACACGCTGCGCGGACAGTACTGACGCAGCGCGGGTGCGCTCCAGCGCGCGGAACTCATCCACCGGCCAGCGCCTGAACTCGGTCATCTGCGCCGCCTCGCGCTATGTTCCATTGGATAAAGCGCCGCGATCGGCATCATGAACCACCCGACTTTCCGCTTCGCCCCCTTCATGTCCGCCGTCCTGCTCGCGGCCGCCAACCTCGCCGCAGCCGCGGACGAGGAGCCGCGCGAGATCCTGGTGTTCGCGGCGGCCTCGCTCACCGAGGTCCTGGGTGAGCTGTCGGGCGAATGGGAGAAATCGGCGGGTGTGCACGTAAAATCGTCGTTTGCCGCGAGCTCGGTGCTCGCGCGCCAGATCGAAGCCGGCGGCCGGGCCGATGCGTTCATCCCGGCCGATCAGGAATGGATGGACTATCTACAGTCGCGCAACCTCGTCGACGAACCTACGCGCCGCAATCTCGCCGGCAACCGGCTCGTATTGATCGCGCCGGCCGACAGCAAGATCGTGCTGACGATCGCGCCCGGCTTCGAGCTCGCCGCGGCGCTCGGTGACGGCCGGCTGTCCACGGGCGACCCCGACACGGTGCCCATCGGGCGCCACGCGCGCTCGGCGCTGACGACACTCGGGGTGTGGGACGAGGTCCAGGCTCGCCTGGTCCGCGCGGATAACGTCCGCAGCGCAATGATGTTCGTGGCGCGCGGCGAGGCTCCGCTCGGCATCGTATACAGCACCGATGCGCTGATCGACTCCAAGGTGCGCGTGGTCGACACCTTCCCGGCCAATAGCCACGCGCCCATCACCTACCCCGCCGCCGCGCTGCGTGGCGCGCGGCCTGCCGCGACGGCCTATATCCAGTTTCTCGCCAGCGAGCCCGCGCGCGATACTTGGAAGAAGTTCGGGTTCGTCGTGCCCATAGTCGCGCCGAGCAGCGCGCCCACAAGGCAGTGAGGAGTTGTTGTGAAACGCCACACCCTGTTGAGCGTCGCCGTGGCTGCGGCACTGTCCGGCCCGCTGGTTCCCGCGTCCGCCGACGACGCCGCGTTGCAGGAGCAGGTGGCGGCGTTGCGCGCCGCGCTCGCCGGGCAGCGCGCGCAACTCGAGCGGCAAGCCAAACTACTCGACGAGCAGCAGGCCAGACTCGACGCGCTCGCGGCACAGCTCGGGCAGTCGAAGCCTGCCACGCAGGAAGTACCGCGCGTCTCGCTCAACAATGGCCGGCCCACGATCAGCGCCGCGGACGGCCGCTCCTCCTTCGCATTGCGCGCCAACGTGCAGCTCGACGGCGCGCTCTACGGCGAGTCGCGCGAGGGCCCCTTGGCCACGGATTACCGCCGCGGGTCGCTGGGCACGCCGCCGAATCGTGAGACCAACGCGGCCCGCGACTTCAGCGAAGGGTTTTATTTCCGTCGCGCGCGCTTCGGCGCCGAGGGCACCATCGCCCGCGATTTCAACTATCGCATCCTGCTCGAGCTCGGCGGCTCCGGCACCGAGGGCCCGACACGCATCAACGACGCGTGGATCGCGTACACCGGGCTGGCGCCGTTCACGTTCCAGCTCGGCGCGTTCGCGCCACCCGCGAACATGGATGACGGCACGACGCCCGAGGACATTCCGTTCATCGAGCGCGCCAGCGTCGCGGAGCTGTCGCGCACGCTGGGCGGCGCCGACGGACGCATTGGCTTCGGCGTGAAGGCGAACGGTGGCCGCTGGATGAGCGCGTTCACGCTGACCACGCGCACAGTCAACGACGCCGAAATCTTCGACACGCAGCTCGCGGCCGTGGCGCGCGCCGGCTTCCTCGCCGCCACCGGCGCCGACTACAACGTGCACGTCGGCGCGTCGGGCACGTATGTACTCTCTCCCGCGGACCAGGGCTCTGCCGCAACTCCGCCGCGCCACGCCATACGGTTCCGCGACCGGCCGGAGATCCGCGTCGACAGCACCCGGCTCATCGACACCGGCGCCATCGACGCCGCGCACGCCAGCGTGCTCGGCCTCGAGTTCGGCGCCAACTGGAAGAGCGTCTATCTACAGGGCGAGCACTTCTGGTTCGACGTCGAGCGGCGCGCGCCGGCGACACTGCCCGATCCCGACTTCGCGGGGTACTACCTGCAGGCCAGCTGGCTGCTCACGGGTGAGAGCCGCCGCTACAACCCCGTCACCGGCTCGTTCCAGAATCCGCGCCCCAAGGTGCCGTTCTCGAGCGCGGGCGGTGCCGGCGCGTGGGAGCTCGCGGCGCGCTACAGCCGCATGGATCTGAACTTCGACGCAGGACTCGCCGGCCTCGCCGCGCCCATCGGCGGCGTACGCGGCGGCGACCAGTCCGTCATCACGCTGGGCGTGAACTGGTATCCGAACCCGAACTTCAAAGTGATGATGAACTACCTGCTCATCGATGTGGATCGGTTGAATCCGGCCGGCCCGGGAAACCTCACGCCGTTCGGAGCGGCGCCGAACACACCGCCGGTGGGCGTCGAGATCGGCCAGGATCTGGATATCTTCGCGCTGCGGACGCAGTACTCTTTTTAGCGGGAGCGTGCCGGGGCGAGGTAACGCTGCTGAAATGATCTTCGACACGCGCGCAGGATGTCGCGCAAACAATCTTGCTTTCACGTGAGAGAATTCCCAACGTCACGACAGAGTTGACGATCCTTTGGTTTTCAGCTCATCGGTCCGTCGCGACAAAGGGAAGGGCTCACTTGATCACCATACTTCGCGCTGCGCTGCTCAGCGCCGTTCTCGGCTGTGGCAGTGTTCCCGCGTTCGCCGTCGACTTCGGTCGAACCGTTGGTTCAGTCGATGTCTCATCCAGCGGCTCGGCCACTTACTCCATTCCCATCTGGACCCCACCGGGTCCCAACGGCCTGCAACCGTCGATAGCGCTCTCGTATGACAGCGGGAGCGGCAACGGCGTTGGCGGGATGGGTTGGAACTTGTCCGCAGCCGGCGCCATCGCACGATGTCAACGGACCAAACATCAAGACGGTAGCGATGCGGCCGTCGATCTGACGACTGCGGACCGCTTCTGTATTGGTGGTAAGCGCCTGCGGCTCATCAGCGGCACATACGGCGCGGCGAATTCGGTCTATCACACCGAGATCGCCGACTATTCGCGTGTTACAGCGTATGACACCGCCGGAAACGGGCCGCAATATTTCGTCGTCGAGGCGAAGAGCGGGCTCAAATACGAGTACGGCGCCACTACGAACTCGCGGGTTTTTCCGGGCGTGGCTCCCGCCGTTTCCACTACCCCTCATCGCTGGATGCTGAACAAGGTCTACGACCGCAACGGTAACCACTACGTCGTCAGCTACAACAATCTGAACGGCTTCGCCGTCCCCGATGTGATCTCCTGGACGCCGACCAGTCTCGGTGCGGCGACTTATCTTCATGAGGCGAAGTTCAACTACATCAACAATCGCTCTGACAGGGATTCGTTTTTCGGCAGAGTTGCCGGGTTCGAGGTCGCGAATCGCTATCGGCTCGAGAGCATCCAGATCAAAAGCAATGCCAGCGTCAAGCGAAAATACCGCTTCACGTACGATCTGTCGGGCATCACCGACCGATCGCGCCTCATCTCTGCGAGGGAGTGCGCGGACGACGCCGAGAGCAACTGCCTTTTACCCATCACCTTTGCTTATCAAGGCGGAATTCTCGGGGTCAGCGCCGGTACCGCAGCCGGCCCGACCGGCAGCAGCAACAATCTCGTCTACGGCCGGTATGACTTCAACGGCGATGGCAGAGACGACATCCTCTATTGGGGTGGCGCCTCCTGGTATGCCGCCTTCGGTGCCGCGAGCGGCTTTGCGGGGCCGTACGACACGGGTATCACCCACTCCGCTCTGAACTCGGTGCTTGTCGATCGCTTCCTTCCCACCGGACGAGATGGCATTGCCACCACCGTCGGCGGGAATCTGTGGATCTATCGTTGGAACAGTGCAACCTCCGCGTTCGCCGGCTACAACACCGGCATCGCAGGTGCGATGCCGATTACCTCTGCCGACGTGGACGGTGACCGGCTCGCCGATCTCGTCTACCTGACGGCAACCTCGCCGACGATCAGCGTCCGGCGCAATACCAGTACCGGCGCTACCGATCCTTCCTTTGCGGGCACGGTGACGTCCTCGAGTCTCACGGACGGTAAGTTTTTCGGCTTCGCACGCAACTATTTTGGCGATGGCCTGCAACGCGCCGACATCAATGGCGATGGGCGCCAGGACATCTACGCCGTCATCATCGTTCCGGGGGCGATGGGAGCGATTCCCTACTCGGCCGTGCTCCTCGGCTCAGGAAGTGGCTTGTGGATTCCGGATCAGAGCACTTGGATTTCAAACGGCGGCAATCCCACCTATCCCTCGCTCGACTTCAATGGCGACGCGTGCACCGACCGGCTGGTTGGAAATCTCGTGTACATCTCGTTCTGCAACGGAGTTGCGGCGAGCACCTTCAACATCCCGGCGGTCCCGCTGCGCCTCATCGATTGGGATGCGGATGGCAAGACCGATATTTTAGTCAACAACGGCGGCAACTTCGCCGTGTATCGATCGACGGGTACCGGCATTGCGGGATTGCTGACGACGAGCATCGCCTCGACCGGTACCTTTTACGCGCTCGATCAAGACGGAGACGGGCTCGAAGATCTCATCAAGACCAATGGCACCGGAGCCCTCAGCTACTGGACGCACACTTCAGCCGGATTCCTGCAGGTTGCGGTGACCAATGCTCCGGACCTGCTCTCGCTGGTGACGGACGGGTTTGGCGTCACGCACATCCCAAGCTACGTTGCGACGTCCTCCTCCAGCAACTACGACAAGGGCGCGACGACCAACTATCCGCTGCAAGAGTCAAGGCCGCGGCTCGTCGTCTCGCAGATCACGAGCTCCAACGGAATTGGCGGCACATTCAACCGCACATTTTTCTATGTGGGCGCCCGCGTCCACGCCGAACGTGGAGAGTTCGTGGGGTTTCAGCGCGTCGACCTGACCGATAGCCGCAATGGGCTCATTTCGCGCACCTACCGCGAGCAATCGTTTCCGGTCAGCGGCATGGTGAGTCAAACCGAGGCCGTGCAGCCCAATGGCACGATGCCGATCTCGCGAGAGGTCTTCACCAACTCCTTTACCACGCTGGAACCAATGGCAAACAACCAGCGTCATTTCGTCTACCCGTCCGCGAGCACCGCTACTCAATACGAAGCCGGCGGCAGCTGGAATGCAAACCTGCTGCGTACCGTCACTTCGACGAATACGTATGAC
>JAYTOI010000201.1:0-16030 GCA_043747875.1 Pseudomonadota bacterium | reverse complement strand
GCAGTTCGACGACGTCGAGCTGCTGTTCGCGGCGCTCACGCCGTTCGAAGCGGGCCTCGCCACGCTGCGCGGCACGCCGCTGCCCGCCACCTGTCCGGCGGGTGTGCCGGCCGCATCGACGCTCGCGCGCTGCGGCCAGCTCGGCGCGTTCGGACTGGACCAGGACATCCAGGGCTGGGGCCGTTTCGATACCTATCAGGTGCAGTTCACAGCGACGAAGACATTCTCGAACGTCCTCAAGGCCGCGCAGATGGTGATGGTGGCCGAAGCCGGTCTCACCCATATCCAGGACATGCCCGACAAGCTGACCGGCGGCCCGAACGGCCGCGGACTGCGCTTCAACGGACCGGCGACCAACGTCAGCGGCAACCAGGAGCTGGTCGGACGCCACTGCCCGACGCTGCCCGCGGCACAATGCCTCGCGCTGAATCTCATCGAGCCTCAGGACCGCTTTGCCGATGCGACGTCTTATGGATATCGGTTCGCGGGAAGGCTCGATTACCCCGGCCTCATGGGTCCGTGGAATGTCGCGCCGCGCTTCAACTGGCAGCACGATGTGAAGGGCACGACGCCCGGACCGGGTGGCAACTTCGTCGAGGGGCGCTACGGCCTCACTCTGGGCGTGGCGGCCAACCTGCTGGCTACGTGGGAGCTCGACATGTCATGGACCAAGTTCGGCGGCGCCGGACGTTGGAATGACATCAACGATCGCGACTTCGTTGCTGCCACGCTCAAGTATTCGTTCTGAAGGCGAGGGGAACCACATGTTGAAAAAATTCTTTGCGGTGCTCGCCGGTTCCGTGGCCGGACTCCTGCTCGGCGCGAATGCCATGGCCGCGGTCTCGGCTGCGGAAGCCGCGAAGCTCGGTGCCGAGCTCACGCCACTGGGTGGCGAGAAGGGCGCGAACGCCGACGGGTCCATTCCCGCGTGGGATGGCGGCCTCACTTCACCGGGCCAGGCGGGCTTCCCGAATTTCCGCGCCGGACAGCATCATCCCGATCCGTACGCCAACGACAAGCCGCTGTACACGGTCACCGCGGCGAACATGAATCAGTACGCGAGCAAGCTCACCGAGGGGCACAAGAAGCTGCTCCAGACGTATCGCAACACGTACAAGATGGTCGTGTATCCCACGCATCGCAGCGCCGCCGCCCCGCAGCGCATCTACGACGCGACCAAGAACATCGCGACCACCGCGCAGCTCGCGCCCGGCGGTAACGGCGTCACGAACGCCGGGGAAGGCATTCCCTTCCCCATTCCGAAGAGCGGCGTCGAGGTGTTCTGGAACCACGTTCTGCGTTATCGCGGCGACGTCATCGCGCGTCAGATCGGCCAGGCGCCGGTCACGGCCAGCGGCTCGTACACGATGGTGAAGTTCCGCGACGAGACGATGGTGGCCTACAGCCTGCCGGGAGCGAAGTCGGAGAATCTCGACAACATCATCGCGTACTTCGTGCAGGAGACGGTGGCACCCGCGCGCCTCGCCGGCGAAGTGTTGCTGGTGCAGGAGACACTCGATCAGTCGAAGGAGAACCGCCGCGCCTGGGTCTACAACCCTGGCCAGCGCCGTGTGCGCCGCGCGCCCAACGTCGCGTTCGACAATCCAGGCACGAACTCCGACAACCTGCGCACCTCCGACCAGTTCGACGTCTACAACGGCTCGCCGCAGCGCTACGACTGGACGCTGGTGGGCAAGAAGGAAATCCTGGTTCCGTACAACGCGTACAAGCTCGGCTCGAACACCGTCAAGTACGCCGACATCCTCAAGAAGAACCACATCAATCCCGATCTCGCGCGCTTCGAGACGCACCGCGTGTGGGTCGTCGACTCGAAGCTCAAGGCCGGGCAGAGCCATCTCTATAGCCGCCGGACGTTGTACGTGGACGAGGACAGCTGGCACATCCTGGCCGTCGATTGCTACGACAGCCGCGGCCAGCTCTACCGCGTGCAGGAGGCGCACGTCATCCAGTTCTATGACGTGCCGGCGCTGTGGACGGTGCTCGAAACCGTGTACGACCTGTCGAACGGCCGCTACCTGGGGCTGGGCCTCGACAACGAGGAGCCGCGCAGCCGCGACTTCAGCCAGAAGCGCACGGTGGCGGACTTCCAGCCCGCCGCGTTGCAGCGGCGCGGCGTGCGGTGAGCGTCTAGCTAGCAACCTCCACGAACGGCCCGGTTGATTCGCATCAACTGGGCCGTTTGGTTTCAGCCACCAGAATATTTTTCGAGGGAATGGGCATGGGATGTCGATTCGGCCTCGCATTGCTGGGTGCGCTCGTGGGCATCGCGCCCGGCTTCGGGTCGGCGCAGGTCGATCCCAACGACGCCGCCATCCGGCCCGCAGAGATCGAGCCGCTCGCGGCGACGTCCCTGCTGCTCGACCTGACCGTCGCCGACAAACGGCTCGTGGCGGTGGGCGAGCGCGGCCACGTACTGCTGTCGGACGACCAGGGTGCGACGTGGCGTCAGGCGAAGGACGTTCCAACCCGCGCCATGCTCACCGCCGTCTATTTCGCGGATGCCGATTACGGCTGGGCGGTCGGCCATGACGAGATCATCCTGAACACCGCGGATGGCGGCGAAACCTGGAAGCGCTCGCACTTCGCGCCGGAGGCGCAGCAGCCGCTGCTCGACGTGTGGTTCGCGAATCGCGTCAGTGGCATCGCGGTGGGTGCCTACGGCTCGTACTTCACGACCAACGATGGCGGCCGCACCTGGGCCGGCGCAAAATTTGCGCCGCCGTCCGCAAAAGGACCGACGCACGAGGGCGCTTCGTCTGAAGAAAAGGGGGCCTCCGATGAAGGTCCGAATCTTCAGGAAGAAGGGCCTCCCGACTACCACCTCAACCGCATCGTCGGCGTGGGCAATCGCCTGTACGTCGCGGCAGAGGGTGGCCAGCTCTACCGTTCCGACGACCGCGGCGCACACTGGCGTGCGTTGCCTTCGCCCTATGAGGGCAGCTTCTTCGGACTGGTGCCGATTCGCGGCGAAGGCCTGCTGGCGTTCGGGTTACGCGGCCATCTGTTCCGCAGCGCCGATGGCGGCGAGACCTGGAGCAAGCTCGAGTCGCATACCACGGCGATGCTGACTGACGGAATTGCCATCAACGACCTGCGCGTCGTCATCGGCGGCCTCGCGGGCGTCCTGCTCGTCTCGGGAGATGCGGGCGAGACCTTTCGTCTCGCGCAGCAGGACGATCGCAAGGGCATCTCGGCGCTGCTGCCGGGGCCGGCCGGCACGGTGATCGTCGCGGGCGAGGGTGGCGTGCGAACCATTCCGCTCGATGGCGCAACAGCGCTCAAGCCAGGCGTCGCGCCCAAGGCGGGTGGTTAGTCATGGAGACCACCGCAAAACCCGGCGAGGGTAAAGTCGCCGCGACGCTCGAAAAGCTGATCTTCGGGCACCGGCTGGCCATCGTCATCGCGTTCGCTCTGCTGACCGCGGTGCTCGCCACCGTTGCCGTGCGCGGCCTGCGCATCGACGCCTCGTTCACGAAGCAGCTGCCGCTCAAACACGAGTACATGCAGACC
This sequence comes from Pseudomonadota bacterium, assembly GCA_043747875.1. Lineage (GTDB taxonomy): Bacteria > Pseudomonadota > Gammaproteobacteria > Steroidobacterales > Steroidobacteraceae > CADEED01. The sequence goes on along the minus strand of JAYTOI010000201.1, from coordinate 12,499 downwards.
TTCGTCGAGCATCAGGCGGAGTTTGGTGGCGCGAACCGCGTTCTCGTGGCGCTCATCGCGAGCGACGGCAACATGTTCACGCCGGGCTTTTTCGACGCCTTGAAAAAGGCCACCAACGAAGTGCTGGTCATGGACGGCATCGACCGCACGCGCGTGCAGTCGCTGTTCACGCCCAACGTGCGCTACATGGAAGTGGTCGAAGGCGGCATCGAGGCCGGCAACGTGGTCGACTCCGAGTTCGTCCCGACACCCGACGCGCTGGAAAAAGTCCGCGAGAACATTCTGAAGGCCGGCATCCGCGGGCGGCTGGTGGCCAACGATTTCTCGGGCGCGCTCATCTCGGCCATCGTGCTCGAGAAGGACGCCACGGGAAAGCCCATCGATCCCATCGAAGTGGCGCACGCGCTCGAGACGAAGGTGCGCGACCAGATCCAAGACAACGAAGTGTTCGTTCAGGCGCGCGGCTCGACGGTCGACGTGCACATGATCGGCTTCGCGAAGGTGGTGGGCGACATCGCCGAGGGCGCGATGTCCGTCATCGTGTTCGCCATCGTCACCATCGTGCTGACGCTGCTCGCCGTCTGGTACTACGTGCAGTCGCTCAAAGTGGCCATCGTGCCGATCGTCTGCTCGCTGATCGCGGTGGTCTGGCAGCTCGGCACGCTGGTCGCGCTGGGCTACGGCATCGATCCTCTCGGATTGCTGGTGCCATTCCTGATCTTCGCGATCGGCGTCTCGCACGGCGTGCAGAAGATCAGCGCCGTAAAGGAGGCCGCGGTGACCGGCTCGTCGTCGATGGACGCCGCGCGACAGACATTCCGCCAGCTGCTGATGCCCGCCATCATCGCGCTCCTCGCCGACCTCGTCGGCTTCATCACGATTTTGCTGATCCCCGTGCAGGTGGTGCAGGAGATGGCGATCACGGCGAGCATCGGCGTCGCCATCGTCATCCTCACCGATCTCATTCTGCTGCCCGTGCTCGTGTCGTGGGTGACCTGGGACGATCAGTACCGCGCGCGAGTCGAGGTACGGCAGGCCAAGCTCATGGGCCACTGGCAGTCGCTGGCGCGCATCACGCATCGCAAGCCGGCGTTGATAATAATCGTCGTCGCTTCCTTGCTGGCCGTGCTCGGTGTGTGGAAGGGCCGCGAGACCCCGATCGGCGACACTCAGGCCGGCGTGCCGGAGCTGCGCGCCGACTCGCGCTACAACCGCGACAGCAACATCATCACGACCAAGTTCTCGATCGGGGTCGATATCCTCACCGTTATCGTCGAAACCCGGGAACCAGCGTGTACCAGCCATCAGCTCATGACGGCCGTGGACAATTTCTCCTGGAAGATGCGCAACGTGACCGGCGTGCAGGAAGTCATGTCCCTGCCCATCGTCGCCAAGATCGCCATTGCCGGCTGGAACGAGGGTAGTTTGAAGTGGCGCAACATCCCGCGCGAACCCAACCAGCTGACGCAGTCCACGCGCTACATCGAGACCAGCACCGGCCTGTTGAACGCCGACTGCAACGTGATCCCCGTCATGCTGTTCCTCACGGACCATCGAGCCGCGACCATCGAGCGCGTCGTCGCGGCCGTGAAGACCTGGCGCACGAACAACCCCGTAGACGGCGCGACGTTCAATCTCGCCACGGGCAACGTCGGTGTCATGGCGGCCACGAACGAAGAAGTGAAGGCGAAGGAATATCCCATCCTCGGCTGGGTGTTTGCCGCCGTCATCCTGATGTGCCTGATCACCTTCCGCAGCCTCCTGGGCACGTTGCTGGTGTTCCTGCCGCTGGCGCTGGTGTCGGTGCTGGTGTACGCCGTGATGGCCCTGTTGGGCATCGGCCTCAAGGTGAACACGCTGCCCATGGTCGCGCTGGGCGCGGGCATCGGCGTCGACTACGGCATCTATCTATGGAGTCGCATGGGCGAGTACATCCGCAACGGCGACTCTGTGCACGACGCCTATGTGAAGACCATGAGAGTCACGGGCGCCAGCATCATTTTCACGGGCATCACGCTGGCCATCGGCGTCGTGACGTGGGTGTTCTCGCCGCTCAAGTTTCAGGCCGACATCGGCATCATGCTGACGTTCATGTTTTTCGTGAACATGTTGGGCGCGATCATCCTGCTGCCCGCGCTCGCGGCCTGGTTCGTGAAGCCGGTCGCCGCCCCACCCCCGGTCGCGCCGGCGCCCCCGATGACACAAGGAGCTGAGACATGAGACGAAAGATTCGGGCGGCGTTGTTAGGCGCCGCGTGGTGCGGCATCGCCGCCGCGCAGCAGACTGCGACTGCGACTGCGACTGCGCCTGCGCCGATGCCTGTGCCGCCGGACGTCCAGATCGAAACCATCGCCATCGCGCCCGGCATCTACATGCTCAAGGGAGACGGCGGCAACATCGGGCTCACCGTCGGCGTGGATGGCGCGGCCATCATCGACAGCCAGTTCGACCGCATGGTGCCGAAGATCCGGGCCGCCGTCGCGCTGCTGGCGGAGCGGCCGGTGAAGTTCGTCGTCAACACACACCTGCACGGCGATCACACCGGTGGCAACGATGCGTTGGGCCGCGCGGGTGCCGTGATCATCGCGCACGACAACGTGCGCAGGCGTCTCGGTTCGCCGCAGGTGAATCCTTCGACCAACGAGGCGATCGCGGCGCGCGCCCGTGAAGCACTTCCGGTGATCACATTCGCGGACGCCGCGACGCTGCACTTCAACGGTGACGAGCTCGAGTTCACGCACCTGCCGAACGCGCACACGGAAACGGACATCATCGTGCGATTCAGCAAGGCGAACATCGTGCACATGGGCGACACCTTCACCGGCAGCTTCCCCTTCATCGACGCGAACTCCGGCGGTACGCTCGATGGCCTGATCCGCGGACACGAGAAGGTGCTGTCGATGGTCGACGACTCGACCCGGATCATCCGTGGCCATGGACCGCTCGCAAGCAAGGCGGAGCTGCAGGCCTATCACGACATGCTCGCGGCGGTTCGGGACCGCGTGGCGAAACTGGTGAAGGCCGGCAAGACGCAGGAGCAGGTGGTCGACGCGCGCCCCACGCGCGAGTTCGAGCAGAAATACGCCGGTACCAACTTCAACGCGGCGCAGTGGATAGGTCGCGTCTACGTCGACCAGCAGCGCGCGCTCGCGCAACGGAAACAGAGATGACGCGCAAGTGCCCGCGTTCCGTTATCCGCATCTAACTCCCTCCTCCAAACCCCGATGTTCCGCATCGCGCGGAGCCAATTCGGTGCAACATAACGCGCGCTGCAAGGGGTAATTTCGCACGGTTACACCATGTCAGCCTGGTCACGACTATAGACAGCGGCACTCCTAGTGGCGAAGCTGCCCGCGGCGTCACGGACCGGCGCGAAGTGAGAGCGATGAAAGATTTGAGCAGCACCGAAAAGTTGTTAGACCTGCCTTACGCCCCTGAAGCGGAGGCGATGCTCGACGAGCTCGAGCGCAGCGGGCAATTCCGCGTTGGCCTCGAAGCCGAAATGGATGACGTCGACAGTGACGAGCCGGCCGCGAGCAACGATTATTCCTGGGGCCGAGGCTCCGGCACTGTGCAGATTCAGGACTGGTGGACCACCGGCCGCGTCAACCTGCGGCTGGGCCCGACCCTGACTCTCGACGACATCGTGCTGGCGCGCATCGGCGATTCGCTGATCGTGCGCACGCACGATGGCTTGGACCGCGCGCTGCTCGAAGGCTATCTGGGGCTCATCCCTGACGCGTCCACGCTGCGCATCGTCTTCCACGACGGCGTCGTGTGGCAAGGCGAAGAGCTGCTCAAGCGCATCGGCACTTGGGTCGCGCCCGTCAATCCGAAGTCCGCGACGCCTAACAACTAGCCAGGCCGCTCGGAGCTGGGCGCCGGTCCTGACTATCACCGGCCGCAGTCCGGCCGCAGTCCGGCCGCTAGTACGGATCGAGCTCCAGGTAGCGCACCGGTTTGCCGGTCTGCGTGTCGATCAACGCCGTCCAGAAAACCATCCCGTATCGCAACGGCAACCAGCGCAGGCGCTCGTCGGGCACGTCCACCTGCGCGCGCGCGGCCGCGATTGTGGCCGCGGCTTCAGGATGGTGCCGCACGAGCTCGTCGAGCGGCTTCGCATGCGCCAGGATTTCGGCGCGCGCCGCTTCGTAGGGTACGTAAAAACGCGGGCGTCCCGCTTCCTCGTTGCCGGCGAGCGATTCGAACAATGCGTCGTTGTGGTCTTCCGGCGGCACACGCACCGCGACGAAACGCACGCCCGTGAACGGCACATGGCGATACGCGGGATCGCGCGCCGCGGTGAGCTCAGTGGGTTTCAGATCTTGCGCGGCGACCACCTCGAGCCGGTCGCCCACGAACGCCACGTAGACGGGCCGCGCTTTGGAGACCACCGAGACGCCGTACACCAGCGACCCGAGCTGCAGAATCGCGATGACGATGTAGTCGAACACCAATTTGCCACGGCTCTTCTGGCTGTCGTACACCACCAGCGACAGCAGCGGGCCGAGCACCAGATCGCAGCTCGCAATCAGCAGGAACAACTTCGAGCCGCCCGCGAGGGCATCGTACGGGGCGGGGAACCACACGCCGAAGATCAACCACGCGGCACAGGCCGCGACGGCCGCGGTCGCGATGAAGTGGATGCCGAAAGCCCGGAATCTCTCACGCCAGCGGATCTGCATCTTCACTCCTGCTGTCTGGTTAGTTAGTCGTCGTGACGCACCCGTCCGCGCAGCCGTTTGGTTCGCTGCGAGCGGATTTTCGTGTCCAGCCGTCTTTCCTTCGACGCGCGCGTGGGCTTGGTGGCGCGGCGCGGCTTCGGCGCGATCAACGCGCGCCGCACCAGCGTCAGCAGCCGGTCCTCCGCTGCGCGGCGATTCTGCTCCTGGCTGCGCGATTCGCGCGCGACGATCAGCAGCTCGTCGGCATCGGTCATGCGCTGCCCCGCGAGCGAGCGCAGTCGCGCCTTGACCTCGTCGCGCAGCGAGGTGTTTCGCCCGAGCGCGAACCGCAGCTGCACCGCCGACGCCACCTTGTTCACATTCTGTCCGCCCGGCCCCGCGGAGCGGATGGCGGTGACTTCGAGCTCGGAATCCGCAATCTCGAGGCCGGGCTTTACGATGAGGCTCATGGAATGGAGCTCACGATCTCAGCGTCTGGGCTGGTCAGCCGCGGATTCCGTATGAATGACGCGCACGTCGTGCTGCTGCACGGGGATTGTGATGCCGTGTTTCTTGAACAGGCGCCAGATCTCGCGATTCACGTCCGAGCGCACGTTGTTCACGCCGTTCATCGGGTCGCGGATCCAGAAGCGCACTTCGACGCGCATGCCGTAGTTCTCGAAGGCCATGAGCCGCGAGACCGGGGCCGGCTCCTTGAGGATGCGCGGATGATGCGCGGCCGCGTCGAGCAGCACCTGCAGCGCGACTTCCGGATCGTCCTGGAAGCTGATCATGACCGGCAGGCGGATGCGCACGCGCTGATCGGAATAGCTCCAGTTGATGACCGAGTTGGTGATGAGATTCTGGTTCGGTACCAGCGTCTCGACGCCATCCCGGTCGCGCACGACGATGTAGCGGCCGCGCAGCTCTTGAACCCAGCCGAAGTTCTCGGTGCTCGTGCCCGTCGTGCCCGTGAAGCTGATGACGTCGCCGGGTTTGATGGACTTGTCCAACAGCAGTACGAAGCCCGACACGAAGTTGCTGGCGATGGCCTGCAGGCCGAAGCCGACTCCGATGCCGATGGCGCCACCGATCACACCGAGCACCGTGAGGTCGACGCCCGACGCGTTGATGCCCAGGAGGATGCCGACGGTGAGCAGCGCAATGGTGGAAAACTTCGAGATGCCGATGCGCGTCGAGATCGCGATGCCTTCGACCTTCATCACGCGCCGCTCGATCGTGCGCGCGATGAGACTGGTGACGATGAGGAAGCCCGCGATGACGACGATGCCCTTGAGCAGCGCCCAGAGACTGAACGTCGCCTTGCCGGGGAGCAGGTCGATGGCGTCGAGCGTGCGCTCGATGCCGCTGAACCAGCCGAGGATCTGGAACGCGATTGCGGCCCAGATGACGAACGTGAGGCGCAGCTCCCACGAGCGGATCCAGCTGTTGGGCCCGAGCGAGACGCTCAGGGTGTGCACGGCGACGCGCACCAGCACCAGCACCGTGGCAAGCCTGAACGCTACCTCGATGACGCCGTAATGCAGGTCGAAGTACTCGAACAGCGCGCGCAGGCCGAGGATCAGCACCACGCCCATGAAAGACGGCGCGAGCACCATGCCCGCGATGACGATGCGCCGCGGCCAGCGCGGCAGATCTGCGCGCGTGCCGAGCGGACGCAGCCAGTTCTTGAGGTAGTGCGCGAGCGCGGTGGCCAGCAGTGCCGCCATGATGATGGCGAGCACTTCGAACATGACTTCCGGGGTGGTGAGCTGGTTGAAGTACTTCTTCAAGCTTGCGGGTGCTCAGGCATTCAGGTCGGGAATGAGCTCGCTCTCGAGACGCGTGATCTGGTCCTTGAGCATGAGCTTGCGTTTCTTGAGTCGCTTGAGTTGCAGCTGGTCGGATTGGAAATCGAGCGACAGGCGCGAGATGACTTCGTCGAGATCGCGGTGCGCTATGCGCAGCTCCCGGAGCTTTTCAACGTTCTTGAAAAGCTCGCGATCGACATTGTCCTGATCTTCGATTTCGCTCATCGGCAGGCTTTATGTCGTCAAAAGCTCGGTGACTGGCTCGAGGCCGGCGGCAAGCTTAAGCCAGCGGCCGAGTGGATTCCACGGCACGGCCGGATCGTGGAAATCCGAGCCGATCGAGGCATGTAGCTCGAAGCGGCGGCAAAGCGAAGCGATCCGGTCGGCATCGTTCGGGCCCATGCCCGCGATGCTGGCTTCGAGCGCCTTGCCGCCGTCGGCGGCAAATTCGGTGATCAACTGGCGTAGCGCTCCGGCGGACAGTTTGTAGCGGTGTGGGTGCGCGAGAACCGGTACAGCGCCGCTTTCGCGCAACACCTTCAGGCATTCGGCGACGGGCGGCCATTCGGCCGGAACGTGACCGGGGCGGTCGCGATTGAGCCAGCGATCGAACGCGTCCTGGGTGTCGCGGGCGTGGCCGCGCGCGACGAGCAATCGCGCCAGATGCAGGCGTGTGGGCGCGCCCGACGTGGCTGCCTCGGCTGCGATCTCGCGTCCTGGCAGGCGCGCGCGTCGCTCGAGCCGCTCGCCAATTTCCCTCAGGCGCATGTGGCGCCGCGCGAGGACCGCGGACAAATGCGCATTGAAGGCCCCATCTGCCGCGTCGACTTCGAGACCGACGATGTGAATGGTTTGACCGCGCCAGCTCGCCGACAGCTCGACGCCGGGGACGAAGCGGATGTCCGCGGCGCAGGCGTCGCGCGCCTCGTCGAGGCCCGCGACGGTGTCGTGATCGGTGAGCGCGAGTATCGAAACGCGGCGCTCACGCGCGCGCGCGACCAGCGCGGCCGGCGCGAGCACGCCATCGGAGCAATGGCTGTGAGTATGAAAATCGACGATGGTTTCGAAGGAAACGTCCATGCGTTCCGTATGATACGCCCCGCATGTCATCGCACTCGCCGCACGCACCCGATTGGCCGGCCATCGACACTGCTTGTCTGGACCTCGATGGCACGCTCCTCGATCAGGCCTACGACAACCACATCTGGCGCGATCTCGTGCCGCAGCGCTATGCCGTCGCTCGGGGTCTCGCGCTGCAAGCGGCGTACGCGGAGATCGCGCGCCGTTTCGCCGAACGCAGCGGCACGCTCGACTGGTACTGCATCGAATACTGGTCGCACTCGCTCGGAGTCGACATCGGCGCGCTGCATCGCGAGGTGCGCTCGCAGGTGGCGTGGCTGCCCGGTGCGCGTGAGTTCCTCGCGCGCATGCGGACGCAGGGCAAGCGCCTGCTGTTGCTCACCAACTCGCACCCGATCGCGCTGGCGGTGAAACACGAGCAGACCGGCGTGCTCGACCATTTCGATGGGGCCGTGACGTCGCACGAGTTCGGCGCGCCGAAGGAGCATCCGGAGTTCTGGCGCGCGGCGGTGGCGAAGTTCGGGTTCGACCCGGCACGCAGCCTGTTCGCCGATGACAATTCGAAGATGCTGGAAGCCGCGCGCCTGGCCGGAATGCGCTGGGTGTACGGCGTGCGGCACTGGGATTCGAAGGGCGCGCGGCGCGACCATGGCGCGTGGCCGGGGGTAGATAGCGTGGCCGAACTCTAGGCAGGCACCGGCGCAACGAGCACAATGGCCTACACAAAAAGTCTGTATGGCGCCTACCAATCCCTTCTTCGATCAACCCATCCTGAATTCCCCGTACGCCTGTCCACAGCGTCACTGGGAGCTGGATGCTGATGGGCAGCCTACCCAGCGGCTCATCGAAGAGAGGCGGCGAGCCGAGTTCATCACACCGATTCCGAAGCCCAAGAAACGGCGGGCCGAGCAGCGGGAGCTCACCCTCGCGGACGAAGACGGCATTTCTTCCGAGCGGCAGCAATACCACTCCGCCATCATCAACGAGCTTCGAACTCATGTTGACCAGTGGCGCCGGCTGCCTCAGAACCTGTGGCAGGTGACGCCGCAGACCGCGCGTCTGCTGCTGCACTGGCGTCATCACGATTTCAGCGGCGTCCGGCCTTTTTTCTGCCAGCTCGAAGCCGTCGAGACGACCATCTGGCTCACGGAGGTGGCGCCCAACTCGAAGGCCGGCAAGCGCTTTCTGGAACACCTCTACAGCGTCAACAAGGAGGCGAACCCCGAACTGTCCCGGCTGGCGTTGAAACTCGCTACCGGGGCCGGAAAGACCACAGTCATGGCCATGCTCATAGCGTGGCAGACCGTGAACGCGGCGCGGCGTCCCGGCAGCAAGAACTTCACCCGTGGATTTCTGGTGGTTGCGCCGGGGCTGACGATCCGGGACCGCCTGCGCGTACTGCAGCCGAACGACCCTGACAGCTACTACTCGCATCGCGAGCTCGTCCCCACGGACATGCTGGAAGACATCCAGCGCGCCAAGATCGTCATCACCAATTTTCACGCCTTCAAGCCGCGCGAACTGGTCGAACTGTCCGCCGGCGGCCGTGCGCTGCTCAAGGGGCGCACCGGCGAGGAGCTGCAAACTACCGAGAACGAAGGTCAGATGATCCAGCGCGTCATGCCGGATCTCATGGGCATGAAGAACATCTTGGTGATGAACGACGAGGCCCATCATTGCTATCGCGAGAAGCCCGCTGGTGAGGATGACGAAGACCTCAAAGGCGACGACAGGAAAGAGGCCGAGAAGAACAACGAGGCGGCGCGCCTGTGGATCAGCGGCCTCGAAGCCGTGAACCGGAAGCTCGGCGTGGCGCGTGTCATCGACTTGTCCGCAACCCCGTTCTTCCTGCGCGGTTCAGGCTATGCCGAAGGCACCTTGTTCCACTGGACCATGAGCGACTTCTCGCTCATGGATGCCATCGAGTGCGGCATCGTGAAGCTTCCGCGCGTGCCGATCGCGGACAACATTCCGGGCAACGAGATGCCCATGTTCCGTAATCTCTGGGAACACATCCGGCAGAAGATGCCCAAGAAGGGCCGTGGAAAAGCGGAGAGCCTCGATCCTCGCGACCTGCCGCCCCCCAGCTTCAGACCGCGCTCGACGCCTTGTACGGCCACTACAAGCAGACCTTCGAGTTGTGGAGCCAGAAAAAGATTTCCGTTCCACCCTGCTTCATCGTGGTGTGCAACAACACTTCGGCATCGAAGCTCGTCTATGACTACATCGCAGGCTTTCAGCGCAAGAATGACGACGGCGGCTCCCAACTGGAGTTCGGCCGGCTGCCTCTGTTCCAGAATCACGACGAGCACGGCAGCCCAATGCCGCGACCTCGCACGCTGCTCATCGACAGCGAACAGTTGGAATCCGGCGATGCACTCGACGATCACTTTCGTGCCATGGCAGCGGACGAGATCGAACGCTTCCGCAAGGAGATCATCGAACGGACGGGAGACCTCCAGCAGGCGCAGAACCTGACCGACCAGGACCTGCTGCGCGAGGTGATGAACACCGTGGGCAAACCGGGCCGGCTCGGTGCAGACATCCGCTGCGTCGTATCCGTGTCGATGCTCACGGAAGGCTGGGACGCCAACACCGTGACGCACGTGCTCGGCGTGCGAGCGTTCGGCACTCAGCTTTTATGCGAACAGGTGATCGGTCGCGCGCTGCGCCGCCAGTCTTACGATCTGAACGAAGCTGGCCTGTTCAACGTCGAGTACGCCGACGTGCTCGGCATTCCCTTCGACTTCACAGCGAAACCGGTGGTCGCCCCGCCGCAACCGCCTCGCGAAACCATTCAGGTCAAGGCCATCCGGCCGGAGCGTGACGCGCTCGAGATTCGATTCCCGCGGGTCGAGGGCTATCGGACCGAATTGCCGGACGAGCGGCTGACAGCACGCTTCACGGATGACTCGGTGCTCGAGCTCACACCAGAACTGGTGGGCGCCACGCAAACTCGAAACTCGGGAATCATCGGCGAGGCGGTGGACCTGAACCTGGTCCACACCGGGGACGTGCGGCCTTCGCAGGTTGTCTATGAGCTCACGTCCCACCTCTTGATGACCAAGTTCCGCGATGGCGACGGACAGCCGATGCTGCACTTGTTCGGCCAGCTCAAGCGCATCGTGCGCCAGTGGCTCGAAGGGTCTCTCCAGTGCAAGGGCGGTACATATCCCGCGCAGCTCAAGTACAAAATGCTGGCCGACCATGCAGCCGAACGCATCATGGCCGCCATCACCAGTGAGTCCGTGGGCAAGCGGCCTATCAAGGTGGTGCTCGATTCATACAACCCCGTCGGTTCGACGACGCATGTCCGCTTCAATACCTCGCGCGAGCTACGTTTCCAGACCGACGCGCGACGCTGCCACATCAATTGGGTGATCCTCGACAGCGAATGGGAAGGCGAACTCTGCCGCGTCGCCGAAGCCCATCCGCGCGTGCGCGCGTACGTGAAGAACCACAACCTCGGGTTCGAAGTTCCCTATCGCTTTGGTTCGGAAACCCGCAGGTATCTGCCGGATTTCATCGTGCTGGTCGAGGACGGACACGGGGAAGACGATCTCCTGCGGCTCGTCGTCGAGATCAAGGGCTATCGACGCGAGGACGCCAAGGACAAGAAGCTCACGATGGAGACCTATTGGATTCCGGGCGTGAACAATCTCGCCACGCAGGGGCGGTGGGCATTTGCCGAGTTCGGCGATGTGTACGAGATGGAAGCCGACTTCAAGGAAAAGGTCGCGGGCAAGTTCAACGAGATGATGGAAGGGGTGACCCGGTGAAGACTGAAGTCGTCAAAACGATGACCGACGCATTCGAGGCGCACGCGCAGCGAACGGAGAGCGGGATCGAGTACTGGCTGGCCAGAGACGTGCAACACTTGCTCGGCTACGCGGAATGGCGAAATTTCAGCAGCACCGCAATCTCCAAGGCCAAAACTGCCTGCGAAGTCTCGGGCCATGCCGTCTCGGACCATTTTGTTGACGTCAACAAAATGGTCGATCTGGGTTCCGGCAGCCAGCGCGAGATCGACGATGTGATGCTGACGCGCTACGCCTGCTACCTCATTGCGCAGAACGGCGATTCGCGCAAAGCCGAGATCGCCTTCGCGCAGACGTACTTCGCGCTGCAGACCCGCCGCGCCGAGTTGATCGAGCAGCGGCTACTGGACGCCGAACGTGTTCAGGCTCGACGCAAGCTCACCACAACGGAAAAGGAACTCTCGCAGGTCATCTACGAGCAGGCGGGTGGTCAGCAGGACTTCGCGCTGATACGCAGCAAGGGCGACGCCGCACTGTTCGGCAAGAGCACGCAGGCCATGAGGGCGCAGTGGAAAGTGCCGGATACACGGCCACTCGCGGACTTTGCGCCGACCATCATTCTCAAGGCCAAGGATTTCGCCGCGGAAATAACGATCTTCAACGCGCGGCAGCACCAGATGGGCAGTGAGTCGGCGATCTCGCGCGAGCACATCACGAACAATGAAGCGGTTCGCAGGACACTACTCGAACGCGGCATTCGTCCCGAAATCCTGCCGCCAGCGGAAGACGTGAAAAAGGTGGAACGTCGTCTTGCTTCGGAAGAGAAGAAGGCACTCCAGAAACCCGACGTGCTCGACTCCTGACGGGAAAGTAGAACATGGCCAAGCAATCCCCGAAGGCACCAGGCAAGAAGTCAGTCGAGACGCTCACGCACAGCGAGGCGAAGCGCAAGAACATTCCAACGGCCGAGCATAGCTCGGTGGTGGAGAAGGAGACTGCGCCGCGCAAGGTGAAGTACCCGCGAAACACCGACCTCGACCCGCAGCTTGTCTGGCGCGGTAAGGACGAGCAGGACTGGAGCGAGCTGGTCGTCCATGCGCCGCCGCTGTACATCCAGGAGAAGATTCACCCGAAGGCGCTGATCGACGATCTGCTGCGCACGACGAAGGAGTCGCAGCATGAGCAG
>JAYTOI010000200.1:0-27855 GCA_043747875.1 Pseudomonadota bacterium | reverse complement strand
CCGGCGCGGAAGTCAGGAAAGATGAGGTTTCGCCCGCCGCGGTTGGCGAGGCATGAGTGTCTCGAACATTCCTGGTATCGCCGGACACGCTGCCTCGATGGTCGGCTCAGGGCCGGCATCGTCAAAAGCATACTCCGCGATCAAACGAAAAGGTTGTTTGCCATGGCTCTTTTATTCGCGTGCGCTTCAGTTGCTCAACCACCAGCCCCGAAACTCATCGATATCGATGCGCCCATTGCGGTCGACGTCGGTGTCGACGAAGCCCACACGCAGCGTGGCGTCATCCATTGACGCGTCGTCGAGCTCGCGCACCAGCGCGCGAAACTCGGTGAAGTCAATCTGGCCGTCGTGATCGTGATCGGCGTGCGCGAACAGCGCGTCTATCTCTTCGATTTCCTTGCTTCTACCGGTCACGATTTGCTCCATCGAATGTAGTCAGCGCCCCGTACAGCTCCGGCCGCCGGTCGCGGAACACGAACCAGTTGTTGCGCATCTCCTCTATCTCGGCCAGATCGAACGTCGCGGTGAGCACGGCCTCGTGTTCCTCGTCCGCCTCGGCGATCTTCGCGCCAGTCGGATCGGCGATGAAGCTCGAGCCGTAGAAGCGGATATAAAGGTTGTCCGGATCCTGCACCGCACGCTCGGTGCCGATGCGGTTCGACACGATCACCGGCATGAGATTCGCCGCGGCATGTCCCTGCTGCGTGCGTTGCCAGTGATCGCGCGAGTTCACCGGCAGCGCCGGCGGCGGCTCGCTGCCGATGGCGGTCGGGAAAAACAGCAGCTCGGCTCCCATCAACGCCATTACGCGCGCAGTTTCCGGAAACCACTGATCCCAGCAGATGCCGACGCCGATGCGCGCGAAGCGCGTGTTCCATACCTTGAACCCCGTGTCGCCGGGGCTGAAGTAGTTCTTCTCCTGGTAGCCAGGCCCGTTCGGGATGTGCGCCTTGCGGTAAACGCCGAGGTTCGCGCCGTCGGCATCGAGGATCGCGATCGTATTGAAGAAGGAGTTGCCGGCCTTCTCGAAGAAGCTGATCGGCAACACGACGCCGAGCTCGCGCGCGAGCTTCGAGAAATGGCTCACGGCGCGGTTGTCGGCGACCGTGGTCGCGAGGCGCAGATGCCGCGAGTCCTGCTCGATACAGAAGTACGGCGTCTCGAACAACTCCTGGATCAATATTATCTGAGCACCTCGCTGCGCCGCCTGACGCACGAGCTTCTCGGCATTGGCCATGTTGGCCGCGACGTCCCACCCGCATGCAAACTGCGTGGCCGCTACCGAGACTTCGCGTCGGGCACGCGTGAGATGCGCGGGTCCACTCATGCAAACACCTTGCCTGGATTGAGAATGCCTTTGGGATCGAGCGCCTGCTTGATGCGCCGCATGATGGCGATCTCGGCCGCAGTACGCGACAGCGGTAGATAGTCGCGTTTCTCGAGGCCGATGCCGTGCTCGGCGGAGACGGAGCCGCCGAACGCCGGTAGCGGCCGATAGACGATGCCTTCCATCGTCGCGCGCGTCGCCGCGTCGTCGCCGGCCGCGATCACCAGATGCAGGTTGCCGTCGGCCATGTGGCCGAACACGAACGTGCGGTCTTCGCCGACGTGCGCGCGCACGCCTGCGCATACTTCGTTCGCGTATTCCTTCATGTTCTCGATCGGCAGGCTCACGTCGAATGTGAGCAGCGGCGCGATGTTCTTCACCTGCCAGACATCCTCGCGGATGCTCCAGATGGCGCGCCGCTCGGTCTCGGAACTCGCGATGGTCACGTCGGCCACGACGCCAGCTTCGAGCGCCTCGGCGAGCACCACTTCGAGCCGCGCGCGATCCGGCTGCGGGTCACCGCCGAGTGTCTCTGCGATCGCGTAGAACGGCGCGCCGCGCGCCAGCGGCGCGCTGTTCTGCGCCGGTGGCGCCGTGTTGTAATCGTAATAGTTGCCCCACATCGCCTCGAACGCGGCGAGTTGCCCACCGAGACCTGAGTCGAGGCGTCCGAGGAGCTCCGTCAACGCTTCGAAGCTCGGCAGCGCGGCGAGCAGCGTTTCCTGGCTGCGCGTGCGCGACACGAGGCGCAGCTCCGCACGCGTCACCACACCGAGAGTGCCCTCGGTGCCGATGAACAATTGTTTGAGGTCGTATCCGGCATTGTTCTTGAGCATGCGGTTGAGCGACGTGAGCACCGTGCCGTCGGCGAGTACGGCTTCGATGCCGAGCACGAGATTGCGCATCATTCCGTAGCGCAGGACGCGCAAACCACCCGCGTTCGTCGCGATGTTGCCGCCGACGGTTGCGCTGTCGCGCGCGCCGAGGTCGAGCGGAAAAACCATGGCGTGCTCGTCGGCAGCGCGCTGCACGGCGCCGAGCTTCACGCCCGCCTGCGCACGCAGAGAGCGCCCGAGCACGTCGACGCGCTCGATGGCGTTCATGGATTCGAGCGACAATACAACGTCGCGCGCCTCTGCATCGGCGCCATTCACCAGCCCCGTGAGCCCGCCGTGCACGACCACGGATTGGCCTCGCTCGTGACACGTCCTGAGGATCGAGGAAACCTGTTCGGTGCTGCGCGGGCGCACGAGCACGTCGGCCTCCACGCGCCCGTGAAACAGGGTCGCGGCGCGCTCGCGGACCGCCGACCCTTCGAGCATGCCCTGCTCGCCGACGATGGCGCGAAGATCCGCTTTGATGGAGGCCAGCGACATGCGGTCGTAAAGGTATCGCGCATCGCCCATTGCCGCCATAAGACTGCCATCGGGACACCGACGCCCCACACCGATGCGCGGTCGAATTACTGCAACGTCGGCTTCTGTTCCGATTCTTCGTCGGAACCGGGAAACAGCGCCTGGTCGAGCGCGTGCACGTAGGTCGCGACGTTCACCGTGCCGGGCACGAGTACACGTCCGCCGAACAGGAGATTTGGCACGGTGCGCACCCCGAATCCACGCAGACGTTCTTCGCTGCCCTCGAGTGCGCGCTCGCCTTCGCGCGTATCGCGGAACGACTGCAGAGTCTTGTCGCTGAGCCCCGCTTCTCCGCCGATTTGCGCGAGCACCGCGACATCGCCGATGTCTGCGCCGCGCTCGAAGTACGCGCGGAAGATCGCGGCCGCGATGTTGGCGTGATTCCCCTCCCCCGCCGCGAGCTGCACGAGGCGATGCGCCTCGGACGTGGATGGCAATGGGCCGAGCCGCTCGAAGTGAAAGTCTATGCCGAGCTCGCGCCCAGCTTCGGTGAGACTCTTCTCGGCGAACGGTACGCTGATGCCCTGCGGCAACCGCCCCGCGAGATATTCATGGAACGTGCGCGGCGAGGCATGAGCCAACGGCGCACCCGCCATGCGGAACGGATGCCAGCGCAGCCGCGTTTCGATGTCACCGGAGAGATTCCCCAGGGCGCGCGTGAGCTGTGCCATGCCAAGCCAGGACCAGGGACAGGTGAAGTCGGCGACCAGATCGATTTCTAACGTCCGTCGCACGTCATTGAGCGGTCGGATGGGTGTGTTCATTCCGGATATGTAGGTGCTCCGCACGATGGTTCAAGCCGCAATCACCCCGAAGTGCGGGTGGCTCTGAGATTCGCGTGAACCTGCTCCGTGATGCGAATGGCGGTCTCGAGCGCGCGCAGCCCATCCTCTCCAGACACGATGGGACGCCGGTCGTTCCGAATGCACTCGAGAAATGACTGGATTTCGCTCTTGAGTGCGTCGCCCTGGTCGAGATTCGACTCTTCTATGCTGACCGGCAACTGACCAGCCTGGGGAACCCCCTCACGCTTGCGGATCAACGTCAGAATCTTCTGCTGCAGGTCGAGGGAAAGATACGCCGCATCTTCGAAGATCCTGAGCTTGCGTTCTGTCTTGAGACTCACGCGGCTGGCGGTAGTGTTGGCGACGCAACCGTTGGCGAAGCGGATACGCGCGTTGGCGATGTCGATCTCGCCCGAGAACACCGGCGTGCCGACCGCGTCGATGCTGACGATCTCGCTGCGCGCCAGCGACTGCACGAGATCGATGTCGTGGATCATGAGATCGAGCACGACGTTCACGTCGGTGCCCCGCTCTTTGAAGGGCGCTAGCCGCTGGCATTCCATGAAGCGCGGGTTCTCTACATGCGGTTCGGCCGCGAGGACTGCGGCGTTGAACCGCTCCAGATGCCCCACCTGCAAAATGCGCTTCGCGGCGCTGGCGCGCTTGATCAACGCGCGCGCCTGCTCGGGCGTCCCGGTGATGGGCTTCTCCACGAGCACATGCGCGCCGGCGGCCAGGAATGCGTCCGCAATCTCGAAATGCGACGGCGTGGGCGTCACCACGCTCACTGCATCCACCTTGCCCAGCAGCTCGCGGTAGTCCGCGACGCCCGCGCACCGCACTTCTCCGGCCACCGACATGCGCACGTCTTCCCGCCCGTCGACGACCGCGACCAACTCGCAGGTCTCGGCAAGCTGCGCGTACTTCTGTGCGTGGAAGCGGCCCAGATAGCCGACGCCGATCACCGCCGCCCTGATTCTGCTCATGCGCTATTATGCCCGCGCTTGTCCGCAGTCCGGCGGGACTCCTCGGGGGCTCAGGCCAAATTGTTCAACTCGCTCGTGCGTGCGCGCGACCAATACTTCGCGCTGCCGCGGTTCCAATTCGAAGCGCTCACGCTCGGACTCACCGTGCTCGTCGGTCTGCTGGTCATGCCGGTGTTCATCTACATCGCCGGCTACATCGCGCTGCAGCCCTATGCGCACGGCGGACTATTCATGCTGTACCTCGACTTCTTCAAGGGGCTGCTCCGCTTTCAGTCGAGCTACTGGATCGTCCTCGCTGGTCCGTTCGTGTTCTTGAGCTTGTTTCGGGTCTTTCGCTGGATTCTCCAAAAGCTATAAAGGCAAACCTGCGACAGCGAAACGTGAACTGGCTCACAAAACCCGTGCATCCGCTAGTCACTACTATCCGAAATTGTGACGCAATTCGGCGACACTGCTCTGAGGTCGAGTTGTCAGACAGTCGGGGACGAAAAATGAGCGAGTACTTCCTCGCGGATCGAAAAGCAGCCGAGCGCGCCCGCGCGCGCAAGCAAGAACAAGAGCCGAAGCGCCGCGAAGGGCCCGGCGCGCAGGACATGAAGGTCACGTTGTTAGGCGACTTCCTGTTCCCTTCGAGCGAGCCGCAGGGCTGCGACCCCTACAACAGCACCCAGGGCAAATCTACGCGCGACGCTTGGCGATTGCGCCGCGTCCGCTAATCGCGTTCCGCGCCGCGCAAAAAACTTCTTCCAACCATCACCCGCTCCGTCGAGGTCCGTTCCTCGTACCTGCTGCCGCGTGTGGTTACCCAGGGAGACGCCGAGTCTCCCTGTCGCGGTCAGAATGATGCACCGCCGGAACCAACTGACCAGCCGCTCGCTCAAATGGAGGTATGTTGCGGTTCATTTCTTTGGCCAGTAGGTCCAGGCAGCGACCGCCAGCATCATTCCCAGCCCCAGATGCGCCGCGTAACGCCATGTGCGCATACGCAGCTCCGAGTAAAAACTGGCTGCCGCCGCTGCCGCGAGCACAAAAGACAGAACACAGGCAATCAGCAACGGCTTACTCTCGTCCGCGAGTCGCTCTCTGTAATCGGGTAAGAGCAGGAACACCACTCCCGTCATCAAAAGTGCCGCGGCGATGGAGACTGTCGAACCCATCACGATTCCAAGGAGTACGACCAGTGGGCGCATGGATTGGCCTATGTTTAGGGGAATTCCACTTGAAGCGGGCCGCCGGGCGGCCTTACTGTTGAATTGTACGGACCGCCCACACGCGAGACACCCCGACGCATGAATTCTCCGCTCCATCGTTCGAACCGCTGGCTCGCCCCTTCGATGCTGGCCGCCTTGCTCGTCCTCACGGGCTCCGCGCAAGCACCAGCCAATACGCAACTACCGGCCGGATCCGTCGTTCCCAGCGAGCGCCACCGCTCGATCGCGCGCCGCGTAGGCTCGATGCTCGAGGGAATGCATTACAGCGGCTCGAAACTAGACGACCGACTGTCCGGCATCGTCTATACGCGCTATCTCGACAGCATCGACGGCCAGCACACCAGCCTGCTCGCCTCCGACATCACGGATTTCGAACAGTACAAGCTGCGTTTCGACGACATGATCCGCAGCGGCGATGTCGATCCGGCGTTTGCGATCTTCGCGCGCTTCCAGCAGCGCAACCGCGAGCGCATTCGCTTCGCCATATCGCAACTCGTCAAGGAACCTGAGTGGACGATCGACGAGAGTTTCGAATTCGATCGCGACAAGGCTCCGTGGGCCGCCACTTCAACCGATCTCGATGAGTTCTGGCGCAAGCGCGTCAAGAACGACGCGCTGTCGCTGCTGCTCACCGGCAAGAGCTGGGAAGAGACATCGAAGCTGCTCAAGAAGCGCTACGAGACCTCGCTGAAGCGTGTCGATCAGGTCAGCGCCGACGACATCTTCGAGTCGCTCATGAATTCCTACGCGCGCGCGTACGACCCGCACTCGAGCTACTTCTCGCCGCGCAGCTCCGAGGAATATCGCATCCAGATGAGCCTCAACTACGACGGCATTGGCGCGTCGCTGCAGCTCGTCGACGACTACGTGACCATCATGAACGTGATCGATGGCGGCCCGGCGGCCGTCGCCGGAACCATCTCGGTCAAGGATCGCATCACGGGTGTCGGTCAAGGAAAAGAGGGCCCCGTTACCGACGTGCTCGGCTGGCGCATCGACGACGTCGTGCAACTCATTCGCGGTCGCGCCGGCACGCAGGTGCGTCTGCAGGTGCTGCCGGCGGGTGCCGCGCCGGGCACGCCCGAGAAGACGCTCGAATTCACGCGCAACAAGGTGAACCTCGAGGCCGCCGCGGCACAGAAAGAGCTGCGCACCATCAAGCGCGGCGACAAGGAAATTCGCGTCGGCGTCATCAACGTTCCGGCGTTCTATCAGGACGTCGAGGCACAGAACGCGGGCGACAAGAACTTCCGCAGCACCACGCGCGACGTTCGCCGCCTGGTCAACGAGCTCAAGGCCGAGAAGATCGACGGGCTCGTGCTCGACCTGCGCGGAAATGGCGGCGGCTATCTACCCGAGGCGACGGCGCTCACCGGCCTGTTCGTCGACAAGGGGCCCGTCGTGCAGCTCAAGGTCACCACCGGCGAGCTCGAAGTGCAGGACGATCCAGAACCGGGCGTCGCCTACTCCGGCCCGCTCGCGGTACTCGTCGATCGCTTCAGCGCGTCGGCGTCGGAGATCTTCGCCGGTGCCATCCAGGACTACCATCGCGGCGTCGTGCTCGGACAGCGCACGTTCGGTAAGGGAACCGTGCAGAACCTGGTGCCGCTCGATCGCTGGTCGCCGAGGCCGGTGAACGGTCAGCTCACGGTCACCATCGGCAAGTTCTATCGCGTGACCGGCGAGAGCACCCAGCATCGCGGCGTCGAGCCCGATGTCGCATTACCCTCGCAGATCGATCTCGAAGAGTTCGGCGAAAGCGCTCTCGATGGCGCGCTGCCCTGGGATCGGATCCCGGGCGTCCCCTTCCGCAGCGAAGGCAAGGCGCAGCAGCCAAGCATTTCCGCGCTCGCGATCGAGGAAAAAACCCGTGCGGACCGCGATCCAAACTACCGCTGGCTGGTCGCGGATCTTGCGGCCGCCGACGTCATGCGCAAGCAGACCTCGCTGTCGCTCAACCTGCAGCAGCGCAAACTCGAACGCGAGCGACTCGAGAAAGAACGCCTCGCGCGCGAGAACGCCCGGCGTTCCGCGCAGAATCTGCCGGCGCTCAAGAACGCCGAAGAGCTGGCGGATGCCAAGTTCCCGGACACCGTACTCGACCAAGCCGCCGAGGTCATGACGGACATGGTTACGGGCCTGCGGCCCATTCACTCCGCGCCCACGCGTACCGTACGCAGCGAATCCAAGAGCGACTCGAAGAGCGGCGACTGAGTTCAGACGCTGCCCTGACGTGGGGCCGCTACGCGGCCCAGCGTCCAGAGATAGTGTTGTAGTTGACTACAACACCGCAAACTTCTACACTTCCGTCCCACATCGCAATTATTGCTGGGTCTGCGGCGTCTCAACCGCGGCAATCAAGGGGACGGGCCATGAACAAACTTTTCCTGCGCGCAGCCCTCGTTGGGCTCGCGTTGGCCGTCGCTTCCTGCGCAAAGGAAGGTGTCGCTGCCGACGACTCGACAAAAGCGAAAGACGAGAAGGCCAAGCCCGAAGCTGCGATTCCTGTCGAGGTGGCGCTGCCCGAGCGCGCAGAGATGCTTGCCATGTACAGCGGCACCGCCACGCTCGAAGCCGAAGCCGACGCGGAGGTCATCGCGAAGGTGGGCGGTGAAGTGCGCCGTCTCTTCGTCGAGGAGGGCGACCGCGTGCGCGAGGGGCAGGTGCTCGCCGTGCTCGATGATCGCCAGCTCCGTCTGCAGGCCGCGCAGGCACGCGCGGCGCTCGCCAAGACCGAGCGCGATTTCAACCGTCAGGTGGAGCTGCATCAGAAAGGCCTCGTGGCCGCGGGCGCCTTCGAGAGCCTCAAATACGATCTGGAAAATCAGCGCGCGGTGGACGACCTCTCCCGACTCAATCTCTCGTACAGCGAGATCCGCGCGCCGTTCGCGGGACTCGTCTCGGCGCGGCACATCCGGCTCGGACAGGAAGTCCCCGTCGGTGCGAAAGTATTCCGCGTCACTGACCCCATGCCGCTCAAGGCCAGCGTATTCGTCCCCGAGCGCGAGCTCGCGCGTCTCAAGCCGGGGCAAACCGCATCGGTGGGGGCGGATGCGCTGGCCGGGCGAGTCTTCCCCGCGGTCGTAAAACTCGTTTCGCCGACGGTCGACGCCGCCACCGCCACTTTCAAGGTAACGCTCGAAGTCACCGACCCGAAGGGCGACCTCAAGCCCGGCATGTTCGCGCGCGTCGGCATCGTCTTCGAGCGGCGCGTGAATGCGCTGATCATTCCGCGCATCGCGTTGCTCGACACCGACGGCACATCGAACGTCTTCGTCGTCGCCGGCGGCAAGGCGCAGCAGCGTGCCATCAAGGTCGGCCTTTCCAACGCCGGCAAGATCGAAGTCGTCGATGGACTCGACGGCGCGGAACAGGTCGTCGTCGTGGGACAAAACGGGCTCAAGGACGGCAATCCCGTGCGCGTCGTCACGCTCGAACAAACCGTCCAACGGTAGTCAGGAGCGCCCATGACGCTGGTCGACTTCGCGATCCGCCGCCGCGTCACGATCGCGATGGCGACGGTGGCGATCACCTTGCTCGGCGCCATCTCGCTGTCGCGCCTCAAGGTGAACCTGCTGCCCGACCTGTCGTATCCGACGCTCACGATCCGCACCGAGCTGCCGGGCGCGGCACCCACCGAGGTCGAGAACCTCATCTCGCGCCCCATCGAAGAAGCCGCGGGCGTCGTGCGCAATGTGCGCTCCGTCCGCTCGGTATCGCGCTCCGGACAGTCGGACGTGATCATCGAATTCACCTGGGGCACCGAGATGAACTTTGCCAGCATCGAGGTGCACGAGCGCCTCGATCTGTTGTGGCTGCCCGGCGAGGCCTCGCGTCCTTTGCTGTTGCGCTTCGATCCGTCGAGCGAACCGGTGATGCGCGTCGCGTTCGTCGACGAGACGGCCACCTCCTCGAAGAGCGGGGCCGGCACCAAAGAGGATCGCCTGAAGTTCCTGCGCCGCTTCGCCGACTACCGCATCAAGCAGGACATCGAATCCGTCGAAGGCTCGGCCGCGGTGAAAGTGAGCGGCGGCTTCGAAGATGAAGTGCAGATCTACGTCGACCAGCAGCGACTCGCGCAGCTCAAGCTGTCGATCGAGCAGGTGGCGCAGCGCATCGGCGCCGAGAACGTGAATCTCTCGGGCGGACGGCTCGAACAAGGTACGCAGCGCTTCCTCGTGCGCACTGTGAACGAGTTCGACACCCTCGAGGACATGGCGAACTCGGTCATCGCCAACGTCGAAGGACAACCCGTCTATCTAAAGGACGTCGCGCGCGTGGAGCGCGGCTACAAGGATCGCACCGCGATCACGCGGCTGAACGGCAACGAATGCATCGAGCTCGCCATCTACAAGGAAGGCGACGCCAACACCGTGCAGCTCGCGCAGGGCATCCGCGCGAAGCTCGAATCGCTCGAGAAGACGCTGCCCGCGGGCACCAGGCTCGTGCCCGTCTACGATCAATCGAAGTTCATCGCGAGCGCGGTCGACGATGTGAGCGAGGCGGCGCTCTGGGGCGGCCTGCTCTCCATCCTGGTGCTGTATTTCTTCCTGCGGGACGCGTGGGCAACGATCGTCACCGGCATCGTCATCCCGGTCACGGTCGTCGGCATTTTCGTGATGATGTACACATTCGATCTGACGCTGAACGTCATGTCGCTCGGCGGCATCGCGCTGTCGGTCGGCATGCTCATCGACAACTCGGTCGTCATCCTCGAGGCCATCGCGCGCCGCAAGGAAGCCGGACAAAGCACGATCGACGCGGCGCGTGAAGGCACCGCGGAAGTCGCCACCGCGGTCACCGCGTCCACGCTCACTTCTGTGGCGGTGTTCTTCCCGATGGTGTTCATCAGCGGCATCGCGGGCCAGCTGTTCCGCGATCAGGCACTCACGGTCACGTTCGCGCAGCTCATCTCGCTGCTCATCGGCATCACGCTCGTCCCGATGCTCACCGCCTGGCGCGCGCGCCTCGGCGACGAGGAAAAGCCGCTGGCCGCGGATGCGGGAGAACCACGCGCGACGGCGCTCGCGCTCGGCGCCTACCTGCGCGGATTCGCGCGCAAGTTCGGCGTGAGCGAGGTTGTGCGTCCACGCCCCGCTCTCACCGCGACCGCCGGGCGACTGCCGATGCTCCTGCGCGGGCCGCTGTTGGCGATACGCTGGATCACGCGCGCGCTCGCGTGGCTGTTGCGGTATGCGATCACGTTTGTGATGCGCGCACTGCGCGTGTCGTTCGGGTTGATGGCCAAGCTGATCGCCGTAATGCTGTCGCCCTTTCTCTGGATCACTCAGCTCGGCTACCGCTTCCTCGATCGCCACTATCCGAACACGCTCGCATGGGCGCTGACGCGTCGCATCACCGTGCTGAGCACCGCGTTCGGATTGCTGGCGGCGACCGCGCTGATCCTGCCGCAACTCGGCACCGAGCTCATTCCGCAACTGTCGCAAGGCGAGTTCACGGTGAAGATGCGCCTGCCCGCGGGCGCGCCGCTCGAGACTACCGACCGACTGGCGCAGCGCATCCACGAAGCCGCGCGTGGCCTGCCCAATCTCGCGAGCGCCTACGCCGTGGCCGGCACCGGCAACCGACTCGATGCGAACCCGGTCGACTCCGGGGAGAACACGGGCAACCTCGACGTGAAACTCGCCGCACCCATCGACCAGGCTGGGGAAGCGCGCGCGATCGAGCAGCTGCGCGCGCAGCTGTCGGGCATTCCGGGCGCGCAATATGAGTTCTCGCGCCCATCCCTGCTGACACTGTCGACGCCCGTCGAAATAGTGCTCGCAGGATACGACCTCGAGCGCTTGTCGGTCGCGGCCAATGCCGTCCGCACGCGCATGGAGGCCAGCGAGTCATTCAAGGATGTCCGCTCGAGCGCCGAGGGCGGCCACCCGGAGATTCAGATCCTGTTCGACCAGGAGCGCGCCTCACAACTCGGCCTCGCGGTGCGCGACATCGCGGATCGCGTGGTATCGAGCGTGCGCGGCAGCGTCGCGACGCGCTACCGCCTGCAGGAAAAGAAGATCGATGTGCTGGTGCGCAGCGTGGACACCCGCGCCGCGTCCATCGAGGAAGTGCGCAATCTCGTCGTGAATCCCGGCTCGGATCGGCCCGTGCCCCTTTCGGCGGTGGCGGATGTCCGGCTGGCGACCGGCCCCGCGGAGATCCGCCGCGCGAACCAGGAGCGCGTCGCGGTGATATCCGCGGCACCGGCCGGCGGCGATCTTGGCGAAGCCACGCGCGCGGCGCAGCAGATACTGGCCCAAACTACTCTGCCGGTGGGCATCGTCGGCTCGGTCTCCGGACAGAGCGAAGAGATGACACAGAGCTTCCGCTCGCTCGGGCTCGCATTCGCGCTCGCGGTGTTCCTGGTGTATCTGGTGATGGCGTCGCAGTTCGAGTCGCTGCTGCATCCCTTCGTGATCCTCTTCACCATCCCGATGGGATTGATCGGATCCATTTGGGGCCTGTATGTGACCGGCACCACCATCAACTCCGTGGCTCTGATCGGCCTCATCATGCTGGCCGGCATCGTCGTGAACAACGCCATCGTGCTCATCGACGCCATCAACCAGGCGCGTGTCAGCATGCAAAAAATCGAAGCAATCAAGCACGCGGCAAGGACGCGCCTGCGGCCCATCCTCATTACCAGCGTCAGCACCATCATCGGCCTCATCCCCATGGCCATTGGCATCGGCGAAGGTGCCGAGATCCGCCGTCCGATGGCGATCACGGTGATCTCGGGCACGCTGGTCGCGACGTTGCTGACGCTGATCGTCATTCCGGTGCTGTACGCCGTACTCGATCGCAAGGCATTCCAGTCATCGCGCGCGGCGCCGGAAGCCAGCCCGGACGCCGCGGCGCTCGTCACGCCCGCCACGCCGCCGCTGGCATTGCGCAGTCGCGAGGAATGACATGATCCATACCGACTTCGCGCTGCGCCGGCCCGTCACCACGCTGATGACGTTCGCCGCAGTGGCGGTGATCGGGCTCGTCGCCGCGCGTCTGCTGCCGCTCGAGCAATATCCCAACATCAGTTTTCCGTTCATGTTCGTGGGCGTGCCCTACCCCGGTTCGACGCCCGAGGAAACCGAAGAACTGATCACGCGCCCGATCGAGGATGCGCTCGCAACGCTATCGGGCATCGAGGAGATCAGCTCGTTCTCGGGCGACGCGGAAGCGCGTTTCGAAATCCGCTTTGCGTGGGGCACCGATCTCAATGCCGCCGGATACGAGGTGCGCTCGAAGCTCGATTCGGTGCGCGCACAACTGCCAAAGACCGCCGACAGAATGTGGATGGGGATGCCCAACACCGCCGACGCATCGATGCTCACCGTGCGGTTCTCCGCGGATCAGGATCTGTCCTCGCAATACGAAGTGCTCGACCGCTACTTCAAGAAGCCCATCGAGCGCATCGACGGCGTGGCGCGCGTGGAACTGGCCGGCGTCGAGGCACACGAAGTGCGCATCCTGGTGGACCCGGGCCGGCTCGCGGCGCACGACGTGGACGTACGCGATCTCGTGCGCCTGCTCGAACGCAGCAATTTTTCGGTCGGCGCGGGACAGATCACCTCGGACGGCGGGCGCCTTTCGGTGCGGCCGATCGGGGAATTCCGCTCGCTCGACGAAATCCGCAATCTGGTGATTCGCGGCAACGTTCGCGTCGGCGACGTGGCGAGCGTCGAGATGTTCAGTCCCGAGATCAGCTTTCGACGCCACCTCGACGGCCGACCCGCGGTGGGACTCGATGTATTCAAAGCCTCGCAGGCGAACATCGTCGAAGTGGTCGACAAGGTGCTCGAAGTGATCGAGCGCTCGAAGAATCTGCCGCAGATGCGCGGCGTCACCGTCTACGTCATGGAGAACATGGCGGAGTCGATCCGCTCCTCGCTGTACGACCTCGCGGAGGCCGGCCTCATCGGTGGCGCAATGGCCTTCACGGTGTTGTTCCTGTTCCTGCGGCATTGGCCAACGACGCTGATCGTGAGCGCCGCGGTGCCGCTGTCGCTGCTGGCGACACTCGCGGCGATGTACTTCTTCGGCCTCAGCATCAACGTGATGTCGATGATGGGCATGATGCTCGCCGTGGGCATGCTCGTGGACAACGCGGTCGTGGTCACGGAGAGCGTGTTCCGCCACCGGCAGATGAACCCGACGCAGCCGCTGCCGGCGACGCTGGCGGGCGTCCGGGAGGTCGGCATCGCGACGCTGGCCGGCACCGCGACTTGCGTCGTGGTGTTCGTGCCCATTCTGTTCGGCGCCAAGAACATGCTCTCGATATTCCTCACGCACGTCGCCATTCCGATCTGCGTGGCGATGGTCGCGTCCCTGATCATCGCGCAGACGCTGATTCCGATGGCGACGGCGCGCTTCCACGCACCGCCGCCCATGGACGCATCGAGCTGGATCGCGCGGCTGCAGGAGCGATACGTTCGCGCGTTGCGCTGGACGCTCGCGCATGGCCGCTGGACCGCCGCCAGCATCGCCGGCATCGTACTGCTCACGGTCGGCCTGGTGGTGCTCTCGACCGTGTATCCCGGGAAATTCCTCAAGATCGATCCCGGCGCACAGGACGCCGGCCGCCAGGTATTCCTCGACTATCACATCAAGGGGACTCACCCCATCGAACGTGTGGAATCGGCGGTCGACATCGTCGAGAAACATCTCGAAGCCCAGCGCGCGGCGCTCGGCATCCTGCGCGTCTACTCCGTGTACGACTCCGGCCACGCGCATTCCATCGTCGTCCTCAAACCGAAGGATGCAGGCGGCATCGATGGCCCGGAGTTCATCGAGCAGACCAAGGACAAACTGCCCGAGATCATCATCGGCAAACCTAGCTACCAGTGGGACGACGAGAGTTCCATGGGCGGTCAACGCTTCAGCCTGCAACTGACCGGCGAATCCACCGAGACGCTGGCCGCACTGGCCGACGACGTGGCGCGCGTACTCTCATCGGTTAAGGGTCTGGAGAGCGTGCGTTCCGACGCACGCGAAGGCGACGAGGAAGTTCAGATCGTCGTGGACCGCAAGCGCTCCGCGGCGCTCGGCGTCACGCCGACCGACGTCGCCACCGCGGTGGCCGCGGCGCTGCGCGGCGACCGGCTGAGGGAATTCCGCGGCCCCGACCGCGAGCTCACGCTGCGCCTCGCGTTCCGCGATTCCGATCGCCAGAGCGTCGACGATCTGGCGCAGTTCCCGATCAACCTGCCGAGCGGCGCGCGCGTGCCGCTGTCGGCCCTCGCGGACTTTCGCGTCACACGCGGTCCACGCGCCATCCAGCGCACCGATCGGCTGACCGCGGTCGTCATCGAAGGGAATCTCGCGAAGGACGTCACGCTCGACGCGGTGCGCGCGCAGGTAGAGCCACTGCTCAACAACTATCAACTCCCGCCCGGATACAGCTGGAAGTTCGGCAAGGGGTTCGAGCGGCAGGACGAGGATACCGCCACCTTCTTGTTCAACCTGCTGCTCGCCATCGCGATGATCTACCTGGTGATGGCCGCAGTGTTCGAATCCACGCTGTATCCGATGTCGATCATCACCTCCATCTTCATGGCGATCGTCGGCGTGGTCTGGTTCCTGTTCATCACGCGCACCACCGTGACCTTCATGGCATTCATCGGCGTGCAGATCCTGATCGGCGTGGTCGTGAACATCGGCATCGTGCTGGTCGCGCACATCAACGAATTGCGCAACTCGGGCATGGAACGCATGGCCGCCATCGTGCAGGCCGGGCGCGACCGTCTGCGCCCCATCCTCATGACGACGCTCACCGCATCGCTGGCGCTCGCGCCGCTCGCGATTCGCGACGCGCAGCTCGCGGTGGGCATCGGTGGTCCCTCGTACGCGCCGATGGCGCGCGCCATCATGGGTGGCCTGATGGCGAGCGCGGTGATGTCGCTGTTCGTGGTGCCCGCGTTCTACGTGTGGATCGACAATGGCGCGCAGCGCGTGCGGCGCTTCGTGCGGGGCACCCGCGTCGTCAACGCGCCCGGCGCAGATGAGATCAGCGCAGCAGGACCGTGAACAGGTCCCAGGTGTCTTCCGCCACCACGTTCGGTAGTTTGGCGGAGCTGACGCCCTGCGAGCCGTGCGCGAGGATATCGCCTTCGGAGACGCCACAGGACTCGGGAATCGGCACGGTCTCGTGCTCGCCGAGATAGGCGGCCGTACTCTTCAACCGCTCGCTGCGCTGCGCGATATCTTGCATGAGTCCGCTACGCTGCTTGACCAGCGCGCGCGCCTTGACGATGTCGCTCATGATCGAAACGCAGGTCGCGAAGTCGCCGTAATATTCGTTGCATTCGCGCTTCGACATGGCGGCGCGCGCCGAAGCCACGAGTGCCGTGCGGGCCAGCCGCAGGCACAATACCTCGGCGCAGGCGATCGCCGCGAGATTGATCGCGCGCCGCGTTTCCAGAGTCAGTCCCGGAAATTCGCCCGCGCCCGCCTTCTCGACGTTCTCGACGTGCGCGCGTGCCGCGTTCAGCTGCGACTCCGCCGCGGCCACCGCGGCCTCGAGCGGGGGCCGTTGCGCCGCGACTTTCGGGCGCTGCCAGCGATGCCACCATTTGTCCAGCATGGCGAGACGCGCGTCGAACGCCGTGAGCTGCTGGCGCGCGCCCACCATCAGCGTCTCGGCCTGGCGCAGCTGCTGCTCGCTGGTCTGACGTTGCTGGAACTGACGGCGGTTGCCCTCGAGCGCGAACAACTTGCGCTCGCGCTCCTCCTGCTTGGCCGCGAGGTCGCGCACCATCTGCGCGATCAGCTCCCGCCCGTCCTGCCACAGGGCGCGCAGATGATAGAAAACGATGGTAGATAGACCGCTGTCGGCCGATTCGAGCCGCTTCTCGAGCGATTCGTGCATCTCCTGCACGCGCAAGGTGGCGGCCTCCTGTTGCTTCAGGCGGTCGCGCAGGCGGTTCATCTCCGAGTTCAGCTCTTCATGCTGCTTGCGCAGCTCGGCACGGCTGCGAAAAAGCTCGACGACGCGCCCATCTTCTTCGGGTGGCGTCTGCGGAGTGTTGTTACCGAGAAAACCGAACGCCTTCAGCGCTTTCATAGACCCCTGCGCGGAATGCCGGGCGGTGTGTACTACACGCGAAACCCGTGGCCGCGATCAAAGCAATATTCCAGCCACTTATTTAACATCGTATTACGGGCCCAACGCTGATCCAGTTCACGCTCCGCCAGCCCCCGAATGCGACGCAGCGCCTCATGGCCATGCTGTGTCGCCCATTCCTGTGCCTCGGCCAGACGCGCGTCGTGATAGACGCGCACGCGCATGTCCGGATACGTCGATACGCCTTCCACCTCAGGGAAAAGATAGGTGAGGTCGAAACTCGTCGTGTAAGGGGAACGCTCGGTGACGCTGAGACGCAGGTCACAATCATCCGCCGCGCGCGAGATGCGCAGGTCGGGCAGATGCGCCAGAGCGCCCGCCAGCTGTATGAGACGCAGATAGTTGCTC
Organism: Pseudomonadota bacterium; assembly: GCA_043747875.1. Taxonomy (GTDB): domain Bacteria; phylum Pseudomonadota; class Gammaproteobacteria; order Steroidobacterales; family Steroidobacteraceae; genus CADEED01. The sequence continues at coordinate 10,661 of JAYTOI010000200.1, read as the reverse complement.
TCGTAGAGCGACATCAGCGCGACGAAGCTGCGCGGGCGCGAGCGCCATGAAACGATTGATAATGCGTCGGTCAACACGAGTCTGAATATAGCGGACCAACACGATGATTCAAGACGCAAAACTCAAGCCAATCGAGCGTGATTCAGTTCGCGCAGCTCTAAATTTTTTCGTCGAACTCGAAAACTTCCTCGAGAGCGCATCTCAGCGCGCGTGACAATCGGAATGCAAGGTCGAGTGACGGTGCATACTTACCCGCTTCAAGTGCGATGATGGTCTGCCGCGTCACCGCGCAGCGCTCAGCGAGTTGCTGCTGCGTGAGTCCCCCGTGTTCCGTGCGCCAGTGGCGGATGCGATTGCGGATTGGCGGCACGATCAGTGTCGCTCGCGCGAGTAGGACATCACCAGCCACAGGTGCTCCGCGAGCGACTTGCAGATGAGCACGCCAAGCATTAGATGCGCAGCGATCAGAGGCGCCAGCCACCATGAGAGTCGCTGAGCTGGCAGCACGACCAGCAATCCGATGCCGACGATTGCGATGATCGTAAGCGTCCAGTCGGCGGCCCGGTGGGCGGCACGCGCAATACGCTGGTCGCGCTCGTCGAATTCCACTGCGCCCGCATCCTGACCTCCGATGGTCTTCCCGACCACCGCCCAGGCGATCAGCAGGACGAACAGATTCCACATGAAATGCGTTGCGGGCACGTCCCCAAGCGACGTCGGCGGGTCACGCAGGGAGAGCGCCCACATGTATCGGAGAAAATTAAAAAAGATCAGTCCAACGAACAACAATGCCGCCCACGCGCGCCGTTCCGCGATCGACCAGCTTTCGGAGAAGATGTCGTTCTGGTGTTTCGAGAACAGCCAGGCGCCGCTCCAAAGCGCAAAACCGAAAACTACAGTCCCGCTTGAACCGATGTCGATTCCCCACCAGCGCTCACCAGGTCCGAACAAGGACGCGAGCGCGCCGGCGAGTGTCAATACCAACAAACCCTTTGCCATGCGGCTGACGAGCACCATATCGCGACCCTCCAAAATGTAAGGTGTACATTACATTCCGGAGCCGACTGATGTAAAGTATTTTTTACATTGCAATCAGGTCGGGGAAGTTTCTCCACGCAGGAAGGGGCAGAGCGCGAGATCGACGTTGCCTCCCGACAGCACGATGCCGATGCGGTCGCCGGTACCGAGCATGCCCGCCAGCGCCGCGGCCACGGGCACCGCCGACGATGGCTCGATGAGCAGTTTCAAATCCTCGAGCACTATGCGCATCGCGCCGACGATCTGCTCCTCGGAGACCGTGACCACGTCGTCGACATGGCTCAGCAGCAGCTCGAAGTTTCGCGCGCCGATCGAACCGCGCAATCCATCCGCGATGGTGCGCGGCGCAACGACGGCACAGCGCTCGCGGCTGCGAAACGACTGCAACGCATCGTCGGCCTGCGCGGGCTCCGCGCCGACCACGCGGATGTCGGGCACCAGCGCTTTCGCGGCCAGTGCCGTACCACCAATCAGTCCGCCACCCCCGACGGGGGTGGTCACGATGTCCAGGTCCGGCACTTCCGCGAACAACTCGAGCGCGGCGGTGCCCTGCCCCGCGATGATGCGTTCGTCGTCAAACGGATGGACCACGACACCGGGCTCGCGCGCCAGTACCTCCGCGAGACGTTGCTCGCGCGCCGGCAGTCCGGGCTCGCACAGCTCGACGCGTGCACCGGCGGCCTCGATGGCGGCGATTTTCGAGCGCGCGGAATCGCGCGGGATCACTACGACCGCGCGCATGCCGCGCGCGCGCGCCGCGAGCGCCAGCGCGTTGCCGTGATTGCCCGAGGAATGTGTGGCCACCATCGGCGTGCGCGCCGGATCGAGCTGCAGCACGACGTTGGTCGCGCCGCGATATTTGAACGCCCCGCCGGTCTGCAAGTTCTCGCACTTGAAGAACACCTGGCGCCCGACGCGCGCATCGAATGCGGCGGAACGCATCACGGGCGTGCGCACGATGTGCGGACCGATGCGCCCCGCGGCTGCGACTACGTCACCGAACGTCGGCAGTCCGCTGCTCACGAGCGATAACTGGGCGCGAGGAAGTGCTGGCGGTAATAAGCAAGCTCACGGATGGATTCCTGGATGTCCGCGAGCGCCTTGTGCTCGCCCTGCTTCACGAACCCCGCGCTGAGACCCGGCGCCCAGCGTCGCGCGAGCTCCTTGAGCGTGCTGACGTCGAGATTGCGGTAGTGAAAAAACCGCTCGAGCATCGGCATCTGGCGCGCAAGGAAACGGCGGTCCTGGCAGATGCTGTTGCCGCACATCGGCGATGAATTCGGCTCGACCAGCCCACGCAGGAATTCGAGCGTGCGGCTCTCCGCGCTGGCGATCGTGAAGCTGCTCTCGCGAACGCGCGTGAGCAGGCCCGATGCACCGTGTGTGCGCTTGTTCCAGTCGTCCATGCCGTCGAGCAGCGCTTCGGGCTGATGGATGGCGATGACCGGACCCTCGGAGACGAGATTGAGCTGGGCGTCGGTGACGATGATGGCCATCTCGATGATCACGTCACTTTCGGGCTTGAGGCCCGTCATCTCGAGATCTACCCAGACGAGATAGTCGCTGCGCGGCATAAGATTTGACGCGATACTACACCAATGACCGCGCCCGCCACCGCCGACGAATTCGACGCCGAAGTGATCGCGGCGTTCGGCCGGCACCTCATCGTGCGCGACTCGGATCAGCGGGAGTTGCGCGCGCGTCCGTCCGGGCGGCGGCTGTCCATCGTCTGTGGCGATCGCGTGCGCTGCACGCACGATCGCGTCCACGACGAGATGCTGGTCGTCGAGGTGCGGCCGCGCACGACGCTGCTCGCCCGCTCCAGCCTGCGGGGCGACAGCGAGCCGGTGGTGGCGAACATCACGCAGTTGATCGTCGTCATCGCGCCCGTTCCCAAACCCGACTATTTCATGGTCGACCGCTACCTGTGCGCGGCGACGGCCGCCGGCATCTCGGGAGCCGTGGCGGTCAACAAGGCGGATCTGGACGGTGGCGCGGTGGATGACGAGGATCTCGCGGGGCTGACGATCGCCGGCTATCCGCACGTCGCGTGCTCGGCCAAGTCGGGCTCCGGTCTCGACGCATTGCGCAGCCTGTTATCACAGTCCGTGAGCGTGCTCGTCGGGCAATCCGGCGTCGGCAAATCCTCGCTGGTGCGCGCGCTGCTGCCGCGCGCGGTGGTGGAAACCGGCGAACTGGTGCGCGAAGAAGAAGGCCGGCACACCACGACGGCGTCCCGCGCGTATGCGCTCGACTCGGGCGGCACGCTCATGGATTCGCCGGGCGTACGGGATTTCGCACCGGCGCTCGAACAACTCGACGCACGGACGCTCGGTTTTCCCGAGGTCGAGCAGCGCGCATCCGGCTGCCGCTTCGCCGATTGCAAACACATGCAGGAGCCGGGCTGCGCCATCATGGCCGCGGTCGAGACGCGCGAAATGTCCGCGCGACGCTACGAAAGTTATCGTCGGCTGCGGCGGCGTCACGCCGAGCTCATCCAGGCGCGGGGCTATCAACGCAAGCGTTGAAGTCGTGTATATCAGCGCTACCGCGCGGGATTCACCGGGCAACATCGGGGGCTTCAGTTCGCGCTCAAGGAGCCTTCATGTATCCCAGTTCCACGCGCGCCACGTTGCGTGCCCTGTTCTTCGTGCCCGCGCTCTTCCTGGCCGATTCCCGCGCGGCAGCTACGCCTATCTACCAAGATCTGGGGCACAGCTTCGAGGCGCGCGCGGCGGATCTGGTCGCGCGCATGACGCTCGAGGAAAAGGTGGCGCAGCTGCAAAACGACGCGCCTGCCATTGCGCGGCTGGACCTGCCGGCCTACGAGTGGTGGAACGAAGCGCTGCACGGCGTGGCGCGTGCCGGCGCGGCCACGGTGTTCCCGCAGGCGATCGGCCTGGCGGCCACGTTCGACGCGAACCTCATGACGCGCGTGGCCACCGCCATCAGCGACGAAGCGCGCGCCAAGCACCACGAGTTCGCGAACCGCGGCCAGCGGCGGCGCTATCAGGGCCTCACGTTCTGGTCGCCCAACATCAACATCTTTCGCGATCCGCGCTGGGGCCGCGGTCAGGAGACCTACGGCGAGGACCCCTTCCTCAGCGCCCGCCTCGGCGTCGCGTTCGTCCAGGCCATGCAGGGCGACGACCCGAAGTACCGCAAGGTCGACGCCACCGCCAAACACTTCGCCGTGCATTCGGGCCCGGAGGCCGACCGTCACCACTTCGACGTGCATCCGGGCGATCGCGATCTCTGGGAAACCTATCTACCTGCGTTCCGCGCGCTGGTGCAGGAGGGTCACGTGGCCTCGGTCATGGGCGCGTACAACCGCGTCAATGGCGAATCGGCGTCGGGCAGCCACTGGCTGCTCACCGACATCCTGCGCCGCCAGTGGGGCTTCGACGGCTACGTCGTTTCCGATTGCGACTCCATCGACGACATCTGGAAATTCCACGAGCTCGTGGCGACGCCCGAGGAAGCCGCGGCCCTCGGCATCCGCAGCGGACTCGAGATCAATTGCGGCCGCACCTACGCGGCATTGTTCAATGCCGTTCACCAGGGCCTGGTGAGCGAGGCGCAGGTCGACGAGGCGCTGCGGCGCGCGTTCCTGACCCGCTTTCGACTGGGCATGTTCGATCCGCCGGAGCAGGTGCGCTGGGCGCGCATTCCGTACTCGGTGAACCAGTCGCCGGCGCACGATGCGCTGGCGCTCGAAGCCGCGCGCAAATCCATCGTGCTGCTGAAGAATTCGGGCGTGCTGCCGCTCGACAGGTCGAAGGTGAAGACCATCGCGGTGATCGGGCCGACCGCGGACGAGATCATGTCCTTGTTGGGCAACTACTACGGCACACCGGCCGCGCCGGTGACCATCCTGCAGGGCATCCGCGACGCGGTGACGTCGGGCACGAAGGTGCTGTACTCGCGCGGCACGGACCTGGTCGAGGGACGCGAAGAGCCGCGCGCCGCACCACTCATCGAGCCCGCCTTTCTGCGGCCGCCCGCCGATTTTGCGGGCTTCCACCCCGACGCCGGTTCCGCGACACAGGGACTCAAGGGTGAATACTTCCGCGGCCGCGCGCTCGCCGGTGCGCCCGTGCTGACGCGCGTGGACGCGCGCGTCGCGTTCCGCTGGGACCGTGGCGCGCCCACGGACACGATGGTCGCGCAGGGCGAGCTGCGCCCCGAGGCGGCGCTCGGCAACGACGACTTCTCCATCCGCTGGACGGGCAAACTACTGCCGCCCGTGAGCGGCAGGTACGAGCTCGTGGTCGGGGCCAACGACGGCTTCCGGCTGTTCATCGGCGGCAAGCTCGTCACCGACGCGTGGGAACTGCAGCAGCGCGTGACCAGCAGGAGCTCATTCGTCGAGCTCGAGGCCGCCAAGCCAGTCGACATCAGGCTCGAATACTTCGAGGCCGACCGCGACGCCGAGGTGCGGCTCGCGTGGCGGCTGCCGAATGCCAAGCCGCCGTTCCAGGAGGCGCTCGACGCCGCGCACGCCGCCGATGTCGTCGTGTTCGTGGGCGGGCTCACTGGCGACGTCGAAGGCGAGGAGATGAAGGTCAGCTTTCCGGGCTTCGCCGGCGGCGACCGCACGGATCTGCGACTGCCCGCGAGTCAGCGCACGCTGCTCGAGGCACTGCACGCGACGGGTAAACCCGTGGTCCTGGTGTTGACGACCGGTTCGGCACTGGCCGTCGACTGGGCGAAGGCCAAACTACCCGCGATCCTCGCGGCCTGGTATCCGGGTCAACGCGGCGGCACGGCCGTCGCCGACGTGCTGTTCGGCGCGACGAATCCGTCGGGCCGCCTGCCGGTCACGTTCTACACAGCCGACGACAAGCTGCCCGACTTCTCCGACTACTCGATGAAGAATCGCACCTACCGCTATTTCGAGGGCCGGCCGCTCTTCCCCTTCGGTCACGGTTTGTCGTACACGAAATTCGCCTACTCGGGTTTGCAGCTCGACGCGAGCAGCGTCGGTGCCGACGGCACCGTGACGGCGAAGGTCACGGTGCGCAATGTCGGCCGCCGCGCGGGAGATGAGCTGGTGCAGCTCTATCTGAAGCCGCTCGATCCACGCCGCACGCGCGCGCTGCAGGAACTGCGCGGCATCGAGCGCGTGTCGCTCGATCCGGGCGAATCGCGAACGGTGACCTTCACCGTGAAACCCGACCGCGACCTCACGATCTATGACGACGTGGCGAAGCGCTACGCCGTCGACCCCGGCCGCTTCGAGCTGCGCGTCGGCGCGTCGAGCGCCGATATCCACGTCAAGTCGACGTTCACGGTGAATTAGCTGGATTCGTTCTCGCATGGGCACGAACGCCGTCGCTTCGATGGCGCTTTCCGACGTGGGCGGCAGCCCTGAGCAGATGTGACGAGTGTGCATCCGCGACTCGCCCGAGGCGCGCCTTCAGCCGCGTGCATTCGAGCCCGACTAAAAACCTGGGCGAACTGGAATCTGGACAACTCGGGTGGTTAGCGCTGAGTACGTATTCGTCCGGCGAGCGCGTGCGCCAGCGTGCCGCCGTCCACGTATTCGAGCTCGCCGCCGATCGGCACACCATGCGCGATGCGGCTCGCCTGGACGTTCCGATCCGCCGCGCGCTCGCCGAAGAAATGCGCCGTGGCCTCGCCTTCCACCGTCGGATTCGTGGCGAGGATCACCTCGCGCACTTCGCCCGAGTCGAGCAGCGCTTCGAACTCGCGCGCGCCGATCTCGTCCGGGCCGACGCCGTCGAGCGGCGACAGATGCCCGTGCAATACGAAGTACCGCCCGCGATAACTGCCCGACTGCTCGACCGCGACCACGTCGGCAGGTGACTCGACCACGCACAGCAGCGACGCATCGCGTGACGGCGCCGAGCAGATGGAGCACAGCTCCAGGTCGGTGAGCATGCGGCAGCGCTTGCAACGGCTGATCGACGCCAGGCCGGCAGTGAGCGCCTCCGCCAGCGTGCGCGCACCGCCGCGCCCACCCTGCAGCAGGTGGAACGCCATGCGCTGCGCCGTCTTGGGGCCGACGCCCGGCAGGGCGCGCAGCGCGTCAATGAGTTTCGCGAGCGGAGCCGCGTGCTGCATGTAGTTAGTAAGCCCGGCTCAGAACGGCAGCTTGAAGCCCGGCGGCAGGTTGACCCCGGCCATGACGCTCGACATGCGCTGCTGCGAGGCCGCGTCCGCCTTGTTCACCGCGTCATTGACGGCGGCGGCGATCAGGTCCTCGAGCATCTCGCGATCTTCGGATGCCACCTGCGGCTCGATCTGCACGCGCTTGACCTCGTGCTTGCCGTTCATCGTCACTTTGACCATTCCGCCGCCGGATTCGCCGACGACTTCCATGTTGGCGATTTCGTCCTGGGCCTTCTTCATGTTGGCCTGCAGAGCCATCGCCTGCTTCATCATGTTTCCACCACCACGCATGGACATCTCCTCCTTTATTCCGTGGGCCGCACCGATTCGGGATGCAGCGTCGCGCCGAAGCGCGATTTCAATTCGTGCACGGTCGGATCCTCGTCGAGCGAGCGCCTGGCCGCATCGAGGTTCTCCGCCGAACGCCGTTCGCCGTGCTGCGTCGGCGTCTCGATCGGCGGCGCGCCGTCGACGAACTCGAGCTTCACGTGACCGCCGAGATATTTTACGAGCGCCTGCGTCAGCCGCTCGACCTGCGGCGCGGAGCGCACGACCTTCGGATCGAGCGCGAAGCGCAGAGTGTTGCCCTTGTGCTCGATGAGCGCGCAGTTGGTCGCGAGCTGGCGCGCCGCACCGCTCACATCGAGGTCACCGATGACGCGCGCCCACTGCACGGGCTCGATGGGTCCGGCCGCCGCGGGCCGCACGATGGTCGCCGGCGCCGTGCTCGCGCCGCCGGACGATGCGGCTGTCGGCGCGCGTACGGCGGGCGTCGATGCTGCCTGGCCGGTACCCGCGGGTCGAAATGCGAGCATGCGCACCAGCGTCATTTCAAATCCGCTGCGCGGATCGGGCGCGTACCCGAGGTCGCGCCGGCCGAGAATCGCGATCTGATAGTAGAGCTGCACGTCCTCGGCGCCGATGGACGACGCCAGCTCGGCGAGCAGCGTGGGATCGAACAGCTCGTCGCCCTCGTACGTCGGCACGAGCTGGCGCAGCGCGACGCGCGTCAGCAGCGCCGCCAGTTCGTCGAGCACCTGCCCGTAGTCCGGAGAAAATTCTTCGAGCGAACGCGCGGTCTGGAACAACTGCGCGGCGTCGCTGGTCGCCAAGGCGCGCGCCACGCGCGCCACGTGGTCGCGATCGATGGTGCCGAGCATGCTGCGTGCCGCGGCCTCCTCCACCTTGCCGCCGCCGAACGCGATGAGCTGGTCGGTCAGCGACAACGCATCGCGCATGCTGCCATCCGCGGACTGCGCCACCAGCCGCACCGCGGCGGGCTGATGCACGATCTTCTCCGCATCCAGCACTTTCGCGAGATGCTCCGAGATCAGCGCGACCGGCAGACGCTTGAGGTTGAACTGCAGACAACGCGACAACACCGTCACCGGCAATTTCTGCGGATCGGTGGTCGCGAGCAGAAACTTCACGTGCGGCGGCGGCTCCTCGAGCGTCTTGAGCAGCGCGTTGAACGAGTGCGTCGACAGCATGTGCACTTCGTCCACCAGATAGACCTTGTAGCGGCCGCGCGTCGGTGCGTACTGCACGTTCTCGAGCAGTTCGCGCGTGTCATCGACCTTGGTGCGCGACGCGGCGTCGACTTCGATGAGGTCGACGAAGCGGCCCTGGTCGATTTCCCGGCACGCGGCGCAGGTGCCACAGGGAGTGGCCGTCACGCCGGTTTCGCAGTTGAGACACTTCGCGAGAATGCGCGCGATCGTGGTCTTGCCGACACCGCGCGTGCCGGTGAAGAGAAACGCGTGATGGACGCGGCCCTGGGTGAGCGCGTTGCCCAGCGCCTGGCGCACGTGCTCCTGTCCGACCAGCTCTGAGAAACTTCGTGGCCGCCATTTGCGCGCCAGCGCGAGATAGCTCATGAGAATGCGGATCCTGTGCACGAGAGGGAGGCAGCCCGCACCAGCCGGACTTCGGCGCCCGACATCGATGCTACCGCTGCTCCCTTCCGGGCCTGACGGGGTTTACAACTAGTCGTCGCGAAGGAGCCGATACGGACTGCCATGGTAAAAAGTTGGCGGACAGGCAGGGATTCGAACCCTGGAACACCGTGAGATGTTACTTGCTTTCCAAGCAAGCGCCTTCGACCGCTCGGCCACCTGTCCGGACCCGTCTCCCGGCACCTTGGGAGTACAGGGGCGAAATGATAGCGGAAAGTGCGCGCGCTATTTTGGTTTGTCCGGCGATTGCGCCGGAACAGGTGGCGGCAGTGTCACTGCCTTGGGCGGGGCGAAGGGCGGTGGCGCGTCGAGGCAGGCCTCGTTCTTGCTGCGCAGTCGCTCGGGCGTATTGAGTTCGGGCACTTTGAGTGTGTTGCGGGTATTCGGCGGCTCGAGCCCGGGCGGCGCCTTGAGCGGCGGGACTTCCTTTGCGCCGACGTACGCTTTGTTGTCCTGCTTGCAGGACACGGCGCGGGTCTTACAACCCGTGGTGAGCGCCGCGGCGAGCGCGGCAGCAAAGACAATTCCGGCAATACGCATGACGACAGTCGACCTCTTGGATTCTCAGGAGTTCACGGAGCTCGGGTTCACTGGAATACCGGCCGCAAACAGCGCCTCGGTCACGAGGGGATGGTACTCCGCCGACAGCTCGGTCAACGGCAGACGCAACGTGCCGCCGATGAGGCCCATGCGGGCCACCGCCCATTTGACGGGAATGGGGTTCGACTCGACGAACAGGTTGCGGTGCAAGGCGACGAGCCGCTGATCGATCTGCGTGGCACCGGCGCGATCGCCGCGAACGGCCGCGGCCACCATGTCGGCCATCGCGCGCGGCGCGACGTTCGCGGTCACCGAGATGACGCCTACGGCGCCCGCGCCGATTGCCTCGCGCGCGGTCAGATCGTCGCCCGAAAGGACCTTGAACGCAGGCTGGCAGCTCGCGACCATCTCGCGCACGCGCGCCGCCTCGCCCACCGCTTCCTTGATGCCGACGATGCGAGGCACGCGCGACAGTCGCGCGACCGTCGCCGGCATCAGATCGACGGCGGTGCGACCAGGCACGTTGTAAAGCATGACCGGGACGCGCGCGGCCGCAGCCACGGCGGAGAAGTGGCGGAACAGTCCTTCCTGCGTCGGCTTGACGTAAGCCGGCGAGGCGATGAGCAGCGCGTCGACTCCGAGCTCCGAGATCCAGCGCGCGCGTTCCTCGGTGGACGCCGTGCTGCTCGTTCCCGCATTCGCGATGACCTGCGCGCGCGTGCCGACCACGCGTCGCGCGGCGACCAGCAATTCGCGCAGTTCGGTGTCGGTGACGGTGGCGGATTCGCCGGTGGAACCGGCTACGACGACGCCCGTCGTGCCATTGGAGAGTTGAAATTCGAGGAGGCGGGACCAGGCACCGAAATCGATACTGCCGTCCGGCTGCATCGGGGTCACGAGCGCCACCAGGCTGCCGGCGAACATGCTTGAAGGTTCCGAGGGTCGTTTAAACGGTCGGGCATGGTACGGGCCCGTGTACCAGCTTCGCAAGCC
>JAYTOI010000199.1:0-1572 GCA_043747875.1 Pseudomonadota bacterium | reverse complement strand
CGAGGACCTGATGCAACTGTCGATCCAGGCCGGCACCATCAAGCACCAGATCCCATACGACAAATACATAGACGACAGTTTCGTGCGCGCCAAGCAGGCGGCGACAATTCCACTATGATGTCGCGCGCTGCCGTGTTGATGTTGTTAGGGACGGGCACTCTCGGTGCGGCACCGGCGGACCTCGAACCCACGCTCCACGCCGGCATGTTGAGTCCGGTGATGACCGCGCCCGAGCTGGCGCTCGACGGCACCGACGGCAAGCCGCTCAACCTCGCGCGCTTCCGCGGCAAAGTGGTGCTGCTGGCCTTCGGCTTCAGCAATTGCGGCGAAGTGTGCCCGATTACTCTTGCGACACTCGCGGCCGCGCGCCGCAAGCTTGGGCGGGATGCCCACGAAGTGCAGGTGGTCTACGTCACGGCCGACCCCGAGCGCGACACGGCCACGCAGCTGTGGAAATTCCTGTCGGCGTTCGACGGCACCTTTGTCGGCGGCGTCGGCACGCGCGCCCAGATCGATGTCGCGCAGAAGAGCTTCGGCGTCTCATCAGACAAAGTCGTGAGCGCCGACGGCACCTTCAGCGTCGGCCATTCTTCGTCTATCTACATGATCGACCGCGCCGGCGGCCTGCGCGCCGTCATGCCCTACGGGCACCCGGTCGATGATTTCGTGCATGACCTCCGCATTCTGCTGCGCAGCTGAGCTGCATGAAGAAGGTGTGGCTGCGGGCGCCGGGCGCGCGGCCAATTGTCAATTTGCGTGCACGGCGCATTCGAACGGACCGGCCGTCGACGTCGAGCTCGAGCCGACGACGCCCTGGGCGCGCATTCAGCGGCGTATTCGCCAGTAGCGGGAGAAGACTGATTCATGAAGAAGAAAATTAATCGTGTGCTGCCATCGATCGTCGTGATGGCGGTACTCGTGGCAATCTGGTGGGCGATCGTCCGCTATACCGAGAGCGCGATCTTCCCGACGCCCTGGGGGGTCGTCACGGGCACGCTCGAGCTGGCACGCGACGGCACGCTCTGGCAACACATCGGCGCGTCGCTGATGCGCGTCGGCGCCGGGTTCGGCATCGCAGTGCTGTTCGCCATTCCGCTCGGCCTGTGGATGGGCTGGGTGCACGGCGCATTCGTCACGCTGAACCCGCTGTTCCAGATCCTGCGGCCCATCTCGCCGATAGCGTGGATCCCGATCGCCATCCTGTGGTTCGGCGTGGGCAACGCATCGCCTATCTACCTGATCTTCATCGCGTCCGTGTTCCCGATGATCGTGCAGACCACGGCGGGCGTGCATACCATCGAGAAGCGCTACCTGCGCGCAGCGGAAAACTTCGGCGTATCCCGCGGCAAACTGTTCCCGCAGGTGGTGTTTCCGGCAACCTTGCCCGAGATCATCATCGGCATGCGCATCGGCCTCGGCGTCGCGTGGCTGGTGGTCGTGGCCGCAGAGATGATCGCGCTGCGCTCGGGCCTGGGCTATCTCATCATCGATTCGCGCAATGCCGGCAACCGCTACGACCTGGTGATCGCCGGCATGATCATCATCGGGTTGATAGGCCTGGCGCTCGACGGA
>JAYTOI010000198.1:0-1866 GCA_043747875.1 Pseudomonadota bacterium | reverse complement strand
CGAGGACCTGATGCAACTGTCGATCCAGGCCGGCACCATCAAGCACCAGATCCCATACGACAAATACATAGACGACAGTTTCGTGCGCGCCAAGCAGGCCGCCACCATTCCGCTGTGATGCCGCGCGCGCTCCTGCTCATATTGTTAGGCACGCTCGCGGGCGCCGTGGGCGCCGCGACACCGGCGGCGCCCGCAGCCGCGCCCAGGCTCAAGGCCGGCGTGCTCAGTCCGGTGATGACCGCGCCCGCGCTCGCGCTCATGGGTACGGACGGCCAGCCGCTCAACCTCGAACGTTTCCGCGGCAAAGTGGTGCTGCTGGCCTTCGGCTTCAGCAACTGTGGCGAGGTATGTCCGATCACGCTGGCGACGCTCGCGGGCGCCCGCCGCAAGCTCGGCGACGACGCGGCGCGGGAAGTACAGGTGGTGTACGTCACGGTCGATCCCGAGCGCGACACCGCCGGGCAGATGAAGAAATTCCTCGGCGCATTCGACCGCAGCTTCGTCGGCGGCGTGGGCACCCGCGCGCAGATCGACGCCGCGCAGAAGAGCTTCGGCATCTCCTCGAGCAGGAGCGTGAACGCGGACGGCAGCTACACGATCGGCCATTCTTCGTCTATCTACATGATAGACCGCGCCGGTGGATTGCGCGCCGTCATGCCCTACGGGCACCCGGTCGAGGATTTCGTGCATGACTTGCGCATCCTGCTGCGCGGTTGATCATGCATCGAAAGGTGTGGTTGTTTGCGGTCCCGATCGGAATCGCAGTCCTCGGGGCACTCGGCTGGGCCGGTTTCGCGCCCATCGAAGTGGCCTCGCACGAGGAGTTGTTCGAGATCCCCAAGGGCACGTACGCGCGGCGGCGCGCGGGCGACCTGGTGGAGATCCTGCCCGAGCGCATCCGCCTCACCGTCGGGCTCAACGACGTGCTGCTGATCCGCAATCTCGACGAGGTGCCGCAGACCTTCGGGCCCACGATCATGATGCCGGGCCAGAGCTTCCGGCTGCCGTTCGAGCGCGCCGCGACCTACCAGTTCATATGCACCGCGCATTCGAGCGGCCAGCTGACGATCGATGTGGAGCCGCAGCCGGCGACGCCGTGGGCGCGGATCCACTGGCGTGCGCGCGCGTGGCGCGAGAATTCCGTGAGATGAAGAACCAACAATGAAGAGAATGAATGGCGTGCTGCCCTCGCTCGTCGTGATGGCGGCGCTGGTGGCAATCTGGTGGGCGCTGGTCCACTTCACTGAAAGCGTGATCTTCCCGACGCCGTGGGGCGTCGTCGCGGGCACGCTCGAGCTGGCGCGCGACGGCACGCTCTGGCAACACATCGGCGCCTCGCTGATGCGCGTCGGCGCCGGGTTCGGCATCGCAGTGCTGTTCGCCATTCCGCTCGGGCTGTGGATGGGCTGGGTGCGCGGTGCGTTCGTCACGCTGAATCCGCTGTTCCAGATCCTGCGGCCTATCTCGCCGATAGCGTGGATCCCGATCGCCATCCTGTGGTTCGGCGTGGGCAACGCATCGCCTATCTACCTGATCTTCATCGCGTCCGTGTTTCCGATGATCGTGCAGACCACGGCGGGCGTGCACACCATCGAGAAGCGCTACCTGCGCGCGGCCGAGAACTTCGGCGTGTCGCGCACCAAACTGTTCCTGCAGGTGGTGTTCCCGGCGACGCTGCCCCAGATCATCGTCGGCATGCGCATCGGGCTCGGCGTGGCGTGGCTGGTGGTGGTGGCGGCCGAGATGATCGCGCTGCGCTCGGGCCTCGGCTATCTCATCATCGATTCGCGCAATGCCGGCAACCGCTACGACCTGGTGATCGCCGGCATGATCATCATCGGGTTGATAGGCCTGGCGCTCGACGGA
>JAYTOI010000197.1:0-15101 GCA_043747875.1 Pseudomonadota bacterium | reverse complement strand
AAAACTCTAGGAAAAATAATGGTCGGGGTGAAAGGATTTGAACCTTCGACTCCTACGTCCCGAACGTAGTGCTCTACCAGGCTGAGCTACACCCCGAATCTTCCCGAAACCCCCACCGAAAGGCGGGGGCGCGCAGTCTACTGAAGCGCCCGGCTGCGTTCAAATCCAGCTCTCTATATATATGAGTGGCGACGATAGTCGCCGCCATCGGCTCCCGGACGGCAGGCAGCCAGGGAAATGCGCAATCTCCCGGCGTTTCAGCGCGTTTCGACCGGGCGGACGCTCTTTTCGAGCGGTTCCGCCCCGGCGGACCTTCAGTCCGCGGGCAGGCCTGCGACCGGAAGCACTCCACAAGCCTTCGCGCCCTCGCGCCGTTCCCCGATCTCCCCACACCGGCGCGAGGGTGCGCCGCGCAACAAAGCCCGGACGCGCCCGTACCCGACGCGGTGGAGAACAGCCACCCCCAAGTCCGCATGAACATCGGCCAGATCGAAAGCACATCACGCCGAAACGCACGCCGGTGAAATAGATCCGGAACTTGCGGCAGTAAGAACACTGAGGACTCGAATGAGTCGCTCGGCCAGACAACGCTAACAACGAATGGCGCGCTCCATGCGCGGATCGGGCTTCAGGCACGCGCCTGAATACGCGGCGAGCATGCTGACCGGTCGACTCCTCTCTCACGAAGGGCATCGAGACTCACGGCGTTCATCGTCAACACGAGGAGTATCGAAATGCTTCGCAAGGTTCCGAAAAATTTCAAGCTGTCGCTCTCACGCTCCGGCGGCGCCATCATCGGCGCGCAGATCGATGTCTGGAAGCCCACGCAGACCGACTGGGAACACGTCGATCAGTACATGTTCGACCAGCCGCTGAAGTCCACCGAAACGGTGCAGGCGACCTTGCCGAAAGGTGCGTATGCCTGCGTGTTCCAGTGCTTCGTCGAAGAGTCGATCAACGGCCGCTATGACTTCGACTTCTCGGTCGCGGGCAAGTCGACGTTCATCGATTCCGGCGACGTCAACAACACCGCGGCGAAGAACGACTCGAAGGTCTTCAAGGACCAGTTCGTGCTGGAGGTCGCGTGACACGCGCGGCCACCGCCGCGATCTGCGCGACGCTCGCGCTGTTGCTCGGCGTCGCGCACCCGACGCGCGCCGCCGATCCGGCGGCGCCTGCGGGCACACCCGCGCGTCCGGATGGCTCTCCGGCGGCGGCACCGACCGCGGCCGACGTCGATGTCGAGAGCGAGAAGGTGCTGACGAAGTCCAAGAGCAAGTGGGAGGACTATCTAGCCGACTGGAGCGGCGCGACGATCTCGGCCTCGGGAATGCTTGGGCTGGAGGGCGAAGCGATCACGACGATCGACAACAAGCGCTCGCTCACGGTCGCACTGCAGGGTCTGCTCGATGACGATTCCGGCAATGCGTTCGGCTTGGCGCTCACGCCGGCGCGCTCGTCGCTGGCCCCGATGAATCTCTCGAGCTACGCGAGCCATTGGTACATGCGCCTGCTGGGCTCGCTGACACTGAGCTATGCCCAGGGCGCCACGACGATCGAAGCGGTGGACTACGACCGAAAGGCCTACGCCGTCGACACGAACTTCTTCTTCGACCGCCGCGACGATCCGGCGGTCGCATACGCGCTGGGCTTCGCGAGCTGCAACATTTTCCGTACGCCGACACCAACGATGTCTCGGGCGGAATTCGACGCCGAGCTTGCGGCCGGCGTCGAAGAGCCGGCGAGGCACCCCAACGCGGACGGGAGTGCGTCGGCCGACGACATCAGGGCGCGGGCAGCGGAATGCCGCGACGGCGTGGAAAAACTGGTCAACGACCGCTGGAACCGTTCGCAGCTTTCCGTCGCCTACGGCGCCGCGCGCATTCAGCCGAAGGACCACTCGAAGCCGGAAGACTCGCTGGGCAAGACGCTCGCGGTCACGCTGGTGTACAGCTTCGGGAAAGTGGGCCCCTTGCCGGGCATCGATATGCTCAGTAAAAAATTCGCGCTGACGCTCAACTATCGACGCAGCACGGATGAGCCCGTGCTCGAAACGCTGGCCGCCGCGCAGACCACTCACAAGGATTCCTCGCTCTTCATCGGACGCCTCACGGGCGGGTCTGGCAGCGCTCGGGTCTTCGTCGAGTTCAGCGACGCGCGGTCGCGTGAGATCACTGCGTCGCAGCGCGCCTTCAAGCGGGCCGTGGGTCTCGACTATCGCTTGTACGAAGGCGCGTGGTTGAACCTGCGCGTCGGAAAACAACGCAAGGTCGACGGAACCGACGACGAAACCGGTACGTTGTTTTCGGTGAGCGTCAGTCCGGAAGCGTTGCTCAAGCGCTGAGCGTGGGGGAGGCGGTCGTGAAAACACTCGAACTCATCCGCGCCATGGCGTTGGCGCTCATCGTGTCGGTTGGCGCGCACTCGCAAGAAAGTGTGCAGGTTTCGCGATCCGCCAAGTGTTCGCAATCGCCCTCGACCGGCAGTTCCTCGACGATTGTCACGCGCAAGACAGCGGTGCCGAGCCAGGTGCTGGTCGACGTCAGTTGCTCCGCTGTGTCACCGCCACAGACCACCGCGAACGTGGCACCTGCTCCCGCTCCGACGCCGGCCACGGGCAAGGAGGGCAGCGCTGACAAACCCGAGCAGTTAGGAATGATCGTCATCGGTGAGGCCATCGCGCTGGGGCTGATCTTCCTGATCGCCGTCGGCCTGGTCTTCGTCGGCGCGCGTCTCGTCTCGCCGAAGAAAATCTTCACCTCAGACAGCACCATGATGTTTCGGCAGCACTGGGGCGGCTTCGGCGCGGAGAGCTCGGGTTGGCACCTGTCCGCAACCCTGGGCGCATGCGCTGCCGGATTGCTGCTGGTGTGCCTCGGCGCGACTTTGGCCGGAGGCACCTTGGTGGTCCTGCACGACCATCAGGAACAACAGCAAGACCGGAAAAAGAAAGACGAGTCGGGCGCGGCCGCCGAGGACGTGGCGAAGCGGCTTGGCGCCTCGGGCGCCGGTGCCGAGAAGCCGGGCGAGACAACCCGGATCGATCTCAGCAAGAAATTGCAGGCCGTGAAACCAGATCGCGGCCAGGGTGGTTGATCCATGCGCATCCGCGATTCCGTCGATCCACTGAGCGACGAAGGCCGTCGCGAGTCGACCAAGGTCATCATCGCGCGCTCGGAGACGCTGCGCGTGTTGCAGTACGAACTCGATCGCTACTGCAATCACGAGATCCAGGGCCGTTCGTTCCTGATCGCCGGCCACCGCGGCGCCGGCAAGACGACGCTGGTGTCGGATGCGCTGCGGGAATGTCTGGTGGCCCAGCCCAAAGGCAAGGCCATGCGGCCGCTGCCTATCTTTCTCTACGGGCCGGCATTGCTGGAGGCACTTCCGAGCGACCTGCTGCGCGACGATTTGTCGCTCGAAGGAAAGACCAAAGATGCGCCACAGGAATGTGGTGTCGCGGTAGCTCCACCGGGAGAAGATGAGCCGGCGCGCAAACCGGAAGCCGGCGGCAAGGTGCCGGCGACCGGTTTGCGCGCGATCCCGCCAGAAGGATCTGTGCTGCAGCCGGGTTCGAAAGCGCTGACGCGCTATGACGAAAAGCTCGCTCAGATCGGCCTGGTACAGATCATCCTCGGCCTGCATCGCGCCGTGTCGCGCGAGTTCACGCAGGGGTATTGGCGCAAGATCCAGAAGCTCGATGCCACGCACGAGCCGGAAGCGGCGGAGCTCGCGGCGCAATTCGAGATCGAGCTCGCCGAAGATCCACCCGCTTCGCGTCTGCGCGAGTTCTGGGCGCGAGCCGAGGCATTGATGCCGGGCGTGCTGTTTCCCGGCGAGCGCTCCAAGGAGCAGGGTGCGCTCGAGCTCGTGGCGCTCAACGGCATGTGCAACGCGCACCAGCGAATCTCGGGTGCGCTCGACGAAACCCGCCACGACGAGCGCAGGCTGGACGAAACCCGCGAGAAGACCAGCGGTTTCAATGTGGCCACGGTGGAAGCGCTGAAGCCGCTGGCCGCAGTATTCGCCGGCACCGCGGTGGCCGGCGGCGCGGTCATCGGCGACACGGGCGCGATGAATTCTGTATTGTTAGGCCTGGGGTTCGGCTGGCTCGCGTCGCTGTTTCTCAAGCGCACGGCCACCTCGATCAACAAACGCGTCCGCAGCCTGGACCGCAGTTTCATGCCGGACCTGACGCTGCGCACGTTGTATCGCATCCTGCCGTCGCTGCTCGACCGCCTGCGCGATTGCGGGCTCGCGCCCGTCTTCATCATCGATGAGCTGGACAAGGTGCCCTGCCTGTCGAGCCGCATCGAGCGCCTGGTCTGCTATCTCAAGCAGCTCGTCAGCGAGAACGTCTTCTCGTGCTTTCTCACCGATCGCGGCTATTTCGAGAACCTGCGGGCCGAGAAGCTGCATGGCGCGTACGGGCGCGCCTTTTCATATTTTTCGCATCGGCTGATGGTGGGCTACGAGCCGCGCGAGTTCGATCTCTATCTATCGCAGCTCATAGACGCCGAAGAGGCGGCGACGCATTCGGCGATGGATGGCGTGCAGGCCGACACCGCCAAGGTCGATCGCGAAGTGCTCAAGTGGGTGCTGCGCCATCGTTCGCAGTTGCACGCGCTGAGCTTGCAGCGGGAAATCGCGGCGCTGCGCGGGCTCGATGGCCGGCTCGACATCGAATCGGGCGCGATTCGCTCCGACTACCAGCATCGAATCGATCTCACGCTGCAGATGGCCATCGAGCTCACGTTCTACTCGGAAGACGTGGTCGGCTGGTGCCATCGGAGGGCGGCGCTGCGCCAGACGCTGCTCGACGCCCTGTATTTTCCGTCGCGCTCGTGGATCGATGGTGGCGAAACGATCGAGTTTTCCGAAGCCGGTATGAAGGCATTCACTGCTGAGCTCATCAAGCGCATGAACTTGCGTGAAATGGCTCCGGAGATCCTCGACGCGGCCCAGGAACAGTCGCGTGCAAAGAGCGAGAACGAAGCGCTCGACGAAGACGACTGCAAGATGCTCGAAACGGTCCTGCGCAGTATCGTCGCGTTTCTCTGTACGGAAACCACCGTCGAGACGGTGAAGAGCCGGTGGACCGAAGTCATCAAGCGAATGCGATGGCCCGCCGAGTGCATGCCTGCGCCGGAGGTGATGGTCGCGTTGCTGCTCGGCGGAAGCTCACTTCTCGAGCGCGATGACGTGGAAGCCGCGCGACTCGCGAAAGAACGAAATTTGAAGTCCGGCGAGCTGCAGATATTCCGCTGGCAGTTCTACCGATCGGGCCGGCCGCGGCGCGATACGGGGGTGGCGACGCCGGGAGTCGACGCGCGGGCGGCCATTCCAGTGAAAGTCGCGCATGCCATGGCGAAAATCGAAGCCTTCGATGCCATGCTGCTCGAGGTCATTCACGTGGACGACCCGCAATTTGACGAAGATCCCTTCGTGCTGCTGGCGGATCGCTGGCGCGTCATCGATACCACTCCGGCCTGGCAGCGGGTGAAGTCGGCCATCGCCAACCTGCATCTCATGTACAGCGATGCCGGAAACAAGGGCACCTTCGCACGCGACTGCGAGGTGGTATTGGAATTCGGGCGCATTCTCGCCGCCAGCGAAAACACGATCGAGAGACTGTTGAAGTCCGCGGCCATCCTGCGTGGCTTGGCGGCGACGCTTTCCAAGCAGCCGTCGCTGCGGCAGGTCTTCGGAGTTCTGTGCGATTCGCTGAGTTTTGCGCGTGTCGACTTCGCGGGAGTGAAGCGGCGCTTCGACGGCTTTTGGGACAAGCTGATCGAGGACTTTCCGTTCGCGGTCGCCGCAAAGGCCGGGGTGACCGACGCGGACATGCCGAAAGAGCTCGAGCAGTTGAGCAGGCAGGCGAGTAATACGCAGATCTCCTGGGGCGAGCATCGCAGCAACGCATGGTCATCGTTGGCGGTGCGCCTGACCCGCCGTGAGGGGATCGGCACGTCTGTCGCTAGCTACTCCGAGACGCTGTGCTCCGTCGGCCTGACCGGTCCGGGCAATCACCTGCCTCCCGACCTGTTGCGCGCCACGCTCGAAAACTGGACACGCATCCTGACCTTCGCGGTGGGGCGAGACCGCAAGCCGGCCGAAGGCGCCGAGATTCAGGAGTGGCTGCCGACCGTGGCGCTGCGCGAGCTCGGCGCGTGCAATCTGCCGCGGCAAAAGCTGGATCGCATGCTCAAGCCGTTCATGAAGACCGCCGATGCGAGATGCCGCGCGGTGATTCGGCAAATTGTCCAGACCGACCGATCCGTCAACGGGCGCATCGCCATCGTGGCGCGCAGTTGGCTGTCGGGGATCACGAACGCATGGACATCGTCTCCGCAGCTCGGGTTCGTCATGGTGGTTCCGGAGAGGCAATTGCTCCAGAGCGGCTTGCTCGATTTCGCGAGAGGACTCGAATCCGAGCGCGGCCCGCTCGTGGCCTGGGAGATGCCAGACAGTCCCGACGAAGACGAAGTGCACGACCACGCGCGCGCGGAATTCGCAAGACTGAAACTTCCCGGGGACTTCGTATACATGTACGCGCGCGAGCAGGACGAAATGCGCAAGCCCGCCATTTTCGATCCCGGCGGCCCGGACGCGGTATTCGCGCGGATCCCCGACGACCCGCGCTGAGGTGCGCGGCGGCAGGGCTCCCCGGCGATAGTCAGGAAGTGCGTTCCTGCGCGAAGCGCGCCAGCGCCGCGAGCGCGCGCGAGAACGGGGTCTCCGGCAACGCCGCCAGTGCGTCCAATGCCTGCGCGGTCTCACGCTGCGCGAACGCAATCGCGTAGTCGAGGCCGCCCGTGATCTCGATGGCTTCGACGATGGGCCCGAGTTGCGCGAGCCCGCCTTGCTCGATGGCCAGGCGGATCAGCGCGCGCTGCTCGTCGTTGCCGTGCCGCAGCGCGTGCAGCAGCGGCAGGGTGGGTTTGCCCTCCGCCAGGTCATCGCCGAGATTCTTGCCGCGCGTCGCCGGATCGGACTTGTAGTCGAGCACGTCGTCGATGAGCTGGTACGCGGTGCCGAGATGTTTGCCGAACAGACCGAGCGCGGACTGCTGCGCGGGCGGCGCGCCGGCGAGCACGGCGGCCACTTCGGCGCCGGCCTCGAACAGCCGCCCGGTCTTGCGATAGATCACTTCGAGATAACGTTGCTCGGTGGTCTCCGGATCGTGCGCGTTCATCAGCTGCAGCACTTCGCCTTCGGCGATCACGTTGGTCGCGTCGGCCATGATCTCCATGACCCGCTGCGAGCCGACGGTGGCCATCATCTGGAACGCGCGCGAGTAGACGAAGTCACCGACCAGGACACTGGCCTGGTTGCCGAAGATGTTGTTAGCCGTCGCACGGCCGCGGCGCTTCTGCGACCCATCTACCACATCGTCGTGCAGCAGCGTGGCGGTGTGCACGAACTCTATGAACGCGGCGGCGTCGATGTGTTTGTCGTTTTCGATGCCGGTGGCGCGGCCCGCGAGCACGCACAGCAGCGGACGCAGTCGCTTGCCGCCGCCGCCGATGATGTGCTCGGCCACCTGGTCGACGAGCGGCACGACGCTCTTCAGGCGCGCGCGAATCATCGTGTCCACGGCGGCGAGATCGGTCTTCACGCAGGCACGAATCTCGTCGAGCGCCATGACGGGGGCTTCGGGTGTACGCGGCGCGGGTCGCGCGTTGGGCAGCGGGGTCACATTAGTGCTCATGCAGGGCCTTGATCTTAGTGGAATATTTAGGCTTTGACCGGCCTTTGACGCGTGCGTAGAATGCGCGTCCTTTCGCCAAAGCCATCTGCTTAAGGCGTTGGTTTCAAATGGTTTTTGTGGAGCTCTCATCATGTACGCGGTCATCGCCACGGGCGGCAAGCAATATCGGGTAGAAGAAGGCACGGTCCTGCAGGTCGAAAGACTCGACGCGGAAGAGGGTGCCACGGTTGAGTTCGGCGAAGTCCTGCTCATCGGCGACGGCTCCGACATCAAGGTCGGCGCACCGCTGCTCAAGGGCGGCAAGGTCTCAGGCTTGGTCGAGAAGCACGGCAAGGGCGAGAAGAAGGTCATCGTGAAGTTTCGCCGCCGCAAGCACTACCTGCGCCAGGGCACGCATCGCCAGCAGTACACGCAGGTGAAGATCACGGGCATCACGGTCTGAGCCGGCGCCTAACTAGAGGAATTCCGACATGGCACATAAAAAGGCAGGCGGCAGCACCCGCAACGGTCGCGAGTCGCACAGCAAACGTCTCGGCGTGAAGAAGTTCGGCGGTGAAAGCGTCCTCGCCGGCAACATCCTGGTCCGCCAGCGCGGCACCACGATGCGCGCGGGCCCCAACGTCGGCATCGGCACCGACCACACGCTGTTCGCCCTCACCGAGGGCCGCGTGAAGTTCAGCAAGAAGGGCTCCGAAGGTCACACCTTCGTCAGCGTCGAATCCGGAAAGCTCAACTAAGCAGGACTGCAGTTCCACTGCACGAACGAGAAACCCGGCTCTTGGCCGGGTTTCTCGTTTAAGAGTGGGGCGCAGCCCCTGGCAATATATCCGCATGAAATTCGTCGACGAGGCACGCATCAAGGTTCAAGCGGGAAACGGTGGGCGCGGCTGCGTCAGTTTCCGACGCGAGAAGTTCGTACCGTTCGGCGGGCCCGACGGCGGTGATGGCGGTGACGGCGGCAGCATCACGCTGTACACGCTCGAGGGCATCAACACGCTGGCCGACTTCCGCATCGAGCGCACCTTCCGCGCCCAAAACGGCCAGCCCGGCGGCGGGCGCGACTGCACCGGCCGCGGCGGCGTCGACACGCGCGTCGCCGTGCCCGTGGGCACCATCGTGCGCGACAGCGATACCACCGAAGTGCTCGGCGACCTCGCAAAGGCCGACATGGAGCTGCTGGTCGCGCGTGGCGGCAGGGGCGGCTGGGGCAATCAGCGCTTCAAGACCAGCAAGAACCGTTCGCCGCGCCAGTATGGACCCGGCCTTCCGGGCGAGCAGCGCGCGCTCGAGCTCGAGCTCAAGGTCATCGCGGACGTCGGGTTGTTAGGGCTGCCGAACGCCGGCAAGTCCACCTTGATCTCCGCCGTGTCCGCGGCCCGGCCCAAGATCGCCGACTATCCATTCACCACGCTGTATCCGAACCTCGGCGTCATCTCCTGCGGCAATCAGCGCAGCTTCGTCATGGCCGACATCCCGGGGCTCATCGAAGGCGCCGCCGACGGCGCGGGCCTCGGCATCCGCTTCCTGAAGCACTTGCAGCGCACGCGCGTGTTGCTGCACCTCG
The DNA here is from genome assembly GCA_043747875.1 of Pseudomonadota bacterium. GTDB lineage: Bacteria > Pseudomonadota > Gammaproteobacteria > Steroidobacterales > Steroidobacteraceae > CADEED01. The sequence goes on along the minus strand of JAYTOI010000197.1, from coordinate 5,826 downwards.
TCGACATCGCGCCCCTGGATCCGAGTGCGGATCCGGTGCGCGACGCGCGCGCGATCGTGGGCGAACTCGGGAAGTTCAGTGAGGACTTGCTGACGAAGCCGCGCTGGCTCGTCATCAACAAGTCCGATCTGCTGCTGGAGGACGAAGCGCGCGCGAAGGCCATCGCGATCGCGCAGGCGCTGAAATACCGCGGTCCGGCATTTCTGATTTCCGGCGCGACGCGTGCCGGTACTACGGACCTCACCGAAGCGGTCATGCGCTTTCTCGAGACGGGCGAGGCGCCGGCGCAGGGCAATCTGCCGTTGCCGGTGTTGAAGGAGCCAGCGCCGCGGCGCAAACCGGTGGTGAAGAAGAAGAAGCCCGCTGCGAAACGCGCCACGCCGAAAAAATCCGCACGGAAAAAGCCCGCTGCCCGAAAGGCCGCGGCCCGCAGATCAGCGGTCAGGAAGCCGGCAGCGAAGAAGCCGGCGCCGAAGAAAAGGAAGACCAAACAAAAAACCCGGCGCTAAGCCGGGTTCTTGTTCAATCTTCTGGGGTACTCCGTGTCTGTTACGACACCTGAGGTTTTGACCGAATCGTCTACGACAGCGCCTTGACGCGCGCGGCCAGGGCGCTCTTGTGGCGCGCAGCCTTGTTGCGATGAATGACGTTCTTGTTGACCAGCGAATCGATGAGCGGCTGGGCGTCCTTGAGCGCGGCGGCGGCATCGGCCTTCTTGCCGGCGGTGAGGGCGTCGTTGACCTTGCGCAGCGCGGAGCGCATGCGTGAGCGCAGCGCGACGTTGCGGGTCCGATTGGTCTCAGCTCTGCGGGCGGCTTTTTCGGCCGACTTGGTGTTCGCCACGAAGGAATCTCCAGAATCGGGGTCGTTTGAAGGCCGCGTAGTGTGCTGACGCACCCCTACCTTGTCAACGCTCCGTGAATGAGTCCGGTATAGTGCGCGCCTTGCGGCGTTTTTCCCTTATTTTTCGGGTGTTTGCAGGGTGAGCGGGCGGATCTTCAAGAGCACGATGGTGACCGGCATCGCGACGCTGGTATCGCGCGTGACCGGGCTCGTTCGGGAGATCGTCTACGCCGTCATGTTCGGCGCCAGCGGGTTCATGGACGCCTGGCTCGTGGCTTTCAAGATTCCGAACTTCCTGCGCCGCCTGTTCGCCGAAGGCTCGTTCAGCCAGGCCTTCGTGCCGGTCATAAGCGAGTTCAAGCACAAGCGCCCCCAGGAAGACGTCCGCGAGCTCGTCGATGACGTCGCGGGGACCTTCGGCGTGCTGCTGTTCGTCGTCACCGCCATCGGTGTCGTCGCGGCGCCGCTCATCATCCTCGCGTTCGCACCTGCATGGCACGACGACCCGGACCAGTGGCACTCGGCCACGGCGATGCTGCGCTGGACCTTCCCCTATCTATTCTTCATCTCGTTGTCGGCGCTCTTCTCGGGCGTGCTCAACAGCTACGGAAAATTCGCGCTGCCGGCCTACACGCAGGTGATCATGAACATCGTCATGATCGTCGTGACGGTGTGGATCGCGCCGCGCACGGCGAACCCCGGCATCGCGCTGGCGATGGGCGTGTTCGTGAGCGGCGCGCTGCAGCTCGGCTTCCAGTTGCCCGCGGTGATCCGCCTCGGCCTGTTCCGTTGGCCGCGCTGGAAACCCGCGGCCGAAGGCGTGCGCCGCATCGGCAGGCTGATGCTGCCGGGCGTGTTCGGATCTTCGGTGGCGCAAATCAGCCTGCTGCTCGACACGCAGATCGCGAGTCTCATCGTGGGCGGCGTTTCGTGGCTGTACTTCGCCGACCGCCTCATGGAGTTTCCACTCGGCGTGTTCAGTATTGCGCTGGCCACGGTGATCCTGCCGAACCTGTCGCGCCACCACGCCTCGGACTCGAAAGAGCATTTCACCGCCACTCTCGATTGGGCATTGCGCCTGGTCATCGTGCTCGTGTCGCCCGCGGCCGTGGCCATGCTCGTGTTCGCGAAGCCACTCACCGCCACCACGTTCGGATACGGCAAGTTCGATGCGCACGACGTGCAGATGGCCAGCTACGCGCTCATGGCGTACTCCTGGGGTCTGCTGGGCTTCAGCCTCGTGAAGGTCCTGGCACCAGGTTACTTCGCGCGTCAGGACACGAGGACGCCGGTCCGGGTCGGCCTGGTGGCGCTCGGCGTGAACATCGGACTCAACGTGGGCGTCGCGCTGCCCGCCATCCACCTGGGGTGGGTGCCGTACCCGCACGTACTGATCGCCACATCCACCTGCATGTCGGCCGCGGTGAACACCATTTTGCTGTGGCGCGGTCTCGCGCGCGCCGGCGTGTACCAGGCGCGGCCGGGCTGGGGTGCGTTGCTGGTCCGCGTCGTATTCGCGAATGCCGTCATGGCGGCGCTGCTCTATTGGATGGGGGGCGACGTGCAGGGCTGGCTCGACACGCCGCCGCTCGCCCGCGCTGCCCGGCTCGCGCTGTGCGTCGGGTCGGGTGCCGCGGCGTACTTCGCCGCGCTGTTCCTGGCCGGCGCGCGTGTTCGCCACTTACGCAACGTGGCCGGGGCATGATGGAATACATCCGCGGCTTGCAGGGCGTGAAGGCCGAACATCGCGGCGCGGCCATCACGATCGGTAGTTTCGACGGCATTCATCTCGGGCATGGCGCGTTGATCGCCAGCACCTGCGGCATTGCCAGGCAGCTCGGCCGGCCCGCGATGATGCTGACGTTCGAGCCGCTGCCGCGCGAATACCTGATGAAGCAGGACCCGCCGGCCCGGCTCACGGATTTCCGCGAGCGCTGGCGCGTGCTCGAACGCTCGGACCTGCACGCCGTGTGCGTGCTGAGTTTCAACGAGAAGCTGCGTTTACTCAGCGCAGCGCAGTTCGTCGAGCTGCTCGTAGAGCGCTTCGCGGCCTCGGCGGTGGTGGTCGGACAGGATTTTCGATTCGGACGTGGCGGCGCCGGCAGCGTCGCGCTGCTGCGTGCGGCGGCCGACGCGGGCAAGTTCGCGCTGGAGCTCGTGCCTTCGGTGTGCGTCGAGGACGTGCGCGTGAGCTCGAGCGGTGTGCGCCAGGCGCTCGCGGCCGGAGATTTTCAGGGTGCTCGCAATCTGCTGGGCCGGACGTATTCGATGCGCGGCCGCGTGGTGGGCGGCGAGCAGCTCGGGCGAAGGCTGGGGTACCCGACGGCGAACATCCGCATGCGGCGCGCGAAGCTGCCGTTCACGGGCATCTTCGCGGTGAAGGTGCGCGGTGTGGACGGCGGCTGGTCACCGTACGCCGGGGTTGCAAGCCTCGGGTTCCGCCCCACGATTGGCGGCACCGCGCCATTGCTCGAGGCGCACGTGTTCGATTTCGACGGCTCGCTGTATGGCAGCGAGCTCGACGTGGAGTTCGTCGCGAAGATCCGCGACGAGGAGAAGTTCGCGAGTCTCGACGCGCTGGTGCAGCGAATGCACCTGGACGCGGCCGAGGCGCGCCGGCTGCTTGGCTAGTTAGAGGTACCGTTGCTTGGCTGACTATAAGACCACCATCAATCTTCCCGAGACCGGTTTTCCGATGAAGGCCGACCTGGCGCAGCGCGAGCCGAAGATGCTCGAAGCGTGGGATCAGAAGGACCTGTACGGGAAGTTGCGTGCCAGCGCGCGCGGCCGGCCGCGCTTCGTGCTGCACGACGGGCCGCCGTACGCCAACGGCGCCGCGCACCTCGGGCATTTCCTGAACAAGGTGCTCAAGGACATCGTCGTCAAGTCGCACACGCTCGACGGCTTCGACTCGCCGTACATTCCGGGCTGGGACTGCCACGGCCTGCCCATCGAGCACCAGATCGAGAAGAAGTTCGGACGCGTGGGCAACAAGCTCAACGCGAAGGAATTCCGCGCCGCCTGCCGCAAGTACGCGCAGGAGCAGGTGGAGCTGCAGCGCGTGGACTTCAAGCGCTTCGGCGTGCTCGGTGACTGGAACCGCCCGTACCTCACCATGGACCCGCGCTTCGAGGCGCAGCAGATCCGCGCGCTGGGCAAGATCATCCGCAACGGACATCTGTACAAGGGTGCAAAGCCGGTCTACTGGTGTCTCGATTGCCGCTCCTCGCTGGCTGAAGCCGAGGTCGAGTACGAGGACAAGATTTCGCCGTCGGTCGACGTGGCGTTCCGCGTCGTCGACCCCGCGGAGCTCGCCCGCCGCGCGAACCTGAGCTTCGACGCCATCGGTCCGCATCCGGTGTCGCTCGTGATCTGGACGACGACTCCCTGGACGCTGCCCGCGAACGAGGCCGTCTCGCTCGGTCCCGACATCGAGTACGTGCTCGTGTGGGTGTCGCGTGAAGGGCATTCTGAGTTGCTGGTGCTGGCGAACGAGCTCGTCGACGCATGTCTCGCGCGCTATGGCCTCGGCAAGGGTCATGTGCTCGCGCAGGTGACCGGCAAACAACTCGAGCATCTGCAGCTCGAGCATCCGTTCATCCAGAAGCACGTGCCCGTCATCGTCGGCGACCACGTTACGCTCGACGCCGGCACCGGCGCCGTGCACACCGCGCCCGCGCACGGCCAGGAAGACTTCGCGGTAGGGGTGAAGTACAGCCTGCCCGTGGACAACCCCGTGATGGGCGACGGCCGCTTCCGCGAAGGCACGCCGTTCGTCGCAGGCATCAAGGTGGACGAAGCCAACAAGGTGCTCATCGACGAATTGGCCGCGCGCGGCCGCCTGCTGAAGCACGAGCCCTATCAACACAGCTACCCCTGCTGCTGGCGCCACAAGACTCCGCTCATCTTCCGCGCCACGCCGCAGTGGTTCGTCAGCATGGACCAGAAGGGACTGCGCGCGAACGCGTTGCGCGACATCCAGAAAGTGCAGTGGATTCCTGCCTGGGGCGAGCAGCGTCTGTTCAACATGATTCGCGACCGGCCCGACTGGTGCCTGTCGCGGCAACGAACCTGGGGTGTGCCCATCGCGCTGTTCGTGCACAAGCAGACCCAGGAGCTGCATCCGCGTACCCAGGAGCTGTTGGAGGTCGTGGCCGGGCGCGTGGAGAAAGAGGGTGTCGAAGCCTGGTTCGATCTCGACCCGGCTGAGTTGTTAGGCGCTGATGCCGGTGCGTACGAGAAGGTCCAGGACGTCATGGACGTGTGGGCGGATGCGGGGCTGTCTTTCGAATGCGTGCAGCACACGCATCCGGACGACCTGAAGCCGCCGGTGGAGATCTACCTGGAAGGCTCGGATCAGCATCGCGGCTGGTTCCATTCCTCGCTGCTGATGTCCGAGGCGCTGTACGAGCGCGCGCCGTACAAGGCCGTGCTCACGCACGGGTTCACGGTCGACGACAAGGGCCGCAAGATGTCCAAGTCGATCGGCAACGTCATCGCGCCGCAGAAAGTCATGGCGGTCTCCGGCGCCGATGTGCTGCGCCTGTGGATCGCCGCCACCGACTATGCGAACGAGCTGGCGCTGTCGGACGAGATCCTGAAGCGCATGTCGGATTCGTATCGCCGCATGCGCAATACCGTGCGGTTCCTGTTGGGCAACCTCGCCGGGTTCGATCCGGCGGCCGAAGCCGTCGAGCCCGCGCAGATGGTGGCCATCGACCGCTGGGCCATCGCGCGTACCGCGGCGCTGCACGAAGAGATCGCCGAGGCGTATCGCAAGTACGAGTACCACTCCATCTACCAGAAGGTGCTCAACTTCTGCGTGGCGGACCTGGGCGGGTTCTATCTGGATCTGCTCAAGGATCGTCTGTATACGACGCCCGGGAAAGGCGTGGCGCGCCGCTCGGCGCAGACCGCGCTGTTCCACATCGCCGAGGCGATGGTGCGCTGGCTGGCGCCCATCCTGTCGTTCACGGCGGATGA
>JAYTOI010000196.1:0-12796 GCA_043747875.1 Pseudomonadota bacterium | reverse complement strand
TCGATGGCGATCTGCGCGTCTTCACAATACGTTTGTCCATCCTTCAGGACGTCCAGGTACGTCGCAAGGCGGATGATGTTGAGCTGCTGTTTGTCGGTCGACTTGGGATCCCGCGAGAGCAGGATGATGGTGTTCTGCCAGTGCTCGGGCTTCGGGTAGTACTTCACGAGCCGCTCGAACTGCTGCAGAGAGCAGGCGTCGTCTTTCAACTGCGTGCACGAGCTTTGATAGAGGCGCAGATTCTGTTCGTCGGGCTGCTTGTCCTGCTGAATCTGCGGCTCGATGAGCTCGGTCAGAACGCGGCGCGCGCCGGCGAAGTCTTTGTTCAAGTAGGCCGACTGTCCCACCCAGGAAGATACGTCCGGATCGGGCCCCAACTGCAGCACGCGATTTCCATACTCGACGACTTTGGGATAGTTCTCCATCTGCCCGTAGATACGGGTGATGATCTTGAAGTGCTCCGCCTTCTCTTCCTGCTTGAGACAGGGTGAATCGGAGATCACCTCGAATTCCTGCACGGCCTTGTCGAATTGCTTGAGACCAGCGTACGCGTTGCCACGAAAACGATGAATCCAGAACTCATCGAACTCGGTCTTGGGCTTGTCAACCGCCGCCGCTTCATCGACCTTCGCGACGATGTCCTCGTACTTGCGGGCCTTGACGGCATCCTGCGCCGCGCCCAGCTGCTTGCTTATCGCCTTTGAAAATGAACCCTGCCCCGTGCATTCAGCAGCGGCGACAGCGGCTGGCGCGGCATCCTGTGCCGAAGCCAAGGACATCATTCCCATCGTCATTCCAATGGTCATTCCCATGTTCGCGATCGCGACACCAACACACAGGCGCTTTGACACTTCGAACGCTCCTTACAAAGGAGCCGCGGACCCGAAGGCCGCGGCTCGTTGTTTCAACCCACCGTGGAGGCATCCATTAAAAGTATTGGATGCTCTGCGGGATCGAAAGTTTCCGTGTGAATTCAGCTGTTTGCTACTCGCGGAAATCTCCGATGTTGACGAAACCCATCTTTTGCATGCGATTGCGCTGCGCCGCCGCCATGACCAGTGCCGTCACCTCGTATTTCGAACGACGATCGGGACGTAGATGGATTTCCGGCTGCGGCGCTCCGGATGCCTCGGCGCCCAGCCGAGCAGATCGGAAGAACTGCTCGAGCTGCGGTACTCCGCCGGCCACCACGGTGCCATTCCAGACGATCGTGCCATCGAAATCGATATCGATCTGAATGACTTCGGGGCGGACAGGGGGCGGAGGGTTGTTGGTCTGCGGCATGTCGAGCTTCGTCGCGTGCGTCATGACCGGAATCGACATGATCAGCACGATCAGCAGCACGAGCATGACGTCGATGAGGGGAGTCGTATTGATCTCCATCATCGGTGCGCCTTCGGCTCCGCCAGTACTCATTGACATGAAAAATACCTCTGAGCTTCAGCGTGTGACGCGAATGCTGCCGCGATCCGGCTCGGAGATGAAACCGACCTTCACGATGCCGCCGCGCTGCAGATTGAAGATGACCCGACCGACTGCTTCATAGCGCGCGTTCTTGTCGCCCCGGATATGGAACTCCGGCTGCGGCACCTTGCGCGCTTCAGCGACGATGCGCTGGAAGAACACCTGCTTGTCGGCAATCTTGCCGGCGTTCCAAAAGATCTGTCCCGCCGAGTCCACCGAGATCGTGATGTTCTCGGGTTTCGTCTGAGTAGGGATGTTGACCGCTTTTGGAATCTCCACCTTCGCAATGTCCTTCATGACGGGCACCGTGATCAAAAAGATGATCAGCAGCACCAACATCACGTCCACGAGCGGAGTCGTGTTGATCTCCGCTATGGAGGAGATTTCGTCATCATCACTGCCCGGACCGACGCTCATCGACATGTCGCGTTACCTCTGAAGCTGAAACGCACGTTGCTGGTGGGCGGGGCTTATTTCTTCGCGCCGGCGACCGGAGCGCCCTGCGACACACGCGCGCCACCTACGAGGTAGGCATGCAGGTCGGAGGCAAAATTGCGGAGGCTCTCGCTGATGCTCTTGTTACGGCGCAGCAGCCAGTTGTAGCCCATGACCGCCGGGACCGCGACCGCGAGACCGATGGCCGTCATGATGAGGGCTTCGCCGACGGGGCCGGCCACTTTGTCGATGGAGGCCTGGCCGCTGACGCCGATAGACACGAGGGCTTGCAGAATGCCCCACACCGTGCCGAACAGACCAACGAACGGGGCCGTCGAGCCGACAGTGGCGAGGAATGCGAGGCCGTTGGTCATCTTGCTGTTCACGGAGTCGACCGAGCGCTGCAGCGACATCGTCACCCATTCGTGCAGGTCGATGCGGTCCGTCAGGCGCCCTTCGTGGTGCGCAGAGGCGCGCAGACCGTCTTCAGCCACGGCACGGAAATCGCTGTCCTTCGGGAGACGATCCACGGCTTCCTTGAGGGACCCGGAGCTCCAGAACTGCTTCTCGACCACCTTCGCGCCCTGCTTGAGGCGGCGCTGATCCCAAAGCTTCGTGAAGATGATGTACCACGAGACCGCGGACATGACCAAAAGAAGGATCAGAACGGTACGGGTGACCGCGTTGCCTTGATTCCAGAGCGCTTCAAGGCCGTATGGGTTGTCAGTAACAACATGAGTAGAGTCGACAGCGTTTTCCATGATTTCCTCGATGGCGAAAATGCGAGGCGGTGCCGCAGCACCGCATCACCGTAAATGACTAATTGTTCTTCAGAACGAACTTGACCCTGAAGCTCACGCACGACTCGGCGCTCGCCGAACCGCCGTCACTGCCGGCGGTGTAGCGACTCGCTTTGGCCACTTTGACAGCGGCTCCGTCGAGCTCCGGGAAACCGGACGTGTCGGTGACGACCGGCTCACGAAGGAGTCTGCCGTTCGGTCCCACGCAGGCGCGCACGACCGGTGAACCTTCTTCTTCGCGACGTTTCGCGCCTGGCGGGTAGTACTCCTCGGCCATTGGCGAGCGCAAGATCTTCGCGGCTACGGCCGGCGCGCGTGGTGGCGGCGGCGGCGCCGGCGGTGGCGGCTTGTCGGTCACGTCCTGAATGGCCGTGGAAGTGGTCTCCATCGGCAGATCGATGGAAACTTCGGGCGGCGGGACTTCCACCGGCGGGCGTTCCATTTCGGGTGGCGGCGGCGGCGGCGGTTCGTCTTCGGGCGCTACCTCTTCGACGATGTCGGCTTCGATCGGTGGCGCGAGGACTTCGACCACTTTTTGCGCGAGGCCCGAAGCGAGTGCATAGGCCAGCAAAACGTGGAACGCGATGATCCCGACGAGGACGACGCCGCGACGGGTGAAAAAAGTCGAATCTTGTACGTTGGCGGCCATGTGTTCCCGTGGCGCGAGTGAAAGCTAACGGTGGTCAAACGCGGTGGCGGAAAGTAACCAAGCTTCCCGACCAGTGCAACCGTTTGTCCTGCCGTCCCCTAGTCCGTCTCTTGTTTGCGAGCAGACCAATTCAGTATTCAGATTAACGTTTTGAGCTCTGGCGCCGGTCCAAAGCCGCCGAACTGTACCCGCAGGACACCGGCCTGACAACAATTCTGTTTGCGACGGGTTCAGCATAATGGCGGTCAATCCGTCACCGCGCCAAGCGAAGCGCTTGACACATCGCGCGCGTACTTCGCGAGCACACCCTGGGTCGCGTACGGTTTCGGTGCCTTCCACTTCGCACGGCGCTTGCGAAATTCCGCTGCGCTCACGTCGACGTCGAGCGTGCGTTTCACCGCATCAATCTGGATTCGATCGCCGTCCCGAAGCATTCCGATCGGCCCGCCGAGTGCCGCTTCCGGAGAGATATGTCCAACCACGAATCCATGACTGCCACCGGAGAATCTCCCATCGGTGATGAGAGCCACTTTGTCGCCGAGGCCACGGCCCATGATGGCGCCCGTCGGACTCAGCATTTCGCGCATGCCGGGACCGCCGCGCGGTCCCTCGTATCTGATCACCACCACATCGCCCGGTTTCACTTTGCCCGCGAGAATCGCCGCAGTCGCGCGCTCTTCGCCGTCGAACACACGCGCCGTACCTGCGAAGCGCAGACCTTCCTTGCCTGAGATCTTCGCCACTGCGCCCTCGGGCGCGAGATTGCCGTTCATCACGACGAGATGACTGTCTTTCTTGATCGGCGCATCGAGCGGACGAATGATGTCCTGCCCCGGCGGATAGTCCGCGACGTCGCGCAGATTTTCGGCGAGCGTGCGGCCGGTGACGGTGAGGCACGCACCGTGCAGAAGCCCCGCGTCGAGCAAACGTTTCATCAAGGGTTGGATTCCACCGATTGCGATGAGCTCAGACATTAAATAGCGTCCGCTCGGACGCACGTCGGCGAGCAAGGGAACTCGCTTGCCGATGCGCGTGAAGTCCTGTAGTCCCAATCTGACCCTGGCGGCGTGCGCGATTGCAAGCAGGTGAAGCACTGCGTTGGTGCTGCCGCCGAGCGCGATCGTCACCGTGATCGCATTCTCGAATGCTTTCTTCGTGAGGATGTCCGCGGGCGTGATCCCCGCGCGCACCAGTTCGACCACGGCCGCGCCGGCGCGTCGGCAATCGCTGCGTTTTTCCGGACCCACGGCCTCCTGCGCGGAGCTGTCAGGCAGCGACAGGCCCAGCGCCTCGATCGCCGAGGCCATCGTGTTCGCGGTGTACATGCCGCCGCAGCTTCCCGGGCCTGGAATCGCCGTGCGCTCGACCTCGAGCAGCTCTGCGTCGGACACGCGACCGGCCGCGTGACCGCCGACTGCCTCGAACACCGAAACGATGTCACGCCGCTTTGCGCCCGGACGGATCGTCCCGCCGTACGCAAACACCGCAGGACGATTGAGGCGCGCGATCGCCATCGCGCAACCCGGAATGTTCTTGTCGCATCCGCCGATGGCCACGAAGCCGTCGAATCCTTCGGCGCCGACCACCGTCTCGATGGAATCGGCGATGACCTCGCGCGACACCAGCGAGTAGCGCATGCCGGGTGAGCCCATCGAGATGCCGTCCGAGACCGTGATGGTGTTGAACAGCACGCCCTTGCCGCCGGCCCCGTCGGCGCCGGCGATGGCCTCCGTCGCGAGCTCGTTGATGTGCATGTTGCAGGGCGTGAGGCTGGCCCAGGTGGAGGCGATGCCGATCTGCGGCTTCTCGAAGTCCGCGTCCTGGAATCCGACCGCGCGCAGCATGGCGCGCGAAGGCGTCTGTTTCGCTCCATCGACCACCAGCCGCGAATAACGCCGCGTGTCCACGACCTTTGCCTTCTTCGTCATCGTCGCTCCCTCTAACTAACCGACTGACCAGACGCGGCGCGCATCACGCGCCGCATATGCGAGAAACCCATGGCTCCCACCGTCACGAAGACCAGCGGCAACACCAGCGAATACACGCCCGCCCCCGGCGCGAGCGACTCGATCCACTGGTAGATGAGTATGCCTGCCGGCGGCGCGATCGCGCCGCGCACGCCCGTCAGCGTGACGTGCACGCCCATGTAGTGCTGCGCGCGCCCGACCGATGCGAAATCATTGTGCCCGAGATTCCACCCGAGGTTCGAACCCGCGTAGGAAAAAGCCAGCGCGACCGCGCCTGCCCACAGCAGCGGCAGCCACCCGATCAATGCACCGATCGTCAACAGCGCGACCGCGGCGACCAGCGCCCAACTCTGGCGCGCGCGATATTCGACCACGTGTCCCTCATCGAACATGCGCGCCCAGAACGGCACGAACACCGGCAACAGTCCGAGCGGCACCACCGATAGCAGTGCGATCTGCAGGCTCGCGGCCAGGTGCAGGTGCTCGCTGAAGATGACGACGAGTTGCGAGGTCAGCATGAGGTTGCCGCCGCCGAACACGCCCATCCAGAACATGTATTCGCGAAAGTGCGGGTCGGCGCGCAGGATCTCCGCCAGCATGCGCAGGCTGAACGGCTCGCTGCGGCCGGCCACCGCGTTCTCCTCCGCGAGCAAGGCAAACTCGCGCCGCACGCGAGCCGCGCGGTAGAGCCAGGCCGCGATCAATCCGGCCGCGGCACCGGCCCCATACAGCCAGCGCGAATCGACGCGGCCGGTGTCGAGCGTCCAGGCGGCCAGCGTCGCGGCCAGCGCGACGGCCAGCGAGCTCGCGATGACTATGCGACCCGTGTAGCGGCCGATCGACTGCCGCGGATAGTTCGCACTCCAGATCGCCGCGCGCACGGTCAGCAATCCGGTCCAGACCACGCGCGCGACGAGAATGGACACCACCGCGAACGCCAGGCCGCCGAGCGCGCGCGGCGCGACGCCTAACAACCCGACCAGCACCGCGAACCCGGCCTGCAGGCCGACCATGAGCCCGATGCGCGCGCGCCCGTGCGCGAGGTTCGCCCACACGAAACTCACGACGTTGGACAGCGCCGGCGCGCCGCTGACGAACGCGACCGCGAGATTCACGATCCACGGGTCGGCAGCGCTCGCGAAGGTCTTCTTGATGAGTACCCCCGCGGTTGCCCCTTCGACGAGCCCGAGCGTGAGGCCGAGCAAGGCCCAGGGCGCGATTTCGCGCCGGAACGCGGCTTCCGCGCCGCGGCTCGTCTCCGCCGGGCGGCGCGCGCGCGAAAACTGCTTCATGATCTAGCCGAACCGCTGCCGGATCAGGCGATACAGCGCGCGAACCGTGTGCGGGTCCGCGCCCACGGGGCGGCCCGGCCGCTCCTTGGCGTTCCACGCATAGACGTCGCCGTGCAGCCAGTTGCGCGTGCGCGTGACGAAGCGCTTGAGGAACAGCGCGCCGACGATCGAGCCTGCGAACGCGGTGCTCGAAACGTTGTTGAGATCGGCGACGCGGCTCGCAAGGTCATCGTCATAGCCGGCCCACAGCGGCATGGGCCACATCGGATCCGCTTCCTGTTCGCCGACGTGGCGCAGCTGCATCGCGAGCTCGGCCGGGGTCGAATAGATAGCCGGCAGCTCGGGCCCGAGCGCGACGCGCGCCGCGCCCGTGAGCGTCGCAAGATCGACTAACAACTGCGGCTGCTCTCGATCGGCCTCGGCAAGCGCATCCGCGAGTACCAGCCGGCCCTCCGCGTCGGTGTTGCCGATCTCGACCGTGAGCCCCAGGCGCGAGCGCAGGATGTCGCCCGGACGGTACGAACGACCCGAGATGCTGTTCTCCACCGCAGGAATCAGCAGCCGCAACTGCACCGGAGCATCCGCGCCCATGAGCATGCGCGCCAAGGCAATCGTCAACGCCGCTCCGCCCATGTCCTTCTTCATGAGGATCATCCCCGAGGACGGCTTGATGTCGAGTCCGCCGGTGTCGAAGCAGACGCCCTTGCCGACCAGCGTGACCAGCGGCGCGCCCTTCTTGCCCCAGCGCAGATCTATCAGCCGCGGCTCGCGCGCACTGCCCTTACCTACTTCATATATGAGTGGGTAATTCTGCCGCAGCAGCTCTTCGCCAACGATGATCCGGCACTCCGCTTCATGCTGCAGCGCCAGACGCTGTACGGCCTCGCCGAGCTCGGCGGGGCCGAGATCGTTCGCCGGCGTATTGATGAGATCGCGCGCCTCGCCCAGCGCCTCGGCGGCGAGCCGCACGTATTCGAGATCGGTACCCGCGGGCGCCACCAGCGCGGGCAACTCCGCGACAGGCTTGCGATAGCGCGCGAACCGATAGGAGCCGTACTCCCAGCCCAGCGTCAGTTGCGTGGCGCCGACGGCGCTGAACGTTCCGGCAAATCGATAGCGCCCCGGCGGCAGCCGATCGGGCAGGCTCACCGAAGTCCAGATCGTCGGCTCGCTCAGATCAGTCACGGGTCCGAGACCCAGCGCCGCACCCGCGATGCCGTCGCCCGTCGCGGTGGGGATCAGCAACAGCTTCTGCTTCTCGGCCTGGAAGCCCTGCGCGCGCGCCCAGGCACGCGCCGCCGGAGGCTGCATCTCGAGCCAGGTTCCGAGGCCTTGTTCGCCGACCAGCCAGATGGGACGCGCCCCGGCCGATTCGGATTCATTCAAGAGGTGGGAGCTCACGATAAAATCTTAATGGATTCGCAACGGTACGCGCTGAATCACAGGCGCTTCTTCGCACGGATCTCGCGTTGACAATAGGCCAATGGCTGTGGTGCTATCGCGCGCATTGTATGCAGGCTCAGATCTTTAAGTACGACGTGAAAGTCAGCGGCGCGACACTCGCGCGCGACGTGCTCGTACTCGTATCCCTCCCCCTGCTCCTTCCTGGGAGTAGCCGGTGCGGGACGCCTGCCAAGTCTTAAACAAGGCGAATCACCAAAAACCCCGCACCGGCCCAGAGCCGATGCGGGGTTTTTTCTGTGTTTTTAAACAATGGAGTCGACAATGACGAAGCTGTATTCGGGCAAAGACGTGGACAAGAAGGCGCTGAAGAAAGCCCGGATCGCGATCCTGGGTTATGGCAGTCAGGGCCGCGCGCACGCCCTCAACTTGAAGGACAGCGGACACGACGTCGTCGTCGGCGTCCGCAAGAAAGGCGACAGCTGGAAGAAGGCGAAGAAGGACGGCCTCAAGGTCGCCGAGCCCATCGAAGCCGCCAAGGGCGCGGACCTCGTCGCGATGCTGGTGCCGGATCTCGCGCAGAAAGATCTCTATGCGCAGGTTGCGGACTCGCTGAAGAAAGGCACCACCCTGCTCTTCGCGCATGGCTTCAACATTCACTTCAAGCAGATCAAGCCGCGCGAGGATCTCGATGTCGTGCTGATCGCGCCCAAGGGTCCGGGCGATCTCGTCCGCCGCCAGTATCAGCAGGGACGCGGCGTGCCCGCGCTCATCGCGGTATTTCAGGATTCGAGCGGCGCGGCGTTCGCGAAGGCGCTCGCCTACGGGCACGGCATTGGCGGCACGCGCGGCGGCGTCCTCGAGACCACGTTCGCGGAAGAGACCGAGACGGACCTGTTCGGCGAACAGGCCGTGCTCTGCGGCGGCACGAGCGATCTCGTGCTCAAAGGTTTCGAGACGCTGGTCGAAGCCGGCTATCAACCCGAAGTGGCGTACTACGAGTGTCTCCATGAGCTGAAGCTCATCGTCGACCTGCTGCACGAAGGCGGCCTCACCAAGATGCACAAGTACATCTCGGACACGGCGAAGTACGGCGACCTCACGCGCGGCCCGCGCATCGTCAACGACAAGACCAAGAAAGAGATGGGCAAGATCCTCAAGGAGATCCAGAAGGGCACATTCGCCAAGCAGTGGATCGCGGAGAATGCCGGCGGCCGCAAGGAGTACAACAAGCTCATGCAGGCCGATCTCGATCACCAGATGGAATCGGTCGGCAAGGCGCTGCGCGCGCGCATGCCGTGGCTGGAGCAGGGCCGCTAACTACATCGGCAACGCATCGGGGGAACCCATGTCGCAACGCGAACGAGTGATGATCTTCGACACCACGCTGCGTGACGGCGAGCAATCGCCTGGCTGCAGCATGGCGCAGCCCGAGAAGCTTCGCGTGGCACGCGCGCTCGCGGATCTGGGCGTCGACGTCATCGAGGCGGGCTTTCCGGCAGCGTCGCGCGGCGACTGGGAGAGCGTGAATGCGGTGGCGCGCGAGGTGCAGGGACCGATCATCTGCGGCCTCGCGCGCTGCAATCGCGACGACATCACGCACGTTGCCAAGGCGATCGCGCCGGCGGCGAATCGCCGCATCCACGTGTTCCTCGCGACCAGCGCGATCCATCGCCAGTTCAAGCTCAACATGGCGCAGGAAGAGATCATCAAGTTGGCGGTCGAGGGCGTGAAGTTCGCGCGCGAGCTGTGCGAGGACGTGGAGTTCTCGCCCGAGGATGCGTCGCGAACCGAGCTCGATTTCCTCACGCAGGTGGTGGAGGCGGTCATCGAGGCCGGCGCCACCACGGTGAACATCCCCGACACCGTCGGCTACTCCGTGCCCGACGAGTTCGCGGAGCTGTTTCGCTATCTGCGCAAGAACGTGCGCGGCATCGACAAGATCCGCCTGTCGGTGCACTGCCACGACGATCTCGGCATGGCGGTTGCAAACAGCCTGACGGCCGTGGTCGCCGGCGCGCGCCAGATCGAGTGCACCATCAACGGCATCGGAGAACGCGCGGGCAACTGCTCGCTCGAGGAAGTCGTGATGGCCATGAAGACACGCGACGCGTTCTTCAATCTCGACACGAAGATCGACACGACCCGGCTTTATCCGACGTCGCGCATGCTGGCGAACATCGTGGGCGTGCCGATCCCGCGCAACAAGGCCATCGTCGGCGAGAACGCGTTCGCGCACGAGTCCGGCATTCATCAGCACGGCATGCTGAAGCATCATTCGACCTACGAAATCATGCGTCCGCAGGACGTGGGTCTGTCGCGCTCGTCGCTCGTGCTCGGCAAACACAGCGGCCGTCATGCGTTGCGCGACCGCATCAGGGAGCTGGGCTTCGAACTCGACGACGTCGAGTTCGCACGCGTGTTCGAGGAATTCAAGGCGCTCGCGGACAAGAAGAAGGAGCTCTACGACGGCGACATCGAAGCGCTCGTGCTGCTCGCCGAGCACTCGGCCACCGGCCCGTGGTCGCTCGAAAACCTGCGTACGCTCTCGGACGGGCCAAGTCGGGGCAAGCAAGGGGCCGAAGCTACGGTGAACCTCGCGCATCGCGATGGACGCAGGATCGAGATGCGTGCCACGGGCGACGGCCCCGTGGACGCCGCGCTCAAGGCCATCGAGCGCGCCACCGGAGTGCAGGTGGTGCTGCGCAAGTTCGAAGTACGCAGCGTTTCGGCCGGTGAAGACGCCCAGGGCGAGGCGCTGGTGTACGTGGAGTACAATCAGCGCACTTATCGCGGCTCCAGCGTCAGTACGAACATCGTCGAGTCGGCGACCCAGGCCTTTCTCGAAGTGATCAATCGCATCGAGCTCGCGTCCGCGACGCTCGCCCGCACGCGCGTCGCCCAAACTGCGGTCTAACAAATTCGGAGCTCAGATCCATGCCCATACCCGCAACGAAGTACATCTGGTTCAACGGCAAACTCGTGCCTTGGGAAAAAGCCACGGTGCACGTGCTCTCGCACGCGCTGCACTATGGCTCGTCGGTGTTCGAGGGCGTACGCGCCTACGAGACGCCGCGCGGCCCGGCGATTTTTCGCCTGAAGGATCACACCAAGCGCCTGTTCGACTCGGCCAAGATCTATCGCATCAACCTGCCCTTCGGCGAGGAGCAGATCAATCACGGCTGCCGCGAAGTCATCGCGCAGAACGGCCTCGCGCGCGGCGCCTATCTACGGCCGGTCGCGTTCCGGGGCTACGGCGAGATCGGCGTCGTGCCGAAGATCGACCCGCCGGTCGAGGTGGCGATCGCTGCGTGGGAATGGGGCAAGTACCTCGGCGCCGCCGAAGATGAAGGCGTCGACGTGTGCGTGTCGTCGTGGCAACGCGTCGCGCCGAATACCATCCCCGCCATGGCCAAGGCCGGCGGCAACTATCTTTCGAGCCAGTTGATCGGCCTCGAGGCAAAGCGTCTCGGGTTCGTCGAGGGCATCGGCCTCTCGTCGGATGGTACGGTCAGCGAGGGCGCCGGCGAGAATCTGTTCATCATCAAGGACGGCGTGTTGTACACGCCCGGCATCGCGCATTCGCTGCTCAACGGCATCACGCGCCATACGATCATGACGCTCGCCAAGGAGCTTGGCATCGAAGTGCGCGAGATGGCGATCCCGCGCGAGATGCTCTATCTCGCGGACGAGCTGTTCTTCACCGGCACCGCCACCGAAGTTGCCGCCATCCGTTCAGTCGATGCCATTCAGATCGGCAACGGCAAGCGCGGGCCGATCACCGCGAAACTGCAGTCCGCGTACTTCGCGCTCGTGCAGGGTCGCGGCCCGGACAAGTGGGGCTGGCTCGACTATGTCGACATGAACGCCCCGCGCGCGGCGGTAGTCGGCTGATGCGCACGAAGACCGCAGTTAGCTAGGGGACTGTCCCCCATCTCCCCGGCCACCCTTCACCCCGACCACCCACTACGAAGTTAGATGCCCAACGCTCCGCAAACAATGTTCGAGAAGGTCTGGAACGACCACGTGGTCGTTCCGGAGACCGCTGAAACTCCCGCCGTCCTCTTCATCGACCTGCATCTCACGCACGAGGTCACGACGCCGCAGGCGTACACCGAGTTGCGGACGCGCGGCATCAAGTTGCGCCGGCCCGATCTCACGCTGGCCACGATGGACCATTCCACACCCACACGCACCGAGCAGGTGTTCGGCGGCGTGCCGATCTCCATCGACTCCGCCGCGAATCAGGTCAGGCAGCTCGAAATCAACACCGCGGAGTTCGGCGTCGAGCTGTTCAACCTGCAGGATGCGCGGCGCGGCATCGTGCACATCATCGGTCCCGAGCTCGGCATCACCCAGCCCGGCAAAACCATCGTGTGTGGTGACAGCCACACGTCGACGCATGGCGCGTTCGGCGCGTTGGCCTTCGGCATCGGCACCAGCGAGGTCGAGCACGTGCTGGCCACGCAGACCCTTCCGCAGACCCGCCCGAAGACGATGGCCGTGAACGTCAACGGCACGCTGCAGCCGGGGGTCACGCCGAAGGACGTCGTGCTCGCCATCATCGCCAAGATCGGCACGGGCGGCGGCATGGGTCACGTCATCGAGTACCGCGGCAACGTGTTCCGGGAGATGACGATGGAGGGCCGCATGACGGTCTGCAACATGTCGATCGAAGGCGGCGCGCGCGCCGGCATGATCGCGCCCGACGCCACCACGTTCGAATATCTCGCGGCCACGCCACGGGCTCCCGTTGGCGAGGAGTGGGAGGAGGCGCGCGCGCGCTGG
>JAYTOI010000195.1:0-44735 GCA_043747875.1 Pseudomonadota bacterium | reverse complement strand
CGCTATCGATCCCTGGCGCCGACTTCGGCGCGCGATCAGTTCAGGGGTGGAGGAAGTTCAAGTGGCCACAGGTGGGGGAAGTTGAGTGGCCGCCGGGGGTATCGCGGGCTTCGATGGCGGAGGGTCTTGTTTGCTCCAGTGATACGTCAATTCAGCAAGCGCGCCATCGCGCGTGCAGCTCGTATAGAGGACGGGAGTAGTTCCTGGAACCATCCATCTGCCTCCCATTACCGAGGGGGTGAGAGGATCGAGCCCTCGCCGAGTTGCGCGAAACACTTCTCCTTCAAAGGAGAAAGGTTTGCATGCGGCCAGCTTGTCTAGCAGCTCTCGGTCGTGAAGCACGTGTCAACGGCCCAGATGGTTTGCGTGAAGTGCTTCAGAGAAAAACGCCTTCAAGCAATTGCTTAATGACCGTGATGACTTCTTCTGTTCGGCCTTGCTGGATTAGTGCGGCTGGAGTTTCGCCGTTAAGTTGCTTTTGCCTGGCGAAGAGCCACATGCGTGCTTCGGTTGGTTCGTACAAATCAGCCAATTGCTCAACGACATACTCCAAATCTAACAATGTCCGCTCGGCATTGCCGCGCGGAAAGGCCTTCCCTTGATTCCAGCGCGACACTGTCTCAGGGCGAATCTGCAATACGTTTGCGACATCAACAGAACGGATGGCTCCTTTCTGTTGAAGCGACTCGAGTTTTCGAGCGATGACGTTTGCATTCATATTGACTTCTCCGACTCAAATTGTGGGCACAAAAAATATCTCAACCAAACGCCATAATTAGTCTGAGAGCATTCAAATGCCTGCACGGTGATCGCGGGCACGCCGGGTCTTGGGTACTTGGGCGGGCTGCCACGTAGATGCCTGCACGTCTTCAACCAGCGCGATACGTAAAGCATCGATGCGACGTCGCTGCCGATTCAGCTTCTTCAGCAAATCCTGATCCAACGACTTCCAATTGGTTGCCTGCACCAGGGAATCACTCGCCGGGCGAACAAACTCCTCGACGAATGCCGAAGCTCGCTGCGCCCGCGGGACTCGCCCAATGGCCGCCAATTGCTTCATTCGTTGAACAAGAAAGTGACGGGCTGGATCTTCAGTCATATCGACGAGCCCGCGAGGGCAACACCTCGTATCTCTGCAGCCCAGCAAGCTCTTTGCGCGAGTCGAGGAGTCGAGAATCTGTCTGACAACGGCCGGCTCGAGCATCAAATCAAGATCAGGCAAATAGACGCCGCGCGAAGGGCCAAAGCCGCCTTGGGTCCGTGGGCGTTTCCAACTGGAGGTGTCGACCCGTTCACCGAAGGTGACACCGTGCGCGATTCCTCCAACGGCGCCGAAGGCGAGCTGCGACAGGCCGGCAAGCCCGCCGAGTCCGTCGGCAATTATCGGTAACTCAAGCCTTTGAAAGTCAGCCGTGCCTTGAATGTAGTTCCTCACAGCGTTCGCAGTCGCGTCTCTGCCGAGTCCATCTACTCGAAGCCAGATCGCGTCAGCGGGAACGCCTTTGAGTGCGTCGATGATGGCGTCCCTTTCGGAATCGTCTCTCAATACGGAATAGGGAATCGCCAACGAGTAGAGAATCTGCATCTCCCTGTGTCCGGATCGATTGAGATACGAACGCAATTGCTTCGTCGCCTCAACGTCAATTTCGAGCCAGGGATCGTGACCATCAACAAGAAGGTGAGTCGGAGCCATCACCTGTGTGAACCCGTACTCCGAAGCGTATGCACCGATCTGCTCAATTCGTCGTCGACCCGCATCGCCTTCAAAGTCAGAAGGCACATGAGCTCGAGGAAGCGCCCACGGTAGTTCGGCGATCTCCGCGCTGCGGCCGCCGAGCGTTGCGCACGGTTGTGTTCGCGGGTCTAGGATTACATCCATTCGCGCCGCAGAAATTCGCTCGCGGAGCTCTTTTTGTCGTTTGACCGCGGGTGCATCGATTACAACGCCAAAGAATTGAGCGTCTCCTCGCGCAACCAGATCGAGCAAAGCTGCCTGGTCGTTTCTACCGGCACGAATGAAAAGGCCTAGCGGATCCGGAACAGGGCGCAGTTGCCGCGGCACTGAAATCTCAGCGATGTCTCTTGATGCCATGACGGACTCCTTGACGTTGTAATTGACATTAGCATTGCGTTTCGACTTGCGCAATCCCTGTACATTTCGGCTGTTGGCCTTTCAAGACAGCTACTTACGTGATGTGCGGACTCAAAGTGGCGTTTGGCCCCGCGAGTTCGCGCGGCTTTTGCCCCAAATTTGTGTTGCGGCGCCAGGCTCGCCGCTAGGTATCGTCAGTATCGGAAGCGGCCGCAGGCTCATTTATCTTCCACGATTCCTGCCAATGCCTGCCCATCCAGCGGCTAAGGGTTTCGCGAATCCGTCTTCTCTTCGCCTATAAGATAGAAAGGCTTTCGTCCATCAGGTCGAGATCGTGCCGCTCTTTAGAAAGCCTATCCACGAGGGCCCGGTCAATCGCTGATGCGATCTTTGGCATGCTCTGCGGCTTGGACGACTTCATCGGGCTGAGAATCCAGCAGCTTCACGGGCGAACGGTCGTCGAGCCAGGCGTTGGCGCCGACAAACCAGTCCATGGCGTGCCAACCATACTCCGGCTGAACAAGCTTGAGCAGCCGCCTTACGAGCGGCTTGGGTGCTCCATTTGAGAATTGGAAAGCGGGAAAGTAGAAGTGGCCGGCATGGCGAAACGCAAAGATGCGTTCATACCGCCACCAACTCCTCACCGTGTTCGCGTGACGTCACTTCGGTTTTTCGTATCCGTTTAGAACTGCAGTGGCGTGGCTTCGGAAGCCAGCCGCTCAGAAGGTGAGCGAGGTGTGTAAACCGCCTTCAGCTTTGGATCCATGCTGAAGAAAATCGCAGATCGCCTTCGTTTCGCCCACTCTTGCGCGCCGCGCCGGCTCGTCTCATACTGAACCACATGGTTCAGTATAACTCTGCCCGCTTCGACACCTCGTTCGCCGCGCTCTCGGACGTCACCCGCCGCGGTGTCCTCGAGCAACTCGCGCGCGCGGACGCTTCCATCACCGAGCTCGCCGATCGCTTCGAGTTCACCCTCACCGGCATGAAGAAGCACATCGACGTGCTCGAGGATGTCGGCCTGGTCAGCACCGAGAAGGTGGGCCGCGTGCGCACCTGCACCCTCGGTCCGCGCCGGCTCGAGGAGGAAGCGGCGTGGATCGAGAAGTGGCGCCGGTTGTGGAGCGCGCGCTTCGACGAGCTGGACAGGGTCGTCGAAGTCTTGAAGCGGCAGG
The DNA here is from genome assembly GCA_043747875.1 of Pseudomonadota bacterium. Classification (GTDB taxonomy): domain Bacteria; phylum Pseudomonadota; class Gammaproteobacteria; order Steroidobacterales; family Steroidobacteraceae; genus CADEED01. Next base: position 41,468 of record JAYTOI010000195.1, on the reverse strand, counting down.
AGAAGATCGATGCACGCAAGAAGAGACGCGGGGTCTGACGCCATGAAGAAGAACACGACTGTCGAGCGCAAGTCCGATCGGGAATTGGTGGTCACGCGCACTTTCGATGCCCCGGCTCGCATCGTATTCGCGGCGTGGAGCAAACCCGAGCTGTTCAGGCAGTGGTGGGTGCCGAAGTCGATGGGCATGACCCTGGTGTCCTGCGAGATGGACGTTCGCGTCGGCGGAAAGTACCGTCTCAACTTCGGCGAAGGCATGGACTTCTACGGCCGGTACACGGACGTGACGCCGCCCTCGCGCCTGGCGTGGACCAACGAGGAAGCGGGTGAGAACGGCTCCATCACGACGGTGACGTTCGAGGAGAGGGACGGCAAGACGCATCTCGTCGTGCACGAGCTCTACCCCTCGAAGGAAGCGCTCGACGCTGCCGGTACCGGCGCCGCGGATGCGATGGGCGAGACATTCGGACAGCTGGACGAGCTGCTCGTGGCCTCCGGCTCAAGGAGTTAGAGCCGCTCCAACGCGGTGTCGGTGGCTACGGTTGATAGGTCCGGAAATCATCGAAGTCCGCGGTGGCCTCGTAGGTGACGAGCCCCACCTGGCCCATCGGTATCGGACGAACTACATTGGTAGTCGGCTCTAGATCGGCGTTGGTCGAAAACTGCAGCTCGTCGTTCACGAACACGCGCGTGAGGCCACTCACCACTTCCACGCGCAGGTCGTACCACGTGCCCGCGCTCACCGGAATCTCGCGCGTGGCGAGCTGCTGGATGGCGCCGTTCGTGCTCCGCCATCTAGTTAGAATCAGTGCGCTGGCCCGCGCCGCTGGCATCGAGGGTTTTGCGCGCACGCCGAAACTGCGTGGGCGTCATTCCGGCATGCTGGCGAAACGCCGTATTGAAAGTCGACTTGGAGTTGAAACCAGCTTCCAGCGCGACTGCCAGCACCGCCTTCCCGGGAAATGCATCGAGAGCCGCCTTCGCACTCTCGATGCGCTGTCGATTGATCAGATCGCAGAAGCTCGTTCCGAGGTCCTGATTGATGACCTGCGACACGTAGTGGGGCTTCTCCCGCATGTGCAGGCACAGTCCGTGCAAAGTGAGCCGGTTGTCGAGGTGCATGTCGCCAGAGAATGCCTGATCGAGCTTGCGACGGACGCGAGCACGGGTCGGTTCATCGAGGCAGGATCTCGCGTACTTCGTCGGGGTGGCCGCTTCGTCCGCCGATTCGAGCAGCTCACGTGCGAGCTCACGTTCTTCGAAGCTGAACCTGGTAGTTTGGCGTGCCAGGTTGAACACGATGGCGACCGTCGCACCGGCTTCCAACAACGCGAAGACCACTCCCAGGCCGGTATCCACGCCCAGCAGCATGCAGTGCATCACGCGAAACAGGCTGACGATCCAGTTCGCGAAGGCCACCAGGATGAGCAGGCGCAAGGCATTGAGCGGCTGTGGCTCGATGTTCGAAAGCAACGCCTTCGATTGGTTGACATGGCGAATGAGGATTCGCGAACAGGCTCGCAAATAGTATGGAACCTGTATCAGAAACAGCAGCGCGCACAGCGCCATCGATACCTGGATGACGAGCTTGTGCACCGGGCCGGCCGGATCCGCAGGATCTCCAAAGTGCGGACCCCAGTAACTGCGCTGGATGAGCGGCAATGCCAGGGCCACGCCGATCGCGACGACGGCAAAGTGGCTTTTCGGAAGGGATCGAAGCTGAGGCGCGGCGCCTTCCGTGATCTCACGGGCGAACAACCACACGCAGGGCGCCATCAGGAGCGACGAAGCCATGAGCAAGCCCAGCCAGAGCGACTTGCCGGGCGATTCCGGCTGCAGCATCAACCATTCGAGCGCGAACTTGCCGGCTTCCAGCAGCAAGTACGCGATCAGGTAACGATAGGTTTGCCGCGGCTGCTCGCTGGCGCGTTGGCGCGCAACGAACAGGTAAAACAGGCAGCTGGTGATTGCGATGACGTAAAGGGAAGACTGCAGGGTGGTCATAGGTTGTTCAGATCGGGCTCGATCGCAAGATAAGACCTGCAAAACGTCTGAGCAATCTCCGAACGCGTTCTATCCGGCCGGATTGGACGACAACCGGTGGTCTGTATCGGAGAGTCGATGGCGAATTCCGTCGCTCCCAACCCAGGGCACCCTCGTGAAACGACTCATTGATTGCTGTTTGATCTCGGGCCTGCTCTCGATGCTCCTATTGCACCCGGTCTTCGCGGTCGAGGCGTCAGTCCCGGCTGGGCATCGCGACTGGCTTGCGGCGTACCGGTCTGAAATTGCGCGAGCGGTTCTCGATGAAAGAGTAGATCGGATTGTGAGCCGCTACTCCGAGAACGTCCGACTGATGCCTCCATACCATGGTTCGGTCTTCGGCCGAGACAGTGCGCGGGCGTACCACACCGCCCTGTTCGAACGTTTTGACGTCCGGAAATACCAAAGGGACGAGGTGAAGACCTATGACCTGGGATCGAGACAGATAGAAGTCGGCCGCTTCACTATGACACTGACCGTACGGAGCAGCACCGCCTCGCACGAAATCAGCGGAGGTTACATGGACATATGGGAGCAGATGGCCGGTAAGCCGGTGAGTCTGATCACGCATGTCTGGAACACCGACCGATATCTGGACATCGCGAGCGATCTGAGATTCAGCAATGTTCCCAGCGTCCGGATTGCACTCGAAGCCCACGTACCGATAAAGGACAATCTGAGTTTCGAATTGGCAGCGCTCAACAAGCTGCATGAGGTCGCGATCACGCAGGGCGACGATAAGGTCTGGTCACGATTTTTCGCCGATGATGCCGTGCTCCTGGCCAACCAACACGGGATCGTGCAGGGACGAGTGGCCATCGACGAATACTTGTCGCAGCACGTGCGGGGGCCGACCGTATTCGAGAAGCTCGATATCCGTAACGATGCGATCGACCCGGCTGGACGATTCATCATCGAATACGCGAGCCATGTCGCCCATTGGCGCAATGGCGACAGTTCCGGCGTCAACACGGGCAAGAACATCCGCCTGTGGCGGCGAGAACCAGACGGATCACTGAAGATGATCTGCGGCATCGGGACTTACGATTAGACAACCCTCGCGCGGACATTGTTTGGCCCGTTCAAGTAGCCGCCATCAGCTCCTCGACATTGCGCTCCAGCGACGCTCGTTCGGCATCGCTGAAAGCTGGCTGCAGGCGCTCGACGCGAGATTCCATCTCGCGTCTCTGTCCATGCGACCCCTCCAACGTCGCAGCATCGGCGCCGGTGTGTGAGCGCGGCTGGTGTACTAGATAGGCGTTGCCCATGAGGAACATCACGCCCAGGCCGACGACCGGTAAAACGATGTGCCAGGTGAGCGCACGTTTACCGGGTTCGACCAGCCGCTGGATCCGCAACAGCAGGTCCCCACCGCGCGCGCCGGCCGCGAGATGGACGGCGGACAACTCGGGTACAGTTGCGCCCAGAGTCTCGAGCTGCTGCAACGCCAACGCAAGGTTGCGTGGCTCGCGGATCGCGCCCGCCGCGATTCCATCGGCGATGTGTTCTCGCTCCACGCGTATTCGCCGGGACAACCACCAGACAACCGGATGGTAGAACAAGAAGGCTTCGATGCAGCTTTGGATCACGTTGATCAGATAGTCATGCCGCTTGATGTGGGCAAGCTCGTGGGCGAGCAGGGCGTCGAGCAACTGGACCGGCATTCGAGCAAACATCGACACAGGGACCAGCACCACCGGTCGCCACCAGCCGATCGTCATCGGAGTGCCAGGACCGGTCAGCGTCTGCAAGGGCACGCGACGTCGCAGGCGAAGTCTTCGCGCGAGCTGATCGAGCCGCGCTTGCCAATGTGCTTCAACGATCATCGGTTCCGGCGCGGTATCGCGCATGCGCTGTACCCATGCGAGGCCGAGGCCGAGTCTCGTCAGGAGCACCGCGAAACCAATTGCCCAGAGCGCGATGAGTCCCGGCAGATATTCTGGCAGCGCCGTTCGCCACGACACCTCGGACGGGAGCGGAAACCCAACAGTATCGAGGAATGAAATCAACGCCAGCGCTGCGCTCGAAGAATCGACGCACATGGCGAAAACGGGCAGCGCGGCGCAGCACCCCAAGCTGACGCACGCGACGGCATAGCGAGCCTCCGCGCTGGCGTTGCGCATCGCCATGAGCAGCGCTGCCGTCACCAGGCCAATGAACGCTCCCTGCCAGACGAAGTCGACCAATGCCCACCCGAGGGCCACTACGTGAGTACTCACTTCTTTTCGCCGTCCAACAAGTGCTGGATCTCTCTGCGGTCCTGCTCGCTGACGTGATCGCGCAAGGCGGCCATGACCAGATTCTTTCCGGATCCGGCGAAGACCTTCTGAATCAATTCTGTCAGCAGCTGAGTACGCGTCGATTCCTGCCGCTGCGCGGGTGCATAGACGTGCGAGCGCTCAGTGTCGTCGCGCTTCAACAGGCGCTTGCGATGCATGATCTGCATGAGCCGCAACACTGTGGCATACGTCAGATCCGGTCGCGTCGGGAGGGCTGCCTCATGCACCTGCTTCACGGTTGCCGCGCCGAGTGGCCAGATCACGCGCAGCAGCTCCAGCTCGGCCGCGGTGGGGCGGGGGACGGATTTCTTGTTGGCCATGGTGGCTATGGTGCCGCAGATGATGTGGCAAGCCTATGGCAACTAGACATGAATGTCTAGACATTGTGTTCTACTACGCGTACACAGTCGTCCACAGGAGATCCGGTTTCTCACGACGTAGGTAGTTAGTAATGAAGTGTGCACACGTGATCGCGCTTTCGCTGCTGATCGGCATCGCAGGCCACACCAACGACGCACCTGGTGCAACGGGCGGGTCCGCTGCCGTGCAGCTGCGCTCGGGCACTCATGAGCGAATCGAGAAATACCGGCGTGCTCATGGCGTGCGAGGCATCGCCGTCGTCGCGGTGGTGGAGCAGGATGTGTTGTTGGCGCATGGGTATGGCATGCGAGCCGACGGCCGGGGCCCCTATACCGCGCAGACCGCGTGTCATTTGTATTCTTCCACCAAGGCATTGTCCTCCCTGGTTTTCGCGTCGTTGCGGGCAGACGGGGCCTTCGACCTGAACAAGCCGCTGGGCGAGTACCTTCCCGATTCACCAGCAGCTTGGCGCGAGATCCCCTTTTGGCGATTGCTCAACCACAGCTCGGGCATCACCGATATCGTCGACAAGCCTGACTTCGAGCGCATCGACTCGAACCCCACTTCCGGCAATGCCGACGTTTACGAGGTCTTGAAGCGATACCCGCTGGACTATCAACCCGGACAATATTCGCGTTATCGCCAGAGCGGCTACGCGCTCGCGGAGCTGATCGCGACGCGCGAGTTGCACACGACCTGGCACGGTCTGGTCGTCAAACATGTGCTCGAGCCGGCAGGGGCAGCCAATACTTTTGCGACCAGCCTCGCAAACGGAAAGCGCAGCGCGCCGTTGCTGACCGCGGCCGGCGGCTATCAATCGACCGCCCAGGACATGAGCCGCATATTCAGGGCGTTGAATCGCGGCGCAATCGTAGCGCCCGAATTCCTGGAGGAGCTGATGTACTCCGAGCAGTACAATTTTTCCGGCTACAGTCTTGGCAGCGTTCTCGAGACAGTGGGCGGCATCAGGACCATTGGCCACGAAGGCGGCGCCTCACGAGCAACGATCCGGTACGCGCCTGGCAAACGAGTCGGGGTTGCGGTATTCACCGATCAGCTGGACAACAACGAGGTGACACTCGCGATCGCGGACATGCTGATTCGCGAATTGGTGCTGGGCGAGGAGACTCGCGAGCCCATAGCCGTGCCGGTATTCGCGATGAGAAACGGTCCGGCCCAGAACATCATTGCGTTCTTTCTCGAGGAGAGCTCCAGGCCTCGGCAACGATATGACTTTGGCGCTGCCGAGCGGACCCTGCACCGACTGGGTTATTTGTATCTCAAGGCGAAGCGGGCGCCCGATGCCGTGACCATCTTCCAGCTCAACACCCGCGAACATCCGAACTCTGCCAATGCTCATGACAGCCTGGGTGAGGCCTACTTCGAGACCGCGGACTACGACCGCGCACTGACAAGTTACGAACGATCCTTGGTGCTGGATCCTGCCAATTACAACGCCACGGCGATGATCGCGCGGATTCGCGCGGTTCGAAAATGAGGTATCCACCGCCACTCTAACTAGACTCAGCGCGCGAGAAAGGCCTCATAAATTTCGATCTGTCGCTGGTTCCATGCCGGGGACTGCGGCAGATCGTGGCCATAGCCTTCGTAGATCCGCAAATCGACATTCACGCCATGCGCCTTCATGCGTGCTTCCATCTCCGTGGCGTTCCAGATTGGAACGACGGCATCTACACTCCCATGATCGATGAACACGCGGGTGACATTGGGCAAGGTCGGAAAGTGCAGCGGTGAACTCGCGATCATTCGCTCCCGCGCCTGCGTGTGCGTCATCCCGTCGAGGAACTGACATTGATACTGCCCGCGATACCGCTGGGCGACTTCCTGTCGATAAAAATCCGTCGGCGCCGAACCTGCTGACACCATGGTGACCCGAGTGTCGCGCTCGCCAATCAGGAGTGCCGTGTTGCCACCGCGGCTGCCACCACGCGCGAGCACGCGCGTGAAGTCGGCCTGCGGGATTTCGGCATGGACGACATTCATCAGCGCGATCGAATCGTCGGCGGCACCATCGTACGCGTCGCAGAAATCACCCTCTGCTGCAACGCTGATGCCCTTGTAGATGAGCGTGCGACCGCGGAACACGGGCACCACGAAAACGATCTGGCTCAGGCGTGCCTGCGCCGCTTGCGCCCACCGGCCCATATCCATGCTGGCGTTGCCCTGGTCGAGGCCATCTGCAAACAACACGACCGGAAACCTGACGCCGGCGGCCTTGGGGATGGTGACCACCCCGAAATGCCGACGGCCGTTTACCCGGTGCTCGTAGATGCGCAGAGTGTAAGCGGCATTGGCTGCGTCCTCGTGGTACACGGCAACTCCACTGGCCTCGAGATTGCGAGCCTTCCACAGACCCTGCATCTGCGCGACCTGATCGGTCGTGACCGGCGAATACGCGAACGAACTATCTGCCGCCGCGTTTCTGCCGTCGCTGTCGCCCCCGCAGCCCGAAGTGGTGCCGGCAAAGACGGCCAGGACGAATATGCTCAGGATGCGGATGTGGATATGCATGAACGGTGAGTGCGAGATTCGGGCCAAAATCCTTCGCACAGTCGATATTCGAAGTCATGTCACGCCGTCACGCCAGGCGCACGGTCGAACTAATCGATATTCACGTCGTCGGGTGCAACGACATCCGGTCCGCGCTGCGTGCAGATGACAGTGTCCGAAGCCTCATCCTGAAGCAGCTGCGCAAACTGCGCCGCGGGAAGCGGCTTTTTGAAATAAAAGCCCTGCAGCTCATCGCAGGCGTGGATGCGCAGGAATTCGGCCTGCTCGCGTGTTTCCACACCCTGCGCGACCACTGTCATGCTCAGCGATCTGCCCATCGCAATGATGGCGTCCGCGAGCCCGGTGTCTTCGGGTGCGCCGGTAAGGTCACGGATGAACGCGCGATCGATCTTGATCGAGTCGAGCGGGAAGCGCTGAAGCAAGGCCAGCGACGAATAGCCGGTCCCAAAATCGTCGATGGCAATCCGCACTCCCAAAGTCTTGAGTCCGGCCAGGATTCGCGCAGTGTTGTCGACGTCGTGGATCAGCAGGCTCTCCGCAATCTCGAGCTCGAGAAGTGCTGCTGCCATGCCGGTGGTTAGAAGGATCGCCTTCACGTCTTCGAGCAATTGCTCATCGAAGAACTGACGCGCGGTGAGGTTGACCGCAATGCTCAATGACGGCAGGCCCTCCTTCTGCCAGGCGACGTTCTGACTGCACGCCGTCTTGAGCACCCACTTGCCGAGCGGCAGGATCAACCCCGTTTCCTCCGCAACCGGAATGAACTGCAACGGCGCCACCGTTCCCAAGTCGGGATGCTCCCAGCGCAGCAGCGCTTCCATGCCGGTGATGCGCCCGCTGCGGATATCCCGCTTGGCCTGATAGTGCAGTCGAAACTCGTTGCGCTCGAGTGCGTGTCGCAGGCTGGATTCCAGCGTCAGCCGCTCGAGGGAATGCGCATCGAACTCTTTGGAGTAGAACTGGAAGTTGTTCTTGCCTCCCTCCTTCGCGTGATACATCGCGACATCGGCGTTCTTGGTGAGTGTCTGCTCATCCAGGCCGTCGTGCGGGTAGACGCTGATGCCAATGCTCGCGGTGACTCGGAACTCCTGGCCAATCAAAGAAAAGGGCCTGGCGATCGCGGTCAGCATTTTCTGCGCCGCGGCCGCCGCGACCTTGCGATCGTCTATCTGCTGCAATAGCACTACGAATTCATCTCCCCCCAGTCGGGCGACGGTGTCGTTGTCGCGCACGCATTCCTGGATCCGCCTGGCGACTTCCTGCAGCAGCTGATCGCCGGCCTCATGTCCGAGCGCATCGTTGATCTGCTTGAAGCGGTCGAGGTCGAGAAACGAGACCGCTAATTGACGGCTGTTGAGCTGCGCATCGCCGATGCTTTGACTCAGCAGCCTGCTGAACAGACTGCGGTTCGGCAGCGCCGTCAACCCATCGTGGTAGGCCAGGTACTCGATACGTTGCGCATGAGCGATCCTGGTTTCCACTTCGCGCCGCCGGCTCTGCCCCAGCTTCCAGCTCATGCGCCCCAGAAGACCCGTGAGCAGCACGATGAGAACGCTGCCGAGCGCCGCCCACCATAGGTAGGCACGCGTTTGGGCCAGTGCGGGGGCCATCTGTTCATCCACTGATAGTCCAACGAGCACCGCGAGTGGAAAGCCGTAGAGCTCGCGCGCGCTGGTCCAGCGGCTTTCCTCATCCCAGCTGTCGATCGAAATTCTGACGTCCGTCTCGTCGCCGCCCGCGACCGCGGCGGCATAGTCGATTGCATCTCCGGAGAACACCGCATCTCCCGTGCGCCGGACGCGAAATATGCCATCCGCGCCGAGCAGGCCGAGCACACCGTGTTTGCCGAGCTTGGTGGGTTCGTAACCCGCGACGAAATAGTTAGCGTCGACCGCGACCACCACCACGCCATCGAACCCGCCATCCGCCGCGCTCAGCCTGCGGCTGAATGGCAGCTGCACGTCTCCGGTAATACCCTTCGGCAGCCGGGCGATGAAAAAGCTATCGCTGGCCCGTTGTTCGCTGAAGTAGTCCTGGTCGGCCACATTCCGTTTGTCGAGCGGTCGCGTGCTCTCCACTATGTTGCCCTGGGCGTCGACGATGCTGACCACGAACAGCAGGGCGGGAGGCAGCAGCCCCTTGTCCTCGAGGTCCGCAAGCGTGCGATTTCCCGCTGCGCGTTCGGGCCAATACTTGACGAGATTCAGCGTCTGATCGATCTCGCGCAAAGCGCGTACGACCTGGGCCTCGTAGGTGTCCAAAAATTCGCGACTCGAGACTGCGGCGGCGTGCTTGGCAGCCGCGTGCTTGACGCCGATGACGCCAAAAGTGGTTCCCCAGGTAACCACCAAAAGCAGGGTGGCGATTAAGGGAAACAGAAATTTCGGCTCTGCGACGCGAACCAGGCCGCGGTGCAAACTGCCTCTGGAGAGCACGGACGTGTGTTTCCTTGTGAGCCAACGAACAGTTAGATCCGAATGGCGATGCTACGCTTGCGCGGATTATAGATGGGTTGGACAGCGAGAACATTCCCACTCCACCGGGCGTTTGATTCATGTCGCGTTTGTTAGTCAGCATCACGTGTCTCGCGGCAGCGCTGTCTGCCTCGCCGGCATGTGCGGATGATGAATCCGGCGCACCGCGATTCACATTCAGCGGCTTTGGCACGCTCGGCCTGGTTCATTCCAGCGAAGACCAGGCGGACTTTTCTTCCAGCACGTTCAAGCCGGATGGCGCCGGCTACACCCGCACTTGGAGCCCCGCCGTCGACAGCCTGATTGCCGCTCAACTCACGGCCCGTCTCACGTCAAAATTCTCGGCGGTCGTGCAAGTCATCGCGGAGCAAAATGCAGACGGCGCCTACGAACCGCACGTGGAGTGGGCGAACATCAAGTATCAGGTCAGTCCGGATTTCAGCATTCGCGTGGGCCGCACGGTGCTGCCGTCCTTCCTGCTGACCGAAAGTCGAAAGGTGGGTTTTACCTATCCTTGGGTGCGGCCGCCGCTGGAGGGTTATCGCGTGCTGCCCGTCACGAACAACGACGGCGCGGATATCAGCTACCGAATGCATGCCGGCGAGTTCACCAGCACTTTTCAGGCGAATGCCGGGGAAAATAACATCGAGTCGCCCGAGGGCACCGGCAGGGTGCGGCGTTCCTGGGGCATTTCGTATACGGCCGAATATGCATCACTGACCGCGCGTGTCACCTACCAGAAGACCAATCTCACCATCGGGTCTCTCAATGCGCTCTTCGCGGGTTTCAGGCAGTTCGGTCCGGAAGGGGTCGCGATCGCCGACGCCTATGACGTCGACGACAAGCCGCTGCCGATTCTCGCGATCGGTGTCGGTTACGATCCAGGGCAGTGGTTTGTGATGGGCGAACGGGGCGCGGGTGGTACAGACTCCGTACTCGGCAAGCGCAAGGGATGGTACGTCAGCGGCGGCTATCGATACGGGCCGTTCACGCCCTACCTCACGTACGCCGAAGGTGGCGCGGACAATCTTTCCGATCCCGGCCTGACTGTTGCAGCCTTGCCGCCATTCCTGCGCGGGCCCGCGACCGGACTCAACGCCGCGCTCAATTCGATCTTGAGTTCGAAAGCCGTCCAGAACACGGCCTCCATTGGCGCGCGCTGGGATTTCGCAAACAATTTCGACCTCAAACTTCAATTCGATCACACCGACATCGGCGCCGGCTCGACCGGAACTTTCATCAACATCCAACCCGGATTTCAGCTGGGCGGCAAGGTGAACCTGTTCAGCGCCACGATCGATTTTGTGTTCTGAGGGCCTCATGCGTCTGCCGAAGCGCTTCGCATTCGTCATCGTGCTGACATTCAGCCTCGGGAGCGGTGCGGCGCGAGCCGATGTGGTCGCGGTGGTCTCTTCCAGGAGCCCCATCACCAGCCTGAGCAAGCAGCAGGTCGCCGATATCTTTCTGGGCAAGACGGCCCGCTTCCCCGATGGCACACCGGCCGTGCCGATCGACCAGGCCGAAGGGACCGGACCGCGCGATGAGTTCTATCTCCAGTTCACCGGGAAGTCCGCCGCGCAGGTCAAGGCGCACTGGTCGAAGATCATCTTCACCGGGCGCGGCCAGCCGCCGAAGGTGGTGATGGACAGCGCTGAGATCGTCAAACTACTGGCGAGCACTCCCAACGGCATCGGGTACGTCGAAGAGCGCATGGTCGATGACAGCCTGAAGGTGGTGCTGCAGCGGGTTGACTAACTAGTCAGGCAGGTGCAATTCGAACCGATGCCGATGCTCCGAAGGATCGAGCGGCAGGTCGGTCACACCAGGAGCACGAGTCCGGCTGCGAACCCCGCCATCAGCAGCAGCAAGGTCTTGAGCAGCAACCGGGCCGCATCCTTGCGGTCACGCGCCAGCAACGCGGTCGCCATGTCGCTGCGCGTTTCGACGCTCCACTGACGTTCTTGCTCCAGATCGCGAGCCCCGGGCAACGAAGTCAGCATGGCGTCGACGGAGTCCGCTGGTAACCCGGGAATGGCGCGGACCGCTGCGCTCAGTGCCGCGAAGTCCAACTCGCGCCGCTGCCAGGGGCGCAGCAGCTGCGCGCGCCAGCGATTCAACCGCAGCGCGTCGAGCCAGAAAAAGGTGCCGACACTGGCGCCGACCAGCAGCAGCAGGACCAGCGGCGCGAACGATTTCGCGAACAGCGCCCACAGGCAGCCGCCGCCGATGCCGGCAGCCACCACGAGAATGAGAGTGCGGTAACTGCGTGCGCGCGCCGCCAACGCCGCGTTTGTCGCGTCGATGGCTGCACGATAGACAGCCGTGCCGCTGTCGCCATCACCCGCCTTTCTCATCTTTCCAGCCGCCGCGGTGCTGGACACGCTGCGCTGTTGACTAGGATGCGCATTGCGCAACGGTCATTTGGATCGCAGTCCCCACCAACACTCGGCCAGTATGAAGCTCGAACTGCAGGCGTCACAGCTGATGGTGTCCCAGGCGTGCAGGTATCGACGTCCTGCATGCGAATGTCCCTTGAGGGCCAGCAGGGCGCCGAGCACTGAAAACACTGCCGCGGCCTGCGTCGTCGGGGTTACACCGCGTTCGGCAGTTGCGGCCGCAGCCAGCAGATGGGATCGAATCGACGCCAGCTCCGGCTTCTCCTTGGCAAATTGTGCGAGCTCGAGTCCGAGCGGCGCCCACGGATTGGCAGCGCGCGGCGCGCCGAGCTGGATCGTCGGCTCGGAAAGCGGCGTCTCCACACGCGGCGGCGGCGGATAACCAGCGGCGTCCGGATCCTCGACCACCAATCCGGACTCAAAGACGGCGATCTGCACTTCTGACTTGCATTGAGGGCAGATCGCGGCAGTTTCCGCCCGATCCTCGGGGGTGTAGTGATCCATGACCAGCTTGCCCAGTGGGTGACCACTCAGTCCGAGGGCGGAAAGGCTCAGCTCATAGATCTCCGTCGGACCGCCCTGCTTCTTCAAGAGCACCCCGATGCAACGCCGTTCGGCAACGAGGAGTGCGGATCGGAAGTCGCCGACGAGGTCGGGTGGTGCCTTGTCCAGCTCGACGTCATGCGTCGCGGCGATGAATCCGATCTGTTGCCACAGCTCCTCGCTCTGTTCGTCGGACAGCGGCGATCCGATGGCGACGAGATGCGGCACCACCGCGTACGCCGCCGGGCTCAGGCTGTACTGCTGATAGATCCTTTCGAACAAAGTGCCGAAGGCGGAGTCCTGATCGAAGCGCCGCTCGTGCGCGACTTGCAGGATGAGGTTCGGCAGGTCTTCCCCCGTATTGCCGAATGTCTGCAGCGTCTTCCACTGTGGACTAACTAGATCGATCATGTCGCTCCTGGAGTACTCTCGGCCATACGTCGAATGTTAGCCCAGCAATCGCCTTTGCATCCGACTACCCGGTTGATGGGGGCGCCCAGGGAGGCGGAGTGTGTCGACCCGTTCCATTGGGCGGTTGAGAGCCGGTGACATTCTGAACGCCGGCGTCCTGCTGCGCGGCGTGGCATTCAGGGCAGGCCGCGCCACCGTGCTTCGCGCCGCTGCTCGACGCTTGCTGGACGTCCGTGTGTCCGTCAGTCGCCGCGATTCCCCGTTGCTCTGCGTGATGTTCATTGTCGGGCTGTCTTCCCCGGGGTGTCACGGGCATCTCGACGTTGGGACCCAGCGCAGCGACCGCGGCGTCCCGCTGATCCGGCGACAGCCTTCCCTGGCTGCTGGTGACCGTGTGCACGACGTTGCCATGCTCATCGACGCTTTGAGTGACGCAGGTGGTCGTCGACCCGAAGTCCCTGCCTGGCTTGCCCTGCGTGGCACCGTGGATCTGGTCCGCAGCCGCTTGCAGCTGCTCGGGCGAGAGAGGCTCGTTGCTGGAACTCTTCTTGGGCGTTGCGGCGCTTTCCTCATCATCCTTGTTCTTGCACTTCTTGTCGTTTTCGTCGCCCAGTCCGCGTACGTCGGCAGTTGCGAGCGGATTGGTGCGATAGGCGTACAGGTTGTTGCCACCACCCAGTCCCCAAGGATCGCTTTGAATGTACCTCGCGAGTATCGGGCTGTAGTACCTGAATCGGTTGTAGTGGAGCCCGAGCTCGCTATCCGCATAGTGCCCCGGAAAGCGCAGGTTGCATTGAAACGTTCCCGTGCGGACGGGCGCGCCGCCGCCGAAGGGCGCGAATTGCGCGCGCCAGACTTCCTTGCCATTCTCGTCTTCGATTGCCTGCGGCGTGCCGATCTGATCGCCGAAGAGTAAGTAGCACTTGCCCGACTCGGGGGCCGCATCGATGGACTCGTAGTCCAGCATGAGCAACGGAACGAGCGCGAGCGGGTCGGCATAAACGTAGAGGCGGATGTGGCCCAGCGCGTCGCGCTCCGCGGCCAGTTGATCCGTGTTCCAGTAGTACTCGGTCGTCGCGCCATTCCAGGTCTTGCGGGTACGCCGTCCAAGTGCGTCGTACTCCGCCTCCCAGACGCCCTGCGCGGTTACGACGCGAACCAGTTGGTCCCGACTGTCGTAGTGGTAGCGAACCAGGCCTTCGGAGGTTGCCCGTGTTTCGATGTGATTGCGGTCGTTGTAACCGAAGGCCTCGCCGTTCGCCGTGCCGAGCCTGTTGCCCTGGTCCAGGCTCAGATCGGCCAGTTCGGGTTGCGCGAGCAGATTGTCCGCCGCGTCGAACTCGTATTCCTCGGTTCGTCCGCCGACGTGGCGGCGCTGCAGGCGATGCGCGGCATCGTAGTCGTGGCGCACTTCGCCCTGGAGGTTGTCGTCGATGTGTCGCAACTCACCTTCGCCGGACCACTCGTATCGGCGGCTCCAGACCTGACCGTTGCCGCGCTGGACGCTCTTGAACAGACATCGGCCCGATGCGTCGTATTGCGCATATTCGTGGCTGCCATTCGTGAAACGGCGTTCCACCACTCCATGGGGATGCACGCGAATCTCGTGTTCGTGCCCACCCGAATCCGTGATGAGCAGCGTGCCGTCGGCGTGCAATTCATACCGAACCACGAAGCGATCGAGGTACACCGTCTGCGTCGGGACGTGCCAGCCCGAGAACTGATGCTCGACGCCTTTGCCGTTGCGTTTGTCGACCGTGCGATTGCCGAAATCGTCGTACGCGAACCGGACACTGTCTTTCCTCGTGTCTGCAACGAGCTGTCGCCCGCGCGCGTCGTACCGAAAGCCGTGTTCGTCACCGCTGGCGAGTACCCGCTTGGTGCGCAGGTTGCCGGGGCCGATTTCGAACCGTAACAACTCCCGTCCATCACCGGCATGTTTGCCGATCAGGTTGCCCACGGCGTCGCGTCGGTAGGTGTCGCGCACCACGCCGTGGCGCTTCACTTCGATGAGCTGATCCTTGGCATCGTAACGATACTCACTCAGCGATCCGCCGCCATCGCTGAACGAACTGATCTCTCCGGCCGACGTATAGGTGTAAAGCACGTCGGCGCCGTTCGGCTCGGTGAGCCTGCGCAGGTAGTGCCAGGTGCCGTAGTCATACGTCCACTTGGAGCCGTCGAAATCGCGGTACTCGGCCAGGTTGCCCGAGGCGTCGTAGGTCCAATGCCGCGCGTGACCGAAGTCGTCGGGCTGCTGCACCAGCTTGCCGAGGTCACTGAACATCCGACCCCGTTCGGGCGCCGGCCACCACGACGCACCGAGCGGACGCACCGGGTGCGACGCGTGCGCGGCCGAACCGCCATCGGCTCGCATGGACACGAGCGCTTGGACATGCAGCGGCAGGTTCAGCCGATCTACCTGCGCGCCGTCGGGCAGGCTTATCCGCCGCACACACAGCAGCCGCCCATATTCGTACTCCGCGGCATTGCCCGCGACGCGATGGGTATCCGGATCCGCGGCGTTCGGGTCTTCGGGCAACGCGCTGCGACGGCCGAATTGATCGACTTTGGCAACCGCGGCGCCAGCTGAATTGCGCACGAAGGTCGAGGCGTTGCCGTTGGGGTCCAGCTCCAGGGCGGGCCGGCCCAACACGTCGAGGAAAAACTTCTGCACGCCGCCGAGCGGGTCGAGGATCTCGGAAAGCGCGCCATTGGCTGCGAACGAATAGGTCCAGATACCCCGATCGGGGCGCCTGACCTGCGTGACTCGCCCGGGGACCTTGTACGTCAGCGCCACGCCGTACAGTCGATCGTCACCCATCGCGCGGACGCACCGTCCCTGGGCGTCGTAGTCGAAGTAGAACTGAAACCCCTTGCGGCCTCTTCGACGGACCATGCGATCGGCGGCGTCGTAGGCAAACACATAGCCGTGCCCCTGCGCGTTCTCCGTCGCGACGAGGTTGCCACGTTCGTCATAACTGTACGCCACGAGTAGATAGCCGGGCGCGGCCGAAGTCGCCTCGACGCTGAGGCTCTCGAGACGGCCAGTGTCGTCTTCGACCACGCGGATGCGCCGCCCGGCTGAATCCACGATGCGCTGCAACCGCTGCTCGTCGTCGTATTCGAACCGTACTTCGTGCGCCGCTCGGAACAGGCGCGCGAGCCGCGCGCGCGCATTCGGATGCTCGAACCGGAACTCCATGGCCGGCTGCGCGTGGCGATAGATGACGAAGACGTGTGCGGTGACGCGCCGCAATGTCAGGCCGTGGAGCGCGCACTCGTCGCCGTCGTTGGTCAGGTACGGGAAACTGCTGGTGCGCCCCACCGCCTCGTCGTAAGCGATGCCCTGCTCGTCGAACCGCAGCGCGCGTTCATACTCGTGTGCGCAGCCGTTGCCCAGCCCGAAGCGTCGGTGACTCTGCGAGCTGTCGTAGTGGCGATACCACCGCAGCTCGATCGGCCCGGTCAGGCGGAAGTCGAGCATCCGGTCGACCACCGCTCCCGACAAGGTATCCACCGGATCGCCGACGAGACGAGGGTCACCCGCGGCCGCGCAAAATTCGGTTCCCATCAGCGAGTGGCTCGACTAACTAGCTGCATGGGTGTTCGCCTGCATCCTTCTTCCTGGACGCCCGATCCACGCCCTTTTGCACGGCCAGGCTCACCGCGCCCTGCGCCGCGTTGACCGCCAGTGCCCGGGCCATGTCCGCGAGGCTCACACCGACCATGACGTTGCTGAATCCGAGCGTCACCGCGTTCGGGACGATCGGCAGATCGCTGCAGGAGGTACCCATCAGTGGGGCCGCGAACGAGAGCGGACCCCCATTGACGGTGACGTTGGGACTGCCGATGGCGGACGAACCTTGCCCGCCCGGATACGGCACCGGGGGCATCAGCAACTTCGCCCAAGTCGACCATTTGGTGTAGGCCGAAAAGCTGCCCTTGACGGATTCCCACACCCCCTGCCAGCTCGAGGTGTCGACACCGGTCACATCCTTCACGAAGCGACCCGCGGCGGAGTCGGGCTTGACGAACAACGACGAGATGCCGGCGATCGCCATGTTGGCGAACAAGGTGAGCGCCACGAGCATCAGCTGCTTGGGAATGTTGAGTAGATAGCGCCGCCAGTAGGCCTGGTTCAGCATCGTCGGCGGCACCGGCACTCCTTGCGGAATGTGCACCGAATAACCCATCGAGCCGGCGGTGCAGGCCGGCATGCCGTTTATGAGCGTATCCACCTTGGGAAACGCCGGCGTCATCCACAGAAATATGACGCCGAAGTAGGGATGCGGAACCATCGGAATCGGTGCCGGCGCGGGCGGGATCAGGA
Source organism: Pseudomonadota bacterium (assembly GCA_043747875.1). GTDB lineage: Bacteria > Pseudomonadota > Gammaproteobacteria > Steroidobacterales > Steroidobacteraceae > CADEED01. The sequence continues at coordinate 24,098 of JAYTOI010000195.1, read as the reverse complement.
TCGTGTGCAGATCCACACCCACCACCATGTCGGTCATCTTCACTGCGGGCCACAGCATGCGTCACTCCTTCAGTGCGGTCGGCTGACGTCGACGACCTGCAGTCGTCGCGAAATTCGCGTGCGGCGAATCCGGGCCTCGACTGCATCGCCGGACTGCAAGACCTCGAACAGCTCCCTGCTGACATAGGCGGAAGAAGGGTGGCCTTCGACCTCCAGCGTCACCACATAGGCGTCTGGATTCTCGGTGGATTGCGTCCAGGCGCGGCCGGCAACGACGTTGGTGTTGTACGTCGTCGAACCTGGCGTGAACTGCTTGCCGGTCACGCGCGCCTGCACGGGCCGTGTGTCGAGACCGAAGCGATCGAGTGCACCGTACAGGTAATAACCAACGATCACGACCAGCACCAGCGCCGGGAACAGATAAGCAAACGGATTGGCTCTGAATGCAGGCATCTTCGTCACCTCAGCCACTGACCAGCACATCCATCTTGCGCATCTGCGGCAGCCACTCGGGACCGCGATAGTTCACGGCGCCGCGCCACACGAGATCCAGACGAAGCTCGTCCATATCGATCATGACCGTGTGCAGGACGACGTCCGGCTCCTGCACGCCCGCGCCGATGTCGAGCCCCAGCCGCGGAGCGTCCGCAGGTAGATAGAAATGGAAATGCCCGGCTTCGGTCAGATTGGTCGTGACGATCAGCTCGCCGGGGGCGATTGCGTCGAGCACCAGCCCGGGCGACGCGCCGTTGAAGAAATCGAAATCGATGTCGCGCAGACCGTTTTGCACGTACGCATTGCGCATTTCCTTGGGCACCAGCTGCGCGTACGCTTCGCGCAGCTCCTGCTCGATGGCGCGATCGGCCGGCATGACGCCCGCAAGTGCGGCGCGCGGCAACCACGTCTTGGCGATCCAGCCGAAACCCGCAGGCGCGGGACGCGATTTCCATTGCGCATACTCCCGCATGCACAATTCCCCTGGTGTGAGCAGCGCGACTGGATCCTCGAGGTTAGGCAGTTGCAGTCCGTCGATCGAAGCCGCGCTGTTGGCGACCGCGAAGCCGCATCCCAGCGGGTTGCGTGGATAGGGGTAGATCGACTGTGGATCGGAGTACACGTCGACGCCGCCGTATGCCCGCTCGTAGCGCAACTCCATCTTCGTGAACCGCTCGGGATCACTGAACAGCGGCGTACCACCACCGTTGAAGTGCGCTGTCCGATCACCGATGACTGCGATGGATTTCGAATGCGCGCCGACTTGCAGCGACACGAGGCAGGATGTCGTCGGCTCCAGATCGGGTGCGTGCGCCGTGCCATTGAGCACGACATCGGTTGCGTATTTGTATGGCACGAAATCGCTTTCGTAGCGCACCGCCGAACTAGCTGGCTCCGCCCAGAACACATCGCCGGCGGCCAGCGCACGATCCCGCTCCATGGGCCGGCAAACCCGGCCCTCCGCGATGTGGTAGCTGCGTTTGAGGAGGACGCTCAGGATGTATGCGCCCTCCGGCGTCTGTCCCGGCAGTACCACGCTCGCTCCGCGGGCGCCCGGCACGCGCTGCCATTCACGAGGCTGCAACGCGGCGTTCACGCTAGTGCACCTGCGCGTCCAGACGTTTGATGTCCGCGACCGCGTGATAACCCGGAAACGACAGCGCACCGCGCCAGATGAGATCGAATTCGTGGTCCTCGGGGCGAATGCTGACCGTATGCAGTTGCGGCGCCAGATCCTGGTGGCCTGATCCGAGGTCCAATGCGATCGATGGAGCATCCTCGGGCAACGAGAAAGTGCGTGGGCCATCGCGCGTCCAGCCCTCGAGCCGAATCACTTCGCCCCCGTTCAGTTGTTGAAAGACCATGCCGTAGGAAGCGCCGTTGCCGAAGTGCGCCTCGCGCGGCGGAAATCGCGACTGCTTGGCGAGCGCAATGTAGTCGGCCGGCAGCAGACCCATGCGTTCCTCGCGGGTGACAGTGCCCGCCGGCGTGAAAGCCGGGTAGGAGCCGAGCAGCGCGCAGCGCGGAAACCAGGTGCGCTGCCGCCAGCCGAACCCCTGCGGCAACGGCTGCAGATGCCATCGTTGCGGATCTTCGATGAACAGCCGTTCGGGTGTCAGCAGATCGTCCGGATCCTCGATGTTCGGCAACGCGAGGCCCTCCACGACTTCGCGCACATTGCGCAGGACGACACCGACGCCCAGATCGTTGCGTGGATAGATGAATGGAATGTCGGGAATGCTGCGATCGTCGCGACCGCCGTACGCCCGCTCATAGCGCACCTGCATGCTCTTGAACGGTTCAGGGTCCGTGAAGACCGGCGATTCCCCGGATCTGAAGCTGCAGCGACGATCGCCCGTCACCAACAGGGTCTTGAGACGACCGCCGACCTGGACGCTGATCCGCATTTGCTGCACGTCAGTCGCCTGCGGGGCGCAGGCGCTGCCGATCACCACGACGTCAGTGGACGGCTTATAAGGGGTGAGTTCCGCTTCATGCTCAACGGTCGCCCAGGTGGGGTCACCGTCGTCGTAGTAAGAATCGGTCCGCCGCAAGGGCCGTGCGATCGCACACCTTTCGGTCGTACCGTCATCGAAAAATAGATAGGTGCGCTTGACGATCACACTGAACACGTGACCGCGGCGGTCGTCGCGGCCGGGCACGATTTCAAACAATTCCCTGTGGGCATCCATGTGGCAACTGTCCCCGGGCTATCGCTATGGATTGAGCATGACCATGCCGCCCTTGACCGTGTTGGTCGCCGACCCTTCCGACAAAACGATGGCGCCCTTGGTCTGGTGCTGCGAATCGGCTTCCGAATGAACCGTGCCACCTTTGATCGTCACGCTCGCCGACCCGTTGATGGCCACGTTCACACCCTGGATGTTGATCTGGCCGCCCGCGTCCATCCAGATCATGCTGGCGCCCACATGCAACTGAATGTTGGTGGCCGCATTGATGTACACGTGCTGCGCGTCGGCCGAGATGGCGATCGCACCGCCCGTTGAAGTCACAGTCAGATTGCTCTTGACCGTCGTGGCCTGCGTCGCGTCGTAGTTCTCGACCAGGGCACCTTGGACGTGGCACGTCGCCGTGCCGGCCTTCACGTCGTGGCTGTAGTTGCCCGCGGTGACACTGATGGTCGCGTTGTTCTTGATGGTCTCGGTGAAATCGTTGTTCACCGTGTTGGTCTGGTCGTGCTGGACCGTCGTCGCCATGTCGTACTGGCCGTGGATGTTGACCTTCTCCTTGCCGGTCGTGTCGTCCATGGACATCTCGTTGAATCCGCCGCCCTTGTGAGTGCGCGACTTGATGCCGCTCACGACACCCGCGCCCGGCAACTCGTACGGCGGCATATTGTCCTGGTTGTAGACACGACCGACGACCAGGGGCTGGTCCGGATCGCCCTCCAGAAAATCCACGACGACTTCCTGGCCGATGCGCGGAATACTCACCGAGCCCCATCCCTTGCCGGCCCAGACCTGGGACACCCGCACCCAGCAGGAGCTGTTTTCATCGCGCGCCGGATCGCGGTCCCAGTGAAACTTCACTTTCACGCGCGCGTATTTGTCGGTGAAAATTTCCTCGCCCGCGGGCCCGACCACCTGCGCCGTCTGCGGACCGGTGATGCGTGTCTTGAATGCTGTGGCGCGCGGACGGAACGGCTCCTTCGCGGCGATGGCTTCGAAGGTGCACGAATAGTCGTCTTCCTCCGGACCGGCTCCGCTCTCGTAGGCGCTGGCATCCAGGCGGTGCGTCGCCGACACGACCAGGTATTCCCGGTTCTGATCGCGGCGCGGATAACGTTTCAGGGTGAACAGGCTGCCGACGGCGATGCCGCGGACGTTGCCCGCACCGCGCACAGTCTCATAGCCCGCCTGCATGCTCTCGAGGCGCGCCCGCGAATAATAATTGCCCTCGCTCGCCGTCTGGTATTTGCCCGGGTACTCGAAAACTTCGTAGTCGGCTCTCGGTACGCCGCGCGCTACCACGTGCTGCGTCTGTAATACCGCGCGCGGCCTGGTGAAATCGTAGTCCGTCGTGGCGTACTTGCCCGACTGGATATTGCGCGACAGCGCCCAGTCGTCGATGTGGTCGACATTGCGCACGGCGTTGTCGGACGGTGAAAAGTAATCGACGGTCCCGTAGCCGGGAAACACCTGGTGACCGCTGTACGAATCGGCGAGCACCAGCGTGTGCTTGTCCTTCGTGTGCGTGAAATAGTAATAGATCCCTTCCTCTTCCATCAGGCGCTGCACGAAATTGAAATCGCTTTCGCAGTACTGCACGCAGTAGTCGCGTGGCCGGTAGGTCCTCGTGAGCGCGTCCTTGATGTCCGTGAAGCCGTTATCGCCGAAGACTTTCTTGAGAATATCGGGAACGCTGCAGGTCTTCGGCGCATCCTTCTTCTGAAAGATGCAGCAGTCCGTCGTGCGGGTCAGGAACCACAGCCAGGGCACGGCGCGCGCGCGATAACAGACGTATTTGCCCAGGCGGCCGCACTGGCTGAGGCCGGCGATGACGCCATGAAAATAGCGAACGCTGCCGTCGCCGAGCTTCACCGACAGGCAGATGTCCTGTCCCAGCAACGCGTCGAAGTCGACGCCGTCATCGGGACTCAGCAGCTCGATCTGCATTTCGAAGTTCTGCCCTAACTGCTCTGTCACTGTTGCAGAGCGGACCAGCAATTTGTCGGGTGGCAGCGGGGTCTTGATGAAGATGGTGCGAGCCGACGTCATCGACGTACCCTCGCACGCGTCCTGACGCCGCGTTCCCTGCAAGGCCGATGCGTCCTCATACTGACTCCTGTGGTTAAGCTCCCCGCGCGCTCGCCTCCAGTGGACTAGAGCGATCCACTGCTGTCAATACTGCGGTGTATCACGGGTTGACGGCGTGACCCGACATTTTCCGGCCAAGCTGCGCGCGCCCGGTCGTCTGGTTGCCATGGGGAGGCTGCGTTTCCGGCCGGCTGCGAGTGTCGCAAATGCACGACCTGGTCTCGTTCTCGCGAACCATACTATCTACCGGGCGAGCGCATGGTGCTGAACGCCGGAACTCCCCCGTAAGGGTGGTGTCAGCGGCCGCAGCCATGCTGCACCCGGATCGCCCTGCAACAGGCTGAAGTACTTCGGCGCGGTGCCATCGCGGCGGCAACGGTGTGTGCGCAAAGCCGCTCGCCTGCCGTGCGCTCGCGCGCTGCTGCCAGCGTGCGCGATATCCGTCGACCGCTGCGACACCGGGCGGCTCTTTGCCTTCTTCGTCCTCGCCAGTCGTGGACCGGGGTCCAGGTTGGCGGCGAAGGGTGCGGCGAGTAGCTAGGAAGTGACGTCTGGCGCGATCAGCAAACTACGGCCGCAGCAGCCGGCCACGCCGTTCGCAACCAGATGGAGGCCGGTCGTTCGACCCGCGTCGCAGGTCCCGAGCGAGAGCCGCCGGCACGCGGCTCCCGCTGGGTGCTGTTGCGCGACACCGGTCCGGCAACGCCCGTCTGCCACGCCGCGGGCCATTGTGGCGGGCAGCTCAGCGTCCCCTTGAAGTTGCAGCAGTTGTTCCTCGGTCGCCACGATCCGCCGTCCGTCGCGACCACGTAGCAGAAGTCGGTGTAGTTAGCTGGGCGCGCACTGCGGCACGTGAGGATGGCGGCGCTCATGGAGTGTAGACAGTCGGCGAGCAGCCGGGTTTTGGCGGATCGCGCCGACGTCGTCGCCACCTGCCGGGACGCCGCGACCACGACCGCGAGCAGAGTCATGGAAGCCCGAATCGCGTGTGCACGGCGCCGCGGCGCTTCAGCAGCCGGCCCTGAATCTCGTCGGCTGCTCAGCGCATCGGCGCAGTACGGCCCACAGCGACAAACCGTGCAAGTCGGACACGTCGGCGCCGTATGCGAGCGCGATCGCGTCGGCCAGCGCCTGTTCGGATTCGGGGTTTTTCAGGAGCGCCGGAATCCTCAAATGCGCCACCTCGGCCACTTCGGACCAGCTTTGCTTGAGGATCCGTTCGGAGAATTGCTCCAGGAAATCGTTCGTCAGGTCCGCATGGGCGGCCGGGAGGCAGAACATGAGCGTCCCATCCCGGAAGCCAGCACGAAGTTCTTCGAGTGACATCGCCATGACGACCACCATCGCATGAACGGCCTTTCGATTACTACCCGATGCCGTGTCGGCGTCGACCATCTAACAACCATCTATTTTCCGCGTCATTGGCCCCTCCGCCCGCCGGAATGGTGTAGGCGAAGAGGATCAGCGCGGTTTGCCCGCCTTTCCAGGCGCCGGGGGAGCCGGGTCGGCCCGACCCGAGCCTCGATTGCTCTGCGACTTCGTTTTTGGATCACCTTGCGCTTCGCTGCGCCGGTACTTCGCCTGACCTATCGTTTCTGCCTGGACTTCGGCGAACCCGGATTGGCCGTATCGACCCTGCCCCGTGTCGATTCCCTGCGGCTGCTCGCCGTCGGGCGCGCGCCGGCCCGTGGAGCCGCTTTGGTCATCCGAGCTCGGCTGCGCGGGTTGGGGACTGCGATCCGCGTGATTCTCCGCGGGCTTCGAGTCGCGATCCTTGGATACATCCATCTTCTTCTGCCGATGTGCCATGACACTCTCCGATGCGGTGAAGTCCGGATCGTCGGCGCGATGTTCGCCCGGTTCACTACGCGATCGTCCTCGATCTTTGTCAGCGAACGGCGCTGCTGCAGGAGCACGCCACTCCAGTCGCTGCGACTCGCGATGGTCAGGCGGTTTTCTCCGCGGCGGGTTTCCGCTCCGCGAGCGCCCGCAGCAAGAGCATTCCCACCGCGGCGCCTGCGAGCTGGGCACACACGAACCCAGGCACGTCGATGGGACGAACCCCGGCAAATGTGTCGCTGAGCGATCGACCGACGGTGATGGCGGGATTCGCGAATGACGTCGACGCCGTGAACCAGTACGCGCCGGCGATCCAAGCCGGCACTCGCCACGCGGCCTCTTTCGCTGATGGGGCGGTGAACACCACCAGCACCAGGCCGGCGGTGGCCACGATCTCCGCGAGCCATTGCGAAACACCGGTACGTGCGTGGGACGACGCCTGGATTGCCGGCAGCTCGAACATGACGTGAGCCAGCACGGCTCCGGCACAGCACCCAACTACCTGCGCGGCGATGTACGTCGCGGATTGCTTCGCGCCCATCTTCTTGCGGGCGAATGCGACCAGCGTTACGACTGGATTGAAATGAGCTCCGCTCACAGGTGCGAGCACTGCGATCAGGACGCCGAGCGCGGCAACGGTGGCGGCGGTGTTGGCGAGCAATGCCACCGCGGCGCTTCCGTCCGCCAGTCGCTCGGCCATGATGCCGGAGCCGATGACGGCGACCGCGAGCAGCAGCGCTCCGAGAAATTCGGCAAAAGCTTCACGCCTCACAAGTCACGCGCCTTCTTCGGTCGGCTCCATCTTGCCGATGTCCCGCAATCGCTCTTGCAATTTCGTCCTGTCGAGCGTGCGGATGGGCAGGCTCGTGAAGACCTTGATGCGGCTTTCGAGTTCGCGGAATGCCTTGCGAAACGCAATCCACTGTTCCGTTTTCGATCCTTGGACGGCGGCGGGATCTTCCACGCCCCAGTGCGCGGTCATGGGCTGACCGGGCCAGACGGGGCACATCTCGCCCGCGGCGTTGTCGCAAACCGTGAAGACGAAGTCGAGTTTCGGCGCGCCCGGTCGCGCGAATTCGTCCCAGCCCTTGCTGCGCATGCCTTCGGTCGGCATGTTCATGTGCTCGAGAAGCTCGAGCGCGATTGGATGCACCTTGCCCTTGGGGGTGCTCCCCGCGCTGAAGCCGGCGAATTTGCCGCGGCCCCAGTGATTGATGAGCGCTTCGGCCAGGATGCTGCGCGCGGAATTGCCGGTGCAGAGAATGAGTACATTGAAGGGCTGGTGGTTCATGCCGCGGTCGTCTCTTGAGGTTGTTTGGTCATGCTGGTGTGCAGCTGCGTTCACGCAGCCTTCGAACGTCGCACGGGTTTCGCCCGGCGCAGAGGCTTGCAGTCCGTACCACAGGACGAACTGCTCGCCGTGCAACACTTGTCGGTGAGAAAACCCACGAGCCCGTCCATCACGGCGAAATCCGCGCTGTAGATCAGCTGGCGGCTCGCACGGATCTGCGTGATGAGTCCCGCGCGTTGCAAAGCCTGCAGGTGGAAGGTGAGAGAAGAAGGCTGAAGTCCTACGCGCTCGCCGATGACGCCGGCCGCGAGGCCTTCTGGGCCTTGCTCCACGAGCAGTCGATAGATCGCCAGCCGGTACTCGTGCGCGAGCGCCGCAAGGGCATCGACCACTTCGCCGGTCTTCATGACGAAGTACGATATTACGACGATAATCGTAATGTCAACCCGGCGCGGAAGGGCGTTCACCACCCGTCACATCAGAGCAGCAGCTGCCAGTAGGCGACATCGATCCATCGCCCGAATTTGCAGCCGACTTGCCGGAACTCGGCCACCTTGGTGAATCCGAGCTTTTCGTGCAACGAGACACTGGCCGGGTTTGGAAGCGCCGCACCGCCGATCACGCAATGCAGCCCCTTCTGCCGGAGGTCCGCGATCAGCGCGGCATACAGACGTGGCCCGATACCGCGCCCCGTGGCGTGCGGTGCGAGGTAGATGCTGCTCTCCACGGCGTGTCGATACGCGGCCCGCACCTTCCACGGTGTCGCATGTGCATAGCCGAGAATCCCCACCTCAGTTTCCCATGCGAGCCAGGGTAGACGTGCCGTGACATCGGCGATGCGCTGCGCCATTTCCGCTTCCGGGACCGCGGATTCCTCGAACGTCACCACGGTCTCGCGAACGTAGTGGTTGTAGATAGCGCAGATCCGCGCGGCATCCGCGGGAGTACATGAACGCAGCACCTCGCTCACCGCGCCATTGCCTGCGCGGCGAATATTTCATTGAGCAGCCGCGCCAGGCGGTATCCCGCCAGCGCGACGCGCCGCTCCGCCAGCGGGCGCATCGCCTTCAGGTATTTCACCTTCATCTCGTGGGAGCGCGGATAGAGCGTGCGCTCGTCGATCAACTCACAGGATTCCCGCGCCCAGCCGTCCGGTTGTGCGAGCTCGATGGACAATCGCGACGCAGTGGTGCGCGCGGCCGCAGTCGGATGCCGCGATGCGGTCTGCAGCCGATCGGCATACCGCCCCAGCGGTAGTTTGGCCGAGGCCAGCACGTAGTAGTCCCACACCGAGTGCAGGTTGGTGGCCATCAACCCGTCCAGGTAGCGCTCGCGCGCATACTCCTCGGGCTCGATGTCCGTGCGCAGCGAAATCTGGAAGGTGTTCGCACCCTTGTCCGGGCGATTGCTGGAGTGGAATGGCTGGTGTACGTCGCCCACGAAATGCACCACGAACTTGAGCGCGTCGCGGCGGACCTCGAAAGGCTGCGCGGGGTCGCGCAACAGACGCATCTGCATCTCGATCGCGCCGACGACGCAGGCGCCCTCCGGGCAGTCGCGCGCGGCCACGAAATGGCAGGTTCCCTCTGGCATGTTCACGTAGTGCCAGGGACCGGTGGCCTTGAACCGCTCCGGGTCGGATCCACGCAGTTGATCCGCCCACATCGCCACGCCCGCCAGCGTCGGCACAGACTCATCGCGCAACAGCTCCCGAACCCGGGAGTCCGCTTCCTGCGTCAACTGGCGCTGGGCCAGCTCGGCCACGAGCCGGTGCCCGAGCTCGCCCCACGCCCAGGCCGGCGCGTGGAACAACAGCGAAGCGACGGACAAAATGGCGATTGGACGCATGGCCAGGCTCCGGAATGCTGATTTTGAACCCAGGGAGATCGATGAACCGGGCACGATCATGCCGGTGGTGACGTCCCGAGCCAAATCGGAATCCGGAACTGGCGTGGCGCGAGCCCGAACCAGCGGGCGCTCGATGCGTCCGAGACGATAGATAGCCGATGAACCCGGCTTACGTCGCGGTACGGGCGATGCCTAGAATCTCGTCGAGCTCTTCATGCGAGACGGGCTTCATCATGAGCCGCTCGAATCCTGCGAGGCGGGCCTCTTCGCGCATCGGATGCTTTGCATCCGTCGTCAGGGCGATCAGCCGCGGCCGACTCTGGCGCGCGCACCGCATGAAATGCCGCGCCACGGCGATGCTTCCGCTGTCGGGCAAGTCGAGATCGAGGAAAACGATGTCCGGACGGAATTGATCGGTGATCGCCATGGCTCGCGCAGCCGACCTGATGACACGAACTTCGTCATACCGGCGCGCGGCAAGCATGAAACTCAACGCCACACCAACCCGCCGATCCCGATCGACGATGAGTATGCGAGCCTCGGACTCGGCCGGCATGCGCATGGCGCCCGTCCGGGCGAGATTGGATTTCAGCTGCGCGCGAGGCGGATGAGCATCTGAGGTCAGCATGTGCACACCCTAGTCGTCGCTGTGCCACAGGTCCGTACGCCAGCGAACATTGCCGGCATGCTCATGCACGCGGGGTATGAAAAGACTCGCTGTCGGCTCCCGCCGTCCTCCGCGTGTGGACCTCGCGCACATAGCACGGGAAGCTGCGTTGAGCCTCCGCCACGAGCACTGTGTCGATGTCCAAACACAAAAACGGCACGTCATCGGAAGTCTCGCCGATGAGATCGCCGATCGGAGAAAAAGCGAAGCCGCGCCCACCGAAGCGTGGTTGCGAGCCAAACGATCGCGACGCGCGATTGGAACTGAGCACGTAGCACCCCGAAGCAATGGCTGCCATGCGTGCCGCCGCATCCCACTTGCGCATCGATGCGCCGCTCGCTCGGGGGCAGATGATCACGTGAGCCCCCTGGCGCCGGTAGTGCCGGGCCCATTCGGTGAACATCAGCTCCGTGCACAGCAGCACGCCAAAGCGAATCCCGTGGATTTCGGCGGCATCGAAGCCGGGCCGCGCCGGTGCGAACCAGGAGCTTTCGAAGAAGCCCGGCTCCTGCGGAAAATAGTGCTTGTGGTGTACCTCCCGATACTCGCCATCGGCCATCAGGAAGGCTTCGTTGGAGAGTTTGTGGTTGCTTCGGACGGGCCGCGAGCTGATGACGGCGGTGGGCAATCCGCGCAGCGTGGTGAGCGCCGACTCGTGCGCGTCGATACTCGCCTTTGCCAGCGAGTCGTCGAATGCGCGCTCGCGCGCGACCCATGGGCCAAAGGGCATCTCATTCAGTACTGCGATGTCGGGGCGATCGCGCTCGATGCGACGTACGAGGCGCTTCCAGGCGACGTCGCCGGTGTGAAGGTGATCCGGCAGCTGGCACACACTGATCTTCATCAGGCATTCACCAGACGCGAACGCGCGCCGCCGGTTCGAGGTATAGCCGATGCCGCGGGTGGACGCCGAAGGCCTCGTACCATGCGTCCAGGTTGCGAACGGTGGCCACACGATAATTTTCCGGCGCGTGATCGTTCGCAACCTGGGCGCGCAATGCGTCGTCGCGATACTTCGCGCGCCAGGCGCGGGCAAAGCCGATGAAGAACTGTCGGTCCTGTTGCCGAACGTCTTCTGTGTCGAGCGTGCCCAGAGTTGCACGGTAGGCGTCGAAGGCCGCTGCGAGGCCGGCGAGGTCGGCCACGTTTTCGACCAGCGTCAGCTTGCCGTCGATTGCCAGATCCGGAAACGGCCGGTACTGACTGAACTGCCGGATCAGCGGTTCGGTCGCTGCTCGATACTGCGCGAGATCCGTGGCGGTCCACCAGCGAACCTTGCGGCCGGCGGCGTCGTAGTCCGCCCCCAGGGTATCGACGAAATGGCAGATCTCATGACCGACGATCGCACCGATGGCGCCGTAGTTAGCGGCGTCCGACGCCTCCGCATCGAACTTGGGCGCCTGCAACAGCGCCGCGGAGAAGTTGTACGCGTTCTGATGAAACAACAGCACTGCGCCCGCCACCTGCGGCGCCATCGCCCAGTCGGTGCGATCGGCGTGTTGGCCGATCCGGGCGAGTGCGTTCTGATAATTCCACGCGGCGATTCTCTGCAGGTTTCCCAAGGGATCATCAGGATTCACGGCAAGGGTCGAGTAGTCGGACCACTTCTGCGGGTAACCCACGCCGAAGTAGAGGGACTCGAGCTTGGCGAGAGCCTGCTTCTTGCTCGCGGGCGACAGCCAAACGACGCGATCGATTCGGCGGCGAAACGCCGCGATGACGTTCTCGACGATGCCCTGCACGCGCGCCTTCTTCCCCGCTGCGAAATGCCGCTCCGCGTACATTCGTCCGAGCGCGCCGCTCATGTGGCGCTCGGTGGCTTCGGCGGCGCGCTGCGCCCGTGGAACGGCTTGCGCCGCGCTATCCGCCAAGCCGCGCGGCAGCACCTCGGCGTGGAGATCGATCGCGCGAAAGCGCAGATAGTCCTGCCAACTGGCCAAGGGGCGTGTGGCGATCAGCTTCGCGGCGCCTTCGACCGCGCTCGGCTGCCAGACCACGAATGCCGGCTGCGTCGCCAGCCCGGCGGCGGCAAAGAACGCCGTCCAGTCCACGCCCGGCGCCCGGCGCGCGAATTCGGCACGGCTCCAGAGATTGCCGGCATTGCTTTCGTTGCTCGAATCCTCGGGCGTGGCGTGGCTGCGCGCGATGGCGATTTCGAGCGCCAGCACGGCCTCGGCTCTGCGCGCAGCCCCATCGAATCCGGCAAGCTGGAGTTCCTGCGCGATGCGCTCTCGATATTTCGTGCGGAGTGCCTGCGCTGCGGCTGATGGATCCAGATATTGCTGACGCGTGGACAGGCCGAGCCCTCCCTGCAGCAGGAAGGCGACGTAGTCATGCTCGCCGTGATTGCCGGCCTGCACCGACAAGCCTAACAAGTGGGCGGAGTCGTAAACGCCCCGATTGAGCGGATCCACGTCGGCGCGCAACCCGCTGCCGAGCAGCCGCATGAGCGCCGTCTTGTCATGCACGCCATCGATGCGCTCGAACATTGCCCGCAGCAGAGCTGCCACGTCTCGCGCATCGTTTTGATACGCAGCGCGGAAATCCGCAACCTTGCGCGCCTCGGTTCCCGCGGACGCCGCGGCGGCATCCTCGATGAGCTGCGTCACCTGGCGCCGGGTCAGGTCGCTGATTTCATTCCGGGCATTCCAGCGCCCGCTCCCGGACGGGATTTCCGTGGCTTCGAGCCATTCGCTATTTGCATAGGCGAAGAAGTCGTCACCGGGTTCGGTGGCGCACATCAGCGCGATTGCCAGTGCCGATCCGATTTGCGCGAGCATGCCCGCATGCTAAGAGGTCCACGCTGCCGCGCCGCGCCGCCGGCAGACAGGTTTAAAGCAAAATCGGACCTGCGGCTCGGCGAGGATTCGCATATTTCGCAGTGCCGCTGCATGCTACCGGCCACCTCGGCGATGTCTGAAAATGAACGCACGCGCTGCTCTCATCGATCTGTTGTTCGTCATCTCGCCGCATTCGTTGCTGCTCGACATTGCGGGACCGGCGGAAGCATTTCGTTTGGCGAACCTGTGCTACGCCGACCGTCAGCAGCCGCCGCGATTTCGGCTGCGTTTCGCCGGTCCCGTCGCCAGCCCCGCGACCTCGGTAGGCCTGCCGCTCGCACAGCTCGAACCGTTGCCGAAGCACATCAAGTCACCGACCTGGGTGATCCTCGTCGGTCAACCCACCGTGCACGTGCAGCAGGTGACGCCGCCGATTCACGCTGTCGCGCAATGGCTGCGCAAAGTCGTGCGCGAAAGGGTGCAGTCCGCCGATACGCAGAACCGTTTGTTGACGATCTGCTCCGGCACTTTGCTCGCCGCCCGCGCCGGCCTGCTCGACGATCGTCAGTGCACCACGCATCACGATCTGCTCGCGCTGCTGCGAACGCTCGCTCCGCGATCGCTGGTCGTGGCCAACCGAGTGTTCGTCGTCGACGGCCCGGTGGCATCCAGCGCCGGCATCACGGCGGGCATCGATCTCGCGCTGCACCTGATCGCCGCCGAATGTGGCGAGGCACTGGCGACCAACGTCGCCGAGGACATGGTAGTCTATCTACGGCGTTCGTCGCGTGACCCGGAGCTGTCGCCGTTTCTCATCAACCGGCGACATCCGCATGACGCCGTACACCGCGTGCAGAATGCCATCTGCGCCCAACCGGAGCGCGACTGGACCATGCCGGCAATGGCCGCGATCGGCCACGTGACCGGCAGGCACTTGCTGCGGTTGTTCGTTCATCACGCGGGCGTGTCCCCGCTCGAGTTCCTGCGTGTCATCCGTCTGGAGCGCGCGCGCCAGCTGATCGAGCGGGGCGCGAGCGTGGCGCACGCCGCCGAGGTCGCGGGCTTCCGGTCGGATCTGCACCTGCGCCGCACCTGGCACCGGCAGTGGGGCGGGTCACCTCGCGATGCGCAGAAAACGGCGAACGAGCGGCGGCGTGTCAGCAGCCGCTCCGAGACCCTCATTCTTCGAGACCGATAGTCGATGCGCATGCGATCAGGCTGACGCGCACTTGCGCCGATCGAAATCCGGCCGCACTTTCTGCATCATGGCTGCATGATCGGCTTGCCAACCCGCCGCCTGCTCCGTCTCGCCACGATGGCGGCCGCGTCGCCGTTCGCCGCATTTTTTTCGCGAGCAGCAGACAGAGAGGATCGCTTCGTGCATCGCATCTTCATCATCGGCGGCACTGATGGCCTGGACCGCAGCGCCGGGCTCATCGCCAGACTGGCCGAGCGCACGGGCGTCGAGCTGTCCTGAACGCCGACGTCCTCATCGTCGGCGGCGGTGCCGCCGGAATCGGCGCCGCGCGCCGCCTGGCGCAGCGCGGCCTATCTACCGTGCTGCTCGAGGCCGGCCCTCGTCTCGGCGGCCGTGCATGGACGCAGCAGATCTCCGGCCTCGATCTCGACCTCGGATGCGAGTGGTTCCATTCCGCGGATCGCAATGCCTGGGTCGGCATCGCCGAGGCCGCCGGCGTCGTCATCGACCGGACGGGCGCGAAGTGGGGCGTTCAGCACCGCGATCTCGGCTTCTCGAAGGCCGAGCAGGTGGTGGCCCGGAACGACTTCGGCATGTGGATGCAGCGGCTCGAAAATCTCCGCGCCAGCGATTGCGCGGCGGATGCGCTGACGCCGGGCTGCGAGTGGAATGACTACATCCGCACGATCGTCGGGTTCATCAGCGGTGGCAGCCTCGAGCGGCTTTCCGTAGCCGACTACCTGGCGTATGACGAAGCGTCCTCAGAAAGCAATTGGCGCACACCGTCGGGCCTGGGCGCGTTGATTGCCGGCAGCGTGCCCGCGCCGACGACGCGCCACCTGTCTACTGCGGCGGAGTCCATCGTCCTCGACGCGCACGGGGTCGCGGTGACGACGCCGGCCGGAACCCTGCGCGCGCGCTCCGCCATCCTCACCGTCTCCAGCGCCGTGCTGGCCGGCGACACCATGAAACTCCCGAGCGGGCTCGATGCGTGGCGCCATGCCGCCAGCCTGCTGCCGCTGGGCCGAAACGAAAAACTCTTTTTCGAGATTCACGGTGACTCGCCGTTCGAACCCGAGTCGCAGGTGTTGGGCAATCCACGCGACGCGCGTACCGGTTCGTACTACATCCGGCCGCTGGGCGCTGCGGTCATCGAGTGCTTCTTCGGCGCCGAAGGAGCGCGGCAACTCGAGGATGGCGGGGAGGCCGCGGCCTTCGAATATGCCACCGACCAGCTATGTGCATTGTTCGGGGCGGGCGTTCGCGCTGTGCTGCGTCCCTTGGCCGCCTCTCACTGGAGCGCGGACCCACGCATCGGCGGTGCCTATAGCTACGCGCTGCCGGGACATGCGGCGGCACGCGCGACACTCGCGCGGCCGTGCGAGGATCGGCTGTTCTTCGCCGGAGAGGCGACGAGCACGGGCGACTTCTCCACCGCTCACGGCGCCCATGACAGCGGCGTGCGGGCCGCGGACGAAGCCATCGCCGCGCTGACATGACGGCAGCCCGCCCCCGCGGGCGGGCTGCCGGAGCATGGTCTATCTAGTTGCGCAGGTTCGGCACCTCGTCGCGCGTCACCACGTACGCCGAGTTGTAGTACTGACTCAGCAAGTTGGTCGGGTTCACGCTGGTGTTCGTCAGCCAGGTGCCGTGCCAGGTGTTGAACAACACCCAGCGCGTGGCCGTCGATTGCAACTGCGCGGGGTCCGGGATCGGGCCGTTCTCATGCAGCGCGATCGGAACCACCGTGCCGTAGATGCCGCGGGTCGTGTTGAACATGGCGGTCAACGGATTGTGGTTCGACGCGTAGGTGTCTGCGCCGCCTATGTCCACGTACTGCTTGCCCGGGTAGAAAGCCGCCCGCGGCGTGCCATCGTAGGGATGCAGCCAGATGAGGTTGTGCAGACCCTTGACGCGCGTGTAGTAGTCGAACATGTAGCGCCACAGCCGGTTGTACTGCGCACCGCCTTCCTTGCTCCACCAGAACCACGTGCCGCCGGCCTCGTGGAAGGGCCGCCAGAGGATCGGCACGTTCGCGGCCTGGGCCTGCGCGAGCTGCGCCGCGGCCGCATCCATACGCTGCAGGAATACGCGATTCTCGTTCGTGCCCGCCGTCAACGTGTTGTTGATGTTCGCCGTCATCTGGGCGCCTGCCCAACCGTCTTGCGACTGGCTGGGAGCTCCCATGTGATAGCCCACCATCGGGATGCCGCCGGCGTTCCACCATGCGATCGCACGAGCCGCGAAGTTGGGCGAGTCACCCATGTCGAGGCCACGTACCGCGGGTAGTTTGCCAGTGTTCGAGAGGATGTAGTTCATCTCGTATTCCGGGCCGCCGTTCCAGGTCGACTCCTGCTGTCCGGACAGGATGTGATTGCCGTACTGGCTGTAGATGTAGCACAGCACGCGCCGCGCGGCGGCCGAGGCATTCGGATCGACCGGCGTCGCAGTGCAGCCGCTCGGTGGCGGGGTGGTCGGTGGCGGGGTGGTCGGCGGCGGCGTAGTGCCGGTGTTCTGGGTCCAGCGCTGATTCGTCTGGCCGTTGCAGGACCACAGCGCGACGCGAGTGCCGTTGGCAATGGCGGCGCCGACGACGTCCGCGCACAGCCCGGACTGCGTGCCGACAATGGTATTGGCATTCAGCGTGAAGCGCTGGTTGGGGCCGTTGTTGCAGCTCCAGATGATCAGGCGCGTGCCCGGCGCGGTGCCGCCCGCGAAAGCGTCGAGACAAAAAGCGTTGTTGAATACGCGCATTTCGCCGACGGTGGTGAAGTTCCAGCGCTGGCTGGTCGCCCCATTACAGTCCTGAATCTGGACTTCGGCGCCCGCAGTCTGGCTGTTGCCTACGACCTGCAGACAGCGCCCGGATGCGGCGCTGACGAAAGGGCCTTCCGCGGCTTGCGCCTGAGAAGGTGCCAACCAGGCTGCGCCGAGCAGCAATGCGATGGCGCCTCCGAGTGATTGTCGGTGTGAACGGTCCATTGTTTCCCCACGTGAGTTGATAGAGCGAGTGTGCGCTCCGCGGAAACTATAGGAGCGCGCACTCTCATGAAGCAATGCGCCGCGAACTGGTAGCGCTCACTTGCGTCCACTAACTATTTGCGCGAGACAATCTGCGCGACAGCCAGGACAGACAACCCCCGAATCCGCGAAACTGTTGCCTTAGCACAAGACGGTCTCACCATTGAGAAGTTAGTCACGAGCTAACTAGTGTGCCAGAAGCGCGCCGCGGGCCCCGGTCGGGCCGGCAATGCCCGATACGACGCACATGGATGAGCGGCTTGTCCGGTGCGCGCGGCGCGCGTAGCCTGCGGCCCATGAAAACCCGCACCCCGTCGACCAGGCAATCCGGTACCGCCGTCCGAATGAGCCGCCGTGGCGTGCTCGGGATCTCCGCGGCATTGACACTCGAGGCCGCGTGGGGTGGCCAGGCCCGCGCGGCACCCGCCCATGCGCTGTTCAAAGCCATCGGCATCACCGCGAAGATCGACCGCGCCGCCGAGATGAAACGCGCGGGCGCGGATTTCATCGTAGAGAGCGTTGCAGATTTTCTCGTGCCGTTCGCGGACGATGCAGTATTCGAGCCGCATGCGCAGCGGGCACGCGGAGCCGGCCTGCCCATTCTCGGCTGCAACAGTTTTCTGCGCGATCCCCGGCTCATCTGCGTCGGACCGCGTGCCGATCATCCGCTGATTTTGAAATATGCCGACGTCGCGTTCCGCCGCCTTCATGGGCTTGGTGGCCGATACGTCGTGTTCGGCAGCAATACCTCGCGGCACATTCCGGAAGGCTTCGGCAGAGCGCGCGCCGGCGAGCAATTCGTCGAGTTGCTCGAATCGATGGCGCCGCTCGCGAAGCGATCGGGTGTGACGATCGGCATCGAGATGCAGAAGGCGCAGGAGTGCAACTATCTCAATCGCATCGACGAGGTGTCCGAGGTAGTGAGAAAGGTCGATCACCCCAGCGTTCGAGTGCTCGCCGATCTGTACCACATGAGGGTCATGGGCGACTCGCCCTCCGATCTGGAGCGCTCGATGCGATGGGTCAGCCTCGTGGAACTGGCCGAGCGCGACGAGCGCACGCTGCCCGGCGTGCGCGGCGATGATTTTCGTCCGTACTTCGAGGTGCTCGCGCGCCACGCATTCCGCGGCTACTGCGACATCGAGGGCGATGGCACTGCAGGCCAACTACATCAGGCGTTCGCCACCGTGCGCACCCAGGCGGTGGACGCCGCGCGAATGGCCGCGGAACACGCGCCGCGTTGACGCCGCGCGAAGGCGCGCGCCTTCGCGCACGGTCATCGGATCCGAACAGTCTGCACCCCTGCATTCTTCGGGGCTTGCCATTATGACACCGGTTTCCTGACACCGGTTTCCTGATAACCTGCGCCGCGCGAAGGCAGGGTGCTTTCGCGCCTAGACAGAGAAAACATAAGGAGCGCGAACATGAAAATTCGCAGTGTTGTTTTGGGGGTTCTCGCAGGGACGTTGTCAGCGAACGCGATGGCCGGAAACCGTCCGCCCGGCTACAAGACCATTTGCACAGAGAACAAGACGTGTACCGTGGCCGGCCCGATCTGGGTGGCCTTCGGTCGCGCCGACAAGTTCTTTTCCAAACAGATGACCGGCACCTTCGTGTGCAATCAGCTCACGTTCGGTGGACGCATCGGCGGTGGTACGAACGAGTGCTCGGTGCCCATCAATGGCACCACACCGCCGCCGGCTCCGCCGCCGCCACCACCATTGCCGCCGCCGCCGCCGGCACCGCCGGAAGGTGGGCAAATCACCGGTTCGACGTGCGTATCCACGGGCGAAGTCACCGTCAGCCAGACGATCGTCGTTTCATCCGGCACGTACGACGGGGGATGCCGCACGTACAACCCGACGCTGGCACTCGGAGACGGTGGCCAGGCGGAAGGGCAGCTGCCGGTGTTCCGCGTCGAGAATGGTGCGACGTTGCGCAATGTCATCATCGGATTGAACGGTGCCGACGGCATCCACTTCTACAACGGCGGCAACCTCAACAACGTGCGCTGGATGAACGTGGGCGAGGATGCATTCACCGTGAAGGAAGGCACGTTGAATACGCCCGTGACGATCACCGGCATCACGGGCGTGAACGCTCAGGACAAGTTCGGCCAGATCAATGCGGCGACCACCCTGACCATCCGCAACTGCGTGATCGACGATGCCGGCAAGGCCATCCGCCAGAACGGTGGCACGAGCTTCGAGGCGCACGTCACGATGGAGCTCTGCCAGTTGAGCAACATCCGCGACCAGGCGTTCCGCAGCGACAGCTCGCGCAGCACCATGGTGTTCAGGAACAGCCGGATCACTCGCACGGAAGAGCTCTGCGCGGGTAGTTGGGCCTCTTGCACGGTCACCAGCGTGGTCGAGTTCTAGTCGATCGTCTCGCGGGGCCGGAAGCTGGTCTCCGGCCCCGCGATTCTCGAGCCGGCGTGAAGCCAACCCGACCGCTGTCTGCACACGGCAATCACGCCTGCGTTCTTGCAGGACAGGGCGCGCATCTACGGCGCGCGCAACCATGTTCGCGGCTGGGCTGTAAGGCTCGGCGCGTCCCCCGCCGACGTTGCACCTTGAGGCGCTTCACGAAGGCAAGCCTTGAGGCTTTCCCTTAGCTCTTGTTAAGTCCCTGACAAGGCTCGTTTGTCGGCACGCCGCGACAAAGTTCTCTGGCCGCAGATTTCCGTGTTGGCCGAAATTCTCACTCCCGCACCCGTAAACAGTCCTACAGGCGCGTAGGAACAGTCTGACGTTTTGCCGGGCATGAAAGCGCCCAGCTCCCGTCCCCGGTTTCGTCGCGTGCCAGAACGCAACGAAACCAGGAGAGGGTCGTCGTGAAATTAGTTAGCCTCAGGAACAGCGTCTTGTTGGTCGCCATGGCGCTGGGCACCACCGCCGCGTACGCGGTCCCCGTCATCCCCGGCGCCGCCGGATATGGCATGAGCACGCCCGCGGGTCGCGGCGGCGCGGTTTACAAGGTCGTGAATCTCAACGCCAGCGGCATCGGATCGCTGAAGGCGTGTATCGACGCCACCGGCGCGCGCACCTGCGTGTTCGAGATCTCGGGCGTCATCAGGCTCACGACCGACATGACGATCCGCAATGGCAACCTGACCGTCGCCGGTCAGACCGCGCCGTCGCCTGGCATCATGATCCGCGGCGCCACGTTCAAGGTGCACGGCTCCGACATCCTCATCCAGCATCTGCGCTTCCGCGTAGGTGACGACGCCGTCGGCCCCGAGCCGGCCAATCGCGACGCGTTCAAGATCGAAGGCAGCGAGGCGGTGCCCGTCCGAAACGTCGTCATCGATCATTGCTCGTTCAGCTGGTCGATCGACGAGATCGCGAGCATCTGGGGCTCGCACGACAACATCACCTTCAGCAACAACATCTTCGCGGAACCCCTGCACGACTCCGTCCATCCCACCGACGACGATACGACACTCGAAAAACACGGCTTCGGTGTGTTGTTAGGCAGTTCGAATACGGGGGGCCGCGTGACGATGGTCGGAAACCTGTTCGCGCACATCGTCGAGCGCAATCCGCTGGCGCGCTCGCGCGAGCTGGTGTTCGTGAACAATTTGATCTACGACCGCAGCAACCTCGACCTGAACATCGCGAGTCAGGATGCCCGGACGACGCTGAGCACCGTGGTGGGCAACCACTTCCGCACCGGTCCGAGCTACGTGCGCACGACGAAGCCCATCTACGTCATGACGAACGGCGTCAATACGCTGTACGCGGGCAGCAAGGTCTATCTCGAGGGCAACCTGGCGCCGGACACGGGCAGCACGTTGTCGGCGATCCTCGGGCTCACCGGTGGCGACTTCACTCCGACCCTGGTCTCGACCACGGTCAAGCCGGTGTGGAACTCGGGCCTGGTGGCCAAGAGCACGGCTAACAACATCGCCTACGACAGCGTGCTCAAGCTCGCCGGCGCGCGCCCTGCCGATCGCGACAGTGTCGACAAACGCGTGGTTGCGGAGGTCAAGAGCCGCACGGGATACACCATCAACTGCGTGACCGGTGACGGCAGCATCCGCTGTGCCCAGAACGGCGGGGGCTGGCCGTCGTACCCGCAGAATCGCCGCACGCTCACGCTGCCGACGAATCAGGCGACGATCACCTCCGGCGGCTACTCGAATCTGGAGCTGTGGCTGCAGCAGTTGGACGGACAGGTCGCCGGGGTCGTGCAGGTGCAGAGCCCCCAGGCGCCCCCGAAGCTCGCGATCCAATAGCCGTTCGACACGGCCCGCCTTGTTCGGTCCCGGCACGTCACCTGAACGACGAGCGCCCCATGGCAGCGGCAGACGCTTTGTCCTTCGCCACCGCTTCGACCGCAGAGGCAAGCTGCGTAGTGGCACCTTGTCCGGAGAGTTGCGCGCCGGCGAGTGTGAGTGTGGTGGCGAGTTCGGTCATGCGCGCCGCAGTATCTTTATCAGTGGTAAGCAACTGCTGGGCCATGCGATTGATCGTCGACGCAAAGTCGGCCAGCCGTTTCGCGGCGTTTACGTGGTCCAGGCTGGACTCGCTCACCGAGCGCTTGATGTTCACCACGTGCGCGAGAATGCGGCCCAGCGTGCCAGCCTCTGCGGGGGCACTCGGCAGGCGGCGCTGAAAAATCTCGCGAAGCCGCGTTTCCGAGTCTTCCAGAATATGGTCGAGTGGCTGTGAGGTAATGTTCATGCGGTCACCATCACAGGTCTGGGATGGTTTGTCGAAGGGCAAAGACCCCTGATGGGGGGTGTGAAACACCGACAAATGGGCGCCAAGTTGTAGCAGCTACAATTTCAGCCGGCGCGTCGTCTCGGCGACGACGAGTCCAACCCCGTGCCGATCGACTGAAAAAAGGCCACCTCCGTGAGGAGGTGGCCCGTACGCCCATCCGGTCAAACTAGTGGGTCTTCGTGCTTCCTGCGTCTCACCAGGTGAAGATTCCTGCCCACGGGAACTGGCCCGCGGTCACGGCAAAGTAGTAGAAACCATCCGACGAACGCGTCAGCGGCATCTGCCCGCAGGTACGCGCGACACCGCCCACGGTCACCGTGCGGCCGTCGACGTTGAAGCAACCCCAGCCGTTGACGGTGGCGTTGGTGCGATAGCACACCGCGCCGGTGGTATTGAAGTTGCCCGTATTGCCCGAGAACGTGATCGGATTCGGGCAGCTGCCGCCGGTGCCGCCGCCGCCGTTGAACGTGGCGGTGACCGCGCGTGCGGCGTTCATCGTCAAAACGCAGCTTCCGGTACCGGTACACGCGCCGCTCCAGCCGGCGAACGTCGCTCCCGTTGCCGGCGTGGCCGTGAGTGTCACCGATGCATTGCCGCCGAAGTTGGCGCTGCAGGCGCTGCCGCAGTTGATCGCCGCGGGAGACGAGGTCACGACACCCGTGCCGGTACCGGCCAGAGTGACGTTCAGCGCGAACGTCTGCTGCGCGTTGAACGTGGCGGTCACCGATCGCGCCTGCGTCATCGACACCGTGCACGTGCCCGTGCCGCTGCACGCACCGCTCCAGCCCGCGAAGGTGGAGTTGCTCGCGAGCTGCGCGGTGAGCGTCACCGAAGTACCGGTGCCGAAAGTGGCGCTGCAGGTGGTGCCGCAGTTGATGCCGGCAGGGCTCGATGTGACCACGCCCGTGCCGGCCCCGGCGCGCATGACGGTGAGCACGAACCCGTTGACCTCCGACTGGAACGTGGCGGTGACGTTGCGCGCCTGGGTCATCGATACCGTGCAGGCGCCGATCCCGGTGCACGCGCCGCTCCAGCCCGTGAAGGTCGCGCCGCCCGCGGGGGCCGCGCTCAGCGTGACCGACGTGCCGCTGGTGTAGTTAGCCGTGCACGTCGTCCCGCAGTTGATGCCCGCGGGGTTCGACGTGACCGTGCCCGTGGCGGTGCCCGCGCGCGTCACGGCCAGCGGGAAGACCGTCGGGGTGACGACATTGAACGTGGCGGTGACGGAGCGTGCCTGGGTCATCGACACGGTGCAGCCGCCCGTGCCGCTGCAGGCGCCGCTCCAGCCCGCGAAGGTCGAGCCGCCGGCCGCCACGACGCT
This sequence comes from Pseudomonadota bacterium, assembly GCA_043747875.1. Lineage (GTDB taxonomy): Bacteria > Pseudomonadota > Gammaproteobacteria > Steroidobacterales > Steroidobacteraceae > CADEED01. The sequence goes on along the minus strand of JAYTOI010000195.1, from coordinate 631 downwards.
CAGCGTCACGGAGGCGCCGTTCGAGAAGCTCGCGCTGCACACGGCGCCGCAGTTGATGGCGGCGGGCGATGACATGACGGTGCCCGTGCCGGCGCCGGCGCGCGTGACCGTCAGCGTGGACCCCGGCGGCGTGCCGGCGAGCGCGGCCGTGACGGCCGGGAAGAACTTCGCCGCCATTTTCCTGAAGCCGGAATCGACGGGATGCACGCGGTCGAAGGTGTCCGCGCCCACGTTGAAGCCCGTGAACTGGTTCACGAGCGTGATCGGCGACTGCGCGGTAGTGAGACCGGCCGACCAGGCCGGCAACGCATTGTTGAACTCGATGACGTCGGCGTTGCAGGTGGTGCAGGTGGATGGATCCATCGGGATGATCTGCGCCACGATGATCTTCATGCCGGCGTTGTGCGTGCGCATCTGCCCGATGAGCTTCGTGAGCGCCGTCAGCTTGGTCTGCGTCAGGATGAAGTGACCCCACATGTCGTTGGTGCCGAGGTGCACGATGACGATGTTGGGACTCGTGGCACTCAGCCACGCGGGCAGCAGATTCTGATCGGCGATGCCGGTGATGGAAAAGCCGCTGTGGCCCTCGTGTTCCACGTCGAAGGAGAAGCCGCAGCCGCTGCGGTCGGTG
>JAYTOI010000194.1:0-2735 GCA_043747875.1 Pseudomonadota bacterium | reverse complement strand
GACGGAGAACGGAGGAAAGTTGTAGTGGAACATGAACGGCTCGCGGCGTTCGCCTTCGAGCGCGTCGATGATCTGCGCGTCGCGGCCGGTGCCGAGCGTGGTGGCCACGAGGGCCTGCGTCTCGCCACGCGTGAACAGCGCCGAACCGTGCGTACGCGGCAACACGCCGACCTTCACGGTGATCGGACGCACGGTGGTCGCATTGCGACCGTCGATGCGCGGCTCGCCGTTCAGGATGCGCTGACGCACGATGTTGCTCTCGAGCTTGAACAGCGCGGTGTCGACGTCGTCATCGACGTACTTTGGAGCGTCGCCGCCCGACAGGGCGAGCATGCACGCAGCCTTGATCTCGCCGACCTTCGCGTAACGCGACTGCTTCTCGGTGATGAGATAGGCGGCGGACAACGCGCCGTGCGCGTGCGCGGCAACGGCCGCATCGAGCTCGGCACTGGCGGCGTTAGGCTTCCAGTCCCACTTCGGCTTACCGACCGCGGCCACCATTTCGTTGATGGTCTTGATGGCGATCTGCATCTGTTCGTGGCCGAACACGACGGCGCCGAGCATCTGCTCTTCGGACAGGCCAGAGGCTTCGGACTCGACCATGAGCACCGACTTCGCGGTGCCGGCAACCACGAGGTGCAGCTGCGATTCGGTGAGCTCCTTGCGGGTCGGGTTCAGCAGGTACTGGCCATTCTTGTAGCCGACGCGCGCGGCGCCAATCGGGCCCGCGAACGGAACACCCGCCAGCGACAGGGCGGCGGAGGCGCCGATGAGCGCAGGAATGTCGGCGTCGATGTCCGGATCCATCGAGACGACCATGGCCACGACCTGCACTTCATTGAAGAAGCCGTCCGGGAAAAGCGGGCGAATCGGGCGATCGATGAGACGCGAGGTGAGCGTTTCCTTCTCGGTCGGACGACCTTCGCGCTTGAAGAATCCGCCGGGGATGCGCCCCGCGGCATAGGTCTTCTCGATGTAGTTGACCGTCAGCGGGAAGAAGTCCTTGCCCGGCACAGCCTTCTTGGCGGCCACCGCGGTGACGAGGACGACGGTGTCGCCCATCGAGACGACTACCGAGGCCGAAGCCTGGCGGGCGATTTCACCGGTCTCGATGGAGACCGAGTACTGACCAAATTGAAATGATTTCTTGAGAGCGCTCACGCTGTATTCCTTCACGAGGCCCTATGCCTCGAGTGCGTTGTAGACGGGAAAACGAAAAAGGCCGCGCTGAGAGCGCGGCCTTTGGGTTCGGTATTTAGCGGCGGAGCCCCAGCCGCTCGACGACTTCCTGGTACTTGGCAGGCTTCGTGGCCTTCAAGTAATCGAGGAGTTTGCGGCGCTGGTTCACCAGTTTCACGAGCCCGCGACGGGAGGCGTGATCGCGTTTGTGCGTGCCGAAGTGTTCGCCGAGTCCGTTGATGCGCTCGGAGAGCATGGCGATCTGGACTTCCGGGGAACCGGTGTCGTTGGTGCCGCGACGAAATTGAGCGACGACGGCAGGATCTTTTTCAGTGGCGGGAGACATCAGAGTTCATTCCTCAAAACGTAAAAATTTACCTGTTTTTGCGGGCGCGAAGTCTACAGAAAAGGTTCTGCAAAGCATAGGTTTAGGTGGCCCGGACTTGCAGGAGACGTCGCGGCTGCAACCAGCCATCGGATTGGGCCTCGCCAAGACCAAGGAATACCCGGCCAGGGCCGTACAGGCGCACTCTCGCGCCCACCGCGGGCACGGGATCGCTTCCACATTGCACGGCCTGTCCGTGTCGTACAGCAGCGACCTGCGCCTCGACGAGCTGCGCCTCGGGCAGGCCTTGCAGCGCCACATCGGGAGCCAGCAAGCCCCGCGCATGCTTCGCGTCGGCCAGCGCGGCTTCGAGCGACACCATGGGCAGGGCGCGGAACGGCTCGACCCAGGTGCGCCGCAGACGCGTCAGATGACCCAGTGTGCCGAGCGCGCACGCGAGGTCTTCGCCGAACACTCGAATGTACGTCCCCTTGGTGCATTCGCACGCGAGGTCGATGGCCGCCGACCTGAAACCGATCAGATCTAGCCGACGGATCTCGATGGTGCGGGCCGCGCGCTCGACCTCGATGCCTTTGCGCGCGAGCTCGTACAGCGGCCGCCCCTCGCGCTTCAGCGCCGAATACATCGGTGGAACCTGCTGCTGCACGCCCCGAAAGCGCGTGAGCGCCTGTTCGATGGCGGGCCCATCCAGCGGCGGCACCGCGGCCTCGTCCACGACGGTACCCTCCGCGTCACCCGTGTCGGTGCGCGCGCCGAGCTGCACGGTGAATTCGTAGCATTTCGCGCCCGATTCGATCTGCGCGATCACCTTGGTGGCCTCGTCCAGACACAGCGGCAGCATGCCGGTGGCCATGGGGTCGAGCGTGCCGACGTGGCCCGCGCTGGCCGCGCCGAAGGCCTTGCGCACGCGCTGTAGCGCGCCGTTCGACGTCAGCCCCTGGGGCTTGTCGAGCAGGAGGATGCCGGTCGGCAATGCCACTACTCCGGCTTGTTCTGGTTGGATTTGACCGCGCCGTCGATGAGGCGCGTGAGCTTGTCCGCGTGTTCGATCTGCGCGTCGTAGACGAACTCGAGCTTCGGCGCGTGCCGCAACTGGAGCGCACGACCCACTTCGCCGCGCAGGAAACCGGCGGCGCGCGCCAGCCCCTCACCCACTTCCTCGGGCGCGTGCTTGCCGCCGAACGGCACGAAATACACCCGCGCGCTGGAC
>JAYTOI010000193.1:0-6352 GCA_043747875.1 Pseudomonadota bacterium | reverse complement strand
CATCGCCGGCATGCAGAAATACCTGCCGGCTGCGATGGCGCTGCTCGCGCCGAACGTGAACTCCTACCGGCGTATCTCGCGCTTTCAGCTCGCGCCCATCAACGTGCAATGGGGTTACGACAATCGCACCGCGGGCCTGCGCGTGCCGGCGTCCGACCCGGCCGCACGGCGCGTCGAGAACCGGCTCGCAGGCGCGGATGCGAATCCCTACATCGCCATCGCCACGTCGCTGGCCTGCGGTTACCTGGGCATGATCGAAGGGCTGCAGCCCTCCGAGCCGATCTCCGGCTCCGCGCACGAGCTGCCGTTCTCGCTGCCGCGCTCGCTCGATGACGCGATCCGCGAGCTGCGCGAGTGCGAGCCGCTGGTGCGCATCCTCGGCGATCCGTTCATCTCCGCGTACACCATCGTCAAGGAAGCCGAGTACGAAGTATTCCTGCAGGTCATCAGCTCGTGGGAGCGCGAGCACCTGCTGCTGAACGTGTAAGGTCCTCGGAGCATTTCGCGTGTCGGAACCGACAATTCCCGAGTGGCAGCGCCTCGACGCCGCCCACCATCTGCACCCTTTCACCGACTTCAAGCAGCTCGCGGCGCGCGGCACGCGCATCGTCACGCGCGCGCAGGGCTGCTACATCCACACTGCGGACGGACAGACGATCCTCGATGGAATGTCCGGGCTGTGGTGCGTGGCGCTGGGCTACGGCCGGCAGGAATTGTCAGATGCTGCCTACAAACAGATGCAGGAGCTGCCGTACTACAACAGCTTCTTCCAGTGCACGACGACGCCCGCGATCAAACTCGCGCGAATTCTCACCGAAGTGACGCCGCCGCAGTTCAACCACGTGTTCTTCACGGGCTCGGGAAGCGAGGCCAACGACACTTTTGTGCGTCTCGCGCGCCGCTATTGGCAGTTGCTCGGCGAACCCGACCGAAATGTAATCATCTCGCGCTGGAACGGTTACCACGGCAGCACGATTCTCGGCGCCTCGCTGGGCGGCATGAAGCCCATGCACGAGCAGTTGGGCCACGATGGTGCCGTGCCGGGCATCGCGCACATCGAGCAGCCGTACTGGTTCGGCGAGGGCGGCGACCTTTCGCCCGCGGAGTTCGGATTGCAGTGCGCGCGCGCGCTCGAGCGCAAGATCCTGGAGATCGGCCCTGCGCGCGTGGCCGCGTTCATCGGCGAGCCCGTGCAGGGCGCGGGCGGCCTCGTGATCCCGCCCGAGACCTATTGGCCCGAGATCCAGCGCATCGTCGACCGGTACGGCATCCTGTTGGCGTCCGACGAGGTGATCTGCGGTTTCGGCCGCACCGGGCAGTGGTTTGGCTGCGAGCACTACGGCACGCGGCCCGACTTCATGACCATGGCCAAGGCGCTGTCGAGCGGCTATCTACCCATCGGCGGCCTCATGGTCGGCGACCGTGTGGCGCAGGCGCTCATCGAGCGCGGCGGCGAGTTCTTCCACGGTTTCACCTATTCCGGCCATCCGGTCGCCTGCGCGGTGGCCATCGCGAACCTCGAAATCTTCCGGCGCGAGCATATTGTCGAACGCGTCCGGGAGGAGGCCGCGCCCTATCTAGCAGGCCGGTGGCGGGAATTGGCGGACCATCCGCTGGTCGGCGAGGCGCGCTGCCTCGGCCTGCTCGCGGCGCTCGAGCTCGTGCCGGACAAGCGCTCGCGGCGATTTTTCGAGCCGCGGGGCGAGGTTGGCCTCGCGATGCGCGACGCCTGCACGCGTAACGGCCTCGTCATGAGGGCGACGCGCGATACGCTGTTCGTCGCGCCGCCCCTGATCATCTCCCGCTCCGAAATCGACGAACTACTGTCCAAAGTAGTGCGGTCCCTCGATGAAACCGCTGCTCATGCGCGCTCCAAGGGCTGGCTATAGACGCTGCCGCTGCTGTATAAACCCAATCCAAAGACGCGTCGTGTGGGTCTCACGACGCGCTCAACATCTAGGGGTCATGACATGTCCACTCGCAGCCTGTCGGCATTGGTTTCGGCTTCCTGTGTCTTTCTGCTCATCGCCTGCGGCAAAAAAGAACAGCCGCCCGCATCGGACATGGCCGCCGCGCCCGCCAAACCGGTGTACGACACCGACGCCGAGAAGTTCGTCAACGTCTACAACTGGTCCGACTACATCGATCACCCGGTACTCGAGCAGTTCGAGGCCGAGACCGGCATCAAGGTCAACTACGAAGTCATGGATTCCAACGCGCTGCTCGAAACCAAGCTGCGCGCCGGCCGCAGCGGTTACGACGTCGTGGTGCCCTCGGCCTCGTATCTCGCGCGCCAGATCACGTCGAACATCTACCAGAAGCTCGACAAATCGAAGCTCGACAACCTCAAGAACCTCGACCCGGAGATCACGAAGAAACTCGAGGTCTTCGACCCGGGTAACCAGCACGCCGTGAACTACATGTGGGGCACGTCGGGCGTCTCGTACAACGAAGGCAAGATCCTGGCCGCCATGAAGGATGCGCCGGTAGATAGTTTCGCGATGTTCTGGGATCCGAAAGTGGTCTCGAAGTTCGCGAAGTGCGGTGTCTCCGTCCTCGACGAGCCGGGCGAAGTGCTCGGCACCGTGCTCATGTACCTCGGCAAGGACCCCAACAGCGAGTCGCCCGAAGACCTCAAGGCCGCCGAGAAAGTGCTGCTGTCGGTGCGACCGTACATCCGCCTCGTCAATTCCTCGAAGTACATCGAGGATCTCGCCAGCGGGGAGATCTGCCTCGCGCTCGGCTGGTCGGGCGACACGCTGCAGGCCAAGAGCCGCGCCGACGAGAACAAGACCGGGCAGGTCATCAAGTACAACATTCCGAAGGAAGGCGCCGTCATGTTCTTCGACAACATGGCGATTCCGGCCGACGCGGCGCACGTCAAGAACGCGCACATCTTCATCAACTATCTGCTGCGGGCCGAGGTTGCCGCGCAGAACAGCAACTACATCAGCTTCGCCAACAGCAACGCCGCGTCGTGGCCGCTGATCAGTCCTGAGGTGAAGAGCAACCCGGGCATCTTCCCGACGCCGGAAGTGATGCAGAAGCTCGTGGCCGATCTGCCCGAGAGTCCGGAGTTCACGAAGCTGCTCACACGCACCTGGACGCGTTTCAAGACCGGCAAATGATCCACGTGGCCGCCTCTTAGGGAGAGGCGGCCGCATTCTTCAGGGGAAAGGTCTTTTGCTACGGGGGTCCGCGATGGCCACTCAGACGGCCGACCGACGTGCCGAGAAAAACATCAAGAACGAGCCTTGGCGCGATCCGCATGCCGAGGCCTACGTGCGCATCGACAACATCACGAAGCGCTTCGGCGACTTCGTCGCCGTCAACAACGTCTCGCTGAAGATCTACCGCGGCGAGATCTTCTGCCTGCTCGGCGGCTCGGGCTGCGGCAAGTCGACGCTGTTGCGCATGATGGCCGGCTTCGAAGAGCCCTCGAGCGGCTCCATCTACCTCGACGGCCAGGACATGGCCGGCATTCCGCCGTACGAACGCCCCGTGAACATGATGTTCCAGTCGTACGCGCTGTTTCCGCACATGACGGTCGAGAAGAACATCGCCTTCGGCCTGGAGCAGGAAAGAGGCCTGTCGCGCGCCGACATCGCCACGCGTGTCACCGACATCCTCGAGATCGTGAAGCTCGGCCAGTTCGGCGCGCGCAAGCCGCACCAGCTCTCGGGCGGCCAGCGCCAGCGCGTGGCCCTCGCGCGCGCCCTGGTGAAGCGGCCCAAGCTGCTGCTGCTCGACGAGCCGCTCGGCGCGCTCGACAAGAAGCTGCGCGAGGCCACGCAGTTCGAGCTCATCAACATCCAGGAATCCCTCGGTGTCACCTTCATCGTCGTCACGCACGACCAGGAAGAGGCGATGACGCTGGCCTCGCGGATCGGCGTCATGAACCGCGGTGAGATCGCGCAGATCGGCACGCCCACCGAGATCTATGAATTCCCGATGACGAAGTTCACCGCGGACTTCATCGGTTCGGTGAACATGTTCGAGGGTCAGCTCGTCGAGGACCTGCCGGACCGCGCCCGCATCAAGTCGGACGAGCTCGGCGGCGTGGTCTACATCGACCACGGCATCAGTTCCGCGCCGTCCGCGACCGTGTGGGCCGCGGTCCGGCCCGAGAAGATCAACATCCTGCGCACGCCGCCGGAGAACACCTCCGAGAACTGCGCACGCGGCGTCGTCAAGGAAATCGCCTACATGGGCGACCTGTCCATCTACCTCGTGAAGATAGACACAGGCAAGATGGTGCGCGTGACACAGCCCAACGTCGAACGCCTCTCCGATGACGAGCGCATCCAGTGGGACGAGAGCGTCTACCTCACGTGGCACGCCTCGAGTCCGGTCGTGGTGACGCAATGAAGAAGCCCGAGTCGTGAGCACATGAACAGAGCGGCCGCCCATTCCGCACGCAGCGCGCCGGGCCGGCTTGGTCCGCTGTGGACGTATTTCTTCCGCTATGGGCCGCCGCGCTGGTCGCAGTTCGTGATGACGCATTTCAGCGGGCAACGGCTGGTCATCGCAGTACCCTATCTGTGGCTGCTGAGCTTCTTCCTCGTCCCGTTCCTCATCGTCCTCTACATCTCGTTCGCCGGCGCCGCGGGCCCCGAGAGCAAGCTGCCGTACGCGCCCGTGTTCTCGTGGGTGGCGGAGGGCGGGACGCAGATCAAGCTGCTTTTCTCGAGCTACAGCTATCTCATCCACGATCCTCTGTATGCGAGTGCCTGGGGCTATTCGATCAAGCTCGCCGGCATCTCGACGTTGCTGTGCCTGATGCTGGCGTACCCCATGGCCTACGCCATCGCGCGCTCGACGCCGACGTGGCGCAACGTGCTCCTGATGCTGGTGATCCTGCCGTTCTGGACCTCGTTCCTGCTGCGGGTCTACGCGTGGATAGGCCTGCTCAGGACCGACGGCGTGATCAACGACGCGCTGCTGTGGCTGCGCGTCATCGACGAGCCGCTGGCGATGATGAACACCAGCTTCGCCGTGTACATCGGCATCGTCTATTCCTATCTGCCCTTCATGCTGCTGCCGCTGTATTCGAACCTCGAGAAACACGACCACACGCTGCTCGAGGCGGCCTCGGATCTCGGCGCCGGGCCCATCAGGTCCTTCCTGCGCATCACGTTGCCGCTGTCGAAGGACGGAATCGTCGCCGGCTCATTGCTGGTGTTCATCCCCGCGGTGGGCGAATACGTCATCCCGACCCTGCTGGGCCGTACCGACCAGCTCATGATCGCGACGCTGCTTTCGAATGAGTTCAATCTCAATCGGGATTGGCCCAAGGCGAGCGCCGTGGCCATCGCGATGCTGGTGGTGCTGATCGTGCCGATCATGATCTTTCAGCACTTCCAGAACAAAGAACTGCGGGCGGCGAAGCGATGAGGGCGGCGCCATGAAATCCCGCGGCGTATTCTCCAAGACGATGCTCGGAGTGGGGCTCGCGTTCCTCTACCTGCCGATCCTGTCGATGATCGTGTATTCGTTCAACCATTCGAAGCTGGTCACGGTCTGGGACAAGGCGAATTCGCCCTCGCTGCGCTGGTACATCCAGTTGTTCAAGGACCGCATGATCCTCGATGCCGCGTGGCTGTCGATCGAGGTGGCGGCCCTGTCGGCCACGGGGGCGGTCATCCTCGGCACCATCGCCGGGCTGGTCCTGGCGCGGTTCGGCCCGTTCCGGGGCCGTGCCCTGCTGTCTGGGCTAACCACCGCGCCGCTGGTCATGCCCGAGGTCATAACGGGCCTGTCGATGCTGCTGCTGTTCGCGTCGGTGGAGCCGATCCTGCTCAACTGGTTCGGCTTCCAGCTCGAACGCGGCGTCACGACGATCACCATCGCGCACATCACGTTCACCATGGCCTACGTCACGGTCGTGGTGCAGTCGCGGCTCGCCGGGTTCGACGACTCCCTGGAAGAGGCGGCGCTCGACCTCGGCGCCCGGCCGGCCAAGGTGTTCTTCCGCATCACCATGCCACTGATACTGCCCGCAATCCTTTCCGGGTGGCTGCTGGCCTTCACTCTTTCCTGGGACGACCTGGTTGTGACCCAATTCGTCTCCGGGCCTGGGTCCAACACCTTGCCCATGGTCATATTTTCCCGTGTTCGACTAGGTGTAAGCCCGGTCGTGAATGCCCTAGCAACCATAATGGTCCTCATCGTGGCGCTGGGCGTTGTCCTGTCGGCGGTCCTCATGCGCAGGCAGGAACGAAGGCGTAAACGCGAGGAACAGATGGCCGCCGCCGGCTAACTACTGATAGACTTCCACCACTGACGTTTGACGAGGATTCGATAAATGGCCAAATCAGCCCGTAAGCACAATGCTCCCTGGACTCCCGCCGAC
>JAYTOI010000192.1:0-75897 GCA_043747875.1 Pseudomonadota bacterium | reverse complement strand
AGGGCCGGACAGTCGCCTGGTACTGGTGGAAACGCTGGCCCGTCGAGCCTTGCGAGAATTCGGTAACGAAGCCGTGGAAGAATCGCTTCTGTCCGCCGGGCAGGTCGTACTTGACGGTGACGTCCTTGCCGAGGATTTCGTCGGGGGAGAGTTCGCCCTTCTCGCTCAGCATCGAGATGTCGAACTGGAAGAGCGAGCTGATCTGCTCGACGCCCGAAAACTGGGACACGATCAGCGCGTCCTTGCCGAGCGGGGTCGTTATCTGGACCTTGCGAGTAGATTGGGTGATCGCCATGTCCCTGATTCTCTTACGGCAGTCGCGTCAGACTTTACCAGCAATCCATCGCACGACGCAGACCGGTGCCCGGCTCAACTTTGTTCAATCGGAACCAGGCGCAGGCAGGCCTCTTCGTTGGTCGAATAGAAGTACAGGCCATCGCTTTCCTTGCCCTCGGCGATGATGACCGGGACGACCTTCTCGAATTTCTGGCGCGCAATAGCGGTCGCGGCAACTTCGTTGATGGCCTTGTCCTTGATGTAATCGGACCAGCGCGAATCGGCCTTGTCGACGCGCGCGCCGGTATCCGTGGCGCGGCGCAATACTTTCAAGAATTCGTAGTAGTCATATTCGACTACCTTCGCGCGAGCCATTTTACGTTTGTCCTGATCTGGAGAGGTGGCAGTAATAACAAAAAACTACTGTTCTTATCAATAGTTGCGTCACTTTCTTGAGTAACCATTCCCAGAAGCAATGCGAACTGTGTCGAATCTCGCAAGTTCCGGGGAGGCGCACGGCACGAGAATAGTGTCTCCACTGTAAACAAGAACCCACCCTCCCGAATACTGCGCAGAGCCGTTCCCAGACCCTTTCCCGACCCGGCACGGGCACCGACCTCTGCGCGACTCACGCAAGATCGCACCCCGGCCATGGAACACCCGGTCCCCGATGTGTCCATCGAGATGGCGAATCGGTTCCTCGCAAGGCATCAGGAGCAGAAGGACCACTCGGTCGAATCGCTGAAAATGAAAATCTCCGCGCCGAAGCGTGACTGAAGGGAAATGTCGACCAGACGGTGACGGCGGCGTTCCTCGCCGACGACGTACAGAACGCGTGGGGTAAGATGCCAGAGGCCCGGGCAGCATCAAACTGATTCGAGATCGAGGTTGCAGCGATGTCCAATGGAAAAACCGGACAGGTTTCGATGATGCGCGATGGCGTGAAATACGTCGGCGGCTACGTCATCGAGGACGACGTCATGAAGGTTTCCACCGAGACTGGAACCATGAGTCGCCCGATCCGCGGCATGCCGGCCAAGGAGCTGGCCACCCAGTTGCTCGCCAAACTAGTCAACGACGAGATCAAAAGCCTCAAGTAGGCAATCGCGCGACGACGAGGTGTCCTTTGACGTCTTCGCCGCCTTCCTTGCGCAGCACCACCGCCTCGATTTCGGGCGCGCCGAATCCGGCGCCGGTCAAGACATCCGTCACGTAGCCTGCACGATGTGCATAACGACCGTGCGCCTGGATGCGATAGCCGTGCTGCGCTTCCTCGGGCTCCGCCTCGACCGTGAACGCGAACACCCCGCCCGGCCGCAGGCAGGTGGCCGCGGCCGCGGCCGCCTCTTCCAGCGCGCCGAAGTAAACCAGCGTGTCCGCGCAATTGACGATGTCGAAGGCCGACGGATGCGCACGCATGCAGGCGCAGAGCTCGGCCTCGAGCAACTCGTCGTAGATTCCCCGCTCGCGCGCTTTCGCGAGCATGCCAGGCGAAAGGTCGACGCCCACGAGTCTCTTCGAACTCGAGCGCAGCAGCACGCCGCACAGTCCAGTGCCGCAGCCGGCGTCGAGCAGATCGAACGTACCCTCGCCGAACTTCACGCGCTCCGCGAGCGCGGCGGCCAGCAATTGCGGGGCCGCGTAGTTGATGTTACTGAGGCTCTCGTCGAATGAGCTCGCGAAGGAGTCGAAGAGCTGAGCGACGTAACGATCGGCAGCGCGCTCAGGCACGTGCTCGCCGCTCGTGGCCGCCACCATGTGTCGCGCCACGGGATTGTTGGGCTCCACCTCCAGCCACTTGCGATAGGTTTCCGCGGCGTGCTTGGGCTGGCCCATGCGATAGAGCAGCAGACCGAGACTTTCGTAGGCCCTGGAAAAGCGCGGATTGGAGTCGATCACATTGCGGAAGGATTTGAGTGCCTCCTCCGGCTGACGCTTGCGCCGAAACAGCACGCCGAGGTTGAACCATGCCTCGGCCATGTCCGGATTGAGGTTCGTGGCGCGTTTGTAGGCCTCTTCGGCCTCCACCTCGCGTTTCTCCGTGAGCAACAGATTGCCCAGGTTGTTCCACGCATGTGAATTGTTCGGCGCAATCTTGAGCGAGCGCTGGATAAATTCGATCGCCGCCGCCGGACGTTTCTGGTGCAGGCGCAGCATACCGAGAAAGTGCAGCGTGTCGGCGTCGTTGGGCCGTGCGCGCAGCAGCACCATGTAGGCAGCCTCGGCTTCGGCGAGCCGTCCCGCCTTGTGCAGCTCGATGGCCCGCTCGATTCCCGTTGATTGGCTGCGTGCGTTCATGTCGAGCCCGGCGCGCGGGTTGATGCACTTCCGAGGCGGCGCGCGTGCGGTGACGATACGCTAAGCAAGCCAAAAATCCACCGGGGAGCGCGCCTTGAAATTTCAGATCGACTTCGGTCAACCGCCGAGTGGCGCTGCGCGCCGCGAGGCCGGTCGCGCCTTCGAAATACTGGTCATGGGGGCATTCTCCGGCGATGAGCCCTTGCCTGCCGAGGCCACCGCGCGATTCGCGGCCCGCGCAGTCGATCTCGACACTTTCGACGCGGTATTCGCGGCGCTGCGGCCGCGCATCGCGCTCGAACTTTCCGAGCTCGGCGGCGCGCGCGTGGCGCTCTCATTCGAAAGTCTCGAAGATTTCCATCCGGACGCGCTGTTCCGGCAGTGCGCGTGGTTCGCCGCGCTCAAGGAGCGGCGCGCGCGGCTCGCCGACGCCGCGACTTTTCGTCAGACGGCGAATGAGATGCTCGACACTGCGAAACAGGACGCTCCACTACAGGACGGCGAAAACGCGATGTTTGAGCGGCTGCTCGGGTCGAGCCGACAGACGGGGGCAGCTGCCGCGCCGGCCGCGCCGACCGCGGTGCTCCAGAAACTCATCAGCCGCGTTGTGGCGCCGCACATCGTGCAGGACGTCGCGCCCGAACAGCAGCGCTACCTCGCCGCCCTGGACACGACCATTTCCGGACTCATGCGCGCCATCCTGCATGCACCTGCGTTTCAAGCCCTGGAAGCCGCGTGGCGCGCCCTGCGCGCGCTCATCGACGAAACCGGCGGCGGGGAAGAGGTGAAGGTTTTCGTGCTCGACATCGGTCGGCAACGCGCGCTCGACGAGATCGCATGCGGCGGCGACAACCTCGTCGCATCCCGGCTGTACGAAGCGCTGGTGGGCAGAGGAGAGAAGTCTCCTGACGCTCTGCCCTACTCGCTGATCGTGGGCGACTACGCGTTCGGGCCCGCGGAGGAAGACCTGCGAATTCTCGCGGTGCTGGGCTCGCTCGCACGGCGCGCCGGCGCGGGCTTCGTGGGCGCGGCACGGCCGGCGGTCGCGGGGTGCACCTCCTTCGGCGACGGATCCGATCCGATGACCTGGAGCCTGAGCCCGGAAGTCTCGGAAACGTGGCGTACGCTGCGCAAACAACCGTTCTGTGCATCCGTGGCGCTCGCCGCCCCGCGCACGCTCGCGCGTCTGCCGTATGGCAAGTCCTTCGACGCCATCGACTCCTTCGCCTTCGAGGAGCTCGATGCCGACTCCGGCCACGAGGCTCTGCTGTGGGCGAATCCGGGGTTTTCACTGGCACGCCTGCTGGTGCGCTCGTTCCTCGACGACGGCTGGGACATGCGCGCGGGCAGCCAGCTCGAGATCGACGACCTACCGGCCGTCGTGCGCCATCACGGCGACGCGCGCGCGTTGCAGGCCTGCGCCGAAGCTTATCTACCCGAGCGAGCGGGAGAGAAACTGCTGTCGCTCGGTCTGGTGCCGCTGCTCAGCCACGAGAAACGTCCTGCCGTGCGCCTCATGCGCATGCAGTCCATCGCCGATCCGCCGGCGGGTTTCGCCGGACCCTGGAAGTAGCGTCTAACCACCCACCGCGAGCTGAGACCGCCCGCCAGGCATCGACTGGGCCTTGTACTGCAGCTGCACCGCTTCGTGATCGCCGCCGAAACCGAGCTCCTTGAGGAATCCGTTGGCGAGCGTCTGCACGGCGAGCATCGAGATGATTTCCTGCACTTCGATCTGCGACGCGTACACGTAGTTCTTGATGTAGTCCAGCGGGTCGAGCGGTGCGCCACCCATGGCGCCATGCGTCGCCATGAATTTCTGGATCTTGAAATGGCAACCCGGCTCGGCGACCAGGCCGGTGTTGCCGAAGCTGAAGCCCGTCGGTATACCGAGCGGCCCCAGGCAGTTCCAGCGGCAGGCGTCGCGCATCGCGTTGTGCATCCGCGCGAACTCGGCAACCTTCCGGGTGTAGAGCGCGTCGTTCGGGTCGACGAGTTTCTTTGCCAGTTCCCTGTACTCAGGGATGTTCTGAACGAAATACGAGAATTCCTCGTCGCGCACCATGTGCAGCGCGCGCTCCACGTTCGACGGAACCCGATCGATGGCGTTCTTGCCGAAATAGTCGAAGCCCACTTCGACCGCCGCGCGCATCATCTGCAACGCGACCAGCGTCGGGATGCCGGCGCTCTCGGTGGCGATCTGGTTGGCGTACTGCGCGGGGCTCTTCTGGATCGCGCGGCGCACCGCGTCGAACAGCACCATGCCGTGCACGGTGATCTTCTCTTCCTTGAGCTTGCGCGCCACGTAGATGGCCGCAGCGCCGCCGCGGCTGTGGCCGCCGAGCAGAATGCGCATCTTTGGATACTTGGCGCGGTCCGTCTTGATGAATTGCAGGATGGTCTCGCCTATGAACCACGTCTCGCGTCCCTGCAGCGTCGGGCCGCGCAGGTACTCGACCCGATCGCCGTTCTGCTTCTTGAGCTGCATGCAGAACCCTCGTTGCATGTCGCGCTCGTAGACTTTCCAGTTTTCCGGGCCCGTGCCGTCAATCAGATAGAGGCGGTAGTTCATGGTTGGTGCTCGAAAGCTGTGTCCGATGGGCGCCGCACACGGCGCGTGCGGACTGGCGAGCATCACTCGTCGAGCGTCCTGTCCGGTGTGAAGAACGTCACTATTCCGATCTGAGATCCCGGCCGACCGGCGGATCGCATCCGCGGGCGGCATGCGACCCCGCAATGGGATGCCCGACGAGGGGAATTACCCCTCGTCGAGTCCCAGATGCATCGCAGGCCCGTTACTCGAACCCGTATTTGAAATCGCTGTCCGCGACGCTCACGTGCACGCGCGATATCGTCTTGCCCTCCACCATGCGCTCCAGGAACTCCTGGCTGATCTTCGGCAGCACGGTGTTCGTCAGGATGGTGTCGATCATGCGGCCACCGCTCTCGACCTCGGTGCAGCGGCTGGCGATGAGCTGGATGACCGCATCGTCGTACGTGAATGGCACCTTGTGGTTCTCGCGGATGCGCTTTTCGATGCGCCCGAGCTGCAGGCGCGCTATGGACCCGATCATCTGGTCATTGAGCGGGTAGTACGGAATCACGACCAGGCGGCCGAGCAACGCGGGCGGGAACACCTTGAGCAGCGGCTCGCGCAGCGCCTTGGCGATGCCCTCCGCTTCCGGCATCAGCGTCGGGTCCTTGCAGAGGTTCGAGATCAGCTCCGTTCCCGCGTTGGTGGTCAGCAGGATCAGCGTGTTCTTGAAATCGATCTCGCGACCCTCGCCGTCCTCCATCCAGCCCTTGTCGAATACCTGGAAGAAGATCTCGTGCACGTCCGGATGCGCCTTCTCGACCTCGTCGAGCAACACGACGCTGTAGGGACGGCGGCGCACGGCCTCCGTGAGCACGCCACCTTCACCATAGCCGACGTAGCCCGGCGGCGCGCCCTTGAGCGTGGAAACCGTGTGCGCTTCCTGGAACTCGCTCATGTTGATCGTGATGACGTTCTGCTCGCCGCCGTACAACGCCTCGGCGAGCGCCAGCGCAGTCTCGGTCTTGCCGACTCCCGAGGTGCCCGCGAGCATGAATACGCCGATGGGCTTGTTAGGGTTGTCGAGCTTGGCGCGCGACGTCTGGATGCGACGCGCGATCATGTCGAGCGCGTGACGCTGACCGATGATGCGGCCTTCGAGCGTGTCGGCCAGCTTGAGGATCGATTCGACCTCGTTCTTCACCATGCGGCCGACCGGTATGCCCGTCCAGCTTTCGACCACGGACGCGACCGCCTGGTGATCCGCCGTCGGCAAGATCAGCGGCGTCTCGCCCTGTAGTTTGCTGAGCTCGGCCTGCAGCTTGTGGAGCTCCGCGAGCAGCGCCGCGGTGTCGGCCGGCGGTGCCTCGGTGGCCGCGGCGCCCTCCACCTTTCCGGTGGCGCTGCGCAGCTTGCCGCGGATCTCGAGGATCTTCTCGACCAGCACTTTCTCGCTGTTCCAGCGCGTCTCGAGCGTCGCCAGCTGCTCCTTGTTCTTCGCGAGTTTCTCGTTGGCTGCTTTGGCGCGCTCGGTGGTGTCCACGCCCACGGCCGTCTCGCGACCGATGATGGCGAGCTCCGTGTCGAGCGCCTCGATGCGCTTGCGGCAATCCTCCACTTCAGGCGGCACGGCGAACTGGCTGATGGCGACCCGCGCGCAGGCGGTATCGAGCAGGCTCACGGCCTTGTCGGGCAACTGCCGCGACGGAATGTAGCGATGCGACAGCCGCACCGCGGCTTCGAGCGCTTCATCGAGCAGTTGCACCTTGTGATGCTTCTCCATGGTCGAGGCGATGCCGCGGATCATGAGGATGCACTTGTTCTCGTCCGGCTCGGCCACCTGTACGACCTGGAAGCGCCGCGTCAGCGCCGGATCCTTCTCGATGTGTTTCTTGTATTCCGCCCACGTCGTCGCGGCGACGGTGCGCAGCGTGCCGCGCGCCAGCGCGGGCTTGAGTAGATTGGCAGCATCGCCCGTGCCGGCGGCGCCACCCGCGCCCACCAGCGTGTGCGCCTCGTCGATGAACAGGATGATGGGCTTCGGCGAAGCCTGGACTTCTTCGATGACGCTGCGCAGGCGCTGCTCGAACTCGCCCTTCATGCTGGCGCCGGCCTGCAACAAGCCGACGTCGAGCGTGCGCAACTGCACGTCCAGCAACGGCGGTGGCACTTCGCCCGCGGCGATCTTCATCGCGAAGCCTTCGACCACCGCGGTCTTTCCCACGCCGGCCTCGCCGGTGAGCAGCGGATTGTTCTGGCGGCGGCGCATGAGGATGTCGATGACCTGTCGGATCTCCTCGTCGCGGCCAACGATGGGATCGAGCTTGCCGGAGCGCGCCTGCTCGGTGAGGTCCACGGTGAACTTCTTGAGTGCCTCCTGCTTGCCCATTGCCGCCGGCGCGATGGCATCGCTGGCCTCGCCCGGCGCGCCGTGCGCGCCCACCGAGGTTCCGTCCTGCGCGCTCATGCTGCTCTCGGGCGATTTGCCGCAGATCTGGTCGAAATCCTCGGTGAGCGTGTCGAGCCTGATCTTGTCGAATTCCTTCGACATCGACAGCAGCACGTTGCGCAGCGTACCGATCGTGAGCATCGCCACCACGACGTGCCCGGTGCGCACCTGTGAATCGCCGAACTTCAGCGTCGACCACACCCAGGCCTGCTGCACGGAATCCTGAATGTGCGGCGACAGGTCCGAGATGGCGGTGGCACCGCGCGGCAGCCGGTCGAGCGCCTGTGTCATGTCGCTCGCGAGCCGCGAAGCGTCCATGTTGAACCCGCGCGCGATGCAATGCAGATCGGAGTTCTGCAGCTGCAGGATCTGGTGGAACCAATGCAGCTGCTCCACGTAGGGATTCCCACGCAGCTTGCAGAATACGGTCGCGCCCTCGATCGCCTTGTACGCAAGGCCGTTGAGTTTGCCAAACAACTTTACCCGGCTGATGTCGCCCATTTGTTTTTCTCCAGAATCGATTCGCGCGCGACCAAACCGGTCACGCGTACCAGCGATCGTCTCCCTGCAAGACGACTTCGTCGGCCTGCATGTGCTTGGCTCCGAGCCAGGTCGTCCAACCCAACTTGCCCGATTGGCCAAGCGTCATTCCCGGCACGTCGACGTCGGTGAGCAACAGCCGCACCTGCCAGGCCCATTCATCATTCGTATACATCTGCGTCAGCGCGCGCAGCTCGCGCAGGCCGCGCGATCCGGGCAGGAAATCGACAAACTCGTGCAACGACAACGGCCCGATGACGATCTCGAACTTGTGCTGGCACTGCCAGGACGAGGAACCCAGCGTCGCACCGGCACCGAGCTGCGCATAGTCCGCCATGCGTCCCAGACGGCAGAACGAGTCGGGTGGCACGTCGAGCCACGCGCCGACGAACTGTTTGATCTCGAGCGGCAGTTCGAAGTAGTCCCGGAGGATCGCCTCGAGGCCTTCCGCGGAGCGGCAGTTCGGCGCGAAGCGGCCGCAGCGCCGTAGTTTGGCGTAGTCGACCACGTCATCGCGCGCGCGCGCCGACCCGGGCGCGATGCCGATCAGCGCGCCGAGATACGTGACGAAACGGTCCTGATCCGGACGGTCGAGATTCGTGGCCGGATCGCTGTTCGCCCACGCGCGATGAAACAGCGTCGCCATGCGATGCTGCAGCGTGTTGACGAAATCCTTGACCGTCGGGTCATCGAGCTGGCGCTCGCGCTCGCGCGCGTACTCAGTCAGGTGCAGGGGCAGCGCGCCGTTGGGGCCGAACAGTCCGAAGGTGTATTGCTGCAGCACCGGACGCGACCCGTCCTCCTGCTCGAAGCTTTCGACTTCAGAGGGCGCGAAGATGAGATAGGGCGGCTGCGCGAGCCGGATGGCTTCGTCGGCCACCTTGCGCGCTTCGCCGAGCCGTGGCTGCGCCGCGTTGCTCTGCTCGAGCAGTCGCAGCGCGGCGAACAGCGTGAACCGCGACGGCTTCTCGCGCAGCGCCGTGAGCGCGCTTACAAGATCTGTCGATTGCCCAGCCGAACCGGCCACTGTTTGACCTCGCCGCGCTTCTGCGAATGCAGGCGCAATTGGGTGAATGAATTCATCGAGACATAGCGTGGGAAGAACCGCTCGAGCACCGAGCCGAGCAACAGGATTCCCGTGCCTTCGAACGCGTTGTCGTCCATCGTGATGTCGATCTCGAGACCACGGCCGTAGCTGATCGGACCCTTGATCGGAATGCGCCGCACCACCGCGCGGTGCGCGATGTTGCGCACGCCGTCGATCTGCCGGTTCAGCGACACCTCGTTGCTGTCCGTATACAGCGAGAGCATCTCGCGCAGCAGTTCCGCGCCGCTCTGCGGATTGGTGTCCGCGAGCGATAGATAGTTGAGCGTGAGATGGCTGATCAATTTCCAGGCCGTATCCCCGAACGCCGGCGAGGGCCGCGGGTAGGTGGGGCCGGCGATGCAACGGATGGCCTCGAGCGGCGCGGCGCCGTCGAGCACGAAATCGGTCTTGCCCTTGCCCATCGAGATCTGGATGGGCAGGTCGCGGTTGGTGCACAGCGTCTGGATGTCGAGCTGACGGAAGTCGCCGGTCCATTGCCGGTTCTTGGTGTCCACCACCGACACGAAACACTCCGAGCCGATGTAGCTGGCGCGCGCACCATCCTGTACCTGCCGGTTGGAATAGAGTCGCTGGCGCCGTTGCACCGTGTAGTACGCGCGCTCGGCACTGGACGCGGTGCGGTGGCTCACCGCGTAGAACGGCGCGATCTCCACCTGATTCTCGCCGCCCGTGCCGACGCCGGTGAGTCGCTCGATCGAGAACACTTCGAAATCCATCGGACGGTTGCGGTCGGGCAGCACGTGGTGCTCGACCTCGAACGGCGTCACGTGGATGCGATCGCTCTCCTTCGCGAATAGATTGATGACCGGCGCGGTGTACATGCGGAACTGCGAACTGTCGAGCGCGTTCTCGAGGCTGGTCTGGATGCGATTGAGGCCGATGTAGATCTCGAACTCGTCGCCCTCGAAGGTCTTGACGCCCTCGAGCAGATCACGCAGGCGGAAATACAGGAAGCGCTCGGGGAACGCGAAATACTCGCGCAACAGACGATACCCCTGGAACGCGAGCTTCGTGACTGGCAGCAGTGCCTCCTCGTCGCTCAGGCCCATTTGCTCCACCGAAGTGGCGGCGCGGAAATGCACCGTCGCGCCTGGCTGCGTCGAACGCATCCAAAACCCGACGCAGTTCGCCAGAACCTGTTCGTGCAGCTTGCTGGCGATGTCGGGCGTCGCCTTGAGATAAAACGTGAGCGAGTCCAACGGCAACGCAGCCAGCTTGATGCCGGTGCTGACCTTGAAGCGCAGCCGGATCGCGGCGCGCACTTTCGAATCGACCGCGATGCCTTGCGTCGCCAGCGCGCCCGAGCCCGAGATGTACTTCGCCTCGGTCACCGTGAGCGGCCACAGCGTCACGTTCTGCGCGGTGCGGAACTCGCAGGCGGTGCGCTCGCCGCGCGCCACCTGCGTCTGCAGCGCGCTGCCGCGGGGAATGATCAGGCCGGCCTCGAGCGCCGGGTCCTTGAAATCCGGAGCGAACTCCACCAGTGCACACGACGGCGTCGGACTCAGGAACTGCGGGTACACCATCTCCAGCAGGTGCTGGGTGAACTCGGGATGCCGCGCGTCGATCTTGAGCTGCACGCGCGCCGCGAGCCATGCCACGCCCTCGAGCAGCCGCTCGACGTATGGGTCGGAGCATTCGATGCCGTCGACGCCGAGACGCGCGGCGATGCGTGGATAGGTGCGCGCGAATTCCGCGCCCATCTCGCGCATGAAAAGCAGTTCGCGGTTGTAATACTCGAGCAGCCGGGGGTCCATGGTGTCGCGCCTATCTAGCGGCGGCCTCGCTCACGCTGATCGAGCCCGAGTTCAGATCGATGCTGGTGCGCAGCACCAGGTGCTGCGGCACGGGCTGTCCCCACAATTCTGCTTCCACCTGGAAGGCCACGGCGAAACTCTCTTCGCCGTATCTGCGCGACTCGGGCACCACGCGCACCTTGCTGAGCCGCGGCTCGAACGCCGAGATCGCCCGCACGATGCGCTCGGCGGTGCTCGCCGGATCGATCGAGCTCATCTGCCGGCCCGCGAGCGTGGGCATGCCGTAGTTCAGCACCGAGCGCTCCACTTCAGGATAACGCGACAGATCCTCGGTCGAATCCAGGCTCATCGAGTTCAGCAGCCAGCTGATGTCGCGAAATACCGCTTCACGCAGCCGGCGCATGGTGAACACGCGCTTGTCGAACGACTCAGTTTGCGCATTCAGCAACGCGCGTCCCTGCACCTTGCAGAAGGTGCTCACGGCCACGCCTGCCGGCGCGCCGGGCGGCTTGAGAATGAAATCCTTGATCTGCTGCAAGCCCACCGAGCGACCGGGCGCTACGAACCAGAAATCGTGATCGTCCGCTGAGCTGGCCGGCGCGGGCGCTTCGATCGCCTTCAACCCTAGGCCGGCGAGAATATCCGCGAAATCGGCGGTCTTGATGCGCAGACGCTCGAGCTCCGAGCGGCGCGCGATGATTTGAATCTGCGTGACGAAGCGCTCTTCATCGGTCAGCCGGTCCAACAAGCCCGGCTGCAATTGCTCGCGCAGACTGAGTTCTGCCATCGTCTTTACGCCCGCGGGTCGAACACGATGTCGCGTACATCGAGCAATGAATATTCCGCCGCATCGGTGGTCAGCAGGCGCTGGCCGAGACCGGCGAAGGAGGAATCCGCCAGCTCGCGCCACTCGGTCTTGCGCGACATGCGGATGGCGTCGTCCGTGCTGGCGTCGCTGCCGGCGTAGCGCGTGGGAATGAAGCCCACGGCCTCACCCTCATTGCTCCAGATGAACTGCGCCGGCGTCCAGATGAGGTCGCGCGCATCGGACGGCGCCTCGAGGGTGATCCGCTGCACCCGGTGCGCCGGCACCCAGTAGTAGGCGCCCTTGAGCAACACTTCGAACATCGGCCCGATGCGCGAATCCGCGTCGGCGATCCATTCGAAGGGCTCGTCGTTGAGCTTGCCCGACGAGGCGGGCGCGGCCTCCATGGATTCGGCGCGCAGCCTGGCGGCGTCCGCCGCGTGGCCCTCGCCTTCGAGCGTCAGCGCCTTCAGCATGCCGGCGATCCACGGCTCCGGATCGCCGAACAGCAAGGGGGAGCGCTTGCCCGCGAATACCGCGGCGCGCAGCAGCTCGCAGTCGATGGCCGAGCGATACGCGCGCGCCATGGGCAGCGCGCTGGCGTCCATGTCACCGATGACTTTGAGCTGCGTGACAGCCCGGTCCCACTGACCGACGGTCATGAGCAGCTGGGCGAGGAAAATGCGGAGCTTGGCGTCGGCCGGCTTTTGCCGGACTTCGGTCTGCAACTCTTCGAGGGCCGCCGAGAGATTCCCGGCGCGAAAACTGTCTTCTGCTTTACCCATTTTTTTCGCCAGCCGACCTTGGGCGTGTTAAAGGCGACGGCCCCGCGAGGGACCGTCGCCTGTCTTACCTGAACAATCTACGAAACGAAAAACGATCAGAGCTTGACGTTCTCGGCTATTTTCCAACCGAAGCTGCCGATCTTGTCCTTCGCACCCTTCTTGTCCTGGGTGGCGTACTCAAACTTCACCGTCGCGAAGTTCAGCGTGCAGTTTTCCGTCAACCGCTCTTCACCGCCGCTACCGCCCGTCGAAACCGAGCTCACGATGATGTCTTCCAACTCGAACACCATGTACTCGAGCGGCTTCTCACCGGCCTTGCGCACGGTCAGCTTGGCCTTGGCGATGTGCTTGCCCGAAGCGCACGCGTACATGAGGTCCGGCGACGATTTGTCGACGTACTTCGTGAACGAGATGTCCTGGAAGTTCGCCTTGCCCGCGCCGCCACCCGCTCCTTGATGCGTGGTGCCCGACTGGCTCATGCCCCAGCTCCATGCGAGCAAATCGATGGTCTCCTTGTGGACGCTGTCCACGGACTCGCCCTTGATGCCTTCGAGCGACAAAAACATGTCAACAGCCATGACTATCCTCCGTAACTCTTGTTTTGCATTTATCTAGTGTGGATTCCGACCGTCTCAGCCCTGCTTCTGGGACGGCAACTTCGAAACGAGTCGTAAGGAGACGTTCACTCCCTCCAACTGGTAGTGCGGGCGCAGAAAAAACTTCGCGGCGTAATAGCCGGGGTTTCCTTCGATCTCTTCGACCTTGACCTCGGCTGCCGCCAGAGGCTTCTGTGCCTTCATTGTGTCACCCGCGTTCTCGGGACTGCCGAGCACGTAGCCCTTGATCCAGTCGCCGAGATAACGCTCCATGTCCGCGCGTTCCATGAACGAGCCCACCTTGTCGCGCACCATGCACTTCAAGTAGTGCGCGAAACGGCAGCTCGCGAATAGATAGGGCAAGCGGGCCGAGATGTTCGCATTCGCAGTGGCATCCGGGTCCGTGTACTGCGAGGGCTTTTGCAAGGACTGCGCGCCGATGAACGCCGCGATGTCGGTGTTCTTGCGATGGATGAGCGGCATGAAACCGCAGTCCGCGAGCTCTTTCTCACGACGGTCGCTGATCGCGATTTCAGTGGGACACTTCATGTCCACGCCGCCATCGTCGCTCGGGAATGTATGGACCGGCAGGCCCTCGACGGCACCGCCCGATTCCACGCCGCGGATCGACGAGCACCAGCCGTAGTTCTTGAACGATCGATTGATGTTCACCGCCATCGCGTAGGCCGCATTGGACCAGGTGTACTTCGTGTGATCGCCGACGCCGGTCTCTTCTTCGAAATCGAACTCCTCGACGGGGCTCGTCTTCGCGCCGTACGGCAGGCGGGAGAGGAAGCGCGGCATGGCGAGGCCGATGTACTTGGCATCGTCGGCTTCACGCAGCGAACGCCACGCCGCGTAGTCGGGCGCGGAGAATATCTTGGCGAGATCGCGCGGATTCGCGAGCTCCTGCCAGGAGTCCATCCCCATGAGCGCCGGCGCGGCGCCGGCGATAAACGGAGAATGCGACGCCGCCGCGATCTGCGCGATCTGGCCCAGCAACTCGACGTCGCCCGGCGTGTGATCGAAAGCGTAGTCGCCGACCAGGCAGCCGTACGGCTCGCCGCCGAGCTGGCCGTATTCCTGCTCGTAGAGCTTCTTGAACATCGGGCTCTGATCCCAAGCGGCACCCTTGTACTTCTTGAGCGTCTTGGAAAGATCTTTCTTCGAGATGTTCATCACGCGGATCTTCAACTGCTCATCGGTTTCCGTATTGGAGATGAGGTAGTTGAGACCGCGCCACGCGCTCTCCACTTGCTGGAAGCGCTCGCTGTGCAGGATGTGATTGATCTGTTCGGTCAGTTTCTGGTCGATCTCGGCGATGATCGCCTTGATCGTGCCGACGACGTCGTCGGAAATGACCGTAGTTTCGCGCAGTGCCTGCTCGGCCAGCGTGCGCACCGCGTTCTCCACTTCGGAGCGCGCGCCCGGAGTCTTGGGTTTGAACTCCTTCTGCAACAACGCAGCGAATTGATCTTCGAGTACAGCGCCGGCATCGGCCTGCTGTTGTTTCGCTTCTGCCATTTGTCAGTCCCCTCGACTACTACTTGGCTTCGCCGGAGTCATCCGCCGGCTTGGCCTTTTCTGCCAGTGATTTCAACAACGCGGGGTCATTGAGAGCTTTCGCGATGAGATCCTCCGCGCCGGCCTTACCGTCCATGTACGTGATGAGGTTGGACAACTGTTGGCGCGCCTCGAGCAGCTTGTTCAGCGAATCGACTTTGCGGGCGACGGCCGCGGGCGAAAAGTCTTCCATGCTCTCGAACGTGATGTCGACAGCGAGGTTGCCTTCACCCGTCAGAGTATTGGGTACCGTGAAGGCGACACGCGGTTTCATCGACTTCATGCGCTCATCGAAGTTGTCGATGTCGATGTTGACGAACTTGCGATCGTCCACCGGTGCCAGCGGGTCCTTCGCGTCTCCGGTCAGGTCGGCCATGACGCCCATGACGAATGGCACCTGCACTTTCTTCTGCGCGCCATAGACCTCGACGTCGTATTCGATCTGCACGCGGGGCGCGCGATTGCGTGCAATGAATTTTTGACTACTCGGCTTGGCCATGAAACGTCTCCCTAACAGAACTCTTGATGCTCGATGCTCAATCTACATGAGCGCGCCGTTAACGGCACGTCACTCATCCTTTATGCCACCCGCCTGTTTCGCGGTCGCGACACCCTCCGGAGCGACGTCCTGGAGGATATCTATAAAGTTTTTCCCGATCAGGTTTTTGGCGCGATCCAGGAACAGCGGCACAGGACTGGAAGGTTCATTCTGACGAAAGTAGGCCGCCACGACGTCGATTGCACGTATTGCATCCTGGCGTGACTTAATGCCACCAACCGCTTTGCCTGTTGCGCCGCCGCCGCCGTCACCCTCTCCACCCGCCTGGCCGGCGTCGTCCGATGCCGCAGCGCCGCGCGTTTCCAATTGGTCGCGCAGCAGCTTCCGTAATGTTCCCAATACGTCCAACAGCGGATTGAAATCCGGCGACGCAGCGGCGCCACCGGAATCCCGCATTGCAGCGTCGATGGCCTGAATGTCTGTCAACGCCGTCGCGAACGATCCTTCGAGCTGCCGCAATTCCTCGAGTGGACTGGCGGTCAATGCCGCGGTCAGCTCGGACTCCGTCGGAACCGCCGTATCCGTTTCCGCCGGCGGGAGCTTGCCGGTCGCGAGCTCGACGTCGCGCAGCGTGAACCGCCCTAACTGCTTGTTCTCGATGATAGGCGTGCGCCGCACACCGTCGATGATCGCGATGCGATCGGACAGGCAGCTCAACGCATTCTTGCGCAGGATCGCATCTTCATCGACCAGCGGGTACACCGTCGACCAGTACTGCTTCAGCCAGCCTGCCGCAACGTGCAGCGAGCCGAGAAATCCACTCCAACCATCGATGCGCAACGACGCGGCGGCAAAATGCGATAGCAGCCGTAAATCTTTGCTCTGCGCCAGCGCCTCGAGCGATGCCGCTTTGAGGGCGCGCCAGTCGGTCTCCGGCAGACTGACCGCCTGACCAAACAACCGGTAGGCATCGAAAGATGCCAGCAATTGCGTGTCTTCCAGACTCGCGCCGCACGGGTTTTCACCCGCGAGCGGGCTAGCCAGTGATTCCAATTCGGACTCGATGCTCATCCTTGTTCTTGTTTGCTTCCGGTGCGCATGAGGGTCAGGTATTCACCCAAAAGTATCCATTCAGACCAAAGGCTTGCGGAGACCATGTCGCAGCCGCAGTAGCTTCGCCTTTTCAAACAGGATGTCAACCAAAATCACGGCTCTGCATTTCAGGAATGAGCCGTTCGTCTACTTTGCAACACTCATTTGATAAGCGCGATTGCCCTGATGTAGTAGGACCGGCGTAGGCCGTTCGGGGCGCACGCGGCGCTCATCGCCCATCTATCGACTCATCGTGCGCCTTTGGCGCTATCGGCTCATCGTGCGCCTTTGGCGCAACGCTTCATAAAGAAGCATGCCCGTCGCCACCGAGACGTTGAGACTCTCTACGGCGCCGAGCTGCGGCAGGCGTACGAGAAAGTCGCAGGATTCGCGGGTGAGCTGGCGCAGACCGGCCCCCTCGGCGCCCATGACCAGCGCGATCGGTCCCGTGAAATCGGCGGCGGGCGCGAACTGCTGGGCCTCCGCGTCCGCGCCGGCAATCCACAGGCCGGCGTCCTTGAGCAGGCGCAGCGCGCGCGCGAGGTTCGTCACGACGGCCACCGGCGTAGTCTCCGCGGCACCGGCGGCCACCTTCCGCACCGTGGCATTCATCTGTACGGCACGATCCTTGGGGATGACCACCGCGAGCGCGCCGCAGGCATCCGCGGTGCGCAGGCACGCGCCGAGGTTGTGCGGATCCTGCACACCATCGAGTACCAGCACGAGCGGTTTCGCGCCTGCTGCGAGCGCTCGGGCGATGCCCGCGAGCAATTCCTCCTCGCGCCACGGCAGCAATGTCTGCACGTCGGCATACACGCCCTGGTGCACGGCGTCACCGAACAGTTGTTTGAAAGTGGCCGGCGACGCGCGTTTCACCGTCTTGCCCGTCTTCTGCGCCAGCGTCTGCACTTCCGCGACGCGCGGATCGGCGCGCCCTTCCGCGATCGTCACGCCCGTGACGCGCTCCGGATGGCGCGCGAGCAGCGCCCGCACCGCGTGCAGGCCGTAGACCTTTTCCATCAAACTACTTCCTCCGCCCGCCTTTCTTGACGGACTTCGACGCTCGTTCCGGCCGGTGCGATGATTTGTGCGGCGACTTCTGCGGCCGCCGTCCGGTGTCGTCCTCGACTTCGACGAGCGCGAGGTCCACGAGTCCCTCGATGGGATTCACGCTCGTCACGATGACGTGTACGCGCACGCCCATTCCGAGCCGGCGCCTGCGCGCACGTCCGACCCAGGCGCGGCCGCCGGGCTCCATCTGGTATTCGTCGTCGCGCAGACTGTCGACGTGCAGCAGTCCGTCGACTCCGATCGCCGTGAGTTGGACGAACGCGCCGAACTCGACCACGGTGGTGATCAACCCCTCGAATGTCTGACCGATACGGTCCCGCAGGTAGACGCACTTGAGCCATGCCGACACGTAGCGATCCGACTCGTCCGCGCGTTTCTCGAGCTGCGTCAGCTCGGCGCCCGCGATAGCGAGCTGGCCGCCGTCGTACCGCATGCCGTACGGATCCGCATCCGACAGCAGCGCGCGCAGCGTGCGATGCACCACCAGATCGGGGTAGCGGCGGATGGGCGAGGTGAAGTGCGCGTAGTGGCCCAACGCGAGTCCAAAGTGACCGATGTTCTGCGGCTGATAGACCGCCTGCTGCATCGAGCGTACGACCAGCGACTCGAGGAACGGGCGCTGCTCGTCGTTCGGAAAGCGGTCCGTGATGGCGCGGAAGTCGCGCGGCGTCACGTCGTCGGGCAGCTCGGCCGCGACCCCAAGCGCGTTCAAAGTCTCGAGCAGCAGGTCGATCTTCTTTTCCTCGGGCTTGCCGTGCACGCGGTACAGGGTGCCGACGCCGCGCAGATCGAGCTCGCGCGCCACCGCCACATTCGCGAGGATCATGCACTCCTCGATGAGCTTGTGCGCCTCGTTGCGTGCATAGAGGTATACGCGCTGGATGCGGCCCACCGCGTCGATGTCGAACTCCGCCTCAGCGGCGTCGAACTCCAGCGCGCCGCGCTTGTGGCGCGACTTGAGCAACGCGCGATAGACGTCGACCAGCGGAAGTAGTTTGTCGGTGAGCGGCCCGAGCTCGGCGCGCGTCTCGTCTTTCCCTTCGAACAGCGCCTCGAAAGCCTTGGTATACGTCAGACGGTGCGCCGAGCGCATCACCGCCGGGTAGCAACGCGACTCGAGCAGCACGCCGGTCTTCGAGACGATCATTTCCGACGCGAAGCACAGCCGGTCGACGTGGGGCTGCAGCGAGCACAACACGTTCGACAGTGCGAACGGCAGCATCGGGATCACACGCGTGGGGAAGTACACGCTGGTGCCACGCTCGCGTGCGCTGGCATCGAGCGCAGTGCCGCGCCGCACGTAGTAGCTCACGTCGGCGATCGCGACGATGACGCGAAAACCCTTGGGGTGCGCCTCGGCGTACACCGCGTCGTCGAAATCCTTGGCGTCGTCGCCGTCGATGGTCACGAGCGGCAGAGCGCGCAGGTCGACGCGCTGCGCGGCCTCCGCGGGATCGACCTCGCTGCCGTAGCTTTCCGCTTCGCGCACCGCCTCGGGCGAGAACTCCCGCGGCAGGTCGAAGCGCGCAATGGCCGCTTCGCTGGCGAGCTCGACCGGCTGATCGGGGTCGAGACGCTTGACGATGCGCGCCTGCGGATTCGAGCCTGCCCCCGCGTAACGGGTGACCGTGGCGATCACCCAGTCGCCATGCCTGGCGCCCGCGAGATCCGACGGCTGCACCTGGCAGCGCATGCCGATGCGCCGGTCCGCGGCCGTGACGAACGCGGTGCGGCCATTGATCTCCAGCGTACCGACGAACGCCTTGGTGGCATGCTCGAGGATCTTCTCGAGCTTGCCGGAATACCGGCCATCCCGTCCGCGCTCGACCGACACACGCACGCGATCGCCATGCATCACCCCGGCCATCTGCGGCGGCGGAAGGAACACTGATTCCTCCTGACCCTCGACGCGCACGAAGCCGAAGCCGGCGCGGTTCGCGCTGACGATGCCTTCAGCGGTGGCGCCATACGCGGCCGGACCGGGCCCTGCCGGGCGGCGCTTGGAATGATTGGAGGAGGAAGACCGTTCGGGGCGTTTGCCGTTGCTGCGTTTCAATTTCTTTCCGGTGGTGGGGCCAGGCGGCGAAGCATGGCGCGGTACGCGCGGATATACAAAGTGTTGGACAGGGTCGAGGCCGGCTTTTTGGGGGCCTGCGACGGAATCCGTCGAAAAACGCTCACCTTAAATTGACAGCCCGGGGGGCGATCCGTACATTTCGCCGCTCTTTCGCGCCTGCCCGGGTGGCGGAATTGGTAGACGCACTAGTTTCAGGTACTAGCGGGTAACACCGTGGAGGTTCGAGTCCTCTTCCGGGCACCATCGAGCGCGCGATTCCCCGTCGCTAACGCCGCGCGGTCGCGCGCGAGCGCGCCGCGTGAGACCGCGATGACTCCTATTTCTTCTTCGACCCGGTGCGGCGGCGTCCGCCCGTTCTGGACGGCACCTTGCCGCCCGCACGGCGCGATTCCGACAACCCGATGGCGATCGCCTGTATGCGGCTCGTGACTTTCCTGCCCGAGCTGCCGCTGCGCAGCGTACCTTCCTTGCGCTCATGCATCGCACGCTTCACGTTCGATTGAGTCTTCTTTCCGTATCGGCTGGCCATGCTGACTCCTCGCGTCTCGTGACGCTCGACGATGCGCGGCCGGACGCGCGCGCGCTGTAGGCTCACCCGCCGCACCGCGTGGGGAACCGGTCGCACCGCATTGCAGGAGATTGCCGTCGCTGACGCTTGCGCGTGGGACGCCGCCGCGCGCTGCCTTACCATCGGCGCGATCGTTCATCGGAAGCCAGTCATGCCCCATCCCGCCCGGCCGCTCGTCACCGCATTTCTTTCGGGCGCGATGCGCCACGCGTTTGCGCTCTACCTCTCCGCCGCGCTCGTATTGTCGGCGGCGGCGTTCGCCGATGCACGCGCCAGCGACCCGCGCGACGCCGCGCTGCTCGCGCGCATGACGCTCGAGGAAAAGGTCAACCAGCTCATGCTGCTGAGCAAGGGCACCATGACCGGTCCAGACGCGGCCGGGCGTCCAGACAAAACCGCGGAGGAACTCGCCCGCGCAGGCATCGGCTTCCAGATGTCGGCGTTCGAATTCTCCGCGAAGGATCTCAACCGCATCCAGCGCATCGCGGTGAAGGAATCGCGACTCGGCATTCCCGTGGTGTTCGCCACCGACATCATCCACGGCTACTGGACCATCTTCCCCGTGCCTTTAGGACTGGCCGCGACCTGGGATCCGGCAGACGCGCGCACGATGGCGCGCATCTCGGGGCTCGAGGGCTATTCGCACGGTCAACGCTGGACCTTCGCGCCCATGGTCGATCACCCCACCGATCCGCGCTGGGGCCGCGTGGTGGAAACCTTCGGCGAATCGCCGCGCGTCTCGAGCGACTACGCGGTCGCGGCCATCGATGGATTCCACCGCGCGCTCGACGGTCTGCCGGGCAATCCCGCGCCCGGAAATTTCGGCGTGGCGAGCTGCCTGAAGCATTACCTCGGCTACGGCGCATCCCAGGCCGGCAAGGACTACGCGTACGTCGACCTCAGCGAGCGCGCCATCCGCGAATTGCATCTGCCGCCATTCGCCGCCGGCATCGCCGCAGGCGCGCCGTCGGTGATGCCCGCCTTCACCACCGGAACGGGCGGCGTGCCGATGACAGCTAACAAGTATCTGCTCCAGGACGTGCTGCGCGGCGAGCTCGGCTTCGACGGCGTGCTGGTCTCCGACTACGCCGCGCTCACGGAGCTGCGATATCACGGCACCGCCGCGGACGATCTCGAAGCTGCCGTCCAGGGTCTGCGCGACGGCACCATCACGGTCGACATGGAGGACGGCGTCTATTACTCGCAGCTCGCGCGCGCGATCCGCGCGGGCCGGCTCACCGTCGCGCAGCTCGACCGCGAGGTGCTGCGCGCGCTGGCATTCAAGCGCAAGCTGGATCTGTTCGAGCGTCCCTACGTGCCCGAAGATCTGGAGAAGCGCGTGCGGCTCGCGGCCGCGCATCGCGCCGCGGCGCGCGAGCTGGCGCGCAAATCCGTGGTACTGCTGAAGAACGAGCGCGGCCTGCTGCCGCTCGCCGATGCGGCCCGCATACTGGTCACGGGGCCGCTCGCCGACGCGCCCGGCGACTTGCTGGGCCCGTGGCACGCGCGCGGCGAAGCCAAGGACGCGGTCAGCGTTCTGGCTGCGCTGCAAGAGCGCGCCGCGCGCCAGCCGCGCGCTCCGAGTGTCACGTACAGCGAAGGCGCGCGCCTCGATCGCGACGGCCGGTCCGTCGACGGCGACGAGGCACGCATCGCGGCCGCGGCCGCGCGCGCCGCGGATCTGGTCATCGCGGTCGTCGGTGAGCGCGAGTCGCTGAGCGGCGAGGCCCGCAATCGCGCGCATCTCGACCTGCCCGGCAAACAACAGCAACTCGTCGATGCCTTGCTCGCGACCGGCAAACCGGTGGTCGTCGTGCTGATCACCGGGCGCGCGCTCGCGGTGCCGCAGCTGGTCGAGCACGCGCCGGCCATCGTGCACGCATTCTTCCCGGGCACCGAGGGCGGCCGCGCCCTGGCCGACGTGCTGTTCGGCGACTACAACCCGGGCGGCAAACTACCCGTGACCTGGCCACGCGACGTCGGCCAGCTGCCGATCCATCACTACGATCCACCCAACGGGCGGCCTAACATCCCGGAGCGCGGCGACTACAAGGCGCACTGGCTCGATGAACCGGACGCACCGCTGTTTCCGTTCGGGTACGGCCTGTCGTACACGCGCTTCACGCTGAGTGCACTCGAAGTGCCGGCGCGCGCGGGCCGCGACGAAACGTTCACGATCCGCGCGCGACTCACGAACGCCGGCGCGCGCGCCGGCGACGAGGTGGTGCAGCTGTACGTCCGGCCGCGCGTCGCGAGCGCGGTGGCGGGCAGGAAGCTGCTGGCCTATCGGCGGGTGCACGTGGCTGCCGGCGCGTCGACGCTGGTGGAATTCCGCATCGCAGCACGCGAGCTCGCGGTTCTCGATCCGGAGAATCAGTGGCGCGTGATGCCGGGCGAATACGAGGTGTTGTTAGGCCCGAACTCCGCGGAGGGGCTCACAGCGCGCCTCACAATCGCTCATCCCTGAAGTTGCAGGTGCCTGCGTCGGACTGCGCTGCGCGCCGCATACGTATTCGTCCTACAACCCCCGGCCGCGTAGATGGAGGGCGCGACGTCGCGTCGGTGCAACAATGACGCAACAGGACATCGCATCCGTCTGCGCGTCACCGCGCATTCCGCGGACGTGCCACGAGGGGATTTTCATGAAACATTTTCCGCGTTCGATTCTCGGAGCGGCGATTCATGCCGCCATCGCCGGGCTGTTGGTCGCACCCGCCATCGCATGGTCGCAGTCGGCGGACGCGACGCTGCGCGGCGCCGCGCCCGCGGGTAGCGACGTGACGGCGAAGAATGTCGCCACCGGCGCGACGCGTCGCACCCAGGCAAACGCCGCAGGCACGTACACGTTGCCCGGTTTGCCGCCGGGCACCTATCGTGTCGATGCGGGCCCGGGCACCGAGACCACCGTCACGTTGACCGTCGCCTCCACCGCGACGCTCGATCTTCTCGCCAGCGGCGCAGCGGCCCCCGAGGAACCGATGGCCGAAGTCACCGTCACCGGCCGCCGTCTCGCCGAGGTGCGCACCTCCGAAGTCGGCACGACGG
This sequence comes from Pseudomonadota bacterium, assembly GCA_043747875.1. Classification (GTDB taxonomy): domain Bacteria; phylum Pseudomonadota; class Gammaproteobacteria; order Steroidobacterales; family Steroidobacteraceae; genus CADEED01. The sequence continues at coordinate 52,835 of JAYTOI010000192.1, read as the reverse complement.
TGTCGCAACATCAGATCGAAACCGTGCCGCAGATCACGCGCAACTTCCTCGAGCACGCCGACACCGTGCCCGGTGTCGTGTTCGAAGTGGATGCCAAGGGCAGAACGTCCATCCGCGGCGGGGCGCAGAACAAGAACGGCGTGAACCTCTACATCGACGGCGTGGGCCAGAAAGGTTACGTGCGTTCGGGAGTTGCGGGACAGTCCGGCGACACCCAGGGCAACCCCTTTCCGCAGCTGGCCATTGGCGAATACAAGGTCATCACGTCTAACTACAAGGCCGAGTACGACCAGCTCTCGAGCGCCGCCATCACCGCTCTCACGCGCTCCGGCACGAACGAATTCGAGGGCGAGGCCTTCGGCACGTACACCGCGGACAATTTCCGCGCGCAGACGCCGCTCGAGCACTTCGACGGACGCAAGAGCGAGTCGCAGAGCAAGGAGTACGGAATCGCGTTCGGCGGCCCCATCATCCGGGACCGGCTGCATTTCTTCTTCACCTATGAGGCCAAGAAAATCCAGAGGCCGACCGGCGTGCTGCCCGGCGGCAGTCCGCCGCCCGGGTTCGCCGAGGCGCTGCCCGCTGCAGCGCGCGCGCAACTGGGCCCCGCGACCATCGATTTCGATGAAGACCTGTTCTTCGGGAAACTCGATTGGGCGCTCAGCGATACCGATAGCCTGCAACTCTCGGCCAAGATTCGCGATGAGGTCAGCGCCGGCGATCAAACCGGCACTGGCGTCGCCGCATCGGCCGCAATCGATACGGACCAGGACGATAAGCGCTACGAGTTGTCGTGGAAGCACAGCGGCGCGAGCTGGATCAACGAAGTGCAGGCCACGTACGAAAACACGTTCTTCCGGCCACACATTTCGAACCAGGGCGGAAACGGCGCGAACTACACCTGGCACAACGGTTCCCAGGATCCTTCCATCCTCGCGGTGGACGGGTCGGATCCGCGCGCCGCGCAAAACAAGGGCCAGAAGGGCTGGGCCATCGGCGACACGATCACGTTCACCGACATCGCCTGGTTCGGCGGCGATCACACGATCAAGGCGGGTGTGAAGTACAAGAACGTGGATCTCACGGCGGCGGACTCCATACCCGGCAATCCAGTGTTCTACTACGACGTCACGGCGGCGGGCACGGCGACGATTCCCTGGAAGGCCGTGTTCGCACTACCGCTCGCGGGCTTCGACTCGCAGGTCACGTCCGAAGACAAACAACTCGGAGTGTTCGTGCAGGACGACTGGACCGTCAACGAACACCTCACGCTGAATCTCGGCATCCGCTGGGACGTCGAGTGGAATCCTTCCTACCTCGATTTCCAGACGCCGCAGTTCCTGCTCGATGCGTTCAACGCCCCGGCCGATCCCCTCAACCCCTCGGGACCGACCTACGCCGAATCGCTCGCGCTATCTACCGACCCGAACGTCGCGGTCGACATCAACGACTACATCAGCACCGGGAACAACCGCAAGGCGCAGAAGGACGCGTTCCAGCCGCGCCTCGGTTTCTCGTACGATCTCGGCGGCGATCAGCAGCACGTGATCTTCGGCGGCGCGGGGCGCGCATACGACCGCACCTTGTACGACTACCTGCAGCTGGAGCAGACCAAATTCACGCTCGCAACCACGCAGGTGCTGTTCAACACGGTCGATCACCCCTGCACCGACCCTGCGTGCGTCACCTGGGACCCAAACTTCGCGAACGATCCGAACGCGTTGCCGGCCTTGCTCAATGGCCGGGCGGGTGAAGTCAATCTCATCAACAACGATCTCAAGGTGCCCTACTCCGACCAGTTCACCCTGGGCATGCGCAACCGACTCGGCGACTGGAACACCAGCGCCGCGGTGACGCGCGAGATCAGCAAAGACGGATTCGTGTTCACGCTCGGAAATCGTTTTCCCACCGGCGAGTTCTGGCGCGATCGCGGCCAGCCCTGGGGCAATCCGCCGCCCAATCTCGCGGGATCGCTGCTCATCGGCAACAACGGCATCGAGACGCGCTCGACACAGGTGCTGTTGTCCGCGGAGAAGCCCTTCAGCGAGGAATCGAAATGGGGCACGACCTTCTCGTACACCTACACCGATGCCGAATCGAACCGCGACGTCAACGAGCACTTCGTGTTCGATGCGTCGTCGATCAACGAATTCCCGTTCATCCTGTCGAACGCAGCCTCGAAGCACCGCGTGGTGGCGACCGGCTCGTATTCGGCGCCGTGGGGCATGACGCTGGCGGGCAAGTTCACCTGGGCGTCGCCGCTGCCGCACGCGATCATCTCGTTCCTCGACCCGCCAGCCACCTTTCCGAGCGGAGCCCCGGGCGTCCCGTTCGCGTACGACATAGGCGGCACGGGCTATATGTCGCTCGATCTGCAGGCGACGAAGAATTTCGAGCTGCGCGATTTCGCGGGGTTCTATCTGCGCCTCGACGCGCTCAACGTGACCAACGAGGAGAACTTCGTCGACTTCACGGACGAGCGCGGCGCGAATGGCCTGGTCACCGGCGGTCACTACACCCGCACCGGCAACATCACCGGCGTGTCGCGCACGTTGCGGGTGTCGTTCGGCATCAAGTTCTGAGGCTGTTAGCGCCGGCGCGCGGTTGAGTGCCACAATCGGGCCGTGATCGAAACACGACTCGCAAGCATCGTCATCGTGGGCGGCGGCACCGCGGGGTGGATGGCCGCCGCGGCGCTGTCGCGCGCGCTCGAATTTCCCGTGTCCATCCGGCTCATCGAGTCCGAAGAGATCGGCACTGTGGGCGTGGGTGAAGCCACCGTACCGCACCTGCGCGCGTTCAACGAGACCCTGCGCATCGACGAGGCCGAGTTCGTACGCGCGGTGGGCGGCACGTTCAAGCTCGGCATCCAGTTCGTCGACTGGGGACGAATCGGCGACCGCTACGTGCACGGCTTCGGCACCATCGGCCCCGACTACCGCTCGCTGCCGTTCTTCCAGTACTGGGTCAAGCTGCACCTGCAGGGCAATGCCACCGCGCTCGACGACTATTCACTGAACACCGCTGCGGCGCCCGCCGGCAGGTTCTTCGCCGGCGCCACCGACGTGCCGCCGGACTCGCCGCTGGCTCGTGTCGCGTACGCGTACCACTTCGACGCCGGCCGGTACGCACAGTATCTGCGCCGTTACGCCGAGGCGCGCGGCGTCCAACGCCTCGAGGGCAAAGTCGTCGACGTCACCCTACGCGGCAATGACAACGGCGGCAATGACGGCGGCGGCACCGAAGGCTTCATCGAGTCCGTGAAGCTCGAGAGCGGCCAGCGCATCGCCGGCGATTTGTTCATCGACTGCTCCGGGTTTCGCGGCTTGCTCATCGAACAGGCGCTGCAGACCGGCTACGACGACTGGACCCACTGGCTGCCCTGCGACCGCGCCGTCGCGGTGCCCAGCGAGAAGACCGTCGCCGCGACGCCGTACACGCGCTCGACGGCGCGAACCGCGGGCTGGCAGTGGCGCATCCCGCTGCAGCACCGTACCGGCAATGGCTACGTGTATTCGAGCACACATCTCGGCGACGACCAGGCTGCGGCCACCTTGTTAGGTCATCTCGACGGCCGCGCGCTCGCGGAGCCCCGCGTGTTGCGCTTCACCACCGGCCGCAGGAAGAAGATGTGGAACCGCAACTGCGTGGCGCTCGGGCTCGCGAGCGGTTTCCTCGAGCCGCTCGAGTCGACCAGCATCTATCTGATCCAGTCGGGCATCGCGCGGATCATCAACATGCTGCCGGACCGGCGCATGAATCCAGCACTGCAAAGGCAGTACAACGCCGAGGCCGCGTTCGAGATGCAGCGCATCCGCGATTTCCTGATCCTGCACTATTGCGCCACGGAGCGGCGCGACAGCGAGTTCTGGAAATACTGCGGCACGATGTCCCTTCCGCCGACGCTCGAGGCCAAGATCGCGCTGTTCCGCGACAGCGGCCGGTTCTACCGCGAATCCGATGAGTTATTTTCACTCACGAGCTGGGTGCAGGTGATGATCGGCCAGCGCATCGTACCGACGGGCTATCATCCGCTCGTCGATGCGGTGCCGGACGGCGACCTCGTCAAGCTCGGCGCAAGCGTGCGCGGCACCATCGCGAGCTGCGTCGCCGCGATGCCGCCGCACGAACAATTCATCGACCGTTATTGCCGCGCGCCGGCCGCCGCATGAGCACCGCGCGCGCTCGCCAACCCGGTCGCTCGCTCGCGCTCGCGGCAGTCTTCGCCGCCGTCCTGAGCGCCGCGTTCCTGCTCACCGGCTGCGAACCGACGGCGCGCAAGCCCGAGCCCATTGCGAAGCCCGTCATTCCGGCGGCGCCGCTCAAACCACTCGATCCCTTGCTCGAGGACGTGGAACGGCGCACGTTCAATTTTTTCTGGGAGACCGCCGACCCCGCCACCGGGCTGGTTCCCGACCGCTGGCCGAAACCGCCGTTTGCGAGCATCGCGGCCGTGGGCTTCGCGCTCAATGCCTACGCGATCGGCGCCGAGCGCGGCTATGTCTCGCGCGCCGAGGCGCGCGCGCGCGTGCTCACGACGCTGAAATTCCTGCTCGCGCTGCCTCAAGGGCCCGAGTCGTCGTCCAGCGCGGGCTACCACGGATTTTTCTATCACTTTCTGAATCTGGGCACGGGGCTGCGCTACGGCAACTCGGAGCTGTCGACCGTGGACACGGCGTTGCTCATGGCCGGCGTGTTGTTCGTCGCGGGCTACTTCGACGCCGACAATGCGGTAGAAGCCGCGATCCGCAAGACCGCGGACGAGTTGTACCGGCGGGTGAACTGGCCCTGGTCCATCGAGCACGTGCCCGACATCCGCATGGCGTGGAGCCCGGAGCTGCAATTCGAAGTGCACGACTGGCGCGGTTACAACGAGGGCATGATCGTCTACGTGCTCGCGCTCGGCAGCCCCACCCACCCGGCCGCGGCCGGCACCTGGGGGTCGTTCACGTCTAACTACTATCGCCACTGGGGCACGCTCGAGGGGCAGACCCACCTCACCTTCGGACCGATGTTCGGCCATCAGTACAGCGCCATCTGGATCGACTATCGCGGCATCAAGGACGAGTTCATGTGGCCGCAGGGCATCGACTATTTCGAGAACAGCCGGCGCGCGGTGCTCGCGCAGCGCGCCTACGCGATCCGCAATCCGCGCGATTGGCGCGGCTACGGGCCCAACATCTGGGGCCTGACGGCCTGCGACGGGCCGGGGTACTACACGCTGCCGTATCTCGGTGAGACGCGCCAGTTCCACGCCTACGCGGCGCGCGGCGTCAGCGCCATCGAAACCATCGACGACGGCACGATCGCACCGACGGCGGCCATCGCCTCGCTGCCGTTCGCGCCGGAGATCGTCGTGCCCGCGGCGCGCGAGATGCACAAGCGCTACGGCTCGCACATCTACGGCAAATACGGCTTCGTCGACTCGTTCAATCCGAGCTTCGACTACGACGTGCCGTTGCGGCATGGCCGGCGCGTGCGCGGCACGGGCTGGGTCGCCACCGACTATCTCGGAGTCGACCAGGGACCGATCATCGCGATGATCGAGAACTACCGCAGCGAGCTCATCTGGAATGTGATGAAGCGCAATCCGTACATCCGCCGCGGCCTGCAGCGCGCCGGTTTCGAGGGCGGCTGGCTCGGTACAGATCAGGTGCCTGCGCGCTGAGTGGCCTGCAACCCGTCGGCGCCGTGTGCATTCCCAAGGTCTGTGGTCCAGAACTGGGAGTCGTCGACATGTTTTCGAGAACATTTGCGGCACTGCTGCTGTCGCTGTCACCGTCGTTCGGCGCGGCCGCGAGTGACTGTCGCGTCGGTCACCACCGAGTCGCAGTTCGATTCGCGTGGCACCACGCTCGCCGGCAGACTCGTGTTGCCGCCTGGCGCCGGCCGGGTACCGATTGCCGTGCTCGTGCACGGCTCGGAGGACAGCAGCGGCTGCTGCCCGCGCGCGGTATCGGGGTATATGTCTACGACAAGCGCGGCACGGCGAATCCGGCGGCACCTACACGCAGGACTTCGAACTACTCGCGGGCGATGCCGTGCTGGCGATGCAGGATGCGCGGCGGCTGGCGGGCAAACGCACCGGACGCGTGGGCTATCTCGGCACCAGCAAGGGTGGCTGGGTGGCGCCACTGGCCGCTCGAGTCGCGCCGGTCGACTTCGTGATCGTGGCGTACGGCCTCGCGGTGTCGGTGATCGACGAGGACCTGCAGGCCATCGAGCGCGAGATGCGCTCGAAGGGCCATGGGCCCGACGAGATCGCGCGGGCATTCGAAGTGGCGAAGGCCGTGCACGTGGTTGTCGAGAGCAAGTTCACGCGGGGCTACGCTGCCTTCGACGCGCTGCGCGCGCTCGAGACGCCGCAACTGTGGGTGCCCGGTGAAGACGATTTCGACGCGCCCTCCGCCGAGACTGCGCGCCTGCTCGGTGGGCTCATCGACGCCGGCAAACCGATCACCATCGCGATGTTCCCGGGGGCGGAACACGGCATGACGGAATACCGGCTGGCCGCCGACGGCAGCCGCGTTTCCACGCGCTACGCTGCCGGGTACTTCGAGATCCTGCGCGCCTTCGCGCGGCACGGCCGCGTCGAGGGCCAGTACGGCCGCGCGCGGGTGCGGACCAACCGACCCTGAGGCTGCGTTGCCGTGGATGCGTGCGTGCGAAAGCCGACCCGACTCGGATGCCTCAGCCTACTTTGCGCGCACGGGCCGGCGGGTCGGCGCGCTCGCGCACGGACTCGAGCGTATCGACGAAGCTCGTGTGCCACGCGTCGATGGAATTGCGCGTGATCACCTCGAGCATCGCCTGGTGCCGCTCGCGCCGCTCCGCGAGCGGCATGTTGAACGCCTGCTGGATCGCGTGCGCCATGCCGCGCGTGTCGTACGGATTCACCATGACTGCGCTCGTGAGCTCGCGCGCCGCCCCCGCCAGCGTCGACAAGATGAGCACGCCGGGATCGCCGGGGTCCTGCGCCGCGACGAATTCCTTGGCGACCAGGTTCATGCCGTCGCGCACCGGCGTCACGATGCCGATGAGCGCCGATCGCATGAAGCCCATGAGCACGTCGTGCGGGAAGTTGCGGTTGAGATAGCGGATCGGCGTCCAGTCCGTGTCCGCGAAGCGCCCGTTGGTGCGCCCGGTAGTTTGCTCGAGGTCGCGCCGGATCTCGCCGTACGCGCGCACGTCGCTGCGCGACAGCGGAGCGATCTGCAGGAACGATACGCGATTCTGGTTCTCGGGATGCGTCTCGAGGAAACGTTCATAGGCTTTGAAGCGCTCGACGAGACCCTTGCTGTAGTCGAGCCGGTCGACGCCGATCATGAGCTTGCGACCCAACATGCCGGCGACCATGCGCTTGCAGGCCTCGGTACTCTGCGACTCGATCGCCTCGCGCTGAATCGCTTCGACATTCACGCCAATCGGAAAGACGCGCGTGAGCACGCGCCGGCCGCCGTGGGCCACCGCGTCGTCACCCACCAGCGCCTGCGGACCCCAGAGGAACGCCACGGCCGAGCGGAAAGCCTGCGCATCGGTCTCGGTCTGGAAGCCGATGACGTCGAAGGCCAGCATCGACTGCAGCAGCTCGCCGTACACCGGCAGCACGCGCAGCACTTCGATGTTCGGGAACGGTATGTGCAGGAACAGCCCGATCGGCTGCCGCACGCCCGCCTCGCGCAGCTTCTGCGCCAGCGGGAACAGGTGAAAGTCGTGCACCCAGATGAGATCGTCGGGCTCCAGCATCGGCGCCAGTAGTTTGGCGTAGCGCTGATTCATGCGCTGATAGGCCTCATACTGCACGTCGTTGTAACGGAAGCTGTCCACGAAGTAGTGGAACAGCGGCCACAACGTGCCATTGCAGAAGCCCAGGTAGAATTCCTTGTATTCGGTCCGGTCGAAATCGATGGACGCGTACGTGATGCCGTCCTGACGAACGACGGCTGGGTCAGTCGCCGCGGTATCGTTCGTGTCGCCATCCCACCCGAACCACAGGCCGCGCCGCGCCTGCATGGCCGCCAGCAGGCCGACCGCGAGACCGCCGGGCGCCGCGCCCCGCTTGGGCACGGAAATGCGGTTAGAAACCGCGACCAGACGACTCATACGATTTCCTCCCAACTGCGCGAGAGCCGCAGCGCACTGCCGATGACTCCCACCATGCTGTAGGTCTGCGGAAAGTTTCCCCACAGCTCGCGGCTGACGGGTGAGATGTCCTCGGAAAGCAGGCCGAGTGGATTGCGCATCTCGAGCAGGCGCGAGAACCGCTCGCGCGCCTCGTCCATGCGTCCCGCGGCGGCGAGCGCGTTCACGTACCAGAACGCGCAGATGGTGAACGCGTTTTCGGGCGCGCCAAAATCGTCGGCGTGTTTGTAGCGGAACAGCAGATCGCCGGTGAGCAGTTCTTCTTCGATGCGCTCGAGCGTCTTGAGGAACCGTGGATCGGTGGCCGGCAGCAATCCGAGCTCGGGTAGCAGCAGCGTGGTCGCGTCGAGATCGCGGTTGCCGAACGCCGAGGTGAAGGACTGGCGCTCCTCGCTCCACGCGCCGGCGAGGATCTCCTGCTTCATGTATTTGGCCCGCGCACCCCACTCGCGCGCCGCGTTGCCATCGCCGACGCGCCGTGCGATGCGGCTCAGGCGGTCGCAGCCGGCCCAGGAGATCGCGGCTGAGAACGTGTGCCGCTGCAGCTTGCCGCGAAATTCCCACGGACCCGCGTCGGGCTCCTCGAAGGTCGCCACGGCCCGCTTGCCCAATCTGTAGAGCCGCTCGAGCAGAGTCTGGTCGCCCGACCGCACCAGTCGCTCGTCGAAGAACAACTGCGTGGCCGCGAGGATCACCGAGCCGTACACGTCGTGCTGGACCTGCTCGGCTGCCAGGTTGCCATAGCGCACCGGCCCCATGCCGCGATAGCCCGACAGGCTCGTGGCGATCTTCTCCTCGGCGCGCGGATTGCCGGTGATGCCATACAGCGGCTGCAGCGTATCCGCGGTGGAGGTCGCGATGATGTGGTCTATGTAATGTAGATAGGCCTCCATGGTGCGCGTCGCGCCGAGCCGGTTCAGGGTCTGGATCACGAAGTAGCTGTCGCGCAGCCAGCAATAGCGGTAGTCCCAGTTGCGCGTGCTGTGCGCCGCCTCGGGAATCGAAGTGGTGAGTGCCGCGAGCACCGCGCCCGTGTCCTCGTACGTGCACAGCTTCAAGGTGATCGCCGCGCGGATCACCGCGTCCTGCCAGTCGGCGGGCACCGCGAGGGTGCGCACCCACTCCTGCCAGTACGTCAGCGTCGCGCCCATGAACTCGCGCGCCAGCGCCGCCGGGGACTCCTGCAGCGTCTCGTCGGGCCCGATCACGAAGTGCAGCGGCTGCTCGAGCACCGTGGGGCGATCCTCGAGCAATGCGGCCAGCGACGCGTCGGTGGTGACGCGATAGTGCAGCCCGTCGGCGGCGAAGCGGATGTGATGCGAGCCGGTGACGCCGGGCTCGCAGCGCTCGCCGAATCCAGCGGTCGGACGCAGTCGCAGCCGCAGTGTCGGGCGGCCCGAGATCGGCTCGACGCTGCGCACGAACATCATCGGCCGGAACACGCGGCCGCGGCTGCGGAAACGCGGCGCGAAGTCCACGATGCGCAGGATGCCGCCATGCGCGTCATACATGCGCGTCTCGATGATCGCGGAATTGCGTAGATAGGCCTGCTCGCTGCGCTTGAGGTCGATCATGTCGATGGCGAAGACGCCGGTCGACGACGCGCCGCCCTCTTTCTGCAGCAGCGCCGAGAACACCGGATCGCCATCGGGACGCGGCAGGCAGGCCCAGACCATGCGCGCCTGCTCGTCGATCAGCGCCGCCACCTGACAATTGCCGATGACGCCGTAGTTCACGGGCGTGCCGCCAACTGCTGCAGCCAGTCGCGCACTGCACGCGGCCCCGGCAGCCACCTCTCGGATTTCACACGTGGCCCCACCGCGATCGCGAGCCCGTGGAAACGCCGCACCGCCGCGAAGCCGCCGTAATCGGTCTGATCGTCGCCGATGAAGATGGGCACGCGACCCGCGAACGGCGGCTCGCGCATGAAGCTGGTGACGGCGCTGTCTTTGGTGTGCGCCGCGGGTTTGACCTCGATCACGCAATGACCGTCGAGCAGCGTGAACTCGGGCACCAACGGTCCCGCCAGCAGCGCCGCCTGCGCGCGCAACATGTGCTCGAGCTCGGGCGCGCCCTGGAAATGCAACGCCAGCCCCGCGCCCTTGTCCTCGAGCATGAGCCCGTCGTAACGCACCACGAGGTCCTGCAGTCCGAGCCGCAGCGCCACCAATTGGTCGCACACTATGGGCGCGACGTGCAGCGTGCCCGCGGAGTCGCGCCGCTGGCAGCCGTGCAGTCCGGCCGCCGGCAGGGCCAGCACGCCGAACAAACGGTCGAGATCGGCGATCGTGCGGCCGCTCACCAGCGCCAGCGCGCCGCCAGCCGCGTCACGCAGCGTTCCCAACAGCGCCAGGAGATCGTGATCGACGACCACGGCGCCTGGAGTGTGCGCGAGCTCGAGCAGCGTGCCGTCCACGTCGAGGAACAGGCACCAGGGGCGATCGGGAAGCGGCGTCGCCTGCAGCGCGGCATGGTCGGCAACCTGCATGATCATCCGCCCAGTATAAGAACCCGCGCGCGCTTCGGCCGCCGAGATTCCAGTAGTTAGGCGAAAGAATTGTCTCGCAAGCGGTCGAGATGGCCGCCGTATGTCGGACATCGCCTACGCGCTCCACAACCGCACCACGAAATCCGGAAAAAAATCCTCGCCGTCGTATCCGCGAGCTCGAGCAGCGTACCGTCGGCACTCGGGAACAGGGGTCAGGGCCGGTCCGGAAGCGGCGGCGCCTGCGCGGCGGCATCATGCGCGACCTGGGTCACCGGCCGGGCAAAACAACCCGGCGCGCCGCAGCCGGAGCAAAATAGTATTTAGTCATTAGATTGCCGGCGCAAGGGACGATCGATGCGAGCGGCTGTCAGCTCCGGCCTGCAGTGGAGCACGATGCGCGGCACTGCTCCGTGTAACAGGACAGCTCGGCGAAAAATTTGCCGAAGTCGGCCGCGATCATCGCGTCGTGATCGTGCAGATCGGCAAGCCCCTCGCCGAGAGGCGCGACAAATTTGGGCCGCCGCATCCCGATGCGCTGAACGGTCTCCTGAACGCCGGCGAATGTGCGGTATGACTGCAGCCAGTCATCCGCCACCATGGAATCGAACGCGCGGGCGAACGGCGGTGGGAACCGCGCGCGATATCGCTCCGCATCCCGGTAAAACTCGCGCACGAAGTCGGGCAGCGGCCGGGCGCAGTACCGCGCCCAGTCGCGTGCCAGCAGATGATCGTAGAAAACATCGAGCAGGATCCCCGCAAACCTGCGTGTCTCGCGTCGAAACAGCGCCTTCGCTGCCCTGACCGCAGGATGCGAATCCGTGAAGCCGTCGATCTTCCGGTGCAGCAGGATTTCGCGATGGATTACCGGCCCGAACTCGGCCTCGGTCGTCGCCTTCACGAAGTCGCCCAGCAACGCACCCACTCTGGCCTCGGTGTCCGGTGCGAGCAGGATGTGCGCCAGAAAGTTCAAGCACTGTGCCGTAGCGGGCGGCTCAGCCGACCAGGATTCGCCTGAGATCGATGTAGCGTTGCTCGGTGATGCCGAGCGCGCGCAGCCAGTTGCCGAAGTAGCTCACGAGGATTTCCACGTCCTGGTGCGTGTGGAGATGATGAATCTCGAAATCCTTGCGATTCTGCACTTTGTCGGCAACCAGCATGTCGTTTACTTCAGGCTCGGCGCTCAGCGCGACGACGTCAGCTTCACTTCTGAAATGATGCGACAGATAGGCGTTTGCGCACCGCCGGTATTCCATCGCCAACATGAGGGGCCTCGGGTCCGGCGAGCACAGTTCGAGGATGGAGCCCGGCTGGCGCGAGCGCACCAGATCATCGTCACGCTGCAGCAGCGGATGCAGGCAGAACGCCTCGCGCGCGTTCGTCGATGCGCCGATGGCGTCGAGGATCGCGAGACCTTCGTCGACGTGCGCAATCAAGGGCACTTGCGATCGCTGTGTGCGACGGCAACCGTAGAACTGCGCGATGGCGAGGTAGTGTTTGTTGTCAACGGTGAAGCGGGCCATTTCGCACTCAAACCTCGCTGAATGCAGCCGCTCGAGCAAAGGGATGGACGCCGGCTGCTGGTTCGTTCAGTCGAACGGATGCCTCAACACGATGGTCTGCTCGCGATCCGGTCCGGTCGAGACGATGTCGATGGGCACGCCGGCCAGCTCCTGCAGGCGCGCCAGATACGCGCGCGCATTGAGCGGCAGCGCGTCGTACGACGTGACTCCGATGGTCGATTCTTGCCAGCCTGGCATTTCCTCATACACCGGTTCCACTTCCGCGAAGGCATCGGCGAACAGCGGCGGATGCTCGGACACCCGGCCGTCGGATTTATACCCGACGCAGATCTGCAGCGAGTCGAGGCCGTCGAGCACGTCGAGTTTGGTCAAACAAAGTCCCGAGACGCTCGAGTGGATGATGGAGCGGCGCAGCGCCACCGCATCGAACCAGCCGCAGCGGCGCTTGCGGCCGGTGACCGCGCCGAACTCGTGCCCGACGCGCGACAGATGCTCGCCGTAGCCGTCGAACAGCTCGGTGGGGAATGGACCCGCGCCGACGCGCGTCGTGTACGCCTTGACGATGCCGAGCACGTAGTCGAACGAGCGCGGCCCGATGCCGGTGCCGGTGGCCGCGAAACCGCCCGTGGTGTTGGACGACGTGACGAAGGGATACGTGCCGTGGTCTATGTCGAGCATGGCGCCCTGCGCGCCTTCGAACATGACGTCGCCGCCATTCTTGCGGATGTCGGCCAATGCCTGTGTCACGTCGGCGACCAGCGGCTTCACGCGTTCGGCATAGGAGAGTTGCTCGTCGAGCGTCTTCTGGAAATCGACTGGCTCGGTATTGAAATACTTCTGCAGCGTAAAGTTGTGGAAGTCGAGGATCTCGCCCAGCTTGGCGGCAAATTTTTCGCGCGCAAAGAGATCCTGCACGCGCACTGCGCGGCGCGCCACCTTGTCTTCGTAGGCGGGCCCGATGCCACGGCCCGTCGTGCCGATGGCGTTCGCGCCACGCGCTACCTCGCGTGCCTTGTCGAGCGCGACGTGCGACGGCAGGATGAGCGGGCAATTCGGCGAGACGCGCAGCCGCGCGAACACGTCGACGCCGGTGTCGATCAGCGTCTGCGCCTCGCGGAACAATGCCTCCAGCGACAGCACCACGCCGTTGCCGATGAGGCACTGGACGTTCTTGTGGAGAATCCCCGACGGGATCAGCGACAGCACGGTCTTCTTGCCACCGATGACCAGCGTATGTCCGGCGTTGTGACCGCCCTGGAAACGCGCGACTGCGGCGGCGCGCTCGGTGAGCAGGTCCACGACCTTGCCCTTGCCCTCGTCACCCCACTGGGTGCCGATGATGATGACGAATTTGGACATGAGAATTACGCGCGCACGCGCCCGACTCGAAGGAACGAAAGGTCAGCGGATCAGCGCCGAGGCGCCGGGCTCTTCAGATACTGGAAGAACTCGCTGTCGGGCGAGATCACGAGCACGTCGCGATCCTTGCCGAGCGAATTTTGATAGGCCAGCAGGCTGCGATAGAAGGAATAGAACTCGGGGTTGCGCGAATACGCCTTCGCGTAGATGGCCGTCGCGTCCGAGTCACCCTCGCCGCGGATCCGCTGTGCCTCGGCCTGTGCGTCGGCGACGATGACCACAGCGCGACGTTCGGCGTCGGAGCGGATCTTCTGCGACTCGCGGTCGCCCGCGCCACGCTGCGCCAGCGCGATGCCGGCGAATTGCTGCTTCATGCTCTCGAAAACGCGTGAGGCGACATCTTCCTGCAGGTCGATACGCTGCAGACGCACGTCGATGAGCTGGATGCCGACGCGCTCGAGAGTGGGGCTGGCGGCCGGCAACACGTCGCCGGCCATCGCGTTGCGGTCGGAGACGACGATGTCGCGCAGCGTGCGCTTCGCGACGGCGTTCTTGATGCCGTCCTGCACGTTCTCGCCGATGAGCTTTCCGGCCTGGGTCTCGTCACCAGCGGTAGCCTGATAGAACTGCGAGGCGTCGATGATCTTCCACTTGATGTAGTAGTCGACCGTGAGACTCTGGCCTTCCTTCGTCAGGAACTGTTCGCCGTCGAACTTGCGCGTGAGCACGCGACGATCGAACTTGACCACGTTCTCGACGAACGGAATCTTGAAGTGCAATCCGGGCTCGTAGTCGGAGCGCACGATCTTCGACAATTGCACGCGCAGCGCGAGCTCCTGCTCCCTGACGACGAACGTGGACGTCGTGACCAGCAGCACGAGCGCGACCAGCAGGATCAGGATGGGCAATATGCGGGAGGCCATCAGCGTTCCGGGCGTTGGCGTGGATCGGGAGTGGTGGACGAATCGGCCGGCTCGATGCTGACCGAGGGGCGCGGGCCAGTGCCCTCGTCGCGTGCGCGTTCGACCAGCTTGTCGAGCGGTAGATAGAGCATGTTGCCGTTGCCGCCCTTGCTGTCGATGATGACCTTGCGCGAGCTGCGCAGCACGTTCTCGATGGCCTCGAGGTACATGCGCTCGCGCGTGACGGCGGGCGCCTTCTCATAGGCCGTGAGCAGCTGGTTGAAACGCGACGCGTCGCCGGTGGCAGCCGCGACGATCTGCGCGCGATAGCCCTTCGATTCCTGGTCGATCTTGGCCGCGCGGCCCTGCGCCTGCGGCAGGATGCCGTTCGCGTAGGCCAGCGCTTCGTTGATGGCGCGTTCCTTGTCGGCTTCGGCCTTGACCGAATCGCGCTGGGACTGCTGTACCGCCTCGGGCACCTGCACGTCTGTGATGTTCACCTTGGAAACCTGGATGCCCGCCTCGTACTGGTCGAGCGTGCGCTGCATGATCTCGCGCGTCATGTCGGCTATGTTCAAGCGATTCTTGGAGAGGATGGCCTGCTGGTCGTGACGGCCGACGACCTCGCGAATGGCGCTCTCGCTGACTTCGTTGAGCGTGGCGTTCGGGTCGCGCACCTTGAAGAGGAAATCCTCCGCGTCCTTGATGCTGTATTGCACAGCGACATGGAGCTCGACCATGGCGGTGGCTTCCACGTTGCCCGTGCTCGCCGCGATGGTCTCGACCGGCGCAGCCGCGATGGTCTCGAGCGGCGCAGCCGCGACCACGGGCGCACCCGCGCCTTCCACGTCGGAGCGGCCCGTGAGCACGCGCGACTTATAGGAGGTCGTGCTCACCGCCTGGGTGTTGACCTTGGTCAGGGTTTCGATGGGCCACGGCAACCGCCAGATGAGGCCGTCACCGACCGTCTCGACGTGACTGCCGAAGCGCAGCACGACGCCGCGTTCGCCTGTCTTGACCTGGTAGAAGCCGGTCAGCATCCAGATGCCGACGATGATGATGCCGATGATGATCAGCGGCGTCGCCGAGCGCCCCCCGCCACCGAACAGGGATTCCACACGTTTCTGGAAGTCCTTTAATGCCTGGTCGAAATCGTTGCCGCCCGAGGCAGGTTTCTTGCCCCAAGGGTTGTTGTTCTCTTTACCGGGTTGATTCCAAGCCATGGTTCAGGTGGTTCTCGAGGCGGGCTGCGATTGTAGGTAGGGCTCCGCGGGGGTACAAGTTGCGTCCGCTTCGAAGCCCAAAATCTCCACGCCGGGCTCGCGCGCCCACTTGAGCAGCTCGAACTCGGAAAGTTCCGTATCGATCTCGAAGGCGCCGTCCTCGGCAATGCGCTCTGCCTGGACGAGGTTCGCGGCATACAGCCGTGCGCGCAGCTCACCCGCCCACACCGGCAACCGCAAGGTGGCACGCCGCGCCACGCGCGACAACCGCTCCGTGACCGCGCCGAGCAGCAGGTCGAGGCCCTGACCCCGGGCGGCCGACAGCCAGACATGCGTGACACGTCCTGCCTCGTCGCGCTCGATACGGGGCGCTCCCTCGATGCGGTCGATCTTGTTGAACACAAGGATCTGCGGCAGATCATGCGCGCCGATTTCCTTGAGCACGCGGTTGACCTCGTCGATGTGCTCGTCGCGGCGCGGATCGCTGACGTCGACGACGTGCAGCAGCAGCGTCGCCTCGCGCGCCTCGGTCAGGGTCGACTGGAACGCCGCCACCAGTTCGTGCGGCAGCTCGCGAATGAATCCGACGGTGTCAGCCACCACCACGGCGGTATTGCCCGGCAAGATGATCCGGCGGACAGTGGGATCCAGCGTCGCGAACAACTGGTCGGCGATGTAGGCGTCGGCGCCCGTGAGCGCACGGAACAGCGTGGACTTGCCCGCGTTCGTGTAGCCGACGAGCGCGAGCGACGGGATGGGAATCTCGGCGCGCTGCTGCCGGCCGGTCTCGCGTTGCTGTTTGATCTTCTCGAGGCGCTCCGTGAGCGTCTTGACGCGCTTGCCGATCAGGCGGCGGTCGGTCTCCAGCTGCGTTTCGCCGGGACCGCGATTGCCGATGCCTCCGCCGCGCTGGCGCTCGAGGTGACTCCAGCCGCGCACCAGACGCGTGGCGATGTGTTTGAGCTGCGCGAGCTCCACTTCGAGCTTGCCTTCGTGACTGCGCGCGCGCTGCGCAAAGATGTCGAGGATGAGACCGGAGCGGTCGAGCACGCGCCGCTCGATGAGCTTCTCGAGATTGCGCTCCTGCGACGGAGACAATGGGTGGTCGAAGAGAACCACATCGGCTTCGTGTGCCGCGGCGGCTGCCTTGAGCTCCTCGGCCTTGCCGCTGCCCACGAAAAATCTGGGATCGGGCCGGTCGCGTCGACCGCCGATGCTGGCGACCGGAATCGCGCCCGCCGAGCGCGCGAGCTGTTCGAACTCGAGGATGTCTTCGGGGTCCGCGGGCGCGCCGATGCCTAGGCGCACGAGCACGGCCCGCTCACCTGCGCGGGGTCGCTCGAACACTTTTAAATATCGAGAAGGCTGGGAAAACGCGTGCGGGCACGCAGGTCATCATTCTCCGGCGACCGCCTCGATCGTCGTCCCATCTTCGTTGGTGATGCGCACGTTACGCGCCGGGACAACCGTCGAAATCGCGTGTTTGTAAACCATCTGACTCACGCTGTTCTTGAGCAACACGACGAACTGATCAAACGAATCGATCTGGCCTTGCAACTTGATTCCATTCACCAGATAGATTGACACCGGGATACGTTCCTTTCGCAAAGTATTCAGAAACGGGTCCTGCAGTGACTGGCCCTTGGCCATGACGTTCTCCTTATTTTTCGAGCAAGCAGACGCTGCGAGTCTATCACGGGGTCCCCGGCCATCAACGCACTCAAACGAGGCACGAGGCGGCAACCAGGGATTCACGTACGCCTACAAAGCTTTGAGCATTATAGGGATCGAGGGGGCGTATCTCCGGCATCGAGCGCATCCAGGTCATCTGCCGCTTCGCGAGCTGGCGCGTCGCCGCCACCGCGCGCGCATGGGCCACATCGAGCGAATAGCTGCCCGCGAGATGCGACCAGAGCTGGCGATATCCAACGGCGCGGACGGCTGGATGTCCCTCGGTCAGGTCGCCGCGCGCGAACAACCCCCGCACTTCGTCTAGCAGCCCCGCGGCCATCATCGCGTCGAACCGCGCGGCGAGCCCCGCATGCAGACGCACGCGATCGCCCGGTACCAGCGCGACCGTGACGAACTCGCGCGCCAGTGGCGAACGGGTGCGCGCCTGCAAGGCCGAGATCGGCTCACCGGTCGCGGCGTGCACCTCGAGCGCGCGCTGAATGCGCTGCGCGTCGTTGGGATGGATGCGCGCCGCCGCCGAGGCATCCACGGTGGCCAGCCGCGCGTGCAACGCCGGCCAGCCGAGACGTGCGGCATCCGCGTCGAGCTCGGCGCGGATCTGCGCGCTGCTCTCCGGCAACGTTGCGATGCCCCCGATGAGCGCGCGCAGATACAACATCGTGCCGCCGACGATGAGCGGCACGCGGCCGCGCGCTTCGATGTCCGTGATGGCGCGGCTGGCGTCGCGCACGAACTGCCCCGCCGAGTAACTTGCGACGGGATCGATCAAATCGATGAGGTGATGGGGTACCGCCGCGCGCTCGTGCGCCGACGGTTTGGCGCTGCCGATGTCGAGCCCCCGATAGACCTGCGCCGAATCGGCACTGACGATCTCGAGCGGAAATTCTCGCGCGAGTGCCAGGGCGATGGCGCTCTTGCCCGTGCCCGTGGGCCCCGTGAGCACGGCGATCGGTCGCTGCTTCATGCTAATGGTTCCGGGACGCGGTTTGCCGGAGTCCGCGCCGCCTAACGACCACGCAGGAACATGCGGTCGAGCTCGGACAGCGTCACCTGCGTCCAGGTCGGCCGACCGTGATTGCATTGATCGGCGCGCGGCGTCTGCTCCATCTGCCGCAGCAGCGCGTTCATCTCCGCCAGCGACAGCCGCCGGTGCGCATGGATCGCCGAGCGGCACGCGAGGGTGCCTAACAACCGGTCGGTCGCGCCATCCAGATGGTGCGCCGTGCCGTCCGACGCCACGCCGTGCACCACGTCGCGCACCAGCGCCGGGATGTCCTCGTGCGGCAGCATCGCCGGCACGGAGCGCACGACCAGCGTATCGGGCGACAGCCGCTCGAGATCGAACCCCGCCGCGGCCCAGTCGTCCGCGTGCTCGAGCACCGCGTCGAGCTCGTCCACCTTGAGCGACACCGCGACGGGCGCGAGCAGCAACTGACGCGCGATGCCACCCGCCTGGGCCTTGAGCTTTTCATAGAGCACGCGCTCGTGCGCCGCGTGCATGTCCACCAGCACGAGCCCCTGCTCGTTCTGCGCCAGGATGTAGATCCCGTGGATCTGCGCCAGCGCCTCGCCGAGCGGCGGCGCACCGGCGCCATCGCGCGCACGCTCCTCCGGCGCGCCGTTTTCGAATTCGAAGGGCGCGGCCTCGCTGCTCACTCCGCGCAGACTCTCGGCAATGGCCCACACGCCAGTCGGCGCCCCGGGTGTGTGAAAAGTCAGAGGTTGGGTGTAGTGACCGTTCGAGGGCGAGAAGGCGGGCGGCAGCGCGCTCGTCCCGGGCTTGGTGCCCGCGAGCTGCCGCTCGACGGCGCGGAATACGAAGTCGTGGATCTGCCGGCTGTCGCGGAAGCGCACTTCGAGCTTCTGCGGATGCGCGTTCACGTCGACGAGTTCGGGGTCGATCTCGAGGTACAGCACGTACGCGGGCTGCCGACCCGAATACAGAACGTCGCGGTAGCCCATGCGCACGGCGTTCATCAACAGGCGATCGCGCACCGCGCGGCCGTTGACGAACCAGAATTGCAGGTCGGAGTTCGCGCGCGCGGCCGCCGGCGCGCCGATCCAACCGCGCAGCCGCACCGGGCCGGCGGAGTGATCGATCGCGATCGCGCGCTGCGCGAATTCCGCCCCGACGACCCGCGCGAGACGCGCCAAGCCATGGTCCGCCGCACCACCTGATCCGTTCATGGCCGGCGCGTCGAGCAGCGTGCGCGAGCCGGAGCGCAGCCGAAACGCGACGTCGTCGCGCGACAGCGCGAGGCGCTCGACCAGCCGCACGATGTGGCCCTGCTCCGTGATTTCACTGCGCAGGAACTTGCGACGCGCGGGCAGGTTGTAAAAGAGATCGCGCACTTCGATCGTCGTGCCCTGCGGATGCGCGGCCGGCGCAGGCTCGCCGATGGTGCCGGCCTCGACGCTGAGGCGCGCTGCGCGCGGCGCTTGCGCATGCCGCGACGTGATTTCGAAACGCGACACGGATGCAATCGACGGCAGCGCCTCGCCGCGGAATCCCAGCGTGGTTATCGCCGCAAGATCCGCAGCGCAAGCGACCTTGCTGGTCGCGTGGCGCGACAGCGCGAGCTTGAGCTCGGACTCGGGGATACCGATGCCATCGTCGCGCACGCGCGTCAGACGCACGCCACCCGCTTCGATCTCCACCTCGACACTCTGAGCGCCGGCGTCGAGACTGTTCTCGACCAACTCCTTGACGATGGATGCGGGCCGTTCGATGACCTCGCCGGCGGCGATTTGATCGATGAGGTGGTGGTCGAGAATGCGGATGGGCATGGCCCGCGCAGTGTAAAGGGACTGTCCTCTTTTTCGCCTTGTAATAAAGGGGACTGTCCCTCTATCTCTGCCGCCGCTCGCCCGTTACTTGCGCAGTTCGACCTGCGAGCCGGCCATCGCGGCGCGGCGGGTCGCGGCGAGCCGCGTGCCGTCGGGCGCGTTGCCCTCGAAGTATTGCGTGATGCCCTCGAAGATCGCGTTTGCGAGCTTGGCGCGGTGCGCCGGCAGCGCGAGTTTGCGCTCGTCCTCCCGGTTCGAGATGAACGCGGTCTCGACCAGCAGTGACGGGACGTCGGGCGACTTGAGCACGACGAATCCGGCCTGTTGAACGCGCGGCTTGCGCACCTCGCCGACCCGATCCAGCGACTTCAGTACGTTCTCGGCCGCGACCATGCTCGCCGAGATGCTCGCGGTCTGCGAGAGATCCATGAGCACGTTGGCGAGCGTGGGGTCTTTGTCGTCGAGTTTGACGCCGCCCATGAGGTCGGCCGCGTTCTCGCGCTCGGCCAGCCAGCGCGCGGCCTCCGACGATGCGCCGCGGTCGGACAGCACGTACACAGACGAGCCCGAGACATCCGGATTCGCGATCGCGTCGGCGTGAATCGAGACAAACAGGTCGGCCTTCGCCTGGCGCGCGCGTTTGGCACGCTCCGGCAACGTGAGGAAGTAGTCACCATCGCGCGTCAGCACGGCTTTCATGCCGGGCTCTTCGTCGATGCGCGCCGCCAGCGCCTTCGCGATCGCGAGCACGACGTTCTTCTCGCGCGTGCCGCGTTTTCCGGAGGCGCCAGGATCGACGCCACCGTGACCCGCATCGACGACGATGACGATGTCGCGTCCGTTTTCACCTGGCGCGTGCGCGGGACGGATCGCGACGGGCACGGCCGAAGCGGATGGAGCGCTCGGCGTCCCAGCCACGGTTTTCGCGGCAGAGCCGGCGATGTCGAGCACCAGCCGGTGACCGGCGTCACCCGCCGGCACCGCGGCCGCGGTCTCGAAAGTGACCGGGCCGGCTACCTCGAATACGAGCCGCACGCCGTGACGCGGCAGCGCGCCCGTTCGCATCTTCGTGATGACGCCCTGCGCATCGGGCAGCGGGAGTTCGGACCTCAGCGAGGCGCGCGAGACATCGACGACGATGCGCGCCGGATGGTCCAATGCGAATGCTTTGTGCGTGACCGGTCCGGAAAGATCGAACACGACGCGCGTGCCGGTATCGGTGGACGAAATGCGCAGCGCGCGGATCTCAGCGGCCGACAGTGGCCCCGAGACTCCCGCGAGCGCGGCGAGCAGCGTCAGCCCATGGGCAAGTCGCATCCGCAATTTCGTCCTCGGAAAATCCTTCTGCATCATGGAGTTCTAGGTGACAGTTGCTGTGCAATTTACTTATTTCGGCCAGGATTTTCAATCCTCTCGATGCGATGGCCTTCATTGGTGATCGAAAACTCGAAACTTTGGTCGGCGGCGGGCAGCCTTCCCACCCCCTTCTCAGGCCACTCGATGAGCCAGAGGCACCCTGCCTGGTGATAGTCCGCGAGCCCCAGGTGCTCGAGCTCTTCGGGATCGCTGAGGCGGTAGAGATCGAGATGCACCACGTGCACGGCCGGCAATTCGTAGCTCTCGAGCAGCGTGTACGTGGGGCTCTTGATGGCCCCGCGCGCGCCCAGTGCACGCAATGCGCCACGCGCGAACGTGGACTTGCCTGAGCCGAGGTCGCCACGCAGCTCGACCACGCGGCAGGGCGTGCTGCGCGGCACCGGCACGCCTAACAAGCGGGCGGCCAGCGCCTCGGTCTGCTCCGCGTCACGTGTCAGCCAGGATCCGCGCGCGTTCGCCAGACTCACGGGTTGATGCATCCTCGTAATTCGGCCAGCACGTCTCCGGCCAGCAGACCGCGCTGCCCGCTGCGGCCATCGACGCGCCCTCCGCTCGAGGAGTGGGCCGCAGCATCGCCCGCGAGCGCATGGACGAGCACACCAACGCGCGCCGCCAGCGCGCTGTCCGCGACCTGCGCGCGCACGCCCGCGATGACGCCGGTGAGCACATCGCCCATTCCCGCGCTCGCCATGCCCGGATTGCCGCGCTCGCAGATGAAGATCTCGGGCGCGCCGCCGGTGCCGCTGGCCACCAGCGATCCGGCGCCCTTGAGTACGGTTATCGCGCCATAGCGCGCGTGCAATTCGCGCACGGCACCCAGCCGGTCGGCCTGCACGTCGCGCGTGTCCGTGCCCAGCAAACGCGCGGCTTCGCCCGGATGCGGCGTGATGATCCAGTCCTCGGGTAGTTTGACCGGGGTCAGCGCGAGCAGATTGAGCGCATCCGCGTCGACCACCGCTGGTATGTCCTCGACGCGCAGCATCTGTGCCCACAGCCGCTGTGCCCATTCGCCGACGCCGAGGCCCGGGCCGATGGCCAGCACGTCGGCGGCGCGCACCGCGGCGTCCAGGCTGTTATCGGACACGGGTAGATAGATGAGCTCGGGCCGCGTGGCCGTCACGGGGAGGAGGTTCTCGGGCATACCCGCCGCCGTCACCAGGCCCGCGCCGCTGCGCAGCGCCGCCTCACCGGCCAGTCGCAGCGCACCCGGCATGCCCGCGCCGCCGCCGATGACCAGCACGCGGCCATGGCTGCCCTTGTGCGCATCGCGCGCGCGGCGCGGCAGCGCGGCGGCGAGCTCCGTCTCGTCGATGCGCCGCATGAGCGGCACGAACTGCGGCAGCGTCGGCGCGACGATGCCCAGTTCGTCGAGCACGACCGCACCGGCGTGCTCCGGCCCCGCGCCCAGGAACAACCCCGACTTGAACGCGACGAAGGTGATGGTGACCTCGGCGCGCACCGCGGCCTCGTGTACCACGCCACTGTCGGCGTCGATGCCGGAAGGGAGGTCGAGCGCGAGCACCGGCCGGCGGGCCGCATGGATGGCGCGGATCACCGCGATCGCTTCCGGGCGCGGGCGTCCACGCATGCCGGTGCCTAACAAGGCATCGACGATCACGTCGCCGCCGGACAACGCATCGGCCGCGAACCCAGGCGCGGCACCGCCGGCCGCGATCCACGCCTCCTGCGCGCGTCGCGCGTCGCCCGTCAGCTGGTCGGGTGGCGTGGCCGCGAGCACCAGCGCCTGCAGCCCGGCATCGCGCGCAAGTCGCGCCAGCACGTAACCGTCGCCGCCGTTGTTGCCCCCGCCGCACACGATGACGATGCGTTTTGCGTGGGACCACCGGCCGCGCACGACTTGCAGCGCCCCCTCGGCGGCGCGCGTCATGAGCGAATACGACGGCACCCCCCGTTTCTGGATTTCCCAGGCGTCGAGCGCGCGCACCTGCGCGGCGGAGTAGATGGCGGTGGGGCGACTCATGGAGGGGAGACTACTGAAACCTGTGCAGAGTGCCCGCTTAATTATACTGGCCGCGCCGCATGAACCAGGTGCCCCCCGTCTCCGAGCAGAATCTACGAGCGCTCCGCGCCGCGCTCGACACACTCGCGCGCGCGCGCGGCTTCGACGCGCTGGGCGTGAGTGACATCGCGATCGAGGCGGATGCCGCGCGGCTCGATCGCTGGCTGGAACTCGATTTCCACGGCGAGATGGGCTACATGGCCAAACACGGCACGCGCCGCACGCGCCCTGCCGAACTCGTGCCTGGCACCGTGCGCGTGCTGTCGGCGCGCATGAACTATTGGCCGTCAGAGGGGCCGTCAGAGGGGCCGTCAGAGGGGCCATCGAAAACGCGCAGTGCCCACGAGGCGCTGGCCGACGTCGACGCGGGTTACGTGTCGCGCTACGCGCTGGGCCGCGACTATCACAAGGTATTGCGCACCGGATTGCAGGGCCTCGCCGACGACGTGGTACGCGAGATCGGGCCGATGGGCTACCGCGTGTTCGTCGATTCGGGGCCCGTGATGGAAAAAGCGCTGGCGCGCAATGCCGGGCTCGGGTGGATAGGCAAGCACACCAATCTCATCGCGCGCGACGCCGGCTCGTACTTCTTCCTCGGCGAGATCCTCACCGACCTGCCGCTGCCCGCGGACGAACCCGCGAGCGCGCACTGCGGCACCTGCGCGGCCTGCATCCCCGCCTGCCCCACCGGCGCGATCACCGCGCCCTACCGGCTCGACGCGCGCCGCTGCATTTCCTATCTGACCATCGAGCTGCACGGCGCGATTCCCGTCGAGTTGCGCAGGATGTTGGGAAACCGCATCTACGGCTGCGACGACTGCCAGCTCGTGTGCCCATGGAACAAGTTCGCGCGCGCGGCGTCCCATCCTGACTTCAAGACCCGGCATCGGCTGGATGCGTCGCGCCTCAGCGAGTTGTTTGCGTGGTCGGGCGACGAATTCCGGGCGCGCACCGAGGGCTCGGCGATCCGCCGCATCGGCCATGAGCGCTGGCTGCGCAACATCGCGGTGGCGCTGGGCAACGCGCCGTCGACGCAGGAAAATCTGCGCGCGCTCCAGGCGCGGCGGAGCGATGCGTCAGAGCTCGTTCGCGAGCACGTGGCGTGGGCGCTGTCGGAACACGCGCGGCGCGCGGTCTAGCTAGTCCGGGTACCAGCGTCCCGCTTTCCCGGCGGCGCGCCTGCCGGGCTCCTCATTCAGCCACCGCACCGCCACGCTGGAGCTGAGCATCATCGATGACGCCGTGATGGCGACCATCAACGCGGCGACGGCTGCGTATGCCCACGCCTGTCGGCCGAAGAGCACCCACAAGACCAGCAGCGGCGCCAGAACGGCCGCGATCACATTGATGAGGATCTCGAAGGCGTAGTACGCGAACCCGGGAAGCACCAGTTCGAGTTGCGCGCCGCAGTTCGTGCAGGACCGCTCGCGCCTTCGCCGGGCGGTGAACATGGGCACGCGAAACACCGCGTCGCAGGACGGACAGTGCCGCTCCCAGACGGTGTCGCCCTGCCGGCCGGCCTGCATCGCGGGGTCAGGCAGCCGTGAACTGCAGATTGTCGATGAGCCGCGCCTTGCCGAGCCGCGCCGCCGTCACGACGACGAAATGCCTGGTGTCGCGCTGCGCCGGCGCCAGCGTCTGCGCGTCGCGCACGTTGAAGTATTCGGTGCGGAAGCCCGCGCCGTTCAAGGCCGCGATGCCCGTGGCCTCGATCTGCGGGAAATCACGCCCGCCGGCCGCGAGCGTGGCCGCGGCCTGCCCGAGCTGTCGGTAGATAGTCGGCGCGAGCTTGCGCTGCGTCGCGTCGAGATACTGGTTGCGCGAGCTCATCGCGAGCCCGTCCGCCTCGCGCACCGTGGGCGCGCCGACGATCTCCACGCGCAAACACAGATCCGCGACCATGCGGCGGATCACTGTGAGCTGCTGGAAATCCTTCTCACCGAAGATCGCCACGTCCGGATCGACGATGTGGAACAGCTTGGCGACGACGGTGGCGACACCTTCGAAATGTCCGGGGCGAAACTCTCCGCACAACATGTCCGAGATGCCGGGTACGGTGATGCGCGTCGCGCGCTCGGCGCCGTTCGGATACATTTCGCCGACTTCGGGCATGAACATGAGATCGCAGCCCGCGGCCTGCAGCATCGCGGCGTCCTGCGCCGGCGTGCGCGGATAGTGCGCGAAGTCCTCGTTGGGACCGAACTGCATCGGGTTCACGAAGATGCTGGCGACGAAGCGTTTGCCGTGCGCGCGCGCCGCCTCGATGAGGCTGACGTGGCCCGCGTGCAGGTTGCCCATGGTCGGCACGAACACCACGCGCTCGGCGGCCGCGTGCCAGCGCGACACCTGTGCGCGCACCTGCACGATGGTGGTGACGGTGTGCAAAGAACGCCGCGCTTCTTCAAGCATGGAACTCGTGCTCCGGTGCCGGATAGGACTTGTCCTTGACCGCCTGCGTGAAACGCCGCAGCGCGTCGAGGTTCGACGTGGCGCCGTCCATGAAATTCTTCACGAAGCGCGGCTTGCGACCCGAGGTGATGTCGAGCACGTCGTAGAGCACCAGTATCTGCCCGTCGGTGCCGGGCCCCGCGCCGATGCCGATGACGGGCACCTCGAGCGAGCGTGTGATTTCCTTCCCGAGCTCGGACGGAATGCACTCGAGCAGGACGATGTCCGCGCCCGCGGACTCGAGCTTCTTCGCGCTCTCGAGCATCCGCTGCGCTGCTTCGGCATCGCGGCCCTGCACGCGAAAACCGCCGGTCTTGTGCACCGACTGCGGCTTCAGACCAAGGTGCGCGCACACCGCGATGTCGTGGCGCGTGAGGAATTCGACGATCTCGAGCTGGCCCGGGCCGCTCTCGAGTTTCACCATTTCCGCGCCGCCCTCCTGCATGAGGCGCACGGAGTTCGCGAGCGCGATTTCGGCCGTGGGGTAGCTTGCGAATGGCAGGTCGGCCATGAGCAGCGGCCGATGCAATCCGCGCGCGACGGCTTTGCAGTGATAGACGATGTCGTCCATGGTCACCGGCACCGTGGTGTCGTGACCCTGCAGCACCATGCCGAGCGAATCGCCGACCAGCACGACATCCGCGTCGGCGGCATCGACCAGTACCGCGAAGCTCGCGTCGTAGCAGGTGATGCTCGCGATCTTCTCGCCTTCGCGCTTCATGCGATCGAGCGTCGCCAGGGAGACCGGCGGCCGCGTCGAATCGCGTTGTTCGAGGTGTGTGTACATGGGTGCCTAGATCGTACCGTGACGCAGCGGGTTGTAGTACATGCGACCCTTTTTCATGCGCCGGATGGAATTCACCAGCTCTTCGTAGTCGGCCTGGTTCTGCACCGGGTCGATGTTGGCCGCGTTCACGATCAGCAGGGGCGCGGCGTCGAACTCGTGGAAGAACCGTGCGTAGGCGTCGTTGAGGCGGGTCAGATACGCCGCATCGATGGCATTCTCGTAGCCGATGCCCCGTTTGGCGATCCGCTGCAGCAGGACCTCCACCGGCGCCTGCAGGTACACCACCAGGTCCGGCCTGGGCGGGTCGACGGCGAGCCGCGACGCCACCTGGTCGTACAATGCCATCTCCGCCTGGTCGAGCGTCAACCCCGCGAACAGGCGGTCTTTCTCGAATAGATAGTCCGCGACGCGTCGCGGTGCAAACAGGTCCTGCTGCTGCAAACTACCGAGCTGCTGCGCGCGCTGGAACAGGAAGAACAGCTGCGCCGGCAGCGCGCCCGACTTCGGATTCTTGTAGAAGCGCTCGAGAAACGGGTTCTGCGCATCCTGCTCCAGCACCAGCTGCGCCTCGAGCGTGCCGGCGAGACGCCGCGCGAGACTGGTCTTGCCGACACCGATCGGCCCTTCGACGACGATGTAACGCTGCAGCGGCAGATGGTCGGCGGCGGCGGTGCCGGGCGGCGCGACCGGGCGCGGCAACGTCGTGCCGGCCGCGACGGGCACTGCGCCATCGATGACGTCGGCGCTCACAACCGCTCGAGGCCGCGGTTCGCGACGCACGCGCGCAGTTCCGAAACGCGCCCGAGGCCGATGATCTCGAGCGTGGGCGCGACGTCGGCGAGTGGATAGAGCACGAAGTCGCGCTCATGGATGCCTGGATGCGGCAGCGTGAGCAGTTCAGACGCGCGCGTCTCCCGGCCGACGGCCAGCAGGTCGAGATCGACCACGCGCGGGCCCCAACGCTCGCGCGGCGCCGTGCGTCCGAGCTCGCGCTCGAGGCCGCGCAGGTCGGCGAGCAACTCCTCGGGCGTGCGCTGCGTGAGCAAGCCCGCCACGGCATTGACGAAATCCGGCTGCACGACGGTGCCGAACGGCCGCGTGCGATACAGCGGCGAACGGACCAGCAGGCGCGAGCCCGAAAGCTTCGCGAGCGCATCCAGCGCGCGCGTCACCTGGCGCGTCGGGTCTTCGAGATTGCTGCCCACGCCGACATAGGCCGGCAGCCAGCGCGGCAACGGCGCTTGCGCGACCGTGGTGTCGCGCGTGACGCTCGCAACCGGGTTGCCGGCCGCGTTCATGTCGCCGCGGATGCTCGCCCGCGGCCACGCCGGCGACGGCGGCCGCCGCGCCGAGCGCCGCCGCCCTCGCCCGCCGCGCGCGGCTGCCCGCCCATCGCGTCGGCCATGCGGTCGCGATCCGCTTGCGAGGCTTCCTGCACCTTGGTCCACCAGTCCGCGAGCTCGCGCGAAGCCAGCCCCATCTCGGCGCGCAGCAGCAGCAGGTCGAAGCCCGCGCGGAACCGCGGCTGCTCCAGCATGCGCAGCGCGCGCCGGCCGCGCGGCTGCTCGAGCCGCGGCTGGGCTGCGAACATCTCGCGCACACCCAGCGAGAAGCGTTTCGGGATCGCAATGCGGCCCTGTGCCTGGCGCGCCGCGCGGTCGACGGCATCGACAATGGTGCCGATGTCATGCCACTTCTCCTGCGGCTGCTTTTCGATGATCTCGGCAAACGGCCCGTACAGCAGCAGCGCGAACAGGAACGTCGGCGTCACCGGTTTGCCCGCCGCGACGCGCTGGTCGGTGTTCATCAGACCCTGGCGCACGAGGCGCGCGACCGCGCCATCGGGATGCCGGTCCAGATAGCCCGCCACCGTCGGAAGCAGCTCCCCTAACAAGCCGTGCCGTTGCAACACGCTCAGACTCATCGCGCCGTGGCCCGTGAGGAAGAGTTTCAGCGTCTCGTCGAACAGGCGCGCCGGGGGCACGCTGCCCAGCAATTCGCGCAGCTCCCGGATGGAGGTGCCGGTCTCGCCGTCGAGCGTGAAACCGAGCTTCGCCTCGAAGCGCGCGGCACGCAGCATGCGTACCGGATCTTCGCGATAACGAGTCACCGGATCGCCGATGAGCTTCAACCGCCGCGCGGCGATGTCTTCGACGCCGCCGACGTAGTCCCAGATCGAGAAGTCGGCGATGTTGTAGTACAGAGCGTTGGCCGTGAAATCGCGGCGCCACACGTCATCGTCGATGGAGCCGTAGGCGTTGTCGCGCAGGATGCGGCCGTGCTGATCGGTGACGCGGTCCTCGTCAAAATCGTTGTCACCGGCGCCCGCGTGGCGCGATCGGTCGCGTTCGACTATCGGCGTGTGGCCGTGGATGCCCCTGCGATGCGAGCCCGCCTCGGCGAGCACCGTGCTTTCGTCGGCCTCCTCGTCGTCATCGTCGTCCTCGAAGTCCTCGTCCTCCGGCAACTCGTCGTCGTCGAGGTCGGCGATGGAAGACTCCACCGGCTCGGCGCCGACTTCCGGCGCGGTCTGCGCGCGGAACGTGGCCACTTCGATGATCTCGCGGCCGAAGAACACGTGCGCCAGACGGAAGCGACGGCCGATCAGCCGGCAGTTGCGGAAGGTGCGTTTGACTTCTTCCGGCAGCGCACTGGTGGCGATGTCGAAATCCTTCGGCGTGATCCCGATGAGCAGATCGCGCACGCAACCGCCCACGAGGAAGGCCTCATATCCCGCTTCGCGCAGCCGATAGAGCACGCGCAACGCGTTGGCGGAAATGGCCGCGCGCGAGATGGAATGGTCGGCGCGGGGAATGATTCGTACAGCCGGCCGGTTGGCCGGATTGAGGGGCAAGTCTTCGTTCAAGGAATTCAATCTTCCGCTTGAGCTAGGGAAAGCGGCGCATATACTACCGCGCTCAATTCTGGACCCGCCGAAACAAGACGCTCCCTTCGTCTAGAGGCCCAGGACATGGCCCTCTCAAGGCCGTAACACCGGTTCGAATCCGGTAGGGAGCGCCAATCAAATCAAAGGCATGCGCTCGCTCACCGCATTTTCGGCCATCCTGCTCGTCGCGCTAATCCCAGCTGAGTCCGGCGCGCATCCGGGAGGTCTGGACGCCAACGGCTGCCATTACGACCGCGCCGACGGCCGCTACCACTGCCACCAGGAAGTGCCGCCGAACCCCGACCGCAACGCTCCCGTGAAGAAATCGCGCGAGAATGTCTGCCACGACCGGCGCTCGCCTAACTACCGAACCATCCGCTATTTCATTTCGTACCAGAGCATGGACCTGTGCCTGGTGAGCGGCGGCCGCGAGTCCGGGATCGGTCAAATACATCCATCCCGATCGCGACCGATGCTTCGGTAGCGCGCAGCAGTGGCGATGAGCAGCACGGTGGCCAACTCCATCAGTGGCCAGTCGCCAGATCGGTAGAACCGCCGGGAAGCTGGCAGTGGGGGGACAAGGCTTCGCTTCCGCGGTGTCGGATGACAACCGCAAGGGTTACTTCAGCGGTTCGACCTGTCCCGATCTTCCTCGACTCCTGTTGCATTTCGATGGATGCGTCGTAAAACGGTCGGAATTCGGTCCGGTGCGCATGGACCTCGGGGGTGCAGGAGTTCCGGTAGTTCCTTTCGGCGCTTGTCCGACAGCCCGCCCCACCGCGACCTCCCAGAATCCCGCCACGATCCCCTTCGAAGGTTTTCCCGCCGCCGTGAGTTCATTCGTCTCGAGAGGTGCCGTGCTGGCCGGCGCGCGCCTGCTCAACCAGGCGCTGGCCCTGCTGAGTCCGCTGTTGCTGGTGCGCCTGCTCGACATCGTCGACTACGGCCGCTATCGCCAGTTCATGGCGACGGCGATGTTGATCACGTCGCTCGGCGGGTTCGCGCTGTCGGCCAACCTCAACTATCTGATCGCGCGCTCCCCCGAGCGTGCCGCCACCGACATCACGAAGACGACGGTGTTGATGTGCATCGTGGGTTTCATCAGCGCGCTGCTGGTCGCCGGACTGCGGCAGTGGATCGTCCCCAACGAGATCGCGGGGTCGTGGCTGCTGCTGGCGGTCTACGTGTTCCTGTTCCTGAATCTCGAAGTGCTGGTGTCGTACTGGCTGGCGCACGGGCAATCAGTGCCGGTGATGATGTACACGTTGCTGGTGACCGTGTGGCGGCTCGGCACGCTGATGGCTGCCGCGCTGTACTTCCGGGAAGTCGAGATGATCTTCGTCACCATCGTCGTGGCGGAGGCGCTGAAGAACATCGTGGTCTACTTCTGGCTGCGCGCAAAGAAGCTGCTGGTATTCCGCTGGGAGCACGAGGTGTTCCGCGAGCAGATCAAGCTGGTCGCGCCGCTCGGCTTGGGCTCCGTGCTCAACAAGGCCAACGACTTCGGCAAGGTGGTGGTAGGCACGCAGCTGGGCGCCGTGCCGATGGCTATCTACACCACGGCCGCTTACCAGGTGCCGCTGGTGAACATCCTCCAGACCTCGCTGTCGGACGTGATCTTCCCCGACATGGTCAAGCGCGCGAAGAAGGACCCGCTCGAGGGGCTCAAGCTGTGGAAGCGCGCACAGATCCTGATTTTCGCGGTGCTGTGCCCGGCCTGGCTGCTGCTCACGTACTTCGCGGAACCGATCATCCGGCTGCTGTTCACCGATGCCTACGTGGCCGCCACGCCCTATTTCCAGGTGTTTTTGTTGCTGATGGTCCGGCACTGCTTCCAGTTCTCGGTGCCGCTGCGCAGCGTCGCCGACAATGCCTCGTTCGCGATCTCGAATGCGGTTGCGCTCGCCATCAACGCCGCGTTCATCATCGTGCTGATGCCGCACTTCGGGCTCTGGGGCCCGACGCTGGGCCTGGTCGTGGGCCAGGTATGGACGTCTTACTACCTGGCCCGGCGCCTCATGAAGCGCTTCGGCCTGCCGCTGTCGGAGCTGTTCGAGTGGGGCAAGCTCGGTTCGACTCTGGGCGCATCGCTGGTCTCGCTGGCCCTCATGCATGGCGCCCTCGAGCTCCTGCCGCACTCGCGGCTCGCGAGTGCCGCAGCCGTGGCGCTGTTCGGCATCGTCTACGCAGTCGCCGCACGGCTGCTGTTGCGCGAGGAGTACGGCTACATCCTGCGGGCCCTCACCCGCCGGCGCAAAACCGCATGATTGCGCGCCGCACGCTGCTCATCGTGTCGTATCACTTCGCGCCGAGCCCGGCCGTGGGGGCGAAGCGCTTCAGCTTTCTCGCGCGCGAGTTCACGCGGCTGGGCTACGACGTGCACGTCATCGCGAACACCCTCGGCGACTCGCCGCATGGCGCGGCCGATACGTCGCTGCCGTTCGCGGGCACCGTGCACCGCGTCGCGGCGCCGATCGAACTACCGCTGTCAGCGGCTGCGGGCCGCCGCGGCTGGCTGCGGCGCAAGCTGAATGCAGTATTGCACCGGTTGCTGGCCCCGGTCGGCATGGAGTTCTCGTGGGCGCGCGCGGCGACGCGCACGGCGCGCCGCATCGTGCGGGAACACGGACTGGCGCCGGGCGTAGTCATCGCCACCTCGCCGCCGCCCGCCGCGCTCATCGCAGGTTCTCGCATCGCGCGCCAGCTCGGCTGGCCGCTGATCCTCGACTATCGCGATCCATGGAGCGCGCACGACTGGCCGAAGTGGCGGCGCGGACGGATCGCGAACGCGCTGGCGCGACGCGTCGAAGCCGGACTGGTCGCGCACAGCGCCGCGCGCGTGCTCAACACGCCGGCGATGCGCGAATCCTTCGAGCAGCATTTTCCACATGCGCCGCGCGCGCTGAATTTCGTGGTCCCGAATGGATTCGATGCCGTGGTCGTCGCACCGTCCCCGCCGGCCGTGGGCCCCTGCGAGATCGTGCACGCGGGCGAGATCTTCACGGGCCGCTCGCTCGTCCCCGTGCTCGCCGCGGCGCGCCGGCTGCGCGAACGTCTGCCGCATCGGCCGATCCACGTGACCACTTACGGCGAGCTGCCAACCCCGGAAATGCAGCGCATCCGCGCCGCGGGCCTCGAAGCCTTCGTGACAGTGCGTGCGCGCGTGCCGTTCGCCGCGCTGTTCGTGGAACTGCAGCGCGCGCATCTCTTGTTGGCGGTGGTCGGCGATCACATGCTGTATTCGACGCCGTACAAGGTCTACGACTACATGGCCGCCGGGCGCCCCATCCTCGGGCTCGCGCCGCGCGGCGCCGCGCTATACCAGTTGCTGGCCGAGAGCGGCGCCGGTGTCTGTGTCGCGCCCGAAGACTCCGCCGGTGTCGAGCAGGCGCTCGAACGATGGCTGATCGCGCCCGCCAGCGCATCCGGCGCGCGCGTCGAGCGCTTCCGCTGGTCGAATCTGGCGCTCCAGTACCGCGCCGCCATCGAGACGGCCTCCGGTGACGAAGCCGCGCCGGCGAGCGCTGCCGCTCGCCAGGTGTAGCTCGTCGCAATCCCGCCCCGGGAGCACGGTGCCCGCTAGCTAGATCGGGGCCGCGCTTGCGATTTTGGCCCTCGTCGGTCATAAATTCGCGAGTGGCGTCAGATAACAACAAAAACCACAGGGAGATTATCGTGAAGAGAAAAATCGTCGCGGCCGCACTGACGGCCATCGGCGCGGTATCCGCGCACGCCCAGGAACTGTTTCAGGGCCCGCAGCAGTTCCTCACCGACCTGCAGACAGTCGGAGTCGCCGTCGGCGACGTCAATGGCGACGGACTCGCGGATGTAGTGGCCTCGGGCTGCTGCGGCTTTCAAGTGCCGCCGAAGATCTACGTGTACTACCAGCAGGCGGACCGCACGCTGAATCCGCATCCATTCGTCTACCTGCCGCAGTTCGCCGGCGGATCGATCTCGATCGGCGACGTCACGGGTGACGGTCGCAACGACATCGTGACGCAGGCATTCAACGCCATCGTGGTCATTCCGCAAGGCTCGGGCGGCACGCTCGAACCCTCGATCAGTTATCCGTCGGTCTACAACGAGCAGGCCAAACTCGGCGATCTCAATGGCGACGGACGCCTCGACGTCATCGGCCTGGAGTTCAGCGTCGACGGACACATCAACACCGAGGAAGCCGGCATCTTTTATCAGAATCCCGCAGGCAGCTTCGATCCGCAGGTGCTGGTGCCGCTGCCGCACGGTTTCAACGACGACGTGCAGGTCGCGGACATCAACGGCGACGGCCGCGTCGACGTGATCGCCGTCAATGCGTTCAATGAGCCACCGATCACCATCCTGTACCAGTCCGCGGACGGAACGCTGTCGGCGCCGGTGCAACTCGCGATCGCGCCGGGCGTGACCGCCGGGCACGTCGGCGTCGCCGATCTGAATGGCGATGGCCGCAAAGACCTCGCCGTGACCTTCGGTGCTTTCGACGAGCCGAATGCCCATCTCGCCGTCTTCCTGCAGAGCGCCGATGGCAGTTTCGCCGCGCCGTCCATCCAGGACGTCGCAACGCGCCTCACCGCCCTGGAGGTCGCGGATGCCAACGGCGACGGCCGACAGGACATCCTGCTGCTGCACACGCTCTCCATCGGCATCCTGCTGCAGAACGCGGACGGCAGCCTCGCGCCGGAGACATTGCTCCAGATCCCGCAGAACGCCGGCGGCCACTACCAGGGCGGCTTCGTCGCACAGGACATCAACGGCGACGGCGCCGTCGACCTGGCGTACACGCAGGTCGGCGCGCAGGGCGCGGTGACCATGTACTTCGGAATTCCACGCGTGGTGAACCACCCGCCGGTCGCGCGCAACGATCGCGCGACCCTGAAATGCGACGCTTCGATCGTGATCCCGGTGCTCGCGAACGACCGCGATCCGGATGGCGACCCCCTGTCCGTCGTCGCGGTATCGAAGCCGGCCCACGGCACGGCGCGCGTGACGGAGGACGGCCGGCGCGTGAAGTACGACCCGCAACGGCGCTTCCGCGGCACGGATCGCTTCACGTACACCGTCTCCGACGGCCGCGGCGGCACCGCGACCGCGACCGTAACGGTGGTCGTCAAGTGATATGTAGTTAGGCTTCACCCATTTCGAGTTCGCGGCTGGCGGACGCATCTACCGGCTCACCCCGGTCGATGCGTCCGCACACGAAGCGCTGCTCGGCTCTCGACCCTGCGTTGGGGGAAAAAGTCCGCGCGCCCACCCGCTCTTCACTCCGGCCGCGGCACCCGGTACCACGCCGCGTACAGGGCCGGCAGGAAGATCAGCGTGAGGATGGTTGCGATGAACAATCCGCCCATCATCGCGATGGCCATCGGCCCCCAGAACACTTCGCGCACGATCGGGATCAACCCCAGGATCGCCGCCGCCGCGGTCAGCAGGATGGGCCGCAGCCGGTGCATCGTCGCGTCGACGATCGCCGCGCCACGCTCCATGCCGGCATCCTCGTTCTCCTTGATCTGCGCCATCAGCACCACCGAGTTGCGGATGATCATGCCGACCAGCGCGAACACGCCGAGCATCGCGACGAAGCCGAACGGCCGGTTGCTCACGAGCAGCGCGATCGTCACGCCGATGATGGCCAGCGGCGCAGTGAGCATGACGAGCAGCAGCTTCTGCGTGCTGTGGAGCTGCAGCATCAGGATGAACAACATGATGATGAACATCACGGGCACCACGGCCATGATCGAGGCGGAGCCCTTGGCGCTCTCGCCCACCGCTCCGCCGATCTCGACGCGGTATCCCGGCGGTAGTTTGGCCATGACGCCCTCGATCGGCTTCTGCAATTGCTGCGAGACGGTCGCGGCGGTGAGCCCATCGGCGATCTTCGATTGCACGGTGATGGTGGCGAGGCGGTTGCGCCGCCAGATCACGGTCTCCTCGAGTCCGTATTCGAAGCGCGCGATCTGTGCCAGCGGCACGGAGTTCCCGCCCGCGATGCCGATCTCGAGATCGCGCAGCCGCGCGACGTCGCCGCGGTCGCGCGCCTGCGCGCGGCCCTGCACGTCGATGAGGTAGATGTCCTCGCGGAACTGCGTGACGGTGCGCCCGGACAATGCCGAATTGAGCGCGCGCGCCACCTGCTCGGAGCTGATGCCGAGCTGGCGCGCCTTGTCCTGGTCGACCTCGATGCGCATCGACTTCGTCATCTCGTTCCAGTCGAAATTCACCACGCATGTGTTCGGGTTCGCGCGCAGCGTCGCCGCGACGGTTTCGGCGAGCGCGCGCACGCCGTTCACGTCCGGCCCGCTGACGCGATACTGCAGTGGCCAGTCCACCGGCGGACCCAGCGCCAGCGGCTCGACGCGCGCCATCAGCGTGTCGAAATCCTCGTCGAGCACCTTCTCGAGCCGCGCGCGCACCGCGTCGCGCACGTCGTAGCTCTTCGTCAGCACCACGGCCTGCGCGAAATTCGCGTTCTCGAGCTGCTGGTTGAGCGGTAGATAGAACCGCACTGCGCCGGAGCCGACGTAGAAGCTGTGGTACACGATGTCGGGGTCGGCCAACAGCACCTTCTCGAAGCGCTTCACTTGCGCTTCGGTGGCCTCGATCGACGCGTTCTGCGCCAGTCGCAGATCGATCATGAGCTCCGGGCGGCTCGACGAGGGGAAGAACTGCTGTTGCACGAATCCGAACATCACCACCGAGAGCACGAACACGCCCAGCGTGCCGAGCATCACCCGGCCGCGGTTGCGCAGCGACGCCACCAGCAGCTTGCGAAAGCGCGCCGACATCGGCGTTTCCGCGTGGCCATGACCGCCTGCCGGCTGCTCCTTGAGCACCGCCACCCCGATGTACGGCGTGAAGATCACGGCGACCACCCACGAGACGAGCAACGCGATGGCGACCACCGCGAACAGCGTGAAGCAGTATTCGCCCGCGCCGGATTTGGCGAATCCGACCGGCAGAAAGCCCGCCACCGACACCACCGTGCCCGTGAGCATGGGAAACGCGGTCGAGGTGTAGGCAAAGGTGGCGGCGCGGAACTTGGTCCACCCCTCCTCCATTTTCTTCACCATCATCTCGACCGCGATCATGGCGTCGTCGACCAGCAATCCCAACGAGATGATCAGCGCGCCCAGCGAGATACGCTGCAGGCTGATCCCGAACATCTGCATGAACACGAACACTATTGCGAGCACCAGCGGGATGCTGATCGCGACCACCAGGCCGGCGCGCGCGCCCAGGCTGACGAAGCTGACGATGAGCACGATGCCGATGGCCTCGAACAATCCGCGCGTGAACTGCCCGACGGACTCCTCGACCACCTCGGGCTGGTTCGCCACGCGATGCAGGTCGATGCCGATCGGCAGATCGCTCTCGATGCGCCGCAGCTCTTTTTCGAGAGCGACACCGAGGTCGAGCACGTTGCCGCCTTTGGACATCGAGACGCCGAGGCCGATGGCCGGCTCGCCGTTGTAGCGGTACTGCGGCGTCGGTGGGTCCTGGTAGCCGCGCGTCACGCGCGCAAAATCCTCGAGCCGCACCTGCCGGTCGCCGACGCGGATCGCCACGTTCTCCAGCGACGCGACCGAATCGAGCGCGCCGCTGACGCGCACCATGATGCGTTCGCCGGAGGTCTCGATGATGCCCGACGCGTGGACCGAGTTCTGCGCGGACAGCGTCGCGGCGACCAGGTCCGGATCGATGCCGAGGCCGGCCATCTGCCGCAGCGACAGATCGACGTAGATGACTTCGTCCTGCACGCCGATCAGATCGACCTTGCCCACGTTGTTCACGCGCAGCAGCTCGGCGCGGATGAACTCGGCCTGGTCGCGCAGCTCGCGATAGGTGAAGCCGTCGCTGGTGAGCGCGTAGACGACGCCGTAGACGTCGCCGAAATCGTCGTTGAAGAACGGCCCGACCGCGCCCTGCGGCAGCTGCCCCTTGATGTCGCCCAACTTCTTGCGCACCTGGTACCACTGCCCGGGCACCGCGGACGGCGGCGTGCTGTCCCGCAGATTGACCATGATCGTGGCTTCGCCCGGCTTCGTGAAGCTGGTGATGAAGTCGACGTATTCGAGCGACTCGAGCGGCTTCTCCAGGCGATCGGTGAGTTGTTTGGCGGTCTGCTCCGCGTCCGCGCCCGGCCACATGGCCCGGACCAACATGGTTTTGATGGTGAACGGCGGATCCTCGTCGCGCCCCAGGCTCTGGTACGCGCGCAGCCCCGCGAACAGCGCGATCACCATGAGGAAGCCGATGAGCGGCTTGTGCTCGAGCGCCCACGCGGAAAGGTTGAACCCCCCGCGTTCCAGCGGCGCGTGATCCGGCTCGCTCACGGCGGTGACTCGAGCAGCTTCACCTGCTCGCCCGGCGCGAGCCGATGCACGCCCGCGGTGACGACGTGCTCGCCGGTGCGCAGGCCGTCTGCCACATACACACGCTCGGTGTCGTAGCGCTCCACCGCCACGGCCCGAAGCTCGACGGTGTGGTCCGCCTTCACGATCCACACGGCCGGCTTGCCGTCTTTCTGGAAGAGTGCGGTCGACGGCAGCGCCACGTTGGGCGCGCCTCCGACCAGCGGCAGCGTGACGCTGACCGTCATGCCGAGCCGCAGCGAAGCCGGCGGGTTCACGATGGACGTGCGCACTCGATAGGTACGCGTGACCGGGTCGGCCGAAGGCGAGATCTCGCGCACGCGTCCGGCCCAGGCGATGCCCTCGCCCTGCAGCGGGTTGATGACCACCGATGAGTTGGGTTGCACTTCGCCGAGACGCGCATCCGGAACATCGAACACGGCCTCGAGCTCGCTGGGCCGCGCGATGCTCAGCGCGCGCTGGCCCGCGGCCACCACCGCGCCCGCCTCGACCTGGATGCGCGTGACGACACCGTCCTGATCGGCGCGCAGCGTCGTGTATCCGAGCCGCTGCTGCGCCAGCCGCAGCTCCGCCGTCGCCTGGGCGAGCTTTGCTTCGGCCGAGCGCACCGCGGTCTGCTGCGCCTGGTACTGAGCGCGGGTAGTTAGCCCGCGCTCCAGCAGGTCGCGGAAGCGCGCCTCCTCGCTGCGCGAGCGGTCGAGGTCCGACTGCGCCGCCGGCACCGCGCCGCGCGCGGCGTCGACCCCGAGCTGCTGATCCGTCTGGTCGAGCTGCGCCAGCACCTGGCCTTTCTTCACCACGCCGCCGACGTCGACGTCGCGGCGCACGAGCTTGCCCGGTACCTGGAACGCAAGATCCGTTTCGTAACGCGAGCGGATCTCCGCCGTATACGTGGCGCTCTCGCCCATCGCACCGCCGGCGACGACCACCGAGCGCACCGGCCGCACCAGCACTTCGGGCGCCTGCTGGTCGCCGCAGCCCGCGAGCAGCACCGCGCACGCCATAAACAAGAGTGAAAGCTTATTGTCGTG
Organism: Pseudomonadota bacterium; assembly: GCA_043747875.1. Taxonomy (GTDB): domain Bacteria; phylum Pseudomonadota; class Gammaproteobacteria; order Steroidobacterales; family Steroidobacteraceae; genus CADEED01. Next base: position 13,806 of record JAYTOI010000192.1, on the reverse strand, counting down.
TCGCATGCGGGAAGACCTCTGACGAAACCTTCATTTCGGCACGGGATGCGTGTTGAACCAGGCGTCGACGCGCCGGTACCAGGCCTCGCGCGATGCCGGATCGAGCAGAATCTCGAATTCGCCCATCGTGCGCAGCACGTTCACGAAGTCGATGAGGAATCCGTACTTCGCGTCGGTGGCGCCGAGCCCCGCGGACAACGCGGTCTCCTGCGCGTCGATGAGATCGGTGACGGACACCGCGCCGCGCGCATAGGCGTCGCTCACCATCGCGAGATTCTCGTCGGCCGCCGCCGCGGCCTCGCGCGACAGCTCGATGGCCGGCCATGAGCTCGCGGTTCGATGCAGCACCGCGCGGGTGCGGGCTTCTACGCCGTCGGTGGCGCTGGCCTGGTCGGCCTCGCTGGCGCGCAGCTGGTGCCGCGCCTGCGACCGCTCGGCGCCGCGCAGTCCGCCCGTGAACAGCGGCAACGAGACCTGCAGCGACACGCTCCACGACTCATCGTCGGGCGCACCCGGCACGGCCAGCGAGCCCGCGCCGCTGCGCTGCGTGAGCCGCGAGGCATTCGACAGCAGCGCCAGGTCCGGCAGGAAGTACGCGCGCGAGGCAGAATCCAACGCGCGCTGCCGCGCCTCGACAATGGCGCCGGTCTGGGCGATCTCGGGCGCGTTCGCCAACGCGGTGTGCACCGCGTATTCCATGAACACCTCCCACTTCGCGGGCGTATCCAGGAACGATTGGGTGCGCGGGCTCGACACCAGTCCGAGCGCGTCGTCCAGCCCCGAATCCGCCGTGGCGAACGAATCAGCCGCGGGCCGATGCAGGATGCGCGCGAGCTCGGTCTGCGACTGGCGGCGCTGCGATTCCGCAGCCAGCAGGTTCTGCTTGTCGCGCGCGAGCTGCGCGACCCAGCGTAGATAGTCCGAGCGCCCGCCCAGGCCCACCTCCTCGCGCACGCGCGAGGTCTCGAGATTCTTGCGCGTGTTCTCGACGTTGCGGCGGCGCACGTCTTCCACCGAACGCGTCCGCAACAGATTGAGATAGGCGTTGGCCGAGTCGGTCAGGGTGTTCAACATGTCGGCGCGCTGGCCGTGCAGCTGCGCCGCTCCCAGCGACTTCGCGATGGAATAGCCCGCCCACGCGCGCTCGGAGTAGATCACCTGGCTGAATTCCACTGCGCCGCTGGTGGAGTCCTCGGCCTGGAGCAGCGGATTGGCGCGATCCGCGTCGATGCGCGTGCGGGTCGCGGCCGCGGACAGCGACGGCAGCAGGTTGCTGCGCGCGATCGCGACGTCGTCCTGCGCGCTGCCGAGCCGCTCACGACTCGCCGCCAGGGCAGGATTCGCATCGAGCGCGGCGCGCATCGCCTCGAGCAGCGACAGCGATTGGGCGCCGCCGGCGTCCGCGAACAGCTGTTCGGCGTCGGCGAGGAACTGCCAACGCGGCGAGAACCCGATGTCGCGTGCCGTCTGCATGTTGATGACGAGGCGCTGCGAAGTCGGGAACCCCACTTCGAAGCGCGCGGGATCCTCGCCCATGGCGATGCGCTGGATCATGAGCACCACGCGGCGCGCGAGTCGCTCGGTGTCGCGCTCGGCGCCGCCGGTGGTCATCAACATGCCGGCCGCGAGCTCGCTGCGGCCGATGACCGAGAAGGTGGGCAGTTTGCGCGCGGCGAGCCCGCGCGCCAGCTCGCGCACCTGCGCCTCGTCGAAGCGCACCGGCGTGACGTACACCGCGTCGGCCCCGGCCGGCAGTGCGGCCAGCACCGCCTCGACGTCGGCACCCACGCGCACGATGTCGATGCGCACTTGGAGCGCCGCCGCGAGCTCGGTGGCCTTGGCGCGCAGGCGCGGCAGCGCGCCGAGCAGCGAATCGTCGACCAGCGCGACCAGATGCCTGAACTTCACGATGTCGTGGAAGGCGCGCACTTCGTTCGCGACGCTCTGGAAATCCGCGACGTACGCGAAATTGTGACGGCCGCTGCGCCCTTCGGCGAGTGGATAGTCCTGCAGGATGGGATCGATGACCAGCGGCGCGATCACCGGCTTCGGCAGCGACCCGCGGCGCGCGGCCTGCTGCGAGGCGAGGATGCCGAGCGTGATGACGACATCCACGTCGCGGTCGGCGAGCGCGCGTTCGAGCTCCGTCGCGGCCCCGCCGAGCGACCAGTCGCCCACGAAACGCTTGTCGGCGGGCAGCACGATGCGCGTTTCGGGCGCCGCGACGTTCGCGATCTCGCGCTCGATCGCGGCAACGGGAAACACCTGGCGGCCGGCTGCGCCGTCGATGACGACCGCGACGCGGATGTCCCGCGCGGCCGCCACGGAGACCAATGCGAGCGCGGCGAGTGTGCAGAGGATCCTGGCGCAGACTGCCCGAGTCGCCTCGCGGCGAAGCAAGAATCGCAACATCGCGCAACTCCCCGAGCGGTCCTTGTTTGACGGCATCGTATCCCGCTCGCAACTGTGCTGTCGCGCACAAATGCGTTTTCGAACAGGAGAACGTTGCACTCCGTGGGGCTACTCTTGCGCCCATGGCCAACCAACCTGGATCCGCCGACACATTTCAACTCGAATCCCTTCTCGATCGCTGGGAGACCAGCCTCGATCTGCACGCAAAATACGCGGCGCTCGACGAAGAGCGCTACTGGCACGTGCAGCCGTGGCCGCGGCACGAACGGCCGCAGCGCTGGATCATCCAGCTCGCGCGCAAACGCATCATCGCTTTGAAGCGCATCGTCGCGCAGCGCCAGGTCGAGGGGGACCGCGCGTTCGTCGAAGGCATCGAGATCATGGGATTCCTCGCGACGCTCGTCGGCGTCACGACGATGGACCGGTTCATCCCGCTCGCCACGCACGAGACCGAGCGCCGCGACGTGCTGACCGCGAAGCCCGAGGGTGCGCAGCGGCCGGCGGCGGGCAAGTCGTCCGGCACGGCCGAGACCGTCCGGTCGCGCGCGCCGGCCGCGCCGAAAGACGCGGGCCGCACGGGCGAGCATCGGCGCACGGGCGAGACCACGCGCCAGATGCCGCAGCTTCAATCCGCGCGCATGGCCGCCGCGCACCGCGCCGCCCTGCAGATCAAGCCGGCCGCCCCGTCCGCCGCGGCGCCGAAACGTCCAGTGCCGCGCCCGGCGACGGTGAAACCGAAGAAACCCCCCGCCACGATCTCGCAGACCGAGCACGTGGTCATCGCCGACGCCGTACGCTTGTTAGGGTGGGGCCGTCAATGGCACGAGCTCGCCGAGATGATCGGCCGCCTCGCCGAACGCCCGGCCCCCTCGGAAATCCGCCGCATCCTGCGTACCTACCGCGACCACATCGAAGCCGTCGCCAGCCGCCGACGCGAGTGACCTGCCGACCGCTGACCCGCGGTCCCGGGGTTACGGCGGTGTAATGTCCTGGCGCGACACGATGTTCCTCCTTGCGCGAACCCACGCACCTTGAGCAGAATCCGCGTCCCGGCGTCAAATGGAACTATCCGCTAGGCGCTTCGCTCTCATCAGGCGCCATGATCCAGACGCAAAATTTGACCAAGAACTACGATGGCCTGCTGGCCGTCGACAATCTCTCGTTCTCCGTACAGCCGGGCGAGGTCTTAGGCTTCCTCGGACCCAACGGTGCCGGGAAGTCCACCACGATGCGCATGATCGCGGGGTTCATCGCCCCGACCAGCGGCAGCGCCAGCATCTGCGGCTACGACATCGCCGCCGAGCCGCTGGCCGCCAAGGCCGCGCTGGGCTATCTACCGGAGGGCGCGCCCAGCTACGGCGAGATGACGGTGCGCGATTTCCTCGATTTCATCGCCGACCTGCGCCGCCTCGAGGGCGCGCATCGCAAGACGCGCCTCGACTACGTGACGGCCAAGCTCGAGCTCGAGCCGGTGCTGCAGCAGACCATCGAAACCCTCTCCAAGGGCTTCAAGCGGCGCGTCGGCCTCGCGCAGGCCATAGTGCACGACCCGAAGGTCCTGATCCTCGACGAGCCCACGGACGGTCTCGATCCCCTGCAGAAGCTGCAGGTGCGCACGCTCATCTCGGAGATCGCGCGCGAGAAGACCATCGTCATCTCGACGCACATCCTCGAAGAGGTGGACGCTGTCTGCACCCGGGCGATCATCGTGGCGCGCGGCAAGCTGGTCGCCGACGACACGCCCGCGGGCCTGCGCGCGCGCGCGCCGTCGGGCCGTCTCGACGACGTATTCCGCGCCGTCACCGCCTAAGCAGTTTTGAAAGGAGTCGTTTCTTGAAGATCGTGAGCATCATCCTGCGCCGCGAATTGCGCAGCTACTTCGCTACGCCCATCGCGTACGTCTTCATCATCATTTTCCTGTTCTTCCTCAACCTGCTCACGTTCCAGATGGGCCGGATCTACGAAGGGCTGCAGGCGACGCTGGCGCCGTTCTTCCTGCTGCATCCTTGGCTGTATCTCATCCTCGTGCCGGCGGTCTCGATGCGCTTCTGGTCCGAGGAGCGCAGCAGCGGCAGCATCGAGCTGCTGCTCACGCAGCCGATCACGCTGTGGCAGGCGGTCGTGGCGAAATTCCTCGCGGGCTGGGCATTCGTCGGCATCGCGCTGCTGCTCACCTTCCCCATCTGGATCACCATCAACTATCTCGGCTCGCCCGACAACGGCACCATCGTCGCGTCGTACTTCGGCAGCTTCTTCATGGCCGGCGCGTATCTCGCCATCGGCTCGTTCTTCTCGGCGCTCACGCGCAGCCAGATCATCGCGTTCGTGCTGTCGTTCTTCGCGTGCTTCATCCTCGTGGTGTCGGGCTTCCCGCTGTTGATAGAACCGCTACGCGACCTCGGCTGGACGTGGGTGGTCAACGGCGCGCTGGCGCTGTCCATCTATCCGCATTTCGAGAACATCACCAAGGGCGTGCTCGATCTGCGGGACGTGTTGTATTTCACGCTGCTCGGCGGGTTCTTCCTGCTCGCCAGCGCAGTGGTTCTCGAGGCGAAGAAATCGCGATGAAAAAATTCACATTGAAAAACTCTACTTTGGGTACCGGCGCCCTGCTGGTCGTCGGATTGTTGTTCGTCGGCGTGCTGCTGCTCGCCGACTCGCTGCTGCGCGGCGCGAAGATCGATCTCACCTCCGACAACCTGCACTCGCTGTCAGACGGCACCGAGCGCATCGTGCGCGGCCTCAAGGAGCCCGTGAACGTGTACTTCTTCTTCTCGAAGAATACGGCGGCGGAATATCCGCAGATCAAGAACTACGGCACGCACGTGCAGGAGTTGCTCGAAGAGCTCGCGTCGCAGTCGAAGGGCAAGCTCACGCTCAAGGTCATCGACCCGCAACCGTTCTCCGAGGATGAGGACCGCGCCACCGAGCTCGGCATCACTTCCGAGCAAGTCAACGCCACCGGCGACCGGCTGTTCTTCGGCATCGCGGCCACGAACTCCACCGACGGCAAAGACGCCATCCCGGTGCTCGATCCGAAGCTCGAGGAGCAGCTCGAATACGAAGTCGCGAAGCTCATCTACAAGGTCGCCTCGTCGAGCAAGCCCGTCGTGGGCTGGCTGTCCTCACTGCCGATGCAGGGCGACTTCGACATGCAGACCGGTCGGCCGAAGCCGCCGTGGGCCGTCTACGGACAGATCGAGCAGCTCTACACCGTGCGTCCGCTGCAGCCGACGCTCACGTCGATCGACGACGACGTCAGTGTGCTGGTGCTCGTGCACCCGAAGAACCTGTCCCCGTCGGCGCTGTACGCCATCGACCAGTACGCCATGCGCGGCGGGCACATCCTCGCGTTCGTCGATCCGAACGCCCAGGCCGATCAATCCTCACCGCCCGATCCGAACAATCCGATGAGCGCGCTCGCGGCCGACCGCTCCTCGCACCTCGAGCCGCTGCTGGCCTCGTGGGGCGTCAATTTCCCGGCCAACCAGGTGGTGGTGGATCTCGAGCGCGGCATCACCGTACAGGTGCGCCAGGGTGAGGCGCCGCTGCAGCACATCGCCATCCTCGGCTTCACGCACGACAGCATGGCGAAGGACGTGGTCACCGCAGAGCTCGACACGGTCAACATGGTGACGGCGGGTAGTTTGACCCCGGTCGCCGGATCGAAGCTCAAGTTCGAGCCACTGATCCGCACCAGCAAGCAGGCCGGCCTGCTGCCGGTCGAGCGGTTCGCGATGCTCCAGGATGCCGACTCGCTGCGCGACGGCTTCCGGCCGACCGGCGACTTCGTCGTCGCGGCGCGCGTCTCGGGCGAGGCCACCAGCGCGTTCGCCGCGGCACCGCCGGCCGGCGTCACGGCCAAGCCCGATGCGCTCAAGGCCTCGTCGAAGCCGCTCAATGTCGTGGTCGTCGCGGACTCTGATCTGCTCAGCGACCTGTGGTGGACGGTGCCGCGCAATTTCTTCGGGCAGACGGTCTTCCAGCCCATCGCCAACAATGGCGAACTCGCCTGGAACGCCATCGACAATCTCTCGGGCAGCGGCGACCTGATCAGCATCCGCGGCCGGGCCGCGTATTCGCGGCCGTTCACGCGCGTCGACGAGCTGCGCCGCGCGGCCAACAACAAGTTCCGCGCCACCGAGCAGCAGCTGCAGGAGCAACTGCAGAAGACCGAGGAGCGCCTGACCCAGCTGCAGACCAAGCCGGGCGGCAACGAGCTCATCGTCTCGCCCGACGCAATGAACGAGATCGAGAAATTCCAGGCCGAGAAGCTGCGCATCCGCAAGGAGCTGCGCGCCGTCAACGCCGGCCTCGAGGAGGACATCCGCGACCTCGGCATCACACTCAAGCTCATCAACATCCTCGCCGTGCCCGTGCTCGTCGCCATCATGGGGCTGCTGGTCGCGTTCTGGCGCCGTCAGCGGCGCCGCGCGATCACCATGCTCCGCAGCCAGGGGGTCGCATCGTGACGCGCCAGAAATTACTGTTACTCGCGGGCGTCACGGCGGTGCTGCTCGCCGCGGGCATCTGGCTGTCCGCGCACCGCGCCGCGCAGCAGTCGGAACAGGATGGCGGCATCCTGTTTGCCGACCTCAAGCCCGCGCTCGCGCAGATCAGCGAGATCCGCCTCAGCAAGGGCGACGGCAGCCGCGCCACGCTGCGCAAGACCGACGGCGGATGGCTGCTCGCCGAGCGCAACTACCCGGCCGACGGCGCGCGCGTGCGCGACCTGCTGCTGGGCCTCGCTGCCATGAAGGTCGTAGAGACCAAGACCAGCGATCCCGCCAATTACTCCAAGCTCGGTGTCGAGGCGCCCTCGCCCACGGCCGCGAGCACGCTCTTGGAAGTGGTCGCCGGCGAGAAGACCTGGGCGCTGATCGTCGGCAAGGGCACCGGCGGCCGGACTCTTTTCGTGCGCAAGCCCGAGTCGGCCGCGAGCGCGCTGGCCGAGCCCGTCGTCACCGCGGACACCGATCAGAAGCCCTGGCTCGACCGCATGCTGGCGGAGATCCCGGGGGCCGACGTCCATGAGATCGAGGTGCGTCCAGCCAATGGACCGGCGTACACACTGACGCGCGCGCAACGCGGCGGTGAATTCGCGTTGACGCCTGTGCCGAAGTCGCGCAAGCCCGCCACGCCGGACTTCGCCAGTCAGGGCGAGACGCTGAGCTCGCTGTTCTTGGACGAAGTGCGGCCAGTGCCGGATTCCGCGCCCACCGCCACGGATCACGCCGTCTTCCGCACCTTCGATGGCCAGGTCGTCGAGCTGTCCGGCCATCGCGACGTGCAGAATGCGAAGGCGTACATCGCCCTTGCCGTGCGTCGCGATGCCGATCTGGCGGCCAGATTTGCCCCTGCTGTGGCGCCGCCAGCACCCGCCGCGGTGACGCCCGCCGCTGCCGCAAACGGCCCGGCTGCACCGGACGCGGTGCCGGCCGCGCCGGCTGCGGCCGTCGCGCCCGCGATCAAGCCCTCCGCGAAGACAGTCGAACGCCTGGCGGGTCGAGTCACGGGAGTCGAGTACGAGATCCCTATCTACAAATACGATACGTTGTTCAAGCCGCACGAAGAGGTGCTCGAGCCTCTGCCGGGAAAGAAGCCCTGACCCATCCGGCCATGTGCCCTAGCGCGTGCGCGTGATGAGCGCCAGCGCCGCGGTTGCCAGCAACGCGGTCGGCGTCCAGGCGAGCACCAGCGGGCTCGCATCGAAGACCAGGGCGCCGCTCTCGAGCATCCGCTGCACCAGGAAGAACGTGACGCCGATGAGCACGCCGATCAGCGTGCGCGCGCCCGAGCCCGCGGCGCGCAGACTGCCGAACACGAATGGCACGGCGAGCAGCGCGGCGAACAGGATCGCCGACGTCCGCGCGATGCGCGACCAGAACGCGAACTGCTGCGCGGTGGCGTCGAGGCCATTGACCTCGAGCCGCTGGATCAGGCTCCACAACACGGGCGTCGAGAGCTGGCGCGGCGCCGTCACGGTCAAGCCGAGGAAATCGCTGCCGACGCTGGTCTGGAACGCGCGGCTCTGCTCCTTGTCCGCCTCGACGATCTCGCCACCGAAGCGCGTGCGTCCGTAGCGCGACAGCAGCCAGCTGCCGTCGGGCTGTACCGTCGCCGTCTTCGCGCTCGCCACCGAGACGAGCGCATGCTCGGGCGACAGCTCGAAGACGCGCATGCCGTCGAACTCCGACGTGCTCGACTGCTCGAGCACGTTGATGAGCAGGTTGCCGTCGCGCACCCACGCGCCACCGCGGCTGGCGAAGCTGATGTTCGAGAATTTGCTGAGCGCTTTCTCGCGCTTGGCCATGGCCTGGGCCGGCGGTGCCAGCACCTCCCCGCAGATCACCGCGACCACGATGAGCAGCATGCCCGCCATCGCGACGGAGCCCGCCATGCGCCAGACGGAGATGCCCGCGGCGCGCAGCACCGTGAGCTCGCTGCCGCGCGCCAGCGAGCCCAAGCCGAGCAGCGAACCGATGAGCACGCCGATGGGCATGACCTCGTAGGCCTGTTGCGGCAGGTTGAGCAGCGTGAACCAGAACGCATCGAGCGCGGAATAAGAGCCCTGCCCGATGTCGTCCTGCTGGCCGATGAACAGCCACAGCGCGCCGAGCATCAGCAGCACGGCCATGACCACCAGCACGCCGCCGAGCACGGCGCGGATCAGGTAGCGGTCGAAGAGATTCACGCCGACACCGCCGGCGCGGGCGCGCGAGGCTGGTAGCGCGCGCGTTGCAGCCAGCGCGGCACGAGCAGGATGGCCGCCGCGAACAGCGCCACCGCCAGGTGCGCCCACCACAGGCCTAACCACTCGGGCGCGATGCCGCGCGCGATCCACACCTTGCCGGCCGACAGCAGGTTGAAGTACACGAAGTAGATCAGGATGGCGTAGCCCACGCGCGCGTAGCGGCCCTGCCGCGGACGCAGCCGCGAGATCGGCACGGCGATCATCGCCAGCACCAGCGCCATGATCGGCAGCGCGATGCGCCAGTGGAATTCGGCCCGCTGCGCCCGATCCGGCGAACGCGCCAGCGTGCCCGAGGGCACGCCCTGCACCTTCAGCATTCCGCCGCCGATCGGCGGCAGGCGCACGGGGATCGTGTTCTCAGCGAAGCGCACGATGCGAAACTTGCGCTCGCCGGGTATGCCTTCGTAGCGTTCGCCGTCGTAAAGCGTGATGACCTGCAGGTCGCCATCCTCGCTGTAGGCGTGCGTGGCGCGTTGCGCGAGCGCCACTTCGAGATGATCGCCGCGATCGCGTTCGACGAACACGCGACGCAGTGTGCCGTCCGGGTCGGCGCTCTGCGCATAGACCACGGTGCTGCCGCCGCCGAACGAGCGGAACTTGCCGGCGGTGATGGGCGCAAACTGTCCCGCGCGCAGCGCCTCACTGCTCAGGCCGAGCAGGCGCCCCGCGGCCGCCGGCGCCACCTGCAACGACAGGAACGACAGCAGCGCCGTCATCAGCGTTGCGATGCCGACCACGGGCACGAACACCGGCCGGGATCCCGCGCCGCAGGCTTGGGCGGCCGTCATCTCGCTGTCGTGGTACAGGCGCCCGAGCGCCAGCACGATGCCGAGCAGCAGGCCGACCGGAACGATGATCGGCAGGTTTTGCAGGGCGCCGAGCAGGATGAGCTCGAGCACCACGCCGCGCGGGTACTGATTTTCGGCGGCGCGCGCTAACACACTCGCGACCTGATTGGTCAGCAATATCGCCAGTAAGACGCCAGTTACTGCGAGCCAACTGACGAGGACTTCGCGCAGGATGTAGCGATCGAGTATCCGCAGCAACAGGTCACCCAAACCGACTTGAGTTACACTTCGCGACCTTAATGCACCGCAGCGTTCGCTACAACGAAGCAAACGGATCGAACATGGTGCGAGGACCCCGCCACATGCAGTTCGAAACCTGGACCAAGGCGCTCCCGGAGCTGCCGATCGATTGCGTCGCCGTTGGCGTCCACGATGACGGCGAGCTCACCTCTGAAGCGAAGTCGCTCGACTCGCGCTGTCGCGAGAAGCTCTCGCGCCTCACGAAGCGCGGGGATTTCAGCGGCAAGGTCGGCGAATCCTGGTTGGTCGCCGAGCTCGATGGGCTGAGCGCGGAACGCGTGCTGCTCGTGGGCCTCGGGCCGAAGACCCCCGACAAGGACATGACAAGCAAGGCGTGGCGCCGTGCCGTGCTCACCTCCATCGCCGCCGCCGCGCGTACGCGCATCACTGCGCTGGCGCTCGCGCTGCCGCGCCCCGCAACGAAGCAGCTTTCCGACGAACGCTTCGGTCGCGCCGTGGCGGAACTCGCGGGACACACGCTCTACCGCGTCAACGATCTGAAGACCGCCAAGAAGCCGCGTCCGCATACGCTGGCGCGCATCGTGGTCGCCGCCGCTGCCAAGTCGGCGGCTGCCATCCAGAGCGGCTTCGCGCAGGGTGCGGCGCTAGCCAACGGCACGGCGCTCATGCGCAACCTCGCCAATCTTCCGGGCAACGTGTGCACGCCCAGCTACCTCGGCAAGACCGCCGAGGGTCTGGCGAAGTCGCACAAGTCGCTCAAGGTGAAGGTGCTCGGCCTGGCCGAGATCAAGCGCGAGAAGATGGGCTGCTTCCTCGCCGTCACGCAGGGCAGCGAAGAGCCGCCGCGCTTCATCGTCATGGAGCACCGCCACCCCAAGGCCCAAAACAAGAACGACAGCGGGCCCGTGGTCTTGGTCGGCAAGGGCATCACCTTCGACACCGGCGGCATCTCGCTCAAAGACCCGCCGCTCATGGACGAGATGAAGTTCGACATGTCGGGGGCGGCTTGCGTCATCGGCACCATGAACACCGTGGCCGAGCTCAATCTGCCGCTCAACGTCGTGGGTTTGGTCGCAACGTGCGAGAACATGCCCGACGGCCGCGCCATCAAGCCCGGCGACATCGTCACGAGCGCGCAGGGCCTCACCGTCGAAATCCTCAACACCGACGCCGAGGGCCGCCTCATCCTCTGCGACGCCCTGCACTACGCGCGTCGCTACAAGCCCGGGGTGGTCGTCGACATGGCGACGCTCACCGGCGCCATTGTCGTCGCGCTCGGCACGCATCACACCGGCGTATTCGCGAACGACGACGCACTCGCGCGCGAGCTGGTCGACTGCGGCATGGCCGTCGGCGATCGTGCCTGGCACATGCCGGTGGGCGATGAATATGGCGATCAGCTCAAGAGCAACTTCGCGGACATGGCGAACGTCGCCGGTCGCGATGGCGGGTCGTGCACGGCCGCGGCGTTCCTGGCGAAGTTCACCAACGGCCTCACGTGGGCGCACCTCGACATCGCCGGCACGTCCTATCAGGGTGGTGCCGGCAAGGGCAGCACCGGCCGCCCGAGCGCCATGGTGCTCGAGTTCCTGCTGCGTCGTGCGGCAGCGCGCTGATCCTGAGTGCCGCCGCCACGCGTTGATTTTTACGTGAGCGAAGAGGCCGGCGAAGGTGCGCGACTGCGCCTCGCCTGCCGCATCGCCGAGAAAGCCTATCTGGCCAATCATCGCGTGGTCGTGCTCTGTGACGACGCGGCGCTGGTCCCCAAGGTCGACGAACTGCTGTGGACCTTTGGCGATGGCAGCTTCGTGCCGCACGATGTCGTCACGCGCGATGGCGCGCCCTGCGAAGCGGCGGTGGCGCTCACCTGCGGCCCCCTGCCCGGCGACCCGTTCATCCATGCCGATGGATGCGTGCTCATCAATCTGGGCAGCGCCGTTCCCGGCTGCTTCGAGCGCTTCGCCCGCGTCGCAGAGTTCCTCGACGCGCGTCCCGAGGTGCGCAGCGCCGGCCGCGAGCGCTTCAAGGCATATCGCGGCAAGTCGATCGAGCCTCAAACCCACAACGTTCGCGACGCCTAGCCACCGCGACATACGGTTTGGCGCTGGCGCGGTCGCGCAGCGACGTTCGGGTGGTGGTGCGCCAACCTCTTTCCCCGCCCGCGCCAACGCCGATCCGTATAATTCGGCGCCTCATGGACAAGGCCTACACCCCCGGCGACATCGAGCGCCGAATCTACCAACGTTGGGAAGACTCCGGTGCCTTCGCCCCCGGCGGCGAAGGCGAACCGTACTGCATCATGCTGCCGCCGCCGAACGTCACCGGCACGCTGCACATGGGGCACGCGTTCCAGCACACCCTGATGGACACGCTGACGCGCTGGCATCGCATGCGCGGCTACTCCACGCTCTGGCAGCCGGGTACGGATCACGCCGGCATCGCGACCCAGATGGTGGTAGAGCGCCAGCTCGCCGCCGAGAGCAAGCACCGTCTCGACCTCGGCCGCGAGCAGTTCATCGAACGAGTCTGGAAGTGGAAGGCGGAGTCCGGCAGCACGATCACGCGCCAGATGCGCCGGCTCGGAACGTCGGTCGACTGGTCGCGCGACAAGTTCACGATGGACCCCGATCTGTCGCGCGCGGTCACGGAAGTGTTCGTGCGGCTGCACGAGGAGGGCCTCATCTATCGCGGCAAGCGGCTCGTGAACTGGGACCCGGTGCTGCTGACCGCGGTCTCCGATCTCGAAGTGTTGTCCGAGGAAGAGAACGGCTCGCTCTGGCATCTCAAATATCCCATCGTCGGCGGCGATGGCTTCATCGTCGTCGCGACCACGCGTCCCGAGACGATGCTCGGCGACACGGCCGTCGCCGTGAACCCCGACGATGAGCGCTATCGATCGCTCATCGGCAAACAACTCGAGCTGCCGTTGACCGGACGCAGGATTCCGATCATCGCGGATTCGTACGTCGATGCCGCGTTCGGCTCGGGCGCGGTGAAGATCACCCCCGCGCACGACTTCAACGACTACGAGATGGGCCTGCGCCACTCGCTGCCGCAGATCAACCTCTTCACGCCGGATGCCAAACTCAACGAAAACGCGCCGGAACGTTTCCGCGGGCTCGACCGTTTCGAAGCGCGCAAGCGCGTCATGGCGGAGCTCGAGGCCGCCGGCCTCATCGAGAAGATAGAGCCTCACAAGCTGAAAGTTCCGCGCGGCGACCGCACCGGCGCCGTCATCGAGCCCTATCTCACCGACCAGTGGTACGTGAAGATCGCGCCGCTGGCGGAACCGGCCTTGAAGGCGGTCGAAGACGGCCGCACCCGCTTCGTACCCGAGAACTGGTCAAAGACCTATTACGAGTGGATGCGCAACATCAAGGACTGGTGCGTCAGCCGCCAGCTCTGGTGGGGCCACCGCATCCCGGCCTGGTACGACGACGCCGGCAAGATCTATGTGGGCCGCGACGAAGCCGAAGTGCGCAAGAAACACTCGCTGGGCGAAACTCCTCTACGCCAGGACGAAGACGTGCTCGACACCTGGTTCTCCTCGGCACTGTGGCCGTTCAGCACGCTCGGCTGGCCGGACAAGAC
>JAYTOI010000191.1:0-16220 GCA_043747875.1 Pseudomonadota bacterium | reverse complement strand
GGCCCGCGACCATGGTCGGAGCATTGGAGTCGCCGCGCGGCATGCCGCCAACGGGCTTGAGACCGATCTGCGAATCCGTCTGCTCCAGCGAGCCCAGCTCGAGGCCGAGATCGTCGAGCGCCAGCTCTGCGGTCTGCTCGGATGACAGCTTGCGACGCATCGCGTTGTCGACCTTCTCGCGGATCGTCGGTTCGTCGAGCGGACGCAGCGCGGGCTGTTCGACCGTTGGCGCTTCAGATCCCGCGGGCGTCATCTTGACGGTCATCTCACGCGTCGTCTGGCCGCTCTTGTCGGGCAACGCGCGGTCTTCACCCGTCGCGTCGGGGTCTCGCAGGGCGTTGCTGAGATCGAGGTCGACGGGCTCCGGAGCACCGCCACCGGTGACGTCCATGCGCGAGCTGACATCGAAGGGATCGAAATCCATGCGCTCGGTGCCGCCACCATCGAGATTCAGATCGACACCGACGCCGCTGCCCGAGCCACCCTCGGCGAACAACGGATCTTCGGGTGCGATCTGCTTGCCCATGATGACGATCTTGTCCCACTCGCCCGGCGCCGACTGGCCGCGGGTCTCGCCGAGCTCGTGCGCCATCGTGAGGAACTGATCTTTGTTGCCCCACACGAAGAAGACTTCCAGGAGCTTGAGCTTGAGGTCGCGACGATCCGGCTCGCGCTGGATCGCGATGCGCACGAGATCCGCGGCCTGATCGTAGAGGCCATAGGCCATGTGGAAATCGGCTTCTGCCAGCGGGTCGCCCTGGTCGAGATTGACCGCGGTCTCGCTGCTGATGGTCTCGTCCGTGCGCATCGAGGGCGCAAGCGGAATGTCCTGTGTTTCCTGCAAGGCGCGATGCGTGCCCGATTCCTCGACGAGGATGTCGTCCGGCACCGATGAGGAGGTCATCTGCGGCGCGCGCATGCGGCCGGTGTCCGAAAGAGAGTCCATGGGCTCGGCCAGACGATCTCCGCCCGCCTCGGCGAGACGGCCAAGGTTGTCGTCGAATTCTGCGGTCTTGCGCGTGCCGCGTGACTTGACGAACAACAACAGCACGATGACCGCGACGAGGCCCGCGAGCACGTACCAGTACTCCTTGAGCTTGTCGACGATCGACTCTTCGGCACCTTCGGCCCCGGTATCGGCGACCGGAGTGGTCTCGGGCGTCGTTTCTGGAGCCGCGGCCGGCTCCTGAGTGGGCTCTTGCGCGGGCGTGGTCGCTTCCGGCATGGCGGCTTCGGGCGTCGGAGTCGGCGTGACGGCCTCCGGAGTCGGTGTCAGCGTCTCGACGGGCGTCTCGGGGACGGGCGTCGGTGCCGGTCGGACCGCGGCCTGTTGGGATTCGGCCAGCTTCTGCTGCAGGTCGGCGAGCTCGGTGTTGCGCAACTCGAGCATGCGCTTCGAATCGGTGAGCTGGCCTTCGAGATCGCGGATGCGCCCCTGAAGCGCGTCGACCTCGGCAGAATTGTCGGACGCCCCCAGGCTCGAGCCCGAGTCGCTCGGCGGCACGAGACGCAGCCGGCCGCCCCCGGTGGAGCCGGCAGCACCCGCCCACGAACTGGCCATGCGCTGCACTTCGCTACGCGCTTCGGCGGGCGAGACGGCGGCGATCTCATCGCCGCCCGGGATCCGCAACACGGCCCCGGCGCGCAGGCGATTCATGTCCCCTTCGAAGGCTTCGGAGTTGTTCCGGTAGATAGACACCATGAGCTGGTCGGTGCGCGAACCGGTGCTCGCGGACAGGCGGCGCGCGATGGCCGAGAGGCTGTCGCCGCGACGCACTTCATAACTGTCGCCGCCACCGGCGGCCACACTGCTCGGCATGTCCTGCGCGGGACGGGAAATCTGGCCGGAGGTCGGGCTCTCGCCGGCCGACGGCGCAGACACCGGTGCCGCGGCGACGCTGTTCGGAGCAAACACCGGCGGGTCGAGGAGCACGGTGTATTCGCGCACCAGGCGGCCGCGCGCCCACGTCGCTTCGATGAGCAGCGTGAGGAAGGGTTCGGTGACCGTTTCGGTCGACTTGATGCGCAGGACGTGCGCGCCGCTCGCCGAGCGATCGCGCGTGACGGTGACCCCCGCCATGAACTGCGGCCAGTCGAGGCCGTAACGTGCGAAGGTGTCTTTAGAGGCAAGCTTCGCGTCGAGGGTCGCGAGATCTTCCGCGGTCGCGTTGACCAGCTCGATTTCGGCATCGAGTGGCGCGTTGAGCGGCGAGTTCAGCCGGACGTCCCCGAGGCCCAGTGCGAGCGAGATTCCGGGCAACAGCAATAACGCCAGCAAACCCCGGGCTAGACCCATACGCTTCATTCGCGTCTCCACATCTACCGTCGGCGACCTTTTACGACTAGAGCTTTTCTTTCTTTAAACAGAAGCTTAGCGCCGAAACTTTAAGCGCGAAGCCGGAACCGCCCGCAATATAACTTAAATATGCTCGCGCACCAAAATCTGAGGTATTCCAGTGTGGATCGCAGCCACAGCCGGCCTGATGTGGTCCGAGGCATCTCATAAGTTAAGTCTGCGTACGTGCCGCGTATATTCTGCGATGACTCGAACATAAAACGTGTCCGGGTTCGCGCCTTCGGTCGCTTCCGGCGGTCAACCGGGCCGTTCCGAACGCCTAACACCCTACTTTCCCTCATCGACCTTGCCCCCGCGCGCTGCCCCGGCAATCCCCTGCCGCGGCGTGGATGCGCAGTACCGAAACCCTGGCAGGCTTGCACGGCATCACCCGAACACCCGCCGGATGCTAACTACCCGCGGGACGGGGCGCGCTCGCCGGTATGGTGGGCGTGTCCGAACGCACGTCGGCGTTCTGCCCGCGATGCCGCAGATGATGGTCCATGAGCACGATCGCGAGCATGGCCTCGCAGATCGGCGTGGCACGCAGGCCCACGCACGGGTCGTGGCGCCCCGTGGTGACCACCTCGATGGCATTGCCCGCGACATCGATGGTCTTGCCTGGCACCTGGATGCTCGAGGTGGGCTTCAGCGTGACGTGCACCACTACATCCTGGCCCGATGAGATGCCGCCGAGGATTCCACCGGCGTTGTTGCTCAGGAAACCCGCCGGCGTCATCTCGTCGCGATGCTCGCTGCCGCGCTGCGCGGCCGCCGCGACTCCCGCGCCGATCTCCACGGCCTTGACCGCGTTGATGCCCATCATCGCGTGCGCGAGATCGGCGTCGAGTCGATCGAACACCGGCTCGCCCCAGCCCGGCGGCACGCCCTGCGCGAGCACCGTGACCTTGGCACCCAGTGAATCGCCGTCGCCGCGGATCTTCCACATGAGATCTTCGAGCTCCTGCAGGCGCGCGGGATCCGGACAGAAGAACGGATTGTCGTATGCGCTCTCGGGCTTCACCGGGTCGATGAGCTTGTCGCCGATCTGACTGAGATAGCCGCTGATGCGGACACCGAGTCTCTCGAAGAGATACTTGCGCGCGATCGCGCCAGCCGCGACGCGCATGACAGTTTCGCGCGCGGACGAACGGCCGCCGCCGCGATAGTCGCGAAAGCCGTATTTCTGCTGATAGGTGTAGTCGGCGTGTCCGGGCCGGAAGCGGTCTTTGATCTTCTCGTAGTCGCGCGAGCGCGCGTCGGTGTTCTCGATGAGGATGCCGATGGGCGTGCCCGTGGTCTTGCCCTCGAACACGCCGGAGAGGATGCGGACCACGTCGCCTTCGCGCCGCTGGCTGACGAACTGCGAGGTCCCAGTGCGGCGGCGATCGACTTCGGGCTGAACGTCGGCTTCGCCGAGAGGAAGACCCGGCGGGCAGCCATCGACGATGCAGCCGAGCGCGGGACCGTGGCTCTCGCCGAACGTGGTCACCGTGAATAGTTTGCCGATCGAGTTGCCCGACATGATGTATTTAATCCGCGTTCGTCAGTTGCTCGCGCGTCAGCAGGAATACCCCGCCGCCGCCACGCTCGAAGTCGAGCCAGGTGAACGGCAGGCGCGGATACGCCCTCGCCAACGCCCGCTCCGTGTTGCCCACCTCGACGACCAGCAACCCGAGTGGTCGCAGATGCCTCGCCGCCGCGCGCAGGATGACGGCGACCGAGTCGAGACCCGCGCGCCCCGACTCGAGCGCGATCCGCGGTTCGTGCCGGTATTCGCTCGGCAGACCGCGCATCTCGCGCGCTCCGACGTAGGGCGGATTGCTCACGATGATATCGTAGGACTCCCCCGAAAGCGCCGCGAAATGATCCGAGCGGATCAGCCGCACGCGCCGTGTTAGGCGCAGTTTCCGCCGATTGATCGCCGCGACTTCGAGCGCGTCCGCGTCGATGTCGACTCCATCGACGCGCGCGCGTGGAAACGCCTTCGCACAGGCCAGCGCGATACAGCCCGAACCCGTGCCGATGTCGAGCACGCGGCGTACGCGCCGCGCGTCGATCCACGGCGAGAAGCACCGCTCGATCGTCTCCGCCAGCGCCGAGCGCGGAATCAGCACGCGC
The DNA here is from genome assembly GCA_043747875.1 of Pseudomonadota bacterium. Classification (GTDB taxonomy): domain Bacteria; phylum Pseudomonadota; class Gammaproteobacteria; order Steroidobacterales; family Steroidobacteraceae; genus CADEED01. The sequence continues at coordinate 11,764 of JAYTOI010000191.1, read as the reverse complement.
TCGTCGACATAAAACGGCAGTCCCGCGAACCATGCCTCGTGCGTGAGATACGCCAGCGGCATGCGGCGCCCGATGCGCGCGTCGAGCAGGGCGCTGAAGCGGGCGAGCTGTGGCGCCGTCACGCGCCGCGCGAACGCCCGGGCCGGCGCATCGGGCGCGAGCCCGGCCGCGTGGCGCACGAGCGCGAACGCCTCGTCGCGCGCGTTGTCGGTGCCATGGCCGAAGAACACGTGCGCGCGCCGCAAGCGGCGTATGGCGCGGGAAACGAGTTCGGCGACCGTCGGCGCGGACTGCTCGCGTCGACTGCCGCGTCGCTCTCTATGGGATAATTGCGCCATGTTCAAACGCTATTGGTTGTCCGTGGCCGCCATCGCGCTGGCTGCCTTGCTCGCGGGTGCATACATTGCGCGCCTGTTCAACCAGCCGGCTGTGCCATCGCTCGAGGCGGGCACGTCGTTCCCGTCGCCACGCGTGCTGACACCGTTCGATCTCATCGACACCCTCGGCGCACCGGCCTCCCCCGCTGTGCTGCGCGGACACCCGACCCTGGTGTTCTTCGGTTTCACGCATTGTCCGGATGTCTGTCCCACCACGCTCGCGGTGCTGACCAACGTGCAGAAGCGTGCCGTCCGGGCGGATCCGAAGCTGGACGGTCTGAAGATCGCGCTCATCACGGTGGACCCGGAGCGCGATACGCCGGAGCTGCTCGGTAAATACATCGCGTCATTCGGCGGCGATATTATCGGCCTGACCGGCACGGCGCCCGGGATTGTGGACGCCACGAAGAGCTTCGGTGTGGCGCGCGCACGCGTCGATCTGCCGGGCGGGAGTTACACCATGGACCATTCCGCCACGGTGTTCGCGCTCGACGCGGAGGCGCGCGTGGTGGCGGTGTTCACACCGCCGTTCAACGCCGATGCATTGGTACGCGACGTCGCGCGGCTCGCGCCCGTGCTCAAGGCCGGGCGCTCGTGAGCTCGCCCGGAGTGGGCGGACGCGCGTTCGTCGCGCTCCAGCACCTGCTGCCACAACATGGCATCTCACGCGTGGTCCTCGCGCTCACGCGTTCGCGCGCGCCGGCGTTCAAGAACGCTCTGATCAAGCTGTTCGTGCGCGGCTTCCAACCCGACATGACCGATGCCGTCGAACGCGAGCCCACCGCATACGCGAGCTTCAACGAGTTTTTCACGCGCGCGCTGCGCCCGGGCACGCGGCCCGTGGATCCGGATCCGCGCGCCATCATCTCGCCCGTCGACGGAACGGTGAGCGAGGCCGGGGTGCTCAGCGCCGACCGGCTGTTGCAAGCCAAGGGCCGCCACTACACGCTGCACGCCCTGCTGGCCGGCCACTCCGCCTGGCAGCGCAGCTTCGCCGGCGGCAGCTTCGCGACTATCTACCTGGCGCCGTACAACTATCACCGCATCCACATGGCGCTCGCGGGCGAGCTGCGCGAGGGCTTCTACGTGCCCGGCCGCCTGTTCAGCGTGAACCGCACGACCGCGCAGCTCGTGCCGGGACTGTTCGCGCGCAACGAGCGCGTGTTCTGCGGCTTCGACGCGCGCGGCCTGCCCTGGGGCATCGTGCTGGTCGGTGCGCTCAACGTCGGCAGCATGGCGACGGTCTGGCACGGCGACGTAGCGCCGCGCGTGCATCGCGAACCTACCGCGCTACCGGTGACCGATGTGCTCGCGCCCGCAGCGTTGCCCAAGGGGGCGGAGATGGCGCGCTTCAACATGGGCTCCACCGTGATCCTGCTGCTGCCCCCGGGCGCCGCGGATTGGGAATCGACGCTGGTCGCGGGACGCACGCTGCGCATGGGCGAGCGCATCGGCACGCTTCGTTGACCTCCGGCGCAGACAGCTGGCGTCCCACCGCGTCACTCGCGACGCTGCGCGCGCGCGCCGCCGCGCTCGCCGCCACACGCGAATTCTTCCGGACGCGTGACGTACTCGAGGTCGAAACCCCGGCGCTGGTCAACGCGCCGGTCTCGGATGTGAACCTCGGCAACCTGCGCGTGGAAATGCCGGGCATGCCGCCGCTGTATCTGCACACCTCGCCCGAATACGCGATGAAGCGCCTGCTGGCCGCCGGCAGCGGAAACATCTACCAGATCTGCCGCGTGTTCCGCGGCGCGGAGCGCGGCCGCCAGCACAATCCCGAGTTCACGATGGTCGAGTGGTATCGGCTCGGCTTCTCGCTGGAGATGCTCATGCGCGAGGTCGCCGATCTGGTGCGTTTGTTGTTAGGTCCGGAAGCGGCCGGGCTGCCCCTCGAGCTCGTGTCCTATCGCGAGGCCGTGCGTGCGCACGCGGGCTTCGACCCGCTGGATGCCGGTCGCGACGCACTCGTGGCCGCCGGGTGCGCGCTGGGCCTGGATTCCAGGCGCGCGGCGGCGGCGGAGCGCGACGAGTTGCTGGATCTCGTCATCGGCGCGCAGGTCGGTCCGGCGCTGGGCGCGAAGGCACTCACCTTTCTGCACCGCTATCCCGCCTCGCAAGCCGCGCTCGCACGTCTCGATCCCGATGATCCGCGCGTTGCCCTGCGGTTCGAGCTCTATTACCGGGGCGTCGAACTCGCGAACGGCTATCACGAGCTTGCAAGCGGCGCGGAGCAACGACTGCGGTTCGCTGCGGACTTGAAGATGCGCACACAGCGCGGCCTGCCGGCCGCCACGCTCGACCCGAATCTGCTGGCTGCACTCGATGCCGGATTGCCCGATTGTGCCGGTGTCGCGCTGGGTTTCGATCGTCTGATGATGCTGGCCGTCGGCGCCGAGTCCATCGATGCGGTGTTGGCCTTTCCCGTGGAGCGCGCCTGATGAAGCACACCACCCAGCGCTACGATTTTCGCGACGCGGCTGCCGGCTATGCCGAAGTCGGGCGCGATCTGACCGCCATCCTGTCCGGCGAGCACGATCTCATCGCGAACGCGGCGAACACGTCCGCGTTGCTGTTCGATGCGCTGCCCGACCTGAACTGGGCGGGCTTCTACTTATATAAGAGTGGCGAACTGGTGCTCGGCCCGTTCCAGGGCAAGCCCGCCTGCGTGCGCATCGCGCTCGGCAAGGGTGTGTGTGGAACCGCAGCGGAAAGGCGCGAAACGATCGTAGTAAAAGACGTGCACGCGTTTCCCGGACACATCGCCTGCGACTCCGCTTCGAACTCCGAGATCGTGGTGCCGCTGCTGCGCGGCCGCGAGCTGCTGGGCGTGCTCGACCTCGACAGCCCCAGGCTGAGCCGTTTCGGCGCGGAAGATGCGCGCGGGCTCGAGACCGTTGCAAAGATCTTCCTGGATTCCTTGAGTAGTTAGATAAAAGGGTGTCTGACCCAGCTAGTCGTTCTTGCCGCGCGAGATGTAGTCGCCGGTGCGCGTATCGACGCGAACGGTTTCGCCTTCATTGATGAACAGCGGCACGCGCACGACAGCGCCGGTCTCGAGCTTCGCGGACTTCTGACCGCCGGTGGCGGTGTCGCCGCGCAGGCCAGGATCGGTCTCGACCACCTTGAGCTCGATGTGCGGCGGCGGCGTCACGACGAGCGGCACGCCATTCCACAGAGTGATGATGCAGACCGTGCCGTCCTTCAGCCACTTCGCACCCTCGCCGACGGCCGCTTCGCCCGCGGTGAGCTGCTCGTAGTTCTCGGGATTCATGAAATTCCAGAAATCCCCATCCTTGTAGAGATACTGCATCTCCGTATCCATGACGTCGGCGGCCTCGATGGACTCGCCCGAACGGTAGCTCTTTTCGACCGTCCGACCGGTGCGCAGATTGCGCACACGGATGCGGTTGAATGCCTGGCCCTTGCCGGGCTTCACGTACTCGTTGTCGATGACGGCATATGGATCGCCGTCTATGAGCAGTTTCATGCCGCCGCGAATTTCGTTCATCGAGTAACTGGACATGGAATTTCCGCCGTCGCCCGGCCAGGGGCGCAAAGAAGTGGCCTGCAAAAAAGACCGCGCATGATACCGGCCGACCCCTGGCAACGCCAATTCATCGCCAGTGGTGCCCGTGCGCGGAATCATCGGGCCGCAGGTCCAGGCCGTTCCCGCCAGCGCCGGCACCAGGACCGATAGAGGATAGCTGCGATCGTGCCGGAGTTCGGCGCCACGCCATACCACTGCAGCGCGCCGACGACAGTCGCGAGTGCAGGCGCGCGTGTATGCGATGGTTGGAGAACATCGCCGACCAGAAGAAACAGCACACCCATGAGGCTCACGATGAGGTGTGGCACGCCCTCGAATTCCCATGCGTGTTCGGCGCGCTGGTCGGCCGACGATTTTTCGACGGCGTGCGGCGACAATGGATGTTCCGCGGCCGCGAGTGGCAAGGCAGTTAGCAGCAGAGACGGCACCGCGAGCACAGCGCGGATGAGCGTTTTCTCCTATGGGGCAGTCTTTGATGTCGCGGACTCAGGGTTTGGATCCATCGTCCGACATCGGGAGACGGAATGTGACTGGACTCTCAACCGTCCGCCGAGGGGGTGGATGCTAAACTTCGAACGCTTGTTTCAACGCGGCGCTCTGCTGGCCCGCGTACCGGGGAGTTGCCTTGAACGACACCAGTGCGGTTCCGCTGATCGTGTTTGCGCCGCAGCGCGAGCCGTCCGAGTTCATCAACAGTCTCATGCGCAGGGCTGGCGAACCTGTGCATTGCACGTGGATACCGGCAGTGCGCGACCTGGGTGAAGCGCTCGAACAACTCAACCCCGAGCTACTCGTCTGCGCATACGTCTCAGACGCCGACACCAAACAGGCCGCGACCGTGCGCGACCAGCTCGCGCCACAGGTGCCGATGCTGCTGGTGCGCCCGCAGATCTCCGAAGCCGACATCGCCGCCGGCATGCGCCTCGGCGCGCGCGACGTCGTATCGCTGTCCGCGTCCGAGCGCGTGCAGGCCGTGCTGTCGCGCGAGTTGCGCTCGTTCCGTCTCGAGCGCGCGCTCAATGCCACGCTGCAGTCGGCCAGCGATTACCGCCGCCAGCTCCAGTCCGTGCTGCAACGTTCCAACGACGCCATCCTGCAGGTGCAGGAAGGCATCGTCGTCGATTCCAATCAGACGTGGCTCGAGTTGTTCGGCCATGCCGATGCCAGCGCGGTAGTCAGCCAGCCACTCATGGATCTGTTCGAGGACCGCTCGCACGCGGCGCTCAAGGGCGCGCTGGTCGCATGCGCGCAGGGCAAGTGGACCGACCATCCGCTCAAGGTGAACGCGCTGCTGGGCGATGGCTCGCAGCTGCCGATGGACCTGGTGCTCACGCCCGGCGAATTCGACAACGAGCCCTGCGTGCGCATCATGGTCCCCGCGAAGAAACGCGACGAGCGCGCGCTCACCACCGAGCTCACCGACGCCGTCAAGCGCGACGGCACCACCGGCCTGCTGATGCGCCGGCCGATGCTCGATGCGATCGGCGTGCGCATGGCGGCCCCGCCCGCCGGCGGCGTGCGCTTCATGGCGCTGGTGCGTCCCGACAAGTTCGCGGAGCTCGAGAAGGACGTCGGCGTGCGGCTGTCGGAACAGCTCGTCGGCGAATTCGCCACCATCCTCAAGTCGCATCTCGGTCCCAACGACATCGCGGGTCGCCTCGCGGGCGTCTCGTTCCTGGCGCTCATCGAACGCGGCAATTCGCACGACGTCGAAGCCTGGGCGGAAGCGGTGCTCGCACGATTCAGCGAGCACGTATCCACCATCGGCGAGAAGTCCGTCCACTGCACCTGCACGGTCGGCCTCACTACCGTGCCGCCGCAGGGCTCGACCGTCGATGCCATCGTGGCGGACGTCATCGAAGCGGTGCGCCGCGGCCGCGGCCAGGGCGGCAATCAGATCTACCATCTCGACCGCGCCGACACCGATACACGCGTGCAGGCGTACGACAAGATCTGGGTGAAGCACATCAAGTCCGCGCTCATGGAAAACCGCTTCCGGCTCGTGCAACAGCCGGTCGCGAGTCTGCAGGGCGAGGACCCGAACATGTTCGACGTGCTCGTACGCATGCTCGATCATCAGGGCAAGGAGGTGCTGCCCGCCGAATTCATGGCCGCGGCCGAGCGCAACGACCTGCTCAAGAACATCGACCGCTGGGTAGTGGGCGCGTCGCTGTCGTTCGCCGCACAGAAAAAACCCGGCTGCCTGTTCGTGCGCCTGTCGAAGGACACCGTGGTCGACACTGCCTTCGCGGACTGGCTGAAGACCCAGGTCGCGACCGGCGCCCACGTACCCGCGCGCATCTGCTTCCAGCTCACCGAGACGATTACAGAGCAGTACATGACGGCGGCGCTGAGCCAGCTCGGCACGCTCAAAAAGATGGGCTTTCGCATCGCCATCGAGCGCTTCGGTTCGGGACGCGACCCCGCCAAATTACTGACCCTGCTGCCGCTCGACTTCATCAAGATCGACGGCGCCCTGATCCAGGACCTGGCCAGCAATTTCGAGACGCAGGCGGCGGTCAAGAAGCTCGTCGACCAGGCCGTCAAGCACAAGATCGAGACCATCGCCGAGCGCGTCGAAGATGCGAATACCATGGCGGTGCTGTGGCAGCTCGGCGTGCAGTTCATCCAGGGCTTTTTCGTGAACGCCCCGGAAGAAGTCGTGCTGGCCGAAGGCAAGCGCTGAGAAAAAGAACAAGGACAGATCCCTGTTTCTTTATTCTTTGTCCCCTTTTCTCAGCGCTTCGGCCCTTTCTCGTTGGCGTAGATAGCCGTCGCGGCCTCCTCCCGCGCGGTAACCCAACCCCGATACATCCCGCTCGAATTCATCGAGAACGCGATGTTGCCTGAGCCGTCCATCGCGATGACACCGCCGTCGCCGCCGATCTCCCCAATGCTGTCGATGGTTGCGTCAGCCGCCTTCTGCACGTCCACCTCGAGCCAGGCGATGCGGTCGCATAGTTGCCGCGCGGCGCTCGCGCGGATGAAATATTCGCCCGAGCCCGTCGCGGACACGGCGCAGTTGCCGTCGGCGGCGTACGTTCCCGCCCCGATCAGCGGCGAGTCGCCGACGCGTCCCCAGCGCTTGCCGGTCATGCCGCCGGTGGACGTGCCCGCCGCCAGATGTCCCTTCATGTCGATGGCCACCGCCCCCACGGTGCCGTGAGCGTGGGTCGGATCGAGCACCTTGGCGTTGTCGCGCCGCCAGTCGAGCAGCTGCTGCCACCGCTCCTCGGTGCGGAAATAGCCAGGATCCACCTGCGGCAGGCCTTGCTCGCGCGCGAACTGGTCGGCACCCTCTCGCGCCAGCAACACGTGCGGCGATTTCTCCATGACGGCGCGCGCGAGACTGATCGGGTTGCGCGTGCGCGTGACGCCCGCCACCGCGCCGGCACGACGGGCCAGGCCGTCCATGATCGAGGCATCGAGTTCGTTGCGGCCGTCGGCGGTGAACACCGCGCCGCGCCCGGCATTGAAGCGCGGGTCGTCCTCGAGCACCTGGATGGTCGCCTCCACGGCATCGAGGCTCGAGCCGCCCTTGCGCAGGATATCCGCGCCCACCGCCAGCGCCGCCGTGAGCGAGGCACGATAGGCAGCTTCCTTCTCTCGGCCGAGATCGCCACGGCGGATGACGCCCGCGCCGCCGTGAATCGCCAGCGCCCACTCCACGCGTTTCGTTGGCTGCCCGGCACTGGCAGCGAACAGCGGTGCGGCACCGGCACACGAGAGGATGGTCACGGCGAAAATGCGGCTGAAGGCGGGCGAGCGTCGCGGCATGGGGGCGTCTCACGTGACAGAGGAGCGCAGTGTGCGAGAAAACCGCCCCGCTCGGAAAGAGCCTGTACTACGATGAATCGCGTTCCCCCGCGAGGTCCACCATGTCCCTGTACAGCCTGCTCACGTTCTGCGCGGTCTACGCGCTCGCGGTCGCCACTCCCGGGCCCGGCGTCGCCGCGATCATCGCGCGCGCGCTCGGACACGGGCTCAAGGGCGCGCCGGCGTTCATCGCGGGCTTCGTCGTCGGTGACCTGTGCTGGTTCGCGATTGCAGCCACGGGCCTCGCCGCGCTGGCGAAGACCGCGGCCATGCTGTTCGTCGCCATCAAGTACCTGGGCGCGGCCTATCTACTCTATCTCGCCTGGCGCCTGTGGACCGCGCCCGCCGCGCGCGTGGAAGTCGAGGCCGGCCGCGCGGAGCGTCCCTGGAGGGCATTCGTGGGCAGCCTCATGCTGACGCTCGCGAATCCCAAGGCGATCCTGTTCTTTCTCGCGCTGCTGCCCACCGTCATCGATCTGCAAACGCTCGACGCGCTGCGCTTCGTGGAGATCTCGGCGGCCATGGCGGTCGTGCTGCCCGCCGTGCTCGGCACCTACGCCGTGCTCGCCTCGCGTGCCCGCACACTGTTCACCACACCGCGCGCGGTGCGGCGATTGAATCGCGGCTCCGGCGTTGCGATGGCCGGCGCCGCGGTGGTGGTCGCGACGCGCTAGCGGCCCAGGGCGCCCGCATGGCGGAAGCCGGGCGATCGGACGCGGACGCGCCCTCGGCCCGCTGTCTAGCTATTCGGTCTCGAGCACGTCGACGGCACGCCAGCCGCGTGGCAGCACCGCGCCCCGCTGGGCGCGTTGCCCGCGGTAATCCTTGAGCTCTTTCCACTCGATCGTCATCTTGCGCTCGCCCGAGCGTACGACCAGCCACTTGTCCTTCGCGACCACCGTCATGCCGGTTACGAAATCTTCGCGCGTGGCGAATTTCTTCGACGCGATGTCGAACAGCTTGTTGCCTTTGCCGCGCGGCAGCTCCGGCACGTCCTTGACGGGGAACACCAGCAGCTTGCCGTCTTTCGACGTGACCGCGACCAGTGCATCGTCGCCGGGCACCGGCGCGGGCGGCAGCACCAGCGCACCCTCCGGCAGGTTGAGCAGCGTCTTGCCGGCCTTCTTGCCGGCATAAGCTTCCTTGAGCCGCACGGTGAAGCCGTAGCCGGCATCGCTCGCGACCAGCCACAGGTCCTCGGGCTCGCCGAGCATGACGCCGCGCCACTTCGCGCCATCCGGCGGATCGACGCGCGAGGACAGCGGCTCGCCGAGGCCGCGCGCTGAAGGCAGCGAATGCGCGACGAGGCTGTAGGCACGACCGGTCGAATCGAGGAACACCGCCTGTTGCACGCTGCGGCCTTTTGCCGCGTGCTGATACTCATCGCCCGCCTTGTACTGCAGCGTGCGCACGTCGATCTCGTGGCCCTTGGCCGAACGCACGAAACCGCCCTTCGACAACACGATGGTCGCGGGCTCGTTGGCGATGAGCTGCGACTCGTCGATGGCCACGGCGGCCTCTCGTTCGACTATTTTTGTCCTGCGGTCGTCGCCGTATTTCTCGGCGTCGGCTTCGATCTCGCTCGCGATGAGCTTCTTGAGCTTCGCCTTCGACTTGAGGATGCTCTCGAGCTCATCGCGCTCGGCGGCGAGTTCTTTCTGCTCTTCGCGGATCTTCATCTCTTCGAGCTTGGCCAGATGGCGCAGCTTGGTCTCGAGAATGGCCTCGGCCTGCATCTCGGAGAGCTTGAAGCGCTTCATGAGCACGGGCTTCGGCTCGTCTTCGCGACGGATGATCTTGATGACCTCGTCGAGATTCAGATACGCGGCCAGCAAGCCATCGAGGATGTGCAGCCGCCTGGCGACCTTGTCGAGGCGGAACTGCAGGCGGCGCGTCACCGTGGTGGTGCGGAACGCGAGCCACTCGTTGAGCAGATCGCGCAGGCCCAGGACCCTGGGCTTGCCCTCGAGCGTGATCACGTTGATGTTGACGCGATAGTTGCGCTCGAGGTCCGTGGTCGCGAGCAGGTGCGCCATCAGCTGATCGACGTCGGTACGCTTCTTCGGCTCGATGACGATGCGCGTGCGCGCCTCGTGATCGGACTCGTCGCGGATGTCCTCGACCATCGGCAGCTTCTTCTCGCGAATCTGCTGCGCGACCTGCTCGATGATCTTGTTGCCCGAGACCTGGTAGGGCAATTCGTTGATGACGATGAACCCGGTGTCCTTCTCGATCTCGTACACCGCACGCGCCTTGAAGCTGCCGTTGCCGGTGTTGTAGATGTCGAGCAGCTCGGAGCGTGGCGTGATGATCTCGCCGCCCGTGGGCAGGTCGGGGCCCTTCACGTACTTCATGAGCGTGCGCGTCATCGCATCCGGCTCATCGAGCAGGTGGATGCAACATTGGGCGATCTCACGAAGGTTGTGAGGCGGGATGTCGGTGGACATGCCCACCGCGATGCCCTGCGTGCCATTCAGCAACACATTGGGCAGGCGCGCCGGCAGGAACGCGGGCTCTTCGAGCGTGCCGTCGAAGTTGGGCTGCCAGTCGACCGTCCCATCGGAGAGCTCGGACAGCAACACCTCGGCATACCGCGTGAGCTTGGACTCCGTGTAGCGCATCGCCGCGAACGACTTGGGTTCGTCGATCGAGCCCCAGTTGCCCTGGCCATCGACGATGGGATAGCGATAGCTGAAGTCCTGCGCCATCAGCACCATGGCTTCGTAGCAGGCCGAATCGCCGTGTGGATGGAACTTGCCGATGACGTCGCCCACGGTGCGTGCGGACTTCTTGTGCTTCTGCCCGGCGGAGAGTCCGAGCTCGCTCATCGCGTAGATGATGCGACGCTGCACGGGCTTGAGTCCGTCCGACAGCGACGGCAGCGCGCGATCGAGGATCACGTACATCGAATAGTCGAGGTACGCCTTCTCGGTGAAGGTGCGCAGAGGTTGTTTCTCCACGCCTTCGAAATTCATTTCGTCTTGCACGGTGGCGGTGCTTCCCGTCAGTTAAAGCGAGATCACGGAACGACTTCGGCGAGATTGCCCTTCTCTTCCAGCCAGACGCGGCGGTCGGAAGCGCGCTTCTTCGCGAGCAGCATGTCCATGAGCTGATCGCTGTCGTCTTTCGCGGAGATGGTGAGTTGCACCAGGCGGCGCGTGCGCGGGTCCATCGTCGTCTCACGCAGCTGCGAGGGATTCATTTCGCCCAGACCCTTGAAGCGCGTCACCTGCGGCTTGGCTTTAGTCTTGCCTTCGTTCTCGATCTTCTTGAGCACGCCGTCGCGTTCGGCGTCGTCGAGTGCGTAGTACACGTTCTTGCCGGCGTCGATGCGATACAGCGGCGGCATCGCGACGAACACGTGGCCATTGGCCACCAGCGGGCGGAAGTGGCGCAGGAACAGCGCGCACAACAGCGTGGCGATGTGGAGTCCGTCCGAATCGGCGTCCGCGAGGATGCAGATCTTGTGGTAGCGCAGGTTCGACAGATCGGGCGTGCCCGGGTCGATGCCCATCGCGACTGAGATGTCGTGCACTTCCTGCGAGGAATTGATCTCGCCGACGGCCACTTCCCAGGTGTTCAGGATCTTGCCGCGCAGCGGCAGGATGGCTTGGAACTCGCGGTCGCGAGCTTGTTTGGCCGAGCCGCCAGCGGAATCCCCTTCCACCAAAAACAATTCTGTGCGTTCGAATTCCTGGCCGGAACAATCGGCCAATTTGCCCGGCAAGGCTGGGCCGTTGCCGGTCACGCGTTTACGCACGACCTTGGCGGCTTTCAGTCGGCGCTGGGCCCGGCTAATCGCAATTTCGGCAATGCGTTCGCCCGACTCGACGTGTTGATGCAACCACAAACTAAATGCATCGCGCACCACGCCGGTGACAAACCCCGCGCACGCGCGCGAAGACAGCCGCTCTTTAGTCTGGCCGGAGAACTGCGGCTCTTCCATCTTGATCGACAAAATGTAGGTGCAGCGCTCGAAGACGTCTTCCGGTGCCAGCTTCACACCGCGCGGCAAGAGGTT
>JAYTOI010000190.1:0-2544 GCA_043747875.1 Pseudomonadota bacterium | reverse complement strand
ATGTCAACGGGCGTGCAAAGTTGACCAGCAACCGGCGTCCAATATTGACCAGGCAAGATGGCTGCGGCGAGGGTCGGTTTGGCGGATTTGAGGTCTGATTTTCATCACGGCTTTTAGCCGAAGCGCAGTCTGCCGCCGCAGGCGGCAGAAGCTCTTCAGCTGCGTTTCTTGAACCGATAGCTGTCGTTGCCGGTTTCGATGATCTCGCACCGATGCGTGAGCCGATCGAGCAGTGCGGTAGTCATCTTGGCATCGCCGAACACGCCGCTCCATTCCCCGAACGACAAGTTCGTGGTGACGATGAGCGAGACGCGCTCGTAGAGCTTGCTGATGAGATGGAACAGCAGCGCGCCGCCGTCTTGCGAGAACGGTAGATAGCCGAGCTCATCGAGCACGATCGCATCCTGATGCAGCAAGCGCGTCGCTAGGCGTCCGGCGCGCCCCTCGCGCTTCTCGGCATCGAGCTGATTGACTAGATCGACCACGCTGAAGAAGCGCGCGCGCTTGCCGGTGAGGATCACCTGGCGCGCCAGCGCCGTTGCCAGATGCGTCTTGCCGGTGCCCGTGCCGCCGACGAACACGATGTTGCGCGCGTCCGTGAGGTACGTGCCGGTGTAAAGCTCGCGCAGCTGCGTCTCGCTGATCGCCGATTCGCGGAAGTCGAAGCTGTCGAGGTCGCGCGCCATCGGGAAGCGCGCCAAGCGCAGCTGATACTCGTATGAGCGTGCTTGCCGATCGGCCAGCTCCGCCTGCAGCAGCTGCCCGAGCCAACTCGTCGGTGCGAGCTTCTTTTGGCTTAGAGTTGTCAGGCTATCGGGCAGCGCGCTCGCCATCCCGCGCAGCCGCAGTGCCTTCAGTTGTTCGATCAGTTGGGTTTGCATCACTTCTCTCCAGTGGTTAGTCGATGGGGGTCAAGGTCACGGCCGACAACGGCGGCGGCGCGCGGCCTCGCAACAACCGGTCGTACCGAGCGCAGTTGGCGGCAGGTTCGACGGTCAGTCGCAAGGCTTCGGGCACCTGCAACACCGGCACTCGCGCAGGCTCGGCCGCCCGATGCAACAGGTTCACTACCTGTGCGCTGCTGACCACCTGCTCATCGAGCGCGCTCGCGCACGCGGCGCTCACCGCTTGAAGGCCGTACAGCGCGACCATCGAGAGGATGTCGACGAACTGCCGATCCCCGCCTGAGTGTTTGGCGAGCCGCTCCCGCAGTCGCGTCATTGAGGCGGGCAGGTTCCAGTCCTTGAACGGCGCGCCATTGCGCAATGCGCCGGGCTTGCGCTCGAGTGCCGCCACGTAATGCCAAGGGTTGTAGATCGTCTGTCCGCGATCGAAGCTGCGCGCGTGTTCCCCGATCAACTCGCCACCGCACACCACCACGATGCGCGTCGCGTACGCGCGCACGATCGCCACGCGCCCGACATAACCGCACTCCACGCTGTAGCGGTTGCGGTCGAAGTTCACCAGACACGTCGCCGAGATGCGGCAGGATTTCTCGGCAAAGCCATCGAACGGCAGCGGCATCGCCCGCAGCGCCGCGCGCTCCTCCTCCCACACCTCGATGATCTTGCGCTCGCGTTGCTCAGGGTGCGCCCGCTCGGCCGCCAGTTGCAGGCAGCGTGCGGCCAGATACTCGTTCAGTTCGGCAAGATCCGCGCAGCGAACTTTCGGCGTGAACAGCCACTCGCGCACATTGCCGACCTGGTTCTCAACCTGGCCTTTCTCCCAACCCGCCGCCGGCGTACAGGCCGTCGGCTCGACTAGATAGTGATTGCACATCACCAGGAAGCGGCGGTTGTAGCGGCGCTCGCGGCCGACGAAGATCGCATCCACCGCAGGCTTCAAGTTGTCGTAGATTCCGCGCCGCGGCACTCCGCCCAGGAACTCAAACGCGCGCGCATGCGCATCGAACACCATCTCCTGGCTCTCGCGCGGATACGCGGCAAGGTAAAACGCGCGGCTGTGGCACAGCCTCAAGTGCGCCACCTTCACCACCTGATGTAGGCCGCCGAGCTCCACGTGCTCGTGACTAAAGTCAAACTGGTACGCCTCGCCCGGCGCAAAGCTCTGCGGGATGAAGGCCGTCGCAACAGCGTGGTGCCGCCGCTCAAACGCCCGCATGTGCCGGCGCACCCCATCGACCGCGCCGCTGTACCCCTCGACACGCAGCGCCTCGTACAGTCGCTGCGCCGTGCGTCGCTCGCGTGCCGGCAGCTTCTCCTCGGCCTCTAACCAGCTCTCCAAAGTTGCTAGGTACGCGCCGAGCTTTGGTCGCGGTTGGTGTGTGCGTCGATACTCGAACGCCTCGCCCTCAACACGCAGCGCCCGCTTCACGGTGTTGCGCGACAGGTGAAGATCCCGCGCGATCGCGCTGATCGTCTCCCCTTGAACCAAGCGCCGTCGCCGTATCTTCCCGATCGTCTCCACGCACAACACCCCAGATTCTCCCCGCGCCGCCTTCTATGGCCGCGCAGGGTACGGGGTGGTCAATTTTGGACGCCGGTTACACCCCTTGCCTGGTCAGAATTGCACGCCGGTTAACAC
>JAYTOI010000189.1:0-34320 GCA_043747875.1 Pseudomonadota bacterium | reverse complement strand
CAGCGCGTTTCGCGCCGACCTGAGATGCGGATTGGCCGCGAACCCGTAGAACCTGATCCGGCTAGTACCGGCGGAGGGATAGGAAATGCGAGCCTCACTACGCGCGCGCGGCGCGCTCCCACTCTTGTTTGTCACATTTGCGGCGCTCGCCGCGGACGATTCCTCGCTCGACGAGATCGTCGTCACCGCGGAGCTGCGCGAGCGCACGCTACGTAATCTGCCCGCGAGCGCCACGGTGCTCGAAGCGCGCACGCTCCAAATGGCCGGCGTGCAGCACTTCCAGGACGTGCTGGGCCTCGTCCCCAATCTCAACTGGTCCGCGGGCACGTCGCGCCCGCGTTTCTTCCAATTGCGCGGCATCGGCGAACTCGAACAGTGGCAGGGCGCGCCGAATCCGTCCGTCGGCTTTCTCATCGACGGCGTGGATTTTTCCGGCATCGGCATGCCCGCGACGCTCGCGGACGTCGAGCGCATCGAGGTGCTGCGCGGGCCGCAGGGCACGACCTACGGCGCGAATGCGCTTGCGGGGTTGATCGCGGTCTCCACGCGTGCGCCGAGTCGCGATCCGGAAATGAGCGCGGACATGACGTTCGGCGGTTACGGCACGCGCGGCGCGAGCGGCGTGGTGGGTGGGGCCGTGGGAGACGGCGAGAGCGCCTGGCGTCTGTCGGCCGGGACGAATCGCAGCGATGGCTTTCGTCGCAACTCATTCCTGCATCGCGACGACACCAACGGTTACGACGAGTCGAACGCGCGGTTGAAATTTCACGCGGAGCCGTCCGCCAACCTCAGCGCCGACATCACCGCGATGTGGGTCGATCTCGACAACGGCTATGACGCGTTCTCGATCGACAACTCCCGCACCACTCTTTCGAACGAGCCGGGTCAGGACACACAGATCGCGCGCGCGCTGTCGGTGCGCGTCGACTATCGCGGTGCCGACGCGTTCGAGGTCGTGAGCCGTAGCGCGTTCGGGACGGCGCGCAGCGTGTACTCGTTCGACGGCGACTGGGGCAACGACGTGTCGTGGGGCGCGAATGGGCCGTACGGATATTTCCAGCGCTTCGATCGCGAGCGCAGCAGCGTGAGCACGGACCTGCGCCTGGTTTCGCGAGCCACCATCGAGAGCGGCGCGGAGTTCGCATGGCTCGCCGGTGTGTACGCACTGCGCACGCACGAAGACGTCGAGCAGAACGATACGTACAACGGCGCGCCGTTCGTCTTCCTGCAAAGCGAATATCGCGCGACGAATCTCGCGCTATACGGCGAGACGGAATGGGCATTGCGCGAGCGTACGGTTCTCGCGGTGGGTATGCGCGGTGAACGGCGCGGCACCGACTACGGAGATACGGAAGGCGCGGCGTTCGCGCCCAGCGAGACCATGTTCGGCGGCAGCGTGAGCCTGCGTCACGCCATCGACGCGCGCCGCACTATCTACGCGACGCTGGCGCGCGGCTACAAGGCCGGCGGTTTCAACATCGGCGCCAGCGTTCCCGAGACCGAGCGGCGCTTCGATGCGGAGACGCTACACAGCCTCGAGCTCGGTCTGCGCGCCGCGAACGAGCGCGACTCGCTCGACGCCGACGTGGCGCTCTTCTATATGCGCCGGCAGGACCAGCAGGTGCCGACCAGCCATCAGGAATCAGGGAATCCCTTATTTGTCCTGTTCACGGACAATGCCGCGCGCGGCGAGAACTATGGCGTCGAAGCAACGCTGCGCTGGCGCTTTCGGCCGGCGTGGTTGCTAGACGTGCGCGCAGCGATGCTGGAGACACGGTACCTCGGATATGGATTCCTCGATCGCGACCTCGAAGGCCGCGAGCAGGCGCACGCTCCGCAGTATCAATTCGACCTGGGATTGGAGTTCCGCGGCGCGAAAGGCGCTTTCGCACGCGTCGATTTTGCCGGCGTCGACGACTTTTATTTCGACGCCACGCACGATGAGCGTGCGCCGGCCCGCGTCCTCACGCATCTGAAGGCGGGATACTCAGGGAATCGCTGGCGCGCGGAAGTGTGGGTGCGGAATCTCTTTGACAGGTACTATGCGCAGCGAGGATTCCGGTTCGGCAACGAGCCTCCGGACTTCATACCGACGCGTTACGTGCAGGCGGGCGATGCGCGCCATGCGGGAGTGACGGTCGCGTATACTTTTCGCTGACGGAGTACAGATGAACATCGGCGTCGAGATCAGCCTCTATCCACTGCGCGACGATTTCATTCCGCCGATTCGCGGATTCATCGATCGCCTCAACGCCGATGGCCGCTTCAAGGTGATGACGAACGACATGAGCACCCAGGTGTTTGGAAAGTACGACGAGGTCATGGACGCCCTCACTCGCGAGATCCGGCCCACGTTCGAGCACGACGGAAAATCCATTTTCGTCATGAAGGTTCTCGGGCCGCTCGGTTAGCGCCCGCTCGATGCCCGTGCCGCTGCCCCCCGAGGCGCTCAAGACTTTCGAAATCGTTGCGACGCTCAGCGGCGCAGCGTATGTCGTGCTCGCGGCGCGCCGCAACCGGCTGTGCTGGATCGTCGGCGCCGTCGGCTCCGCGTTTCTCGGTGTGGTCGCGGCCGTGCGCGCATTGCCGATGCAGGCGGCGCTGCAGGCGTTCTACGTCGTGATGTCCGTGTATGGTTGGTGGAGCTGGACGCGCAGCGTCGGCGATGGCGAGCTGCCCATCGGCTTCTGGCCGCTGAGCTGGCACATCGGCGCGGCGCTGGTGCTGATCGTGCTCACGTTCGCGAGCGCCCGCCTGCTGGCGTCCGAGACGCACGCGGCGTGGCCGATGCTCGACTCGCTGACCACGTGGTTCAGCCTGCTCGCGACCTGGCTGACCGCAAAGGCGCGACTCGAGAACTGGCTCTACTGGATCGTCATCGACAGCATCCTGGCCTATCTATTCTACGTCCAAGGCATGCCCTACATAGCCCTGTTGTTCGTCGTCTACGTCGTCATCGCGGCGGCCGGTTTCATCGGGTGGCGCCGGCGCTTCCGTGCACAACTGGTGCCCGCATGATCGGCGGCGTGCTCCTGCAACACGTGCCCGGCTGCGAGAATGGCGACGCGCCGTATTCACAGGAGCTCATCGGTGGCGGCAAGGTCAACCGCAGCTTCCTGGTCCGCACGCGGCGCGGACGTTTCGTCGTGCGTCTCAACGAGAACACTGCGAACGATCCGGGGCTCGATCGCGCCCGCGAGCTCACGCTGCACAACGCCGCGTCCAGCGCCGGCATCGCGCCGCACGTCATCTACTCGGCCCCCGAGCACTCCTGTCTCATCACGGACTACGTGGAAGGGCGGCTGTGGACGCCGCACTACTTCACGCGCATGCGCGACCTGCGCTCACTCGGGCAGCGTCTGCGCGCGTTGCACGCGCTGGCTCCGCCCGCGATCCCGCGCTTCGATCCGCTGGTGGCGGCGCGGCGTTATGCGGATCTGGTGATCCGGCACGATCCGCAGGAGGCCAACCGCATCCACATGCTGCTGGAGCGCGGTGCCAGCTCGCTGGAGCGCTCGGCCTCCGCGCTGCGCGCGCCGAGCATCGTCCATTGCGACCTGCACCACGGAAACGTGCTCACCGCAGATCGCGTGTATTTCGTCGACTGGGAATACGCGCAGGTCGGCGATCCGATGCTCGATCTCGCCTGCGTCATGGCCTATTACCCGCGCGCGGTGGCGCATGGTTCCCTGCTGCTCAATGCATGCGGGCTCGACGAGCGCGGCGCGACGCCGGCGATGCTCGAGGAGCTCACCAACGTCTTCAATCTGCTGACATATCTGTGGTACCGCGCGCGCCGTGTGACGCGCACCGTACCCTCCACCGATCTGCAGCTCGAGTCCACGGCCCTGCGCCGGCTGCTCACTCTGGCGCCTGAGCCGGGACATTAGGCACACTACCGTCCCGCGCAGTCCGCGCGAGTATTCGGGGACGGAATGACGACATTGCAGGTGATCGATCGGGATGGCGTCGAGCACGAAGTGCCGGCGAAACCGGGACTCAAGGTGATGGAAGTGCTGCGCGAGCTGGATTACGGCGTCGCGGCGATCTGCGGGGGGATGTGCTCCTGCGCCACCTGCCACGTGTACGTCGATCCGGCCTGGGTGGAGAAGCTGCCGCCGCCGATGTCCGACGAGCGTGACCTGCTCACCGAGCTGTCGCACTACCAGGACAATTCGCGGCTGTCGTGCCAGCTCGAAATCACCGCGGCGCTGTCCGGGCTCAAAGTCACCATCGCCGAGGACGAGTAACGCCGTGCAAATCTCCGCCGTCTGGATGTACGTATTCGCCATCATCGGCGGCGTGATCGCCGCGTGGCGCATCTGGCAGAACCTGCGGAAGCTGCGGCGGAATCAGAACGATTCGTGGGACGCGCGGCTGATCGATCAGCTGCGCAAACGCGGCACGGATCCGTTCAAACCGCATGACGTGGATTTCTTCCTGGCGTTTCCGACGCAGGCCGCGGCGGACGACGTCGTGACGCAGCTGCGCGGCGAAGGCTTCGATGGCGAGGTGACGGATACGCCCGACAACGGCGAGCTGCGCTTCGTCGTGCACGCGCACAAGTCGATGCAGCTCACCGTGCCCGACATGCAGGATCTCAGCCGCAAGCTCTCCGACGCGGCCAAACTACGCGGGGGTCGGTACGACGGCTGGTCGGCGAAGCAGGTGCCGCGGACGCACGAATTGCCGCAGTAGTTCCGCTCAGAGAAGCGTCACGAGCAGCCCGGGCTGGTCGCGCTCGGGAACCCTGCGCTGCTATTTCGCGCGCGCGCGGCGCCTAGCTATTTCTTCTTCTCGGTCTGCTTCTTCACGGCCTCGGCCGCGGCCTTGATGGCCGCGGGGTCGCCGAGATAGCCGCTCTTCACCGGCACGAGGTTCGCGTCGAGCTCGTATACCAGCGGTACGCCGGTCGGGATGTTGAGCTCGGTGATGTCGGCCTCGCTGACGTTGTCCAGCATCTTCACCATGGCGCGCAGGCTGTTGCCGTGCGCTGCGACCAGCACGTTTTTGCCGAGCTTGAGCTCGGCCACGATGCGGTCGTTCCAGAACGGCAGTACGCGCGCGAGGGTGTCCTTGAGCGATTCGGAGGCGGGCAGCACGCGCGGATCGAGGTTCGCGTAGCGACTATCGTGACAGGGGTGACGTGAATCTTCCGGCGACAATGGCGGCGGCGGGATGTCATAACTGCGCCGCCAGATCTTCACCTGCGCTTCGCCGTGCTTCTCGACGGTCTGCGCCTTGTCGAGGCCTTGGAGCGCGCCGTAATGACGCTCGTTGAGACGCCAGCTGCGCTCGACCGGTACCCACATCAGATCCATCTCGTCGAGCACGAGCCACAACGTGCGGATGGCGCGCTTGAGTGTCGACGTGAAGCAGATGTCGGGAACGAGGCCGGCCTTCTGGATCTCGACGCCCGCGGACTTCGCCTCGACGCGGCCCTGGTCGGAAAGATCCACGTCGTGCCAGCCAGTGAACAGGTTCTCGACGTTCCAGATGCTCTGGCCGTGACGAACCAGTATCAGTCGTCCAGGATTGGGCTTTCCAGGATTGGATTGGCCGGGCATGCGCGCGCTCCTTCACTTTGGGAGCGGCGATGTTACCCGAAGTCGGCCGCGATTCAGACGTGGGAATCCAGCCCACGATCGCAGCGCACGCGGCGCTCGCGCAGTGTGTCCTCGAGCACGGCGCGATTCGCGGGTAGGGCGGAACGCGATGCCGGCGGATGGTGCAGATGGACCGCGATGCCACCGAACAGCAGTGTCTGTCGGCGAATTCCGGCATGCGCGAGCCGCGCGACCAGTTCCTTGTCTTCAGGCCCCCAGCCTTCGATTGCCTCGTTGAAGCCGTTGGCACGCACGAGATCGCCGCGCCAGAACGCCTGATTGCAACCCTTGATGGCGATGACGCCGTTCGCGACGCGGCGCACGACTTCGGAGAGAATCGGGGAGTGCAGTAGATAGGCGCGGCGCAGGCCGCCCACGCCCGCCGACCAGGGGTGAATGGGCGTGGCGGGATCGGTGATCATGCCGGCCGTGCGCACCTCATCGGCATGTACCCGCACGCCCTGGGTGAACAGTCCCGCGCGTGCGATACGCAGATGGTCGGCGATGAATTCGGGGTGTAGAACCATATCGCCGTCCACGAATACCAGATAGTCCATGGTCGTTGCGGCGATGGCGAGATTGCGCAAACGCGTCAGGCGAAAGCCCTGATGCGGCTGCCAGACGGCGCGCACCGGAATCGCGGAGCGTTCGGCGAAGCCCGCGATCAGCGCTTGCGAGGCTGGGCCGGAGCCATCATCGGCGATCACGATTTCCGCGGGCGCCACGCGCTGGCGCGCCGCGCTCGCGAGTACCGCCGTGAGGGCATCCGGCCGCTCGTAACTCGTGATGACGAGCGCGATGCGTGGCATGGAGTCGTCGCTCAGCGAGTGGACAGGCTGCGTACCGCGTCGACACCCACGGTGAGCGTGGCGAAGTCGGCCGTGCCCGCGCGCATCTCGGTGAGCGTGCGCTTCCACACGGCCAGAGCCTCGCCGCGCGAGGCACTCCAGCGCGCCACGCGTTCGGATTTGCCCACGCCGCGCACGCGCAGCACCTGTTGCGCGAGCTCCCGGTGCGCGCGCATCGCCGCGTCGCGCAGGCCGGTGCGGGCCACGGCCTGCCATGAGCCATCGACCGACAGGCGGTCGATCTCGCTGTGCAGCCAGTCGAGTCCCAGCGCGAGGCCCATGTCGAAGTACGCGCGCGCCACTTCTGCGACCGGCGCGCGTTCGCTGCGCGTCATTTCCGCTTTCGACAGGGCCACGATGTCGAGCGCGGGTTCGAGCACCGCGAGGCGCGCGATGCGACGCGCCAGCTTCTCCGGCACCTGGCTGGCCTGCAGCTCCGCGAGCACGGCATCGTGGTGCATGCGCGCGGCGCCATTGATCACCGTGTCGACGCTGTCGGCCAGCGACTCGACGCCCGGCTTGAGCTCGCGCACGGCATTCTCGATGTGCAAATCGCGGCCGCGCTCGCGCAGCAGCCAGTAGCTCGTGTGCCGCAGCAGCCGCGACGCCCGGTAGAACATGCCGTACTGCACGCGCGCCGGAACCACGTTGTCCAGGGCTTCGATTTCGAACCACAGCGCGCGCATCGTGAAGATCTCGCGGGCGATGGAGTACGCGCGCGCGATGGCGGCCGGATCGGCGCCGGTTTCCTCCTGTGCGCGCGTGACGAACACCGGCCCCATGCGGTTCACGAGGCTGTTGGTGGTTTGGGTGGTGACGATCTCGCGGCGCAGCCGGTGGCGCGGGATCTCGCGCGCGTAGCGTTTGCGCATCGGCGTCGGGAAATAGCGCCGTACTTCGTTGGCGAAGTAGGGGTCGTCCGGCAGGTCCGAATCGAGCAGATGATTGCTCAGCCAGATCTTGCTGTACGCGAGCACCACGGCGAGCTCGGGCCGCGTGAGGCCGATGCGTTGCTTGCGCCGCTCGAGGATCTCGTCGTCGGCGGGCAGGTATTCGATGGCGCGGTTGAGATGGCCGGTGCGCTCCAGCGCGCGGATCAGGCTGTGGTATTCGGTCAGCCGTTCCGGCGCGCGCTGCTCGAGCACCGACAGCGCCTGGCTCTGCAGGTAGTTGTTGTGCAGCACGATCTGCGCGACCTCGTCGGTCATGCTCGCAAGCAGTTTGTCGCGCGCGGCGCGCGTCAGTTCGCCCTTGGCGCTGACATGCGCGAGCAGGATCTTGATGTTCACCTCCATGTCGGAGGTGTTCACGCCGGCCGAGTTGTCGATGAAGTCGGTGTTGATGCGGCCGCCGGACTTGGACGGGCCGCCGAATTGGGCGTACTCCACGCGGCCGCGCTGCGTGCAGCCGAGATTGCCGCCCTCGCCGACCACCTTGGCGCGCACCTCGCGACCGTCGGCGCGGATGGCGTCGTTGGCGCGGTCGCGCGCCTCGGCATGCGATTCCTCGTGAGACTTCAGGTAGGTGCCGATGCCGCCGTTCCACAGCAGGTCGACCGGCATGCGCAGCACCGCGCGCATGACATCCACGGGCGTTGCGGCCTCGGCTTCGATACCGAGTAGCTTGCGAGCCTCGACGCCGAGCGGGATGGACTTCAGCGTGCGCGGCCAGACGCCGCCGCCGCGCGAAATCGCCTTGCGCGCGTAGTCGTCCCAGCTCGAGCGCGGTAGTTTGGCGAGACGCTCGCGTTCCTTGAAGCTCGTGGCGGCGTCGGGGCTGGGGTCGAGGAAGATGTGCCGGTGGTCGAACGCCGCGACCAGGTGCGTGTGCTTCGACAGCAGCATGCCGTTGCCGAACACGTCGCCCGACATGTCGCCGATGCCGGCGCAGGTGAAATCCTGTGTCTGGATGTCGAGCCCGAGCTCGCGGAAGTGGCGCTTCACGCACTCCCACGCGCCGCGCGCGGTGATGCCCATGCCTTTGTGGTCGTAGCCGGCCGAGCCACCCGAGGCGAAGGCATCGCCTAACCAGTGACCGTATTCGATGGAGATGGCGTTCGCGAGGTCGGAGAACGTGGCGGTGCCCTTGTCCGCTGCCACGACCAGATAGGGGTCGTCGCCGTCGCGACGCACCAGTCCCGCGCGCGCGACGGTCTTGCCGTTCACGATGTTGTCGGTGACGTCGAGCAGGCCGCGGATGAACGTCTGATAGCCCGCGATGCCTTCCTTCTGTATGTCCTCGCGCGTGCCACCCGCGGGCAGGCGTTTCGGATAGAAGCCGCCCTTGGCGCCGGCCGGCACGATGACCGTGTTCTTGACGTTCTGCGCCTTCATGAGACCCAGCACTTCGGTGCGGAAATCCTCGCGGCGGTCGGACCAGCGCAACCCGCCGCGCGCCACGTAGGCCATGCGCAGATGCACGCCCTCGACGCGCGGGCTGTAGACGAAGATCTCGAATTTCGGGCGCGGCAGCGGCAGCTCGGGAATCGCCTGCGGATCGAGCTTGAACGAGATCCAGCTCTTCGGCGAGCCGTCCGCGCCGCTTCCGTCGGGGACGGTTTGATAATAGTTGGTACGCAGCGTGGCCCTGATCACCGCGAGGAAGCCGCGCAGGATGCGGTCCTCGTCGAGGCTCTGCACCTTGTCCAGCGAACGCACGATGCTGAGGCGGATGCGCTCGGCCGCGGGTTCGCGCTGTTTTCCGTTCAACGCGAACTGCGTCTGGAACAGCCGTACCAGCGCGCGCGCAATCGGCGCCTGCGCGACCAGCACGCGTTCCATGTAGGCCTGGCTGAAGGGAATGCCCGTCTGCAGTAGATAGCGGCAGTAAGCGCGCAGCACCACGATCTCGCGTGCCGCGAGGCCCGCGCACAGCAGCAGGCGGTTGAAGCCGTCGTTCTCGATGTCGCCGCGCCAGGTGGCGAGGAAAGCCTCTTTGAACAGCGGCTCGAGCGCCGCGATGTCGGGCCGCTTGAGATCGCGCGCTTCGAGTTCGAAGTCCTGGATCCACGCGCGCAGCGATTCGGTGGCGACCGGATAGGGGTGCTCGGCGACCACGCGCAGCCCGAAGTTCTCGAGCATCGGCAGGATGTCGGAGATCGAGATCGGGTCGCCGGCCTGCAGGATGCGCAGGTGCAGCCGGGTCGGGTTTTTCCCGCCGGCAGCGCGCAGGTTGAGCTGCGGCACCGCGGGGTCGTGCGTCAACGCTTCGAGGTCCGCGATGTCCTCGAGCGCCTGCGCCGGTTCGACATCCGCGCGGTATGCGGGCGGGAACGCCTTTGCGTAGCGCAGCGCGAGCTCGATCGCGCCACGCTCGACGCCGCGTGCGATGAGGGGCAGCTGCAGGCGGTCTTCCCAGGTCAAGGCGGCGGTGGCGATCTCGGCTTCGATGCCCTCGATGTCGTCGACCGGCGGTGCGCCCTGCGGTGTACGCACCAGCATGTGCAGCCGCGCGAGCGTGGAATCGGAGATCTGCACCTGCGTCTCGACGTGCGTACCGCCGAACCGGGTGCGTACGATGCGCTCGGCGCGTTCGCGCACTTCGGTGTTGTACCGGTCGCGTGGAACGTAGATGAGACAGGAATAGAAACGCTGGTAGCTGTCGCGGCGTGCGAACAGCCGCACGCGCCGGCGTTCATAGAGGTTCACGATGCCGCGCACGATCGGAATGAGCTCCGCGGTCGGTGTCTGGAACAGCTCGTCGCGCGGGAAGTTCTCGATGACGTTGATGACGGCCTTCGCGTCGTGGCTCTGCGCGGGCAGACCGAAGTGCTGGATGACCGCTTCGAGCTTGCGCCGCAGCAGCGGAATCTCCGCCGGCGGCATGTGGTACGCGGTCGACGTCCACAATCCCAGGAAGCGATGCTCGCCGGTCACCTGGCCGGTGGCGTCGAAGGTCTTCACGCCGACGTAATCCAGGTAGCTGGATCGGTGCACGGTGGAAGGGGAGTTCGCCTTGGTCAGCACCAGCAGGTCGGGCTCGCGTGCCTGGCGGCGCAGGTGCCCCGTCAACACGATGGGCGCGGGCGCACGGCGCGTCCGCTGGCTCAGGATGCCGAGGCCGCTGTCGGTGTCGCGCACCAGCGCGTCGCGCGCGCGGCCGCGTTTGAGACGGTAATACCGGTAGCCGAGGAACACGAAGTGACCATCGTGCATCCACGAGAGCAGGGCGCGCGCTTCGGCGGCGTGCGAGGCGGGCACGGGTAGTTTGGCGCGCTCGAGGTCGTGGGCCACCGCGCGGGCGCGTTCGCGCATGTGCGGGAAATCCGCCACAGCCTTGCGAACGTCGCCGAGCGAGGTCGTCAGCTTGCGGACCAGTTCCTCCGCCTGGGCGGCATCGCGCGGGCGGTCGATCTCGATCATCTGCCACGATTCGATGCGTGACGAATCTTCGCTGCTGATTGCCTTCAGGATGCCGCGCGCGTCACGCCGGACGCCGAGCACCGGATGCACGATGAGGTGCACGGCGATGTTCATCTGGCTGAAGACGATGCCGATCGAATCGACGAGGAACGGCATGTCCGGCGCCACCACGCGTGCCAATGCGCGATGCGCAGCGTTGGCAGAGGAAGCGTCGAGCAACGGAGCGAGATCGACGAGCACGCGGTCGCCCTGACGCTTTCGCCCGAGTTCGAGATGCGCCAGCGCGGCCGCGCCGAACTGCTCGGGACCGTGCGCGCGCAGATCTTCCTCCGCGACGCCGCGGAAGTAGGCGCGCAGGAACTCGGCCGCGAGCGCGCGTTGAGTGGCAGGCAGCTTGCGCGTGGAACGCGCGACGATCGTTTCGATGAGCGAGAGGCGGACGGCGGGAATCTTGCCGAGCATCATTGCGCTCCAGAGGGTGAGAGCCGGGCGAGCGAGAGCGCGCGAGTATACATCGACACGTGCGTCATCCCGGCTGCGCCGGTCCGAGCTCGACCGCGCGCCCTAGCAAGATGCGCAACAGACGGTCCAGCGTCGCGCGGTCGCGGCGCGACAGCGGCGTCATCAGATTGCGCTCGTATTCGAGCGCCATGGGCACCACGCGCGCGTATACGCGCTCTCCCGCCTTGGTGAGCGCAAGATGGGTGCGCCGGCGGTCCGACGGTGCTGTTGTGCGATGCAGGCGTCCCGCGGACAGCAGCGTGGCGACCGCCCGGCTCACCGCCACCTTGTCCATGGCGGTGCGCGCGGTGACTTCGGCGGCCGAAAGGCCGGGATTGGCTGCCAACACAGCCATGACGCGCCACTCGGGGATCGACAGGCCGAAGTTGAGAAAATAGGCCGTGGCGATGGCGCCGCTGACGGTGTTGGACAGCACCGACAGCCGATAGGGCACGAATCTGTCGAGATGAAGTTTCGGTGGCGTCACCATTGGTTACAATTGAAACTAAATCAATTTCACGCCGGAGGCCAGCGATGGCTCCTGTTTCCCCCCATGCTCAGAACCCCGATAACCCCATGGGTACCGACGGTTTCGAGTTCGTCGAATACACTGCGCCGGATCCGCAGCTGCTGCGTGGCTTGTTCGAGAGGCTCGGGTTTCCCGTAGTCGCGCGACACCGCAGCAAGAATGTCACGCTGCATTCCCAGGGCGACATCAACTTCATCATCAACGCGGAGCCGCAGTCGTTTGCCCAGCAGTTCGCGGCAGCGCATGGTCCGTCCGTCTGTGCGATGGGGTTTCGCGTACAGGACGCGGCGGCCGCGTTCGAGCGCGCCGTCGCGCTGGGCGCCGAGCCGCATCGCGGCACCGTCGGACCCATGGAGCTCAACATTCCGGCCATCGTCGGCATCGGCGGCTCCCTGATCTACTTCGTGGATCGCTATGGCGAGCGCTCCATCTACGACGTGGACTTCAAGCCGGTCGTCACGCAGGTGCTCGAGCCGGCCGGCCTCCAGACCATCGATCACCTCACGCACAACGTCCATCGCGGCAACATGGACAAGTGGACCGCGTTCTACGAGAAACTGTTCAACTTCCGCGAGATTCGCTACTTCGACATCGAGGGCAAGAAGACCGGGTTGTTCTCGCGCGCGCTGACGAGTCCGTGCGGCAGGATCCGCATCCCCATCAACGAATCGCAGGACGACAAGTCGCAGATCGAGGAATACCTGCGCGAATACAGGGGCGAGGGCATCCAGCACATTGCGCTGTCGAGCGGCGACGTCTACCGCACGGTGGACGTGCTGCGTGCCCGCGGAGTGGCGTTCCAGGACACGCCGGACACGTACTACGAGGGCATCGACGCGCGCGTGCCGGGCCATCGCGAGAAGAAGGAAGAGCTCGAGAAACGCCGCATCCTCATCGACGGCAACGGCTCGAACGACGAGGGGGTGCTGCTGCAGATCTTCACCGCCAATGTCATCGGGCCCATCTTCTTCGAAATCATCCAGCGCAAGGGAAACCAGGGTTTCGGCGAAGGGAATTTCAAGGCATTGTTCGAGTCCATAGAACTCGATCAGATCCGGCGAGGTGTCATTTGAATCTCGAGCTCTACAGCTTCTGGCGCAGCTCGGCTTCGTACCGCGTGCGCATCGCGCTCAATCTCAAGGCGCTGCCCTACGTGACGCACGCCGTCGACCTGGTCAAAGAGGGCGGACAACAGTGGCTGAAGCAATATCAGGAGGTCAATCCGCAGAGTCGCGTGCCGACGCTGGTGCACGACGGGCAGCGGTTCACGCAGTCGCTGGCCATCATCGAGTATCTGGATGAAACGTTCCCGGGTGTACGGCTGATCCCCAAGGACCCGGTAGATAGGGCGCGCGTCCGCATGCTTTCACAGATCATCGCCTCCGACATCCAGCCGCTGCAGAACGCCAGCACCACGAAGTATTTGAAAGAGACGCTGCACGTCGACGATGCCGCGGTGACGATGTGGCTGCGCGAGTGGATCACGCGCGGGCTGGACGCGTTCAACGCGCACCTCGAACGCGATCACCTGTCGGGCAAGTTCTCGCATGGCGATTCGCCGTCGATGGCGGATTGCTGCCTGCTGCCGCAGATGTACGTCGCGGATCGCTTCGGCGTGCCGGCGACCAAGTACCCGCGGCTCGCGTTGATCGCGGAGCACTGCAGCTCGCTGCCGGCGTTTCAGCACGCGCACCCGTCGAGGCAGCCCGATGCCGAGCAGCAGTAAGGTCGCTTCTTCGAAAGTCTTCGGCGACGCGCGCGCGGCGTTGGCGGGCCTGACGCGCGACGGCTTGACCGTCATGTCGGGCGGCTTCGGGCTGTGCGGCATTCCCGAAAACCTCATCGTCGCGCTGCGCGATTCGGGCGCGAAGAACCTCACCGTGATCTCCAACAACGCCGGCGTCGATGGATTCGGCCTCGGCCTGCTGCTCGAGACGCGGCAGATACGGAAGATGGTGTCGTCGTACGTGGGGGAGAACAAGGAGTTCGAACGACAGTTCCTGTCGAAGGAGCTGGAGCTGGAATTCAATCCGCAGGGCACGCTGGCCGAGCGCATCCGCGCGGGCGGCGCCGGCATCTACGGCTTCTACACGCGCACCGGCGCGGGCACCGTGGTGGCCGACGGCAAGGAGACGCGCATCGTCGACGGCGAGGCGTACGTGCTCGAGACCGGTTTGACGGCCGACCTATCTATCGTGAAGGCCTGGAAGGGCGATACGGAAGGCAATCTCGTGTATCGCAAGACGGCGCGCAATTTCAACCCGATGATGGCGACTGCCGGAAGGACGACGGTGGCCGAGGTCGAGGAATTGGTCGAGCCCGGCACGCTCGATCCCGACAACATCCATACTCCAGGCATCTTCGTGCAGCGGATCATCGCGGGCGTGAACTATCAGAAGCGCATCGAGCAGCGCACCGTGCGCAAACGTGGGGCCGCCTGATGGCCTGGACCCGCGACGATCTCGCGCGGCGCGCCGCGAAGGAGCTGCGCGACGGCTACTACGTGAATCTCGGCATCGGCATCCCGACGCTGGTGGCTAACTACATTCCGCCGGGCATGAGCGTGGTGCTGCAGTCGGAGAACGGCATGCTCGGCATGGGGCCGTTTCCGTACGAGGGCGAGGAAGACCCCGACCTCATCAACGCCGGCAAACAAACCATAA
Organism: Pseudomonadota bacterium; assembly: GCA_043747875.1. Taxonomy (GTDB): domain Bacteria; phylum Pseudomonadota; class Gammaproteobacteria; order Steroidobacterales; family Steroidobacteraceae; genus CADEED01. Next base: position 19,812 of record JAYTOI010000189.1, on the reverse strand, counting down.
CCGAGCTGCCGATGTCGGCGTATTTCTCGTCGTCCGACAGCTTCGGCATGATCCGCGGCGGGCACATCGATCTGTCCGTGCTCGGCGCGCTCGAGGTGGCCGAGAACGGCGATCTCGCCAACTGGATGGTGCCCGGCAAGATGGTGAAGGGCATGGGCGGCGCGATGGACCTGGTCGCGGGCGTGCGCCGCGTCGTCGTCGTCATGGAGCACAACTCCAAGGACGGTGCCGCGAAGTTCAAAACGCGCTGCGACCTGCCGCTCACGGGCGCGAATTGCGTCGACATGGTCATCACCGACCTCGCGGTGTTCGAACGGCCGGACCGCAAGAGCCCGTTCAGTCTAGTGGAGCTCGCCCCCGGGGTCAGCGCCGCGGACCTGCGCGAAAAAACCACGGCGCGCTACCTCGATTGAGATCGAATGTCCGCAGGCGAGCTGCAATCCGATCCTTGTCGATTGCCGGCGGGCTCGTTCGACCAGGTATGCAGCCCCATACACCTCGAAGGAGATCGACCATGTCCAAGCCCGCCGTGAACCCCATCCCCGCGGGGTTTAACTCCATTACGGCCCATCTCGTCTGCAAGGACGGCATCCAGGCCATGGAATTCTGTAAAAGAGCATTCGGTGCCGAAGAGGTGTTCCGACTCGCCGCGCCCGATGGCTCGTTGGTGCACGGGTCGCTGCGCATCGGGAATTCGATGCTGCTGCTGACCGACGAGTGTCCGCCCATGGGTGCATTCGGTCCGCAGAATCTGCCGGGCTCGCCGGTGTCCATCCACCTGTCCGTGGTCGATGCGGATGCATCGTTCGCCCGCGCCGTGGCGGCGGGCGCCACGCCCGTGATGCCTGTGACGGAGATGTTCTGGGGCGCACGTTACGGCGTGTTCAAGTGTCCGTTCGGTCACTCGTGGTCCGTCGGCACGCAGGTGCGCGATCTGACACACGACGAGGTGCGCGAGGGAATGGAGCAGGCGTTCGTGACGCAGGCGAACTGCCCGTCGGCGGCGGCCTGACGAATTGGCATCGTTGCCGGATGTCAGGCCCTGGCGCCCGAGTCGTACTTGCGCACCACGCGCGTCATGCGCGAGTAGTTTGACTCAACCCAGGCTTCGATCTGCCGGATGAGCGTGGCGAGCGAACGGCCCAACGGGGTCAGCGAATATTCCACGCGCGGCGGGACTTCACCGAAGTCCTCGCGAAACACGATGCCATGGCGTTCGAGCTCGCGCAGCGTTTGCGTCAACATCTTCTGCGAGATGCCGCCCGCGCGGCGCGTGAGCTCGCCGGTGCGCACCGGGCCGTTCGCGAGGATGCACAACAGCAGCATCGACCATTTGCCGCCGATGAGCGCGAGGATGTCCTGCGAGGGGCAGCTCGCGTTGAACGGATCTACTTTGGCCACGAGGGTAGGCACCAAAAGGTAAGTACTTATCAAAGAGGTGCGTTGAGTTTACGCTCGCCTGAATGCAACTCGATACCGACATTACTCGTCGATTGCACATCAAAGCGCCCATCGTCCAGGGACCGTTCGGCAGCGGTCTTTCGTCCGTCGATCTGGTCGTCGCGGTGAGCGAGAGCGGCGGACTCGGCAGCTTCGGCGTCCATCACCTCGATGGTGCCGGCATTCGCGATATCGCAGCGAAGATCCGCGCGCGTACCCAGCGCAGCTTCGCGCTCAATCTCTGGATCCCGCTCGGCGACAGCGACGACCCGCAGTTGACCGATGCGCAGTGGCAGATCGGGGTCGAGCTGCTGCGGCCATGGTTCGAGGAGCTGCGCGTGCCGCTGCCCGAGCGCCCGCAGCGCTTCGGCCCGCGATTCGACGAGCAGTTGGAGGCGTTGCTCGAGCTCGAGCCACCGGTGTTCAGCTTCATCTTCGGCGTGCCGGGCGCGGAGGCGCTCGAGCGCTGCCACCGCGCCGGCATCGTCACCCTCGGCACCGTGACGACGCCCGACGAAGCCAAACTACTCGCCGATGCCGGCGTCGACATGATCGTCGCCAGCGGCATGGAGGCCGGTGGGCATCGCGCGTCGTTCCTGCGTTCGGCGGAGGAGAGTTTGACGGGCACGCTGGCGCTGGTGCCCGCCGTCGTCGACATCGTCGAAGTGCCGGTCATTGCCGCGGGCGGCATCGCCGATGGACGCGGCGTCGCGGCGGCAATGAAGTTAGGCGCCGCTGCCGCGCAGATCGGCACCGCGTTCCTGGCATGTGAGGAGTCGAACGCAGCGCCGCTGCACCGGCAGATGCTGTTCGGCGAGGCGGCGCGGCGCACTTCGCTGACGCGCGCGTTCACCGGGCGTCTCGCGCGCAGCATCCACAACGAGTTCATCGAGAAGATGCGCGGGAATGAGGCGCAGCTGCCGCCGTATCCCGTGCAGGGTTGGTTGACAGCCCGGTTGAAAGAGGCGGCACTGAAGGCGGGCAGAGCGGACGTCATCTCCTTGTGGTCGGGACAGGGCGCATCGCGCTTGAAGTTTCGAAAAGCGCGGGAGCTCTTTCGAGTCCTGGTAGCCGAAGCCTGAAAGGCGGCGCCCCCTGTCCTTCGTAGGCCACCGCCACTTGTCTCAGAGACAGGCGGCGCTGACAAACACGCGCCCTCGATGCGGTTGCTTCGGCCCGGGGTCCCCACTTACCATGCCGGCTCTCAAAAACCGACCAACTTGAAGGGGCGTTCGATGATCAACGAGCAGCAGGCAGCCAAGATCCGCAACCAGCCGGGTTTCATCGCGGCACTGGACCAGAGCGGCGGCAGCACGCCGAAGGCGCTGAAGCTCTACGGGATCGAAGAGAACACTTACTCGGGCGACACGCAGATGATGGATCTCGTCCACCAGATGCGTACGCGCATCGTCACGAGCCCGTCGTTCGCCGGCAATCGGATCGCCGGCGCCATCTTGTTCGAGGCGACGATGGATCGCGATTTCGCGGGCAAGCCGGCGGCCGAGTTCCTGTGGAACAGCAAGCAAGTGGTGCCGTTCCTGAAGATCGACAAGGGTCTCGCGGATGAAGTGAACGGCGTGCAGTTGATGAAGGCGATGCCGACGCTCGACGAGCTCCTGAAGAAGGCGAAGGTCAAGGGCATCTTCGGTACGAAGGAGCGTTCGGTCATCAAGCAGAACAACGCCGAAGGCATCAAGGCCGTCGTCACGCAGCAGTTCGAGATCGCGAAGCAGGTGCTGGGCCACGGCCTCGTGCCGATCGTCGAGCCGGAAGTGGACATCAAGTGCCCCGACAAAGCCGGCGCGGAGCAGGTGCTCAAGGCCGAGCTGCAGGCGGCACTCGACAAGCTGCCGTCGAATCAGCAGGTGATGCTGAAGCTCACGATCCCCGAGGCGGACAACCTCTATGCGGATCTCGTGAAGCATCCGCGCGTGCTCAAGGTCGTTGCGCTGTCGGGCGGTTACCCCCGCGATGAAGCTAACAAGCGTCTGGCGAAGCAGAACGGCATGATCGCGAGCTTCTCGCGTGCGCTGACGGAAGGCCTCACGGCGCAGCAGTCGGACGCCGAGTTCAACGGCGCGCTGGACAAGGCGATCGAGAGCATCTACCAGGCTTCGAAGACCTGAGCCGCGGCGCGAAGCGGTACGAATGCAAGCCCCGGCGACGCCTGTCGTCGGGGCTTTTGTTTTTTGGCGTCGGGGTTGCGACAGTCTGCGTCGAAGCAGGCGTGACGCACGAGTCATGGCGCTCAGGTTCACTCGACATCGTCCCCGAAAAACTATCAAAACCCCCTACGCAGCGCCTCCTGCTCGAGCTACGGTTCCATGCGCATGCCGCGCGAGCGCGCCAGCGCGAGGAGTATCCGCCGCAACAGGTCGACCAAACCACTCGGCACCACGCATCCCGCCAGCGGTTCGAGCCCGCGTGAAATCGAGAACGTCGTGCGAAAGGTCTCCATGCGGCCGCCGCCGGCCCGGATGAGCCGGTCCAATTGCATGCGCCAGTTCGTCAGCCGCGCGCCGTAGAGCCGGGACACCTCCGTCGCGTCCGCTTCGTGGATCAACCCCCAATGCGGAATCGCGCCGCGCGTGCGCGCGATCGCGTAGACGCGACGCATGAATTCTTCGTGGCCGGAGAAGCCGCGCAACATGATGAACTCCACCGACGCCGTGCGATCGAACTGCTGCATGCCGATCGAGGCGCGCGTGCCGCGCGTGAAGCGCAGCGACAAGGCGAAACCCGGCGGCAGGTTGCGATTGAAGAACTCTGACGTCAGCGCGAACAGATCGTCCATGAATGCGAACAGCGCCGTGCTGCCCGGCGTTGCCGGCAGCGCAAACTCGAGGCCGTCGATCTGGCGCATGCAGTTAGGCGACTCGCTCCAGGCCGGGCAGGCCTGCTGCGACGTCGAGACCCGAAAGCTCTTGTTGATGATGGGCGCCGCCGCCGGGTCGCGCTGGAATACGACCACCGCGTCGATCAACGCCGGCACGATGCCCTTCTGCCCGATCACCGTGGCCAGGTTCACGATGTTCGCGAGCTTCGCCGCCAGGTTTTCGCCGGGCGTGTTCAGCGCCGCGATGATCGCGGTTTCGAGCGCGATCAGTCCCGTGGTGGCCGCCGTGATCAGCACCGTGGAGGCCGCCGCATAGAGAATGCCGCCGACGAAGGGGATGAACAGCATCCACGAGATCGTGGCGAGCGCCGCGCCGGTCGCGCCGATGATCAGCGCCGGGATCAGGCCCAGCAGGCCGATCAAGATCGGGGTCATCGGTTGAATGTTGCAGATGAAACCGAAGATGTCCGGCGCCGGCTGCCCCTCGTTCGATGGCAGCTCCGTCACGCGACGCTCTGAGATCACCGCGGTTCTCTGCCCATCGCCGCCCGCGTAGGGACTCACCACCACTTCGACGAACCGCGGCCGGCCGCCGGGCGATGGCCCGCCGTCGATGATCTCGCTCTGGATGCGCGCACGCGCCGCGTTCCAGTTCGTGCGCGTGCGGGTTTCGATGAGGTTGAACGCGTTCACCACTTCCACCACTGCCGAGTAGATGACGCCCATGCGCCCCGCCGACACCAGCACCGCGTTGAAGAGCTCCGTGTCGTATTCGATGCGGATGTCGGCGCACAGCAGATTCCGGTTGCGCGCGTCTTCGAGGCGCGAACGCAGCGTGATATTGCCCGCGCCCGCGGCAGGCTCTATCCACCACTCGAGCCCGCCCGGGCCGACGAGGTGGATCGCGCGCACCTGATCGGCAATCGGAGCGAGGTCGATATCCGAGCCGTGCGTGGCCGTGCCGAGCACTCCGCCCAGCGATTGCCCGTTGCTGCCACCGAGCGTCGCCATCGCCTTGCCGCGACCGTCCAGCGCGCAGTTGAGGGCGTGGATCTTGATGCCCGCTTCCACGTGGATGAGGTTCGCCGCGTTGTCGCGCGCGGCGTCCGTGAGGGCGAAGGGCAGGACCGCGCTCATGTCGGTGACGGTGTCGCCGTTCAGGATGTTGGAGAGAGCGGAGAGGTCGAGGACGTGCGAGACGTCGCGAGTCAGCGCGACCTCGGTATAGGACCAATTGCTGCCGACCGCGCGCAGCACGCCGCCACCGGCTTCGACGGCACTGACCGCGGCCGCGATTTGTTGGACGGAGGTGGGGAAGAGCAGGTTGGGCGGGGTCAGCGTCCGGGTGCGGGCCCAGTTGCGCAGGATTGGGAAGAAGGAACGAGTGCCGAAAGATCCGTCGCCGGTGCAGGGCATGAGACCGCTCCTGTTGTTCTACTTGTTGGGAGGAAGTTAGCTCGATTCGCGTGGTGACGGGTGAAAAGAACAACGCAGGAGCGCAAGTGTCGGATGAGAAAGGGGAAAACAGGCTGGTGAAGGTCCGGCCGCGTCCAGATCAACCGGTCCAGCTCGAAGCAGTCACCACTTCGAACCCCAATCAGCGAATTCCTCTGACGGTACCCACGCCCTCGACGCGTGATTCTCCAGTTCGCGTTACGCTCGACCCACATTCATTCCCGAGATCGAAGTGCCGTTCACTGTTTCTCACGCGGCTGCCGTCTTGCCGCTGCATTTCTTCGGCAAGCACAGGCTGCCCTTGACCGCCCTGATGATCGGAAGCATGGCACCCGACTTCGGATATTTTTTCTCGCACCAGGCGAGCCGCGCGCTGACGCACAGTTTCTCGGGACTCTTCATCTTCGCGTGGCCCGCAGGCTTGCTGGTGTGGCTGTTCTACGTCGCGATTCTCGAAAAGGCGACCATTACGCTGCTATCCGACCGCTGGCACACGCGGTTCGCGCACACGGATGCGATTACTCCGGCGCTCATCGCGCGCGCGTCGGTCGCCGTCGTCCTGGGCGCGGTAACTCATCTTCTCTGGGACGCCTTCACTCATCCCGGCACTTTCGCGACGGACGCGTTTGGCGCCTTGCTAGCCCCCACCCCGGGATTTGCGTGGCTGCCTATCTATCACCTGCTGCATGCATTGAGCTCGGTGGTCGGTCTGGTGACTCTCGCAATCTGGGCGCGGCATCTGCACCGCCAGCCTGCGAGGTCTCTCATGCGGCCTTACGCGATCAGCGAGCGAGCCCGACTCGGCGCGCTGTGGTTCCTCGGTGCCGCGACGCTGCTCGTCGCGCTGCTCGAGTGGCTGCCCTATGCCCACTCGCGCTACAACGTGCAATTCTTCTCCTTGGCCGTGGGCAGCATGTCGGGCTTTTTCATCGCGTGGTGCTGTGTCGCGGTCGGCCTGTGGCTCCGCGCCCGCAAAGTTGCGCGGTAGGAAGCTCACCCACCACCACGATCGATGAGTCCCTGCGCATGACTCCGGAGCAGCGCGCGTTGCATCACCAGCGCGGATTGGAAATCGACTTCGTGCTCGTTGGCGGCTTCGCGGCGATGTCTGCCTGATCGAGCCACCCGTGCAGGCATCCTGGGCAAACGAATCAGCGGTCGTCCGAACGCGTCCGATTTGGGACTTCCTTCGTGCTCCGCACACCGCCGGCGCATTTCCGCCTCCATTCATGCCCCCCCTCAAAAATCTCACCGATCTCATGTGACCGTTTGCACCTTTCGGCCACATCCCGGCTGTTAAGGTTTCTCCCAACGAGAATTCTGCATTCGCAAACGAGGGCAAATGACTGGAGTAGTTTGTGAACATAAAGCCTGGAAAACATTTTCTCCTCGCGTCCGATTTCGACCAGACGCTGAGTCATAACGATTCCGGATCCGAGCTCTCCGAGCTCCTCGGCATCCCCAACTTCGAACACAAGGTCGCAGGCCTCGCCCGCAGCCATCTGGTGCAGCAGGGCGGCGAGCTCGCATACCTGATTCGCCACGATCCGGAATTCCGCGGTGTCCGCCGCGAGCACCTCGTCGAAGCCGGCAAACGCGTGCGTCTCAAAGACGGGCTGCGCCCGTTCGTCGACTTCCTGCGGCGCGGCGTCGGCGGCAACCGCTTCTCGTTCTATGTGGTCTCGGCCGCGCCGCGCGAAGTGGTGGTGTCGGCGCTCGAGGGCATCGTGGCGGCGGAGAACATCTTCGGCACGGAGCTCGACTACGACCCGCACACCGGCGAGGTGCGCTCGATCGGCCGCGTGCGCGCGGGTTACGGCAAGGTGGCGGTGCTCGACGAGCTGGAATCCAGGCTCGGCATCGAACCCCACGACACTATCTACGTCGGCGACGGCAGTTCGGACATCCACGTGATGCTGCACGTCAACAACGGTGACGGCTTCACGATAGCGGTCTCGGAGAACCGTCAACTCGCACGGATCGCACGAAGCACGGTGCTCAGCGACAACGCCAGCAGCGTGCTGGTGCCGGTTCTCGATCAAGTGCTGGGCATGCGCAGGGCGGAGATCAACGCACATCTCGAGTCGACGGGCCTGGCGCTCGACCACTGGCAGCGTGCGCGCACTGATCGCGTGCAGATCCGCGAGTTCGAAGCTGGAGCCGCGGCTCTCGGAGCCGCCTGACCATGACCGAGACACTGGGTTGGGTCGCCACGGCCATGTTCGTGAGCTCGTATTTCTTCAAACGCGCCGCGCTGCTGCGCGCGGCGCAAATGGCGGGCGCCACGCTGTGGATCGTCTACGGCGCGATGATCGGTGCGCTGCCGGTGGTGGTGGCGAACGGCCTGGTGTTCGGCGCGGCCGCGTGGACGTTGTATCGTGCGCGGCCGACGGTGACTGGCGAAGGGCCCGGCAGCTAGTCAGCCGCGGACGTGAACGTCAGGGAGTCCACGAACTTCCGCCTCACGTCCGCATCTGCCGCCCCGCAGATCCGCACAGTCTCTGAGGCGTGTTCGCTATTTGCGCTCGAGTCCGAGTCGATCCCGGACCGCGGCATCGATCTCCTCGTCGGTGACTCCGAGCTGCGCCTCTTCGGCCTGGTCGAGTCCGCCGCCGAGGCCGACTTCTTCGGCTTCGACTATCCCGTCGGCTCCGATGTCCAGCGCTGCATCCGCGTCCGCATCGTTCTCCACGCTGGCACGCTCGCCGGTGCCGTTGCGATCGGTGGTGCTGTCCAGTCCGCCGATGCCGATCATGTCGGCGCCGGTGTCGGAGCTGTCGCTGGGTCCGACGGATCGGATGTCGTGTCCTTTCGGGACATCATCACCCGACTGATCGAGCAGTGCATCGAGATCAACGGATTTTGGTTTCGGCATGGTCCACCTCTGATGGACAGCCTGGGACCCGCGCCGGTGTGGCGTGATCAGAGGGAGCCGCGCGCCCGTGTAGGCGTCCTGGTTCGGTAGGCTGCGCCTGCATCGCGCGTAGCGCATTGCGCGTCGCGAGCCGGGCGAGGTTGCCGGAGAAGGGACGAGCACCCGCGGGACGGGTGGCGATGTAGACCGCCTCATCCCTCCGGGCGGACCGGTTACGCTGCGCGATGTGCCCGCGCGAGATATTCCTCGCTCTGCATCTCGGACAATCTACTCGAAGTGCGCTGAAACTCGAACTTGAGCTTCTCGCCCTTGTACAGCTCCGCCGGTGCCGCGGCGGCCGACAGAATCACATTCACGCCGCGGTCGTAGAACTCATCGATCACCGAAATGAACCGGCGCGCCGCGTTGTCCGCATCCATGCCGAACACGGGCACGTTCGCCACGATCACGCTCTGATACTCGCTGGCGATGGCCACATAGTCGGCCGGGCTGCGCGGTCCCTCGCACAGCGCCGCGAACTCGAACCAGATGACGTTCTCGCTCTCGCGCACCACCTTGATCTTGCGGTGGTTCACGGTGACGTCGCCGCCGGTCTCGACATCCTCATCCGACAGATCGTCGAACAGCTCCAGCAGCTTCTGTGGCGTATCCGGCGCGCCGGTGGGCAGATAGATAGGCGCCGCGGTGAGCTGGCGCAGGCGGTAGTCGACGCCACCATCCACCGCGACCACCTCGCAATGCTTCTCGAGCAACGCGATCGTGGGTACGAACCGGTCGCGCTGCAGGCCGTTCTTGTACAGATCTTTCGGCTTCACGTTCGATGTGAATACCAGGGCCACGCCGCGCTTCATCAGTGCGCTCAGCAGCCCGGCCAGGATCATGGCATCGGCGATATCCGACACGAACAACTCGTCGAAGCAGATGACGCGCGCCTTCTTCGCGATCTTGTCGGCCACGCCCTCGAGGGGGGCCTGCATGCCCTTGAGCCGCTTCAGGTCGCCGTGCACTTCCTGCATGAAGCGGTAGAAGTGTGTGCGGCGCTTGCCGGCCATGGTCAGTGAGGCGAAGAAGAGATCCATCAACCACGTCTTGCCGCGCCCGACGCCGCCCCACAGATACACGCCCTGCGGAATATCACCATTGCTGGTGAGTCCGCGCAGCAGGCGTTTGCCCAGCGGCGCGGCGGCGGCCTCGGCGAGGTCGCGGCGCAGACGCTCGAGCCGTGCGATGGCGGCGCGCTGCGCCTTGTCGGGCGTAAAGCCGCGTTTGGCAATCTCCCTGGCGTAGAGATCGCCGAGGACGTCATTGGGTTCGTTCACAACAGTTGATAGTTGGGACCGGAGCCGCCCTCGGGCGTGACCCAGTCGATGATCTGGTAAGGATCCTTGATGTCGCAGGCCTTGCAGTGCACGCAGTTCGCGGCATTGATCTGCAGGCGCTTGCCGCCGGCCTCGTCATCCACCATTTCGTACACGCTCGCCGGGCAGAACCGCGTGCACGGGTTGCCATATTCCGTGGCGCAGGTGGTCGCGCAGATGTTCTTGTCGCGCACCTTCAGATGCGGCGGCTGCACTTCATCGTGGGCGGTCACCGCGAAGAAGACCGACGACAGCCGGTCGCGCGGCGGCAGATCGCGATTCACCCAGTGCCGGTTCGGCGACTCGTACTCGGCCAGCTTCTCGAGTGGATAGGTGGCGACGTTGCGCAGCGTCCACGGCGACTTGCCACCGAGCATGCTCTCGAGGCCGGCATTGAGCATCCCGAGCTTGAGGCCGAGTTTGAACCCGGGCTTGATGTTGCGCACTTCACGCAGCTCGGCCATGGCGTCCGAGCGCCTGAATACTGCATCGAACCCGATGCTGGTGTTGGTCTCGGCGAAATACTCGGCCGCGCCTGCGCCGCAGCGGATGGCCTGGTGAATGCCCTTGATCTTGGGCACGTTCAGAGTGCCGGCGGAGTCGCCCACTATCACCGCGCCGGGCATCTCGAGTTTCGGCAGCGACTGAAACCCGCCGGCTGAGATGGTGCGCGCGCCGGCCGAGAGGATTTCCCCGCCCTTCAGGAATTCGTGCATCGAAGGGTGATGTTTGAACTGCTGGAACGCTTCGAACGGGAAGAAGCGTGGATCGCGATAGTCGAGGCCGGTGACGAAGCCGACGTACGCGCGATTGTCGTTCAGGTGGTAGACGAAGCTGCCGCCATACGTCTTCGGATCGAGCGGCCAGCCGACGGTGTGCTGCACGAGCCCGGGCTGCGCGCGTCCCGGCGGAAGCTGCCACAGCTCCTTCATGCCGAGCGCATAGACCTGCGGATCGCAGGCGGAGTCGAGTTTGTAGCGCTTGATGAGCGCCTTCGCGAGGCTGCCGCGGCAGCCTTCGGCGATCACCGTCAGGCGCGCGCGCACCTCGGGTCCGGGGGTGTAGTTAGGACCGCGCGCGCCATCGTGCTGCACGCCCATGTCACCGATCTGCACGCCGGCCACGGAGCCGTCGTCGTCGAACAGCGGCAGCGCGGCGGCGAAGCCGGCGAATACGTCGATGCCCAGCCCTTCCGCCTGCGTCGCCATCCACGCGACCAGCCCCCCGAGCGACACGATGAAGTTGCCTTCATTGTGCAGGTAGCTCGGCGTCCACGGCACGCTGCGGGCGTCGCCGCGGCCTAACCACTTGAACTCGTCGCGCGTCACGGGCACGCAGATGGGCAGCGATGCCTGGCGCCACTCGGGCAGCAGTGCGTCCAGCGGTCCGGGCTCGAGCACGGCACCGGACAGCGCATGTGCGCCGACGGTCGAGCCTTTCTCGAGGATGCAGACGGTGAGCTCGGGCTTCAGTTGTTTGAGGCGGATGGCGGTGGCGAGCCCGGCCGGGCCGGCGCCGACGACGGCGACGTCGTACTCCATCACATCGCGTTGTGCAGGTCCGGGCGTGCTCATTTCGGCTGCATGCGGATCGCGCCATCGAGTCGTATCGTCTCGCCGTTCAGATAGGCCACTTCGAAGATGGTTTGCACCATCGTCGCAAACTCCTCGGGTTTGCCCAGGCGCTGCGGAAACGGCACTTGTTTGCCCAGCGAGTCCTGGATCTCCTGCGGCATGGCGCCGAGCATCGGCGTGCCGAAGATGCCGGGCGCGAGTGACACGACGCGGATGCCGAACATGGCGAGCTCGCGCGCGATCGGCAGCGTCATGCCCGCGACCGCGGCCTTGGTCGCGGCGTACGCGGCCTGGCCGATCTGCCCTTCGAATGCGGCGACGGAAGAGGTATGGATGATGACGCCGCGCTCGCCATCGGCATTCGGCGTATTCGCCTGCATGATGGCCGCGGCCGCCTTGTCGCAGAGGAAGGTGCCGATCAAATTGATGTGCACGACTTTCGTGAAGAAGTCGCCGGCCATCGGTCCGTTCTTGCCGAGTACGCGGCCCGCACCGATGACACCTGCGCAATTGACGAGCAGGTTGATGCCGCCCAGCGCCGCGCGTGCGCTGTCCATCGCCGCGTTCACCTCCGTCTCGGAAGTGACGTCGCATTTGGCGAAACTCGCCTGGCTACCGAGCGCCGTTGCCGCAGCCAGGCCTGGACCCTCCTGGACGTCTAACAAAGTAACGCGCCCGCCGGCGGCCACGATGTGGCGCGCCACGGCATTGCCGAGGCCTGAGGCACCGCCGGTGATCACGGCGCGCGCGTCGCTGATCTTCATGGAACGTTTTCCTGCGCGGAACTCAAAGCCCGCACAGCATAGCGAACTCGCGCGCTCTCTTGTAACTCAGCCGGACACCTCGACGGCGATTGCGGTGGCCTCACCGCCTCCGATGCACAGGGATGCGATGCCGCGTCCCCCGCCACGCGCACGCAGCGCGTGCACCAGCGTGGCGACGATGCGCGCGCCCGTGGCGCCGATCGGGTGGCCGAGCGCGCATGCGCCGCCATTGACATTGCAGCGCGCATGGTCGATGCCGACGTCGCGCATCGCGGCCATCGTCACCGTCGCGAACGCCTCGTTGACCTCGTATAGGTGAGCGTCGCCGGCCTTCCAGCCGAGCTGCGCGAGCAGCTTCTGGATGGCGCCCGCCGGCGCGGTGGTGAACCACTCGGGCTCGCGTGCGAAGCTCGCATACCCGATGATTTTCGCGAGCGGTTGGAGTCCGCGACGCGTGGCTTCCGCGGCGGACATCAACACGGTGGCCGCGGCGCCGTCGGAAATCGACGACGACGAGGCGGCAGTGACCGTGCCATCCTTGCGGAATGCGGGCTTGAGCAGCGCGATCTTCGCGAGATCCACGGTGAACGGCGTTTCGTCCTGGTCGACCACGGTCTCGCCCTTGCGTCCCTTCACGGTGACGGGCGTGATCTCGGCGGCGAATGCGCCCGAGTTCACCGCCTTCAAGGCGCGCTGCGTGGATTCCGTGGCGAATGCATCCTGATCCGCGCGCGAGAAGCCGTATTTCTGCGCCGTGGCTTCGGCAAACACGCCCATGAGCTGGCCGTCGAACGGGCTCTGCAGGCCATCGTAGAGCATGTGGTCGAGCACTTCCCCGTGCCCCATGCGCATGCCGGCGCGTGCCTTCGGAAGTAGATAGGGCGCGTTGCTCATCGACTCGAGTCCGCCCGCCACTGCGATCTGCACGTCGCCCGCGCGGATCTGGTCGGCGGCCATCATGATGGCCTTCATGCCCGAGCCGCACATCTTGTTGATGGTGGTGGTGGGTACGCCCTGCGAAATGCCGGCGCCGAGCGCGGCCTGGCGCGCGGGCGCCTGGCCCAGGCCGGCGGCCAGCACGCAGCCCATGAGCACTTCCTGCACGTCGGTGCCCGCGATCTTGGCGGCCGCCAACGCGCCCTCGATGGCGGCGCTGCCGAGCTGCGGCGCGGTGGCGGGGGAGAGCACGCCCTGGAATGCGCCGATGGGCGTGCGCAGGGCGGAGGCGATGACGATTTCTATCATGTAGGTTCTCCGGAATCTCTGCTCAGTTGCCGCAGTGAAGGCCGCGATTTTGGTTCATGGTCAATCTCGGCCTCGGAGGCCGCGATTGAACACGTCGATGAATCTATCGGCGATCTCGGTGGGCTTCAGCGTCGCATCCTCGCGATACCAATGCCCCATCCAGTTGAGCGCGCCCGCGAGCGCGAACGCGGTCATCTTCGTATCGCAGGCGCGGATCGAGCCGTCGGCCACGCCGGCGTCGATGAGCGCACGCATGCGCTTGTCGATGCCGGCCTTCAGTAGTTTGATGCGGCGGCTCAGCGCCGCGCCCAGGTGCTGGTCCTCGGCGCGCAGCATGCACCACCCGAAGTCGCCAACAATAGCCACGGCATACCCGCGGATGAACGCGAACAGCCGCTCGCGCGCCGCGCCTTCGCCGCTCTCGCATTCCGTGAGCGTTGCCTGGATCTGTACCAGGCCCGCCCGGAAGCACTCGAACAGCATGGCCTCTTTGCCGGGTACATATAGATAGAGAGTGGGCTTGGTGACGCCGAGGCCGGCCGCCAGGTCGTCGAGCGAAGTGTTGTGGTAGCCGCGGGTGCGGAAGGCGCGCGCCGCGGCCAGGATGACGGCGTCGCGTTTCAGCGCGCGGCCGGCGCGCGAGGCACGCCGCGCCGCCCACGGGGAAGCCTGTCGGGTCAAGGACTTGCGGAGGCGTGCGGGGGCGGCAGGCATGGCATCTCGGAAAGGGCTGGCGTGCTGCGGAGTCCAGAGGCTACTCTGCGGTAACCAATCTTACCAGTCAGTAACATGAAGCCACCCGAGCTTGGCCGGCCGCCGCGCTTCGTCTCCGCCGCGTCATTGTTCGACGGACACGATGCCGCCATCAACATGATTCGGCGCCTGTTGCAGTCGGGCGGTGCGGAGGTGGTGCATCTCGGCCACAATCGCAGCGTCGCCGACATCGTGCGCGCGGCGATCGCGGAAGATGCGGATGGCATCGCGGTGTCGAGCTACCAGGGCGGACACAACGAGTACTTTCGCTACATGATCGACATGCTGCGCGAGCTGGGCGCGGAGCACATCCGCGTCATAGTCGGCGGCGGCGGCACGATTTCTCCGGAAGAGATCGCGGGGCTCGAGGCCTACGGCGTCGCGAAGATCTACACACCCGAGGACGGCCGGCAGTTGGGCCTCGCCGGCATGATCTCCGACGTGTTCAAACGCGTCGGCCGGCGCTCGATCGATGTCACCTCACGCGCGCTGCCGGCGGTCACCGAGCACGGCACCATCGCGCGCGCCATCACGATGCTCGAGGGCGGCACCAGCATCGACGGCGGCGATGCCGACGACCTGCGCCGGCAATTGAGCACGCGCGTCACCGGCAAGCACGTCGCGCCGGTCATCGGCATTACCGGTACGGGCGGTGCGGGCAAGAGCTCGCTGACCGACGAGCTGCTGCAGCGCTTCGTGCGGAACTTCCCGGATCGGCACGTGGCCGTCGTGGCCATCGATCCGACTCGGCGCCGCTCGGGCGGTGCGTTGCTGGGCGACCGTATCCGCATGAATTCGCTCTCGGCGCCGAACGTATTCATGCGTTCGCTGGCGACGCGGCGGCAACACCTCGCCACCAGTGAGGTGCTGGCCGACGTGATCGCGCTGTACCGTGCCGCGGACTTCGACCTCGTGATCGTGGAGACCGCGGGCATCGGGCAGAGCGACACGGAGATCGTCGACCTCGCGGATTTGTCGCTGTACGTGATGACCGCGGAGTACGGCGCGGCCAGCCAGCTCGAGAAGATCGACATGCTCGATTTCGCCGACATGGTGGTATTGAACAAGTTCGAGAAGCGCGGCGCCGAGGACGCGCTGCGCGACGTGCGCAAGCAGTGGCGGCGCAATCATCCCGATCAATTGCAGGCGCCCGACGATGCGGTGCCCGTGTATCCGACCATCGCGAGCCGCTTCAACGATCCGGGCGTAAACAGATTGTTCCTCGCGCTGTGCGGCGCGCTCGATCGCGAGAGCACGGCGGGTCGCTGGACGACGCGCGACGGTACGGCGCTCGCCGCCGCTCCCACGGAATTCAAGTCGCGCGATCCGCTGGTTCCCGCGGCGCGCGTGCGGTACCTGGCCGAGATCGCCATGCGCGGGCGTGAGGCGCGCAAACGCGCCGAGGCCGCCGCCGCCGCGGCCGAGCGCGCGCAGGGGCTGTATCTCGCGCTCGAGGCGGTGCAAGACCCGGCGCTGCCCGCGCCGCTGACTCCGGCCGCGATCGGCGCCGGCGCGCCGCACGTGGAACTGCGCGCCGCGTACAACCGCGCTCTCGAGGACATCGGTGCGGAGGGGCGCGCAGCGCTCGAAGCCTGGCCGGCGCGCGTGGATGGCATCACAGACCCGGAATACTCGTACACAGTGCGCGGTCGCGACGTGCGCGGTGCCAACTACACGGAATCGCTGAGTCACCGTTTCATCCCCAAGCTCGCGCCGCCGAGGCTTTCCGGGTGGGGCGAGATCGTGCGTTTCCTCGCCAACGAGAACTTGCCGGGTGCGTACCCCTATACCGGTGGGGTATATCCCTACCGGCGCGAAGAGGAAGATCCGACCCGTATGTTCGCGGGCGAGGGTGCGCCCGAGCGCACTAACCACCGCTTCCACTACCTGGGCGCCGGGCATGAGGCCACGCGCCTATCTACCGCATTCGACTCCACCACGCTGTACGGCGAGGACCCCGACATGCGACCCGACATCTTCGGCCGTACGGGCAACTCCGGCGTGTCGATCGCCACGCTCGACGACATGAAGCGGCTGTACTCGGGCTTCGATCTGTGCGCGCCCTCCACCTCCGTGTCGATGACCATCAACGGCCCCGCGCCGATGATCCTCGCGATGTACATGAACACCGCCATCGATCAGCGCGTCGAGACGTTCCTGCGCGAGGGTGGCCGTTGGGCCGCGGTCGAGGACGCACTGAAGCGCGCCATGCCGGAACGACCGCGCTATCGGGGCGCGCTGCCGGCCGGCCACGATGGCTCCGGCCTGGGACTGCTGGGCACGGGCGGTCGCGCGCTGGTCGCGCTCGGTCTGCTCTCCGAGGACGAATATTCCCACCTGCGCGCGGATGCGCTCGCGCGCGTGCGCGGCACGGTGCAGGCCGACATCCTGAAAGAAGACCAGGCGCAGAACACCTGCATATTCTCCACGGAGTTCGCGCTGCGCATGATGGGCGACGTCCAGCAGTTCTTCAGCGACAACGACGTGCGGAATTTTTACTCCGTGTCGATCTCGGGTTATCACATCGCCGAGGCCGGTGCGAACCCGGTGACGCAGTTGGCGTTCACGCTGGCAAATGGCTTTACCATCGTCGAGTACTACCTGGCGCGCGGCATGCGGATCGACGACTTCGCGTCGAACCTGTCGTTCTTCTTCTCGAACGGCATGGATGCGGAGTACGCGGTGATCGGCCGCGTCGCGCGGCGCATCTGGGCGCGCGCGATGCGCGACGTATACGACGCCGGCCCGCGCAGCCAGATGCTCAAGTATCACATCCAGACCTCGGGCCGCTCACTGCACGCGCGGGAGATACAGTTCAACGACATCCGTACCACCCTGCAGGCGATGTACGCGCTGTTCGACAACTGCAATTCGCTGCACACCAATGCGTACGACGAGGCGCTCACCACGCCGACGGAGGAGAGCGTGCGGCGCGCGGTCGCGATCCAGCTCATCATCAATCGCGAGCTCGGGCTCAACAAGATCCAGAATCCCTGGCAGGGCTCCTACGCCATCGAGGCGCTGACGGATCTGGTGGAAGAGGCGGTGTACGTGGAGTTCGAGTCGCTGGCCGAGCGCGGCGGCGTGCTGGGCGCCATGGAGACGATGTACCAGCGCGGCAAGATCCAGGAAGAGAGCCTGCACTACGAGACGCGCAAGCACGACGGCTCGCTGCCCATCGTCGGCGTAAACACGTTTCTCAACGCGCGCGGCGAGAGCGAGCACGCGGCGGCGACATTGTTCCGGGCGCCCGAGGAAGAGCAGTGCGCGCAGGTCGACGCGGTGCGCGCATTCCAGGCGCGCCATGCGGCGGAGGCGCCGGTGGCGCTGCAGCGGTTGCAGGAAGTGGCAGCCGGCGGCGGCAACGTGTTCGCGGAGTTGTTAGAGACGGTGCGCGTGTGCTCACTGGGGCAGATCACGCGGGCGCTCTATGAGGTTGGAGGGCAGTACCGGCGTCACATGTAGTTGCTCGTTGCTGGGCAAACGGGGACGGCGGCAGCGACCCGACGACGGGCGACATCATGCCGGCCCAGCGACCTCATCCTGCGTTCCACCCTGTCCCCGGTTACGCGCAGAGATCCGGCTCACCTAACTGCTCGAGAATCGCCGCGCGCGAGCGATCGCGCAGCACCAGTGCCGGGTCTTCGTGCGGTGCCGCCGCCACCGGCACGATCGGCGCGCCGTAGCGCACCTCGATGCCCCCCGGCCGCGGCAGGACGCGCGTCGATGGCATGTTCCGCCGCGTGCCGAGGATCACGGCCGGTACCACGGGACACGCCGCGCGCGCCGCGATCACGAACGCCCCCGTGTGAAATTTTCCGAGGCCGACTTCCCTCGTGAACGTGCCTTCGGGAAAGAACACCAGCGAATGACCGCTGGCCGCGGTGCGCAGCACGCGCCGCGCGTCGGTGCCGCCCTTGTGACGATTGAATCGGTCGACGAACTCCGAGCCGATGCGCCGCAGGAGCAAACCCGCGACCGGAACGTCATTCATCTCACGCTTGATCACGAATCCGAAGCGCGGTGGCAGTGCGGCCGCCATGACGACGCCATCGAGGTAGCTCACATGGTTTGCAACGACCACGCATTGGCCGGGCGGCAGATTCTCCAGGCCACGCACACGCAGCGGCATGCCCGTCAAAAGGAAAAACACCCTTGCTGCGTTGCGGGCGGCGCCACGTCGCCGCCGCAGGCCGGGAACCAGCAGGACGCACGCCAGCGCGCCCAGCACGACGGTCAGAAACACGATTGCGGCGTACACACCGTAGATAAAGCGCAGTGGAACGGAGATCAGCGCCGGCCACGGGGCACGCGGAGGAACGGGGCTCGAGGTCATGCGCCACTTTTGGCCGGTTAGGCGCCTGCTGGCATGTGAACTGGTTCTCTTTATGTTAATGGTTTTATCGAGCTGTGAAGGTCATCACGCCTCAGGGATAGCTCCCATCCCCATACTGCCGCGACGCGTTAATCCGCATACGTCTTAAGGCAATCACGTCTTGGTCAAACAAGCTACAGCTTCCAGCGAGGCGCATGCTCCCGACGCAGCCGCCGCCGCTGCCGCCGCCGCCGCCGACGCCACGGTGTCGAAATTTCTCGACGCGGTCTGGATGGAGCGCGGACTGTCCGCCAACACGCTCGCCGCATACCGTGCCGACCTGACTGCGCTCGCGCGCTGGCTGGCCGAGCGAGGTGTCCCGATCATCAAGACCTCGCGCGCGGATCTGCTCGGATTCATCGCGTTCCGCGTCGAAATGGGCGCACGTCCGCGCTCCACCGCGCGCCAGCTTTCGTCGTTCCGTCGCTTCTTCCGCTACTTCGTTCGCGAGGGAGTGATCAAGGATGATCCGACTGCTCAGATTGCGATGCCGAAGATCGGCCGTTCGCTGCCGAAGTCGCTCACCGAAGAAGAGGTCGAGTCACTGCTCGGCGCACCGGCAATAGCCGATCCGCTGGGTCATCGCGACCGCACCATGCTCGAGGTGCTGTACGCCACGGGCCTGCGCGTCTCCGAGCTCGTGAACCTCAAGTACAACCAGATCAACACCAACCAGGGTGTCATCCGGATCATGGGCAAGGGCAATCGCGAGCGCCTGATTCCGCTCGGCGAGGAAGCCGTTCGCTGGCTGACCGACTTCGTGCGCGCACCGCGCAGCGAGATCCTGCTGGACCGCACCACCGACTATCTGTTCCCGACGCGCCGCGGCGATCGCATGACCCGCCAGGCCTTCTGGCACATCATCAAGCGCTACGCGCGCAAGGCCGTCATAGACAAAGAGCTGTCGCCGCACACGCTGCGCCACGCTTTTGCCACGCACCTGCTGAATCACGGCGCCGACCTGCGCGTGGTGCAGATGCTGCTCGGCCACTCGGACCTGTCGACCACGCAGATCTACACGCACGTCGCACGCGAGCGCATGAAAGAAATGCACGGAACGCATCACCCGCGCGGCTGACCGGGCTTCTAGCGCCGTCCGGCGCGCTCCCTGATAGACTCGGCCACTTCGAGCGCGGC